>JBBKWL010000221.1:0-8649 GCA_037968975.1 Woeseiaceae bacterium | reverse complement strand
GTTAATGATCCATTCACTGCGGTGGGCTGTCTTGACTGGTTGCAGAGCGCTATGGCAATCGTTGTGCAACGCCGTGAGCCTGGCTTTAACCGTCACGACGATGACGGTAACCTGAGGGTAGCTGTGCATGCGGTCAGTCTGGAGCAGTTTGCCAGCGCAGTATTCGAGCAGCCGCTTCAATATGTTGCCGCTGATCGAACGGCTGCGCTTCGTATGATGCAGGTCATTGCTGAGCTTCTTGCCATTTGCGAGCAGGAAGACTACAAGGCAATGTTGCTCAGGCACGCTGCTAACCTGAGTGATGCGGGAGAGCACTGCCTGCCAGTGCCCGCCGATAGGCTGGCCTTGAAAAACCGCCACGCGCAAACGATGAGAGTTGCAGCTGATCCCGCCTATTGTTTACGGTTGCGTGATAATCAGGGTTGGCTGGGTGGTCACGGGTGATTATCCAGCGTGACAATAATTTCTCGATTGAAAGGTGTAATCGTGCTGGCTCTACGGGTAACGGCCGTTTTACCCGCGAGTGCCCGAATTCCCGAGCGTTATCCTGAGTTATCTTTGCCACCTTGGTCGCCAAATCGGTTGCTTTGGGAATCGTTTGACCAGTGCGCGGATATTTTCAGCCGTCGTCTGATTGAAAAATGCTCTATCAATCAGTATTCAGATCAATCAATGTAGTTTTTGAGATTTGCTTGGTTGCGATTTGCTGTGAGTTAACGATCATACGAATCGTGTCCTAAATCGGCGGCGAGCCTTTCACGCCGCTGGCAAGAGCCGGAACCAGGGAGCTGATCTTGAAAACTGAATTAGTAGTTAACCCTGCCAAAGTGGCAATGGCGTTGGTTGCAATCGTTGTCTTACTGACCGTCCTCCATTTGCTATCCATTTATATGCAGATCAATCTTGACTTTGGTGAGCGGGCGCGTGGCAGGCTGTTGCGAAAGCTCGTAAACCTGTTTGATTTTGACGCAGAACAGAATATCCCGTCATTTTACGCAGCGACCGCAATTCTCGTTGCCGCTGCGATCGCATTTGCGATCTCTCGCATGGAGCGGCTCCGCGCAAGCGGTCACTTTTATCATTGGCTTGGAATCAGTTTTTTGCTGGCCTTCATGGCCCTGGAAGAGACGGTATCGATTCACGAGATGTTTGATGAGCCCGTAAAGACTTTCTTGAACATTAGGGATGGTTATCTCGCGTATTCCTGGATTATCCCGTACGCGGGACTCGTGCTTGTTGTGGCCGCTGTCTATCTTCGATTCCTTTTGTCAATGCCGAGACGTACGCAGATCCTTTTCGTGTCTGCTGCAGCGATTTATGTGGCGGGGGCCATCGGCGGTGAATCCATCGGTGGAAAGATTTTTTACGAACAACTGAACCACACGAACATGCCCTACATCATTGTTCACACGCTTGAGGAATTAATGGAAAAACTGGGTGTGATCCTCGCTATTTACGCGATGCTGGATTACGCGAAAAATACTTTCTTGCCGATCAATCTGGCGGTCAGGGGCGATGCCGGTGCGAAGGCATAGGTCCAGGCAATTTCAGGGTCGGATTCCATCCCGGCCCAGCAAGTTACTCAGTAATAGACGAGTGCAACCCAACCGTCTGCGACCATTTCTCAGGCGTTGCATCGTCGCGTTTCAAGCGTGCACCTCCGTGACGCCCCATGGTTGACCCGACTGACCTCTCGTGACGCAGACACTAGCCGTCCGCGAATATAAGCGTCGAAATTACTTACAAAGCACCCATTCACAAAATGTTAAAACGGTCATAAGTTATTGAAATAAAATAAAAAAATAATTTGGCATTAACCTTGCAGTCGTTGTAATTGTAATAATCAAAGGGCAGGTCGCCCAGGGAAACGGATTAAAACAATGAACAATAAATTCTTAGTAGCATTGGCCACTGCCGGTTTGGCATTCACCGGAATCTCACAAGCAGTTCCCATTACCTGCGGGAACACTGATCGCACCGCAACACTGGATTCCGCCAGCATGTGTGTGACAAGCCAGGACATAGGCAGCGCGAACAATAACCCGACCGAAGGGGACATTCAGACCGCATTTCCAACTGAGCCCTGGACGAAGTTGTCTGACGTACCGGTTGTTTTCAGCGCCGGCGGCTTCGATAGCAATTACGTGGAACTGGACTGGACGCTGGACGCGAACATCTGGAGTGTGTGGGAAGAAATTGTCATCACTATCCATGTCGGCGGTGGACAGAGCGCGCTGAGCTGGTTCGCCTGGCTGATCACACCCGGTGAGACGATGGGTACCCTGACCTACGATCGTCGCAACGAAGGTGGCGGTGGGTTCTCGAACATCAAGTCATGGGGCAGAGGTGAAGGCCGGGATGTCAGTGTTCCTGAGCCGGCAACGGTTGCTATCCTGGGCCTCGGCCTGGCAGGCATGGGTCTTGCGCGCCGTAGACGAAAAATTTAAGGCTGAATTCATTCGGGGAACCCCGCCTTGTGCGGGGTTTTTTTTGTCAGTTTTGGGGCCGCGGAGTGGAATGGAACGACTGGCTTTCTAACTGATGTAACATCCATGATCCGGCGTACGCCCGCTTGCCGGCGATTATGACAAACCGTGAGTGTCGCCACAGTTTACAACTGCGCAAAAGTCCACGGTTGTAAATATTACAAAGGCTTGCTGAACAAGGGCTTGCACTACCTGGCACGCAATTTGCTTATACCTACTCACAAGACATTTACGATCAATTGCCAAAGGCACTAGCATGAAAATCACAAAGACATTCTCAACGTTCCTGGCCATTTTGGCTGTTGGCGTTGCGAGCGCTGATCCAGTGGGCGTCGACTTTCGAGGCGCAGACTGGGACGGTGCGGACTTCAGTAATTCGTTCACGGTGAACGGTGTGACTGCAACTGCTAATGGCGGTCTGGGCACGCTCTACCAGGACAATACTGACGGCCTCGGCATCCGTGGCGGAGAGCAGGATGAGATCAATGGAAGTGAGTTCCTCGAACTTACCTTTGACGCGGCGTATTACGCGGCTAATCAACAGATTTCCGGCGCCTTTCTGACTGACCTGTTTGCCCCCATGGATGGCAGCGGCATCGGCGAAATGGGCTGGGTTGACGTTTACCTGGCAGCGGACGCTTTCCTTGGCCGCTTTAACTTCCATCAGCTCGACGCGTCGCCCAACGGAGAGTTCTTCGTATCATTTGGTGGCGCGTTTGACGTGTTCCGCCTCGTCTTCGGTGTGGATGACTTCAGCGGCAATGAATATTCGCTGGGTGGACTACTGACCGCGACGGTGCCGGAACCCAGCACCCTGGCACTGCTCGGCATCGGACTTCTGGCATTCGGGCTCAGCCGCAGAAAGGTATCCGCGTTGAGCAACCGCGCCAGCGCTTAAACGACATCAGCGGCGGGACTTTTCGGCTCCGTTCGCAAAGAATAAAAAGCCTGCACAGTCAACGTGCGGGCTTTTTTTTACTCCGAACTATCGCACCCTGCGCTGTCCGGCTGACCCAGTTCCACCGGCGTTAACAAAGACGCTAGCCCTTCGCTGACAATCGGGTCCAACGTAATATTGTCGAAGGGGCCGTGAATCCGTATTGGCATGCGCGTTGCAATGAGGCTGAAGTCCTTTGCACGCGGCACCAGAGTGAGATCGACGGCACTTTCCCGGATGCTCAACTCTCCTTCTCCGTAAAGGGCGTAATCTGCCAGTTCCATTACCAGGCGTTGCGGGCGGGCGACACCCTGGTCCACGGCCATATTGATGATCGCACAGCGGATGGGCGTCATCTCTTCGCTGGATTCACTCGCAAACAGTGCAGCGAAGACGTTGCCGCCAAGTTTCGTGGCGATATTCGCTGGCATTTGTCCATCTTCCAGGGTGAGCTCGAATTCGCCAGACATTGATTCAAGCACGTCCGTAAAAACATCGCCGGCAGCGTCGAGAAAAAGCTCTCCATTAACTGTTCCGGTGACCTTCTCCAGACGTTCAATGTCGCCGAGGAGGGCGGCAAGCGACGCGTTCATCAACTCTGCTTGAAGGTGCACCGCTGTAGGCGTTTCATCCGGCAAGATACGAAACTTTGCTGCAAGCTGCCCATCCTTGATAGATGATTCGTCGACAGTTGCGGTGAACGCGCCGTCACGTAGTGCTGTGGCAATCCTTAGCGTGTCGAAGGGCATACTGAACACTTTCGAGTTCACCGCTTCGATGGCAAAATCTGCGTCGAACTTCCGCGTAAACTGAATTAGCTGGGGATATAGATCACCCTCAGGGAGCAAGTCGGCAAACCCGCCTCCCGAAGAAGACGAGTCCGCATCGGAGTTCGGGAATGTAACGCCCGCAAACTCAAGTCCGCCATTCAGCACCCGCCGGTCGTCGCTATTCAGTATCACGATTTCTCCGCTGACAGTGCTGTCACCCTGTTCCACATGGAGGGAGGAAATGTGCCAGCTTTGCTCCGGATCTGAGAGCTGAAAAGCTATCTCCAGATCCGGATCTTTGGCTTCACGGCGAACCATGGCGCCAACGCTCATATCGAGGTGCCTGGAATCGTCCCGGCTCATGCTGCCCTGGACCTCAATGCCTACATTGCCGAGCGTTAGCCTGCCTTGCACCGGATCACGTTCAGCAGGATCGCCCTCAAGCAGGTTCCCACCTTCCAGTTCAACGCTTAGCTGTCGGTCCTGGACAGTGCCGGTGATGGACAACGTTACCGGCAGCTCCGTATCGTTGTGGGCGAGAGCAAGCCTGTCGATCTTTGCATTGCCGTTCAGGCGAAGCGGCAATGCCGTGTCCAGGTTCGCTTCCACCCCGGTAGCGAGCAACTCAAGCTTTGCAGCGCGGGGCATACTTCCGGATATCGACTCGGCCGACACCAGAAGCTCGTTTTCCCGATTGAGATTGCGGCTTTCAGTATGTACATCTGTCACGTTGAATTCGCGCACAGACCAGTCAAATCGGTAGAACCAGTCTGACACTGCCTCGACCAGTGGATCCCAGTAGCGTGCGCCACTCTCGTCAACAGGCACCGTGACGGTAACGCCGTCAACTTCCAGATTTTCCAGGGTCAATGGGTCAAACAGCAACGTCCATGGTCGTATTTTGAAACTGGCTGAGCGCACTTCGACGAGCGTGCGCTCAGCCGCTGCCGCGTTTGCGATACGCAGCTGCCGGATGTCGATGCGTGGCCGAAGCGAATAACTCCGCTCAAGCCGATCGATACTCACGGCGACACCGTACTTGTCATGAAATTGCTCAGCGAGCAATACCTTGAGGCGCTCACCGTCATACCACGCCAGCGCGGCTGCAGCCGTAGCCATTAACGCGAGCAGAACAACGGCGACAATAGCGGTCACACGGCGCAGCAATTTCGGCATTTCGGACATGGCAGCATCATAGGTGCAAAATCCGTTCCAGCGCCAACCTAATATCGTGCGGCTATCCGCTAACGCTGCTAGCCGTCGCGCGCCGCAACGAGTGCCGCAACGAGAAAAGGGGTCCGAAGACCCCTTTCCAGCATGCTACAAAAATTGCTTGCCGTTCAGATAGCAGCTTTTTGCACAGCCTTGCGGCGCATTGCGAAACCCAGCAGGCCAAGACCCAGCAATGCAAGAGGGGCGGGTTCCGGCACTGACACACAGGAAGACTGGTTCGTCGAAAAGTGCCCGGTGCCCCAGCGGAAGGGCTCGATCACGATGCGCGAAATCGCGGCACAGCCGCTGCTGTAAACGCCATAACCTGGCGAATTGCCTGGTCCGAACGGCGTGTCCGTGTTGCCACCGAAAAAGGTGCGGCCACTGTAGCCATCGTTCTCGTCGAAAGCCTCAATCCAGCCGCTGCCACCGCGATTTCCGCCAACCCACAGCGTAAATGCATTGGTGCCCGGCGGAAGAATCAATTCAACCCAGTTTACGCTGGTCGTAAACACGTTGCCGTGGTCGTACTGCCACCAGCTCGGATCTTCCGATTTCATGCAAAGCGGGGCAGCCTGTCCCTGGGTCCAGAATTCCACATTGCCGCCGACGGGGGAGGCTGTCGAGGTAACACAGTCTGCTGCCGCTGGTTCCGCAAACGGCGTCAACGTGAATCCACCAATGCTGTCGGGCGTTGTACTGCCTTCGAGCTCAACGATGATCGGGTCGGCGTTAGCGGACAGGGTGTAGAGGGAGACTGAAATGATTGAGAAGCGTGTTATCAGTTTGCTTATATTCACTTTATTACGTCCTTGTTAAATTCGATTACTCGAATAGCGAAATAGTCCTACAGACGTATAAAGCAACTACTATGCCAAATCATAAAGCACTTTATAAACAATTACTTGGGATCGACATCGTATCATTGTTGTCAAGTTTGCCGACAGGCTAGCGGGATTATGTTTCGTGCAGCACGACTTTTGTCAGGTACCTGGCCCGCACTGTGTAGGATCGCTCCGGGCTAGGAAGGGGTGTACATGCAGGCTGTTGATTTGCCATTTCGCTTGGCGTCATAAAGCGCTTTGTCGGCGAACGCCAGCAAGGTGTCGCCGTTGGAACCGTGGTCGGGGAAGACGGCGATACCCACACTGGCCGACAGCGCCACAGTATGGTTTTCCACCTCAACGTTCTGTGTCAGCCCTCGGCACAGCTTGTTGCCGGCCGATACCGCATTGTCGGTCGAATCCAACGGTTCGAGCAGAACGATGAATTCGTCGCCGCCGATGCGCGCCGCACAGTCGCTGGTTCTGATCAGGCGCGACAGCGTCGCAGAGGCAGCGCGCAAAACGGCGTCGCCGGCACCGTGGCCATGACTGTCGTTAATACTCTTAAAGTCGTCCAGATCGATCGCGAGGATTGCAGCACGCGTGCCACTGCGCTCGGCGTTCTTTAATGTGCCGGCCAGTCGTTTATGCAACTCGCTACGATTGAGAAGGCCGGTAAGGTCGTCATAGCAAACCAGCCGCTTTAACTGCTCTTCCTGCTGCTGGCGCTTATGCGCGAGTCGGATTGCCTGATCGATACGCTCAAACGACACCGTGCCTTTCTGAATATAATCCTGCACGCCGTGCAGAATGAGGTTTTCGGCGAGCTGTTCAAACTGCTCACCCGAAAGCACTACGATAGGTAGATGCGGCGCTGCGGCACGTATGGCGATTGCCGCATCTGGTCCGCTGGCATCAGGCAGGCCAAGGTCCAGCAGCACAACATCGATATCGCCCGAGGCGATCTTCTTCAGGCCATCAGAAAGCGTAGCGCAGTGGTTTACGACGTAGTCAGAATACGACTTGGAAAGACCAGCGATTAGCACCGTAGCCAAATCCGGGTGATCTTCTATCAGCAACAATTGCATTGACGCTTCTTCATGACCTGACACAGTAAAGCCGTCTGCAAGAAATATACCAGTGGATTACAACGGGCGTACGCATTTAACGAGAGTGTAGCAGCGGCAATAACTACGGCCATTTGTAATATTCACATAACGTGGCAGCTTACGCCCGGCGAGCGTTTTTTAGCCGGAACTACTTCGCAGATTGCAGGTAATTCTGCTCGCCGAGCTGGTCCATCAGTTCGAGCTGCGTCTCGAGCCAGTCGATGTGTTCTTCTTCCGAACGCAGTATCGATACGAAGAGTTCCCGCGTGACGTAATCCTTGTGCGCTTCACAGTAGGCGATCCCGGCGCGCAGGTCCGGCAACGCGTCCAGCTCCATCTCAAGGTCGCTCTGCAGCATCTCGCCGACATCCTCGCCGATTCTGAGCTTGCCAAGGTCCTGCAGATTGGGCAGCCCTTCGAGAAACAGTATCCGCTCGATCAGCTCGTCGGCGTGTTTCATTTCGTCAATGGATTCTTCGTGTTCCTTGTTCCCCAGTGCCGTGAATCCCCAGTCCTGAAGCATCTTCGCGTGCAGGAAATACTGGTTGATAGCAGTAAGTTCGTTTTTCAACACCCGATTCAGGTGATCGATGACGGTGGCATTGCCTTCCATTTGGAAACTCCGGTCCGGGTTCTTGGGCGACGAATTCTAAAGATACTGCGGGCATAAAAAAACCGGCATAGGCCGGATTTGATGCGCTGCGGCCGGACTGGCCTATGCCGCCGAGGGCGAATAGATCGAGGGTTCGGCCGTGCCGCCCCGATTGACGTCTTCCAGGATGGCCTGAGCCGCCCCGGCACAGGTGCCGCAGCCGGAGGAGACGCCCAGTTGCTCGCGCAATTCATAAAGGTTGTCGACACCCCCACGCGCAGCCCGGCGAATTTGCCTGTCGGTTACGGCCTTGCAGATACAGATGTACATACTTGGTGTGCCTCCCGCTTGGAGATGCAATTCAATCTCAAATGAGAATGATTGTCAATAGCATGTAAGGGCGGTTTTTCGGCCGCGGGGCGGGCTCCTGCAAGTGCTAATTAGCATTGTAGGAGCGGCCCCAGGCCGCGAATGCCTGATGGCAAAATCCTCGCGCTAGGCGACCCCTAGGCCGCGAAACTTCCCGAAGTGGCTGTAGACGCAGCGTCCGCTGTGACCTGTGTGATAATTGCCGCCAGTCACTTGGGCAAACAATCGGCTATACCTATGACCGCAATCCTCCGGAACCGACCCCGGCGTCCCGGCAGCGGACTCGCGTTGCTGGTGCTGTCACTGTTAATGGCAGCGTGCGGTAGCGACTCGTCATCTGTCGCGCCGCC
>JBBKWL010000220.1:0-9437 GCA_037968975.1 Woeseiaceae bacterium | reverse complement strand
ACAATCGTTCAGCATCGCTTCAGTATACGTGTGGCCAAATAGGCGTCACGTATCAAAGGAGAACGATGATGACACGAACAATTACGTTTTCGCTGGCAGCCGCGTCAATAATCGCATTTGCATTGCCCCTAGCTGCAAATGCCGATACCGGCGCCTATGTCGGGGCAAGTTTCGGAAACGCGCGCCTGGATGACTACTTCGAAGGATTCGGATTCGATACCGAGGCAAACTCCTATCGTTTTTTTGGTGGCATTCAGTTGGGCGACACATTCGGCATCGAAGCGGGCTATCTGAACTTCGCAGAATTTTCGAATAGGGTGGACCTCGGTGGTAACGGCTGGACCCTGGGCGCAACGCTAGCGCTGCCGCTTTCGGAAAACCTGTCGCTATTTGGCAAGGGTGGGATGTTCTTCTGGGACGCTGATATTTCCATCGATGGATTTTCGATCGATAGGCGCGGAGAGACTAATCCCTACTATGGTGGTGGTTTGAAAGCCGACCTCGGTGAACACTTTTCGCTGACCGGTGATTGGACAATCTATAAATTTGACACGCTCGAGACCGATGTCATTTCACTTGGATTCAACTATCGATTTTGAACGCAGGCTCTGTCTCAGTCGACGCGGCGGTAGAATGCGCGGTATACGACGCGCCGGAACTCCGATCCCCAATGACACTCACCGACTTCAGAAAGCAGGGTCCGCCGTCCGCACTGGCCATGTTCGAGGCGGAAGCCGAAGGGCTGGCGGAATTGAAAAATGCCGGCGCCGTCCGCGTGCCCGAAGTCTACGACGTTGGCACCGACGCGGCTGGCGCCTATATCAAGATGGAGCGCTTCGAGTTCGAGCGCGGTGGGGAACGCGATGCGGCCACGCTCGGTGCAGGGCTTGCCACGCTGCACCGCCACACGGCGGACTTGCACGGTTGGCACCGCGACAACACGATCGGGCCGACGCCGCAGCACAACCCGCAGAGCGGCGACTGGGTCGCGTTCTTTCGCACTCATCGCCTGCAGTATCAGCTCGACCTGGCCGCCCGCAACGGTTACGCAGGCGAGTTGCAGGACCGGGGCAACCGGCTCGCGGAGCATCTCAGCGACCTTTTCGAGGGCTATGAACCGGCACCGTCATTGCTGCACGGCGACCTGTGGGCCGGCAACTGGGGCGTGGCCGAAGGCGCGCCCGTGATCTTCGACCCGGCCGTCTACTACGGCGATCGCGAGACCGACATCGCGATGACCCGGTTGTTCGGTGGTTTCGGCGACGCGTTCTACCGAGAATACGAACGCACCTGGCCGCTGGCGGCCGGCAGCGAGCAGCGTCTAGAGCTGTACAAGCTCTACCACGTTCTCAATCATCTGAACCTGTTCGGTTCTGGTTATCTCGGCCAGGCGCTGGCGATGCTGCGCGGGCTGACTCGCTGATGCATTAGGTCTGCTCGAGCCCCGGGTCAACCTGTTCCATGTCGAGCTCGAATTGAAACGATGTCCCTTTGCCGGGTGTCGAGTCCACGGCCAGCTCGGAGCCAAAAAGTTCTAGAAACTTCTTGCAGATCCCGAGACCGAGACCCGAGCCGCCGTAGCGGGAGCCGATCTCGTCGTCACCCTGGCTAAAGTCGTCGAAGATTCGATCGAGCTGGTCTTTCGGAATTCCGATTCCGGTATCCTGGACCTGGAAACGCACCCGTGCATTTGTTTTGTCGATGTTCAGCACCTGCACCGCCAGGCTAACCTCTCCGCTGTCCGTGAACTTGACGGCATTGCCTAACAGGTTGCTCAGAACGCGCCCCAGTTTGATCGCGTCAGTAAGCAGGCGCGGCGGCAGCTTGGAGTCCAGGTCCACATTGAACCGAAGCCCTTTGCGGTCCGCCTCGATACAGGCTTCGTCACTGAGCCCATGGACCAGTTGGCGCACATTCACAGGCTTCTTGAGCAACCGCATGTGTCCCGATTCAAGTTTGCCGAGGTCAAGAACGTCGTTGACGAGGCGCAACAGGTTGCTTGTCGAGGACTTGAGCATGCGCACGTAATTCGCCTGATCCTCGTTGAGGGGGCTCATTTTGAGCAACTCAGCTATCGTAGTCAGCGTCGAGAGCGGCGTGCGAATGTCGTGGCTGATCATCGAGATCAATTCAGTCTTCGTATGGGCCGCTTCCTCGGCGGCGTTGCGTGAGGCGAGCAGCTCGCGTTCGTAACGACGACGTTTTGTCGTATCCAGAATGCTCGCGCGGATGCCGATGACCTCGCCGTTCGACCGCCGGCACAATTCGGCATTCAGCAGCACTGGCACGACGCCGTCCGGCCCACGGAGGTCCAGTGCAATTTCCTCCACATGGTCCTGCATGAGAAGCAGCGGGCCGACATGCGTCTCATAATAAATCCGCCCGCCGACGGTCAGGAGCTCCTGGAAGCGAACCCGGCCGACCAACTCGTCCAGTGAACGACCGGACATGTCCGCGACTCTGCGATTTGCCCGAATGATCGTACCGTCCGCATCGGCAGACAGGTAACCGCATGGCGCATTGTTGTACATCTCTTCAGCGGTTTCGCTGATCAGGTCGTGACTGTCCGACGATGCAAGCCCGGTCACAAAAAGTTCCGGAGATGTCGGGTCGTTTCTTCGGGGGCGCTGAGATTCGGACAGTGCCCGGTAGCTTGCAGCGTCACGATCTCGCTGCATGGCAACGCGTCATGCACGAATTGGCCCACGCCCAGCGGAGCAATGATGTCGTCCGAGCACTGCATCACCAGCGTCCGGGCCCGGACTTTGCCCAGGTCGGCGCGATTGTCACTGAGGAAAGTGACCTCGGCAAACTGGCGCGCGATGGCCGGGTCTGTGCGGCAAAAGCTGTTCGTGAGTTCCTCTCCCAGCTCGGGCCGATCGGGATTGCCCATGATGGCGGGTGCCATTGTTTGCGACCAGCCGAGGTAATTGCTTTCCAGTGAGTCGAGCAACTCGTCGATGTCAGTGCGAGAGAACCCGCCCACGTAATCGGCATCGTCTATGTATCGTGGCGAGGGCCCGACCATGACGAGGTCGGAGAACAGCTCGGGCTCCCGATTCGCGGCGAGTACGCCGATCATCGCGCTCACTGAATGACCGACAAATACGCCCTTATCGATATTGGCGGCCTTCGCAATCTCGATCACATCCGAGGCATAGCCGTCGAGCGAGGCATACTTCTTCGGCTCGTAGGCGTCGACGTCTGAATGCCCGAAACCGACGTAGTCGAACAGGACAACCCGATAGTCTTTCTCAAATGCGGGCGCCACCATACGCCACATGTTCTGATCACAGCCGTAGCCATGCGCGAACATGATCGTCCGGTCACCCTGACCGGTGATGTTTACATTGTGGCGTCGAATGGGATCGTTCATTCAGGCTCGTCCTGTTGGCGGCAACCGATGTGTGCACCACATTGTGCCCGTTGGGATGGGGGCGTGCCATTAAAGGACAGGAAAATCGATCGGGGCTTGCAGGAACAGGCCCGCAGGTAGTGCTGGCTGTATTAAATCGCCATAGTGGCGCGCGGCCCTATTGCCGCGCGCCGTTTTTCAGTGTTAAGGGCTACTGTGCACCGAAGCGGTAGTTCAGATTGAGTGACGCATAGTCGAGATCACCTTCGTCAATTTCGGTTCTCGAATATTCACCGTCGATCGAGAAACGCTTGCCTACATCGACGCCAACACCAACTGCCCAGGCGAATCCGTCGTCGTAGTTGTTGAATCGGACTACCTCGCCATCGTCAGTGGCTCGCGCATTCAGGTCGACGTAACTCCATCCCAAACGAGCATACGGTGAAAACCGGTTGCTCAGTGGGTACGACAGTCGTGTCGAGAGGTCCCAGGCACGACCATCGATGTCGACATTGATGCCATCAACAACTTCAGACGCTTCGAACAAGTTTGTGAAAGACGCTTCGAGTGCGACATTTTCAGTGAAATTGTAGCCACCCGTAATCTTCATTATCGGTGCCGTCTCGTCGAAGTCCTGCGTCTCGAGTTGGTAAACGCCACCACCCAAACTGCCATAGAAAACATCTTTATCAGCCGCCAGCAGCGGTAAACTGAGCGCCCACAGCGCGGTTAGTGAAATTATCTTTTTCATAATGCAATGGCCCTCCTAAGGCCGGTACATCCGACAATCGGACATGCTATTTATAAACTGGCCGTTGTGGCCAACCTTGAGACGCAGCGCGAACGCTTTGTCTCCCTACAAAAACCTGCACGTTACAGACACCTCATGCAGACTTATCCAGCACTTCAACGCCGAATCCGTTTTGGACCCAGGTGTCCCATCCGCCTTCAACGTCAACAACTTTGAACGTGTCGGGGTTCTTGCGACTGTTCACCAGCAGCTCAAGCTCGTGCGAGCCTGTCGTAAACGACATCTTCGCGCGAAAATATTCACTGGCTTTACTCAAGTCGTACGGTTTCATCTAATGTCTCCTTACGAAGGCAGTCTTCATTTCAATCGTGGTGTATTGCTGGCCAGCGGGTAGTGACGAAGGCACCGCGCATGCCATGGCCGTATCCAGCAGCCCGACGAACTGGCCCACAGATTTACTCATGATGACTCCAAACATTTCGGTAATTCGGAGTGCAGAAGTTACGCGCTTTCTGTGGTTTGATAATTCCCCGAAATGGAAATTGATTGTTCACGGAGGTGAACAATGCGAGCGGAACTTTTCCGTGATTAGAGGTCTATCGCGGAACCGCTGACCATCACTCCGCCCTGCGGAGGAACGTCGACCGACAACACACTTGGTCGTCCCATCGTCACGCCCTGGCGTATCGTAAATCTGAAAGGCGCGGAGCGGAGACCGGAGTCGCGAAGGTAACCGCCAAGGGCGGCGGCGGACGCGCCGGTTGCGGGATCTTCAACTACCCCTCCCACAGGGAACGGATTGCGCGCATGGATCAGCGCATCGTCCTCGGGCCAGATCAATTGTACTGTCGTCAGGTTTTCGCGCAGCATGATCGATTTGAGTGTTTCAAAATCGTAGTCGAGATCCGCTAGCCGAACGGGACTATTCGCTGCCAGAACGAAGTGCCATGCGCCGGCATAGGCTTTGACCGGCGGAATTGACAGGTCGACGTCATCGTCCGACCAGTGCAGCGCCGCGAGCACCGCTTGCAGCAATTCCTCGCGCGCCGGCTCATGACGCGTTGCAACGGAAAGCAACGACGCCTGCATACGTCCGTTACGGCGTGACGCAGTTACCGTTACATCACCTACCATGCTCGAAAGCGAGTAGGAGCCTTCGCCTTCTTCCCGACCGAGCACAACACCCGAGGCAATGGTCGCGTGACCGCAAAAGCTCACTTCTGCCTGCGGACTGTAATAGCGGATAGTACGATCCTTGCCGGACGCAGGCGCAATGAATGCCGTTTCTGAGTAGCCAACGTCTGCCGCGATCGACTGCATGGTTGCAGCGTCTGGCAATTTTTCGCCAATCCATACTCCGGCCGGGTTACCACCCACATCACCATCGGCAAATGCAGACAGTCGATAGAGTTTTTCTTTCGCCATCAGGCGGCTCCCTCGACCCATTCAGGCGGTTTCGATTTAGCCGCGGCACCAGCAATGTCCGACCACCAGCCCTCTTTCGGAAACTGCTGCATAAAAAAGTCCTTGAAGACCCGGACTTTCGCGGTGACATACCGATTGCCAGGGTATATGAGCATCAACGAGGGGCCGAATGCCACGTAGTTCGACAAGACCGGCACAAGGCTGCCTGCCATCACGGCAGCATGCGCAAGGCCGTCCGGAACCTGTGCGACACCCGCGCCGACAGTCGCCATCTGAATGGCAGCATCAAACGATGTCAGGCGAAGGTTGCCACTCGGCACAAGCGATACAATTTTGTCGTCGACGCAAAACTGCCAGTCCCGCGACCGACCGCTTGAAGGTGAAATAAAACGAATACAATTGTGTGCCGACAAGTCGTTCAGTTCCTGCGGCATGCCATGTTGCTCGACATACTCCGGGGACGCACAGGTCAGCCAGCGAACCGGGCTCAGTTCTCGCGCGACCAACGCCGCGTCCGCAGGAATCTCGAGTCCGCGTATCGCACAGTCAATCCCTTCTTCGACCATATTGACGGCGCGATCGGTAAAGACGACTTCGACCTCAAGTTCTGAATAGCGCCGCATGAAAGCGCTGAGTCCGGGATAAAAAATCGTATTCAGGAAAGACTGTGGGACAGACACGCGCAAGCGGCCGCGCGGCTGCAGCTGAACGCCGGACAGGTCGTCTTCCGACTCCTCAACCTCACCCAGAATGTGCACGCAGCTCGCATAGTACGAGCGTCCTTCATCAGTGACGCTGAGCTTGCGGGTGGTGCGGTTGAGCAACCTGACGCCGAGTCGTTTCTCGAGCTGCGCCACGGCATAGGTAACCGTGGATCTGGATACACCCAGCACGTCCGCCGCTCGTATAAAGGCGCCGTGTTCGACTACCCGAACGAATACCTGCATGCAGAAAAGTCGGTCCATAGGATTGTCCCGAAACACCGAACAGTTAATTTATTCCTGCCGGCTTTATTCGGCAATAGGTTCTCATATAAATTTTCATCTCATGGTCAGGCCGTACTTTAATGCACGACTTTTTTCGAATCAGAATAATGGCTTGTCTGGCGCTTTGGCTGGCGTATGGCCTGGCGGGCGCGGGCGTAGCTGTAGATTCGGTTCCCGGGCGACTCAGCGAAACGGGTTTGTTTGTAGACGGTACGACTCTTATCCGTCCCGAGAACCGGCCCTTCTCACCGCAATACCCGCTCTGGTCAGACGGGGCGACGAAACGTCGCTGGATCTACCTGCCACCCGGGAGTGTCATTGACGCTGCGGACCCCGACGCATGGGATTTCCCGGTCGGCACGCGACTATGGAAGGAGTTCAGTCATGGCCGGCCGATCGAGACCCGCTATATCGAGCGCTTGCCAAACGGTTCGTGGCTATACGCTGCCTATGTATGGAATGCAGATGGCTCCGACGCGATCCTCGCGCCTGAGGCTGGCCTGCCTGGTCATGTCGCAAACGGAGCGCCGGACGGACGCTATCCGATCCCGTCACGCGAAGATTGTCTCGCCTGTCATGAAGGGGCCGTCGTACCCGTTCTCGGATTTAGCGCTTTGCAACTTTCACCCGATCGTGACGAGCTGGCCGTGCGGGCGGAAACCCTGCATCCGGCCGACTTGCTCCTGACGAGCCTGGTGTCGCAGGGCCGTCTCGTAAACTTGCCAACCGAACTCTTGACCCGGCCGCCAAGGATTTCCGCGCCGTCGCCTGCAGCGCGTTCCGCACTCGGCTACCTGCATGCGAATTGTGGAAATTGTCACAACAACGGCGGCCCGCTGACATTGCTGGAGCTGGTGCTGGCTCAGAGTGTTGCCGGCGGAGAGACCAGTGCAGACGACGTGTTGCGGACGCTGGTCAGGCAGCGTAGCGAGTTTGATCTGCCGGGCGCAAGCGAGCGCATGGTGCCCGGGCAGCCGTCACACAGTGTGCTTGCGTTGCGAATGCGAGCACGCGACCCGTTGACACAAATGCCCCCGCTTGGAACGCAGATTCCGGATAGTGAAGGGATCGCGCTCGTAGAGCGCTGGATTCGAGAACAGTTGTAAACTCTGAGGAGTAAGCTTTATGAACGCTATTTTTGGCAAAAAACGTATGCTTGTACTGGCGCTCGTCGGCTTGCCGATTGCCGCCGCGATTGCCGCCGACGACAAACTGGAGCGCGGCAAATACCTCGTGACCGTTGCGGGATGCAATGACTGTCACACACCATTTATGCTCGGACCCAATGGTCCGGAACCTGATATGAGCCGCATGCTCAGTGGCCACCCTGAATCCTTCAGGACGCCGCCGCCGCCGGTACTACCCGAAGGGCCTTGGGCCGTTGTTGCTACCGATACCAATACAGCCTGGTCCGGCCCCTGGGGCGTTAGTTTCACGGCAAACCTGACGCCGGATCGGGAAACGGGATTGGGCAAGTGGAGCCTGCGAAATTTTCGGGACACAATCCGAACCGGTCGCCACCTGGGACGCGGTCGCGCCGTTCTGCCACCGATGCCGATTCCAATGTACAAGCATTTCACTGACGCGGATCTCGACGCGATTTTTACGTTCCTGAAGTCGATACCGGCAGTGCCGAACCGTGTGCCCGATCCGATACCGGCAGGCGATCTGGCAGGTGTGACGAATGGAGCCGCTGACTGAAATCGCAGTGTTTGTTCACGTCGTTCAGAGCGGCAGCTTTACCGCTGCCGCTGAACGACTGGACATGTCGAAGTCTGCAGTCAGCAAGTTCGTCAGCCGGCTGGAAAAGCATCTCGGTGCACGGCTTCTAAACCGCACAACGCGGCGCCTGAGCCTGACCGAGGTCGCACGGCATCCTGCACATTGCGCCAGCCATCGCCGAATTTCAAAACATCTACCCGGACCTGAGCGTCGACCTGCACCTGGATGACCGCAAACTCGATTTGGTGGAAGGCGGCTTCGACGTTGCTGTGCGAATTACGAACATGACGGACTCATCGCTCATCGCCCGCAGGACACAGATCAACAACAGTCTCGCAATACGCGAAGCGTTACTCAGCGGACTCGGCATCGCACGGACACCGACTTTTATTGTTGGCGATGACATTCGCAACGGACGACTGGTGCCGTTGCTGACCGAATACACTATTCCGGAAGTATCGTTGTATCTCGTTTATGCACATCGGCAAAATCTGTCGCCCAAGGTACGCGCATTTGTCGATTTCATGGCGAAGCGGCTCGGCGACCCGCCGTACTGGGATGCCTAGGGCCTGAACTGCTGCGCCAGCTAGTCGACAAACACGCGAACTTTTGATGGCAGGTTGGTTCTCGTTGGGAAAACAGCACACAGCGATGCAGGCGGCGGCTGGGAATTGCCTGGCGATCTGTCAACCTGAGTTACACTGGTCCTCAAGCGTAGACCTATAGCGGAGAGGATATTGTTTGCACGCAATTCAGTCCTGACATCCATAAGCATCTTCCTTTTCTATGCAAGCCAGGTCGCGTGGTCACAAAGTGCGCTGGTCTTTCAAACTGATTTTGGTCTGGAGGAACCCGCCGTTGCGTCCATGAAGGGTGTCGCCTATGGCGTCTCGCCGGACTTGCGGATGTTTGATATCACTCATGAGATTCCAGTGTTCAATATTTGGGAAGCCGCATACCGATTGAATCAGACCGCCAGGTACTGGCCGTCAGGCACTGTATTTGTCTCTGTGGTCGACCCGGGTGTCGGTACCGACAGAAAGTCTGTGGTGCTGAAAACGAAGTCCGGTCATTATTTCGTGAGCCCTGATAACGGTTCACTGACCCTGGTGGCCGAAACATTGGGCATCGAAGCAGTTCGGAAAATTGACGAGACCGTAAACCGATTCGAGGGCTCCGAACGGTCGCACACCTTTCA
>JBBKWL010000219.1:0-2647 GCA_037968975.1 Woeseiaceae bacterium | reverse complement strand
CTTCCCGCCCGGGCAGGGCAGGCTGATCTATACGCAGCTTTACGAAGCATTTTTTGTCGAGATCAAAGTGGGCATTTTTGGTGCCTTCGTGATCGCCTTTCCCCTGATCGCATGCCAGATCTGGCTGTTCGTCGCACCGGGGCTTTACAAGAATGAGAAGGGCGCGTTTCTGCCTTTCCTGCTCGCGACGCCGGTGTTGTTTACGCTGGGTGCGGCGCTTGCCTATTTTATCGTCATGCCGCTCGCCTTTGAATTTTTTCTTGGATATCAAGGCGAAGTTAGCGGGTTGGAGCAGGAAGCGCTCCCAGCGATCGGCGAATATCTTTCGCTGGTTATGCGATTTATTATTATTTTCGGGCTGGCGTTTCTGCTTCCGGTCTTGATCTTGCTTTTGAATCGGGTTGGAATTGTTGATCGTGCGAAGCTGATCCGGGCGCGAAAATATATCATAGTCGGCGTCTTTGTAATCGCCGCGATTTTCACCCCGCCCGATCCTATCACGCAACTTATGCTGGCCATTCCGCTGATATTGCTGTTCGAGCTCACACTCGTCATCATCTGGTTCACCGACCGCAAGCGATCCAAGCAGGCTGCATCTGAATGAGCGACGAGTTCTTCCTCGAACCGGGGGAGAACAGTGATACACCATTTCCCGTTCGCCAGGGATGCAAGGTCACGCCGCTCATTGAATCGGCAGAAATGTATCCGGCGCTTGAGCGGGAATTACTGACGGCGAAAAAATATGTGTGGCTTGCGTTCCGCGTACTCGATCCCGCCACGAAAGTGCGATCCCAAGAGGCGATCTCCGCTGGTCATGAAACGTGGCTGGACGTTATCGGTGCGGCCATTGAACGTGGTGTTGATGTCCGCATTCTTCTTACCGATTTCGAACCCGTACTTGCCGACTATCTTCATGCCGGATCATGGAGCAGCTACCGCGCTCTATATGAACGACTGGGCGGCAACCCGAGTTTTCAGATGATCGTTATCCAGCATGAGGGCGAGATCGGTTGGAGCTGGCGGCAGTTTCTGCGCTTGGTGTTACGCAAACGCGTTCGCAATCTGGTGACAAAATTGCTGGGAGAACGAAAAGGCGATGACACTTCGATCTTCGATATTCGACCCGGTATCTGGCGTTGGGTGAATTGGAATGGCGAAGAACCCCGGGCCTTCAAGCCAGGCCCGCCACCGCGCCTCTGGCCTGCTACATATCACCAGAAATGCGCCGTCATTGACGGTGTGAAAGCGATTATCGGCGGGCTGGATCTTGATGAACGCCGCTGGGACGATGCGGATCACGGCCAGCGCGCTGACCAGACGTGGCATGATGTGTCGAGCCTTGTTGAGGGAAAGATCGCCGAGGACGCCGCGCATCATTTCGTCGATCTCTGGAACTGCGAACTGCCGCGTTTTGAAGAGATACTCTCCGAGTGGACGACAAATACCGGCCGCAGCCTGGCCAAAACCGACCTCACCGAGTTGACCGTGCCAAATACGGAACACCCCAAAACCGCTGGCACGGCCAAAACCCAGCTGCTTCGTACGCGCTCGCGCAAATCAGCATCGATATTCGCCACCGGTCCGCTTCCCGATATTCGCGAGCTGAAGGAGGGTCATCGCAGGATAATTCTCTCCGCACACAGGATTCTCTATATCGAAGCGCAGTTTTTCCGCTCGAAAGCTGCATCGAAATGGGTCATCAAGGCGCTTGAACGTCAACCTACGCTCGAAGTCATCATCCTGATAGCCAATGCCCCTGAGGAGGTGGCGTTTCTGCGGCAAGGGGATCATCCTGTCCACCGTCACGGTGAACATCTACAGGCGCGCGCACTGGGCAGTATTTTGAAGGCGCATGGCCCGGGAAGGGCGGGCCTTTTTACACTCGCCAAGGAAGAAGCGGCGGATCGTGGGGATCGACAATTTCGCGACAGTCGCGGCACGGCTTATGGCTCTGGCCTCATCCATATACACGCAAAACTGCTGATCGCAGACGATGAAGCTTGCCTGATGTCGTCGGCCAACATCAACGGGCGCAGTTTCGAATGGGATACCGAGTTAGGTTATCTTTGGCGTGAGGAGAATGGCGCAATCAGACATTTCCGGCGCGAACTGTGGAACCAGCTCTTCGCAGGCAATTTGCCGGAGAATGCGACACTAGCCGACTGGCATAGTCTGGCCGAACATAATCGTACGGCCGATCCATCTGATCGTGAGGGATTTGTCGTTCCCTATCAGCGAAGCCGTGCTCGCCGATTTGGAAATCCTTATTGGTGGATTCCCGACAGCATAGTCTAAAAATAGAAAAACGGGGTTCCCTGATTATCAGGAAACCCCGTTTTTCGTCCGGTTTGATGTTTCTGATTCGCAGAAAGACAGAGCTTATTCAGCAGCATCCTCAATAGTATCGCCCACACTTTCAATATCTTCGCCTGCTCCACCAATGGTGTTGCATGCGCTCAGCAACAGGCCAAATGAAACAAGTGCTGTGACGGTTAGTTTGGTAATCATCATACTCTCCTAAAAACCGGTGTTCTTTGCGAACATGCGAACACTTAACCCCTCAACGCATAGCGTAAGTTTTTGTTTCCATAGCATAACAATTAATCATGGAGGCGCAATTGCGCTAAAAAATTGGACCCGGAAACGC
>JBBKWL010000218.1:0-8166 GCA_037968975.1 Woeseiaceae bacterium | reverse complement strand
CTTATCGTACTCGAAGACGGTGGCTTCAAGACCGGCGGACTGAACTTTGACGCGAAAGTCCGGCGTGAATCGACCGACCTGGAAGACCTGTTTATCGCGCATATCGGCGGCATGGACTCCTATGCACGCGGTCTGCTCATCGCCCACGAGATCCACGAGAAGTCCTCGCTGGCTGATTATCGCCGCGAGCGCTATGCCAGTTTCGACAACGGACAGGGCCAGGCATTTGCCAAAGGCCGGTTATCCCTCGAGGATCTTCGCAAACATGCCGCGAAGCAGGGTGAGCCGCAGAAGCGTAGCGGCCGGCAGGAATGGGTCGAGAACGTCATTAATGATTTCATATTTCGGGTGAAGCCCTGAGCGTCTCGTGAGCGGGCATCGTAATCTGTACAGGCACTCCTGATGACGCGGCGAAGTCCGGACAATCTGGTAGAGCGCGTGCTGACGAATGCCCGCGGCGACCGTGTCACGCTGCTGAATTTCGGCGCTCGACTGACACGTATCGAACTGCAACTGCCAGACGGCATCCGCAACGTGATTGTCGGTTATGAAGATTGCACAGGTTACCTGACCGACCCTTACTTTATGGGCGCGACCGTCGGCCGTACCTGCAACCGCATTGCCGGTGCACACTTCAAACTCGGTGGTGTTGACTATCCGCTCGATGCGAACGAAGGGGAAAACCACCTGCATGGCGGTGCAGGCGGTTTTCACCACCGGCACTGGTCAATCGATGCAGAGGTCCCGGGCGATACAGTGCGGTTTCGGCTGCGCTCAGAGGATGGCGACCAGGGCTATCCGGGGACGCTCGAGGCGAGCGCCACGTACCGCTGGACGGATGAACGCGAGCTCGTGATCCGGCTGGAAGCTGAAACCGACCGGTCGACACATGTAAACATGACCAACCACGCTTATTTCAATCTCGCAGCTGGCGGTGCCGACGTGCTCGGGCATCGCTTGCATGTTGCCAGCCGGCAAATCTTGCAGGTAAAAGACGACCTGCTGCCGACCGGCGATTTCCTCGATGTCACCGGTTCCGGACTGGATCTGCGCGAGCCAACGGCGCTGCGCGATGTCATCGCGTCGCGGCACCCGCTTGTCGTGCGCACCGGCGGTATCGACTTCAACTATGTTCTGGACGAATCCGGCGGCCGTGCCGAGCTTGAGAGCCCGAACGGCGACCTTTGCTTGCGGATGACGACTACGTGTCCCGGGCTTCAGGTATACGACGGGCAGAAGCTTGGACCGCCGTTCGCGCCAAACCGCGGCCTGTGCCTCGAGTCCCAGCATTTTCCCGATACACCCAATCAACCCGCCTTTCCCGGAACGCTGCTTGCGCCGGGCGAACGTTATTCGCAGACAACGCGTTACCGCTTCATAGCGGCCGGCTGAGCGTCACTGACACCGCACACACGGCTCGAGCAGCGCTGATAGTCAGGCGATACGGTCCCGGGGAACGCGCCGCGCGGGCGCCGCCGAGCTTTCACGTTCTATCAGGCTGTAATCAAGGGTCAGGTGCTCGCATTCGGTGATGCCGCCCGCGCGACTGGCGCGAATACTGCGCGTCAACAGGTCGATGGCGGCATGCGACATGTCGCTGATCGGTTGGCGGATCGTCGTGATCTCCGGCCAGACCGTGGTTGCCAGCAGCGTGTCGTCGAAGCCAGTCACTGTCAACTCGCCGGGCACATCGATGTGGAGGCGGTGGGCGACGGAAATCGTCGCCGCGGCCATCTCGTCGTTGCTCGCAGAGATAGCCGTCGGAATCTCCGGCAGCGCGAGCAGGCGGCCGGCCGCATCCAGTCCGGAGCGGTACGAGAAGCGGCCGGTGGCAACCAGTTCCGGGCGCCACTTTATACCCGCTGCTTCCAGTGCGTCGCGATAGCCGCTCTTGCGTACTTCGCTGACCAGGTACTTCGGGTTGCCTGTTATGAATCCGATGCGCCGGTGACCGAGCCCGATAAGGTATTCGGTCATCGTACGTGCCGCGCTTCTGTCGTCGATCATCACTGACGAAATACGTTCGCCGACAAGTTGCGGGCCCATTGTGACCGTCGGCACATCGCGCTCTTTGAGCAGATTGAGCAGATCAAGCGAATAAGCGAGCGGCGGCACCAGCAGGACACCACTGATTCCGCCCTTCAGTTGATCCTTTATGGTCCGCTCCGCATCGGCCTCGCCGTCGCATTCGGCGACGATCAACTGCGTATCGTTCTCGCGAGCCTGCTCCAGTGCGCCCAGCAGCGTCGCGCTCAAATACGTGCTGCTGGTGTTCATGTACAGCAGGCAGACCTGCATCTGGCTTGCGCTGGCCAGGCTGCGGGCCGCCCGGTTGGGCGAATAGCCGAGTTCGCGGATCGCGGCGTCAACCGCCGCGCGCGTGCTGTCGCGGACGTTGCTCTCGCTATTGATGACGCGGGATACAGTCATCGGCGAAACGCCGGCGCGGACGGCAACATCACTGATGGTTGCCCGCGCATGATGGCGGCGAGCCGATGCCTGCCTGCTCTTGCCCACTGTCGACCGCCTTGTCCGTCTCGCCACGCCCGGTGCGGGATTATACAGTGCCCGCGCTGCGACGCCTAAACAAACGGCGCCGCCGGCTACCTTGCGAGAATAACTGCGACAGCGCGCCAGCCCTGGCTAGAAGCTCCCGCGCACGATCGGGCTGTAGCGGACGATCGTTGATGAACCAACTCCTTATAGAAGGCCGCGAAACTGGGCTGGCCGATCTCTGAAAAGTATCACTCGGCGAGGTCGCGCGTTACACGACCATCCCCATCGGGATCGAGGACGAGGCGATCAAAAATAAAAAGATCACGGGTGTTCTGCAGATCGGCAATGTTGATCTGCTGCTTGAGGGGATCGAGGGGGCCCTGGGCGTCCGGGTGAAGCGGGTCTCACCGGGGCTCGTCTCTTTGAGCGCCGGGTAAAAGCGCTGGGTAAAGATGAGAAAGGGGCGCTCACGCCAGTCGAACAGGATTCAAAAAATCTTTGCGGTTTTTCGGGCCCAATTCTCACCCAAAAGATCGTGATGGAAAGATGCATTTGAAACAGCGACCGGCGTACAAGATAAAGGGTGGCGTTGTTCGGCCAACAATGATAGAAATTGCTGAAGGGGATCCAAACTGATTAGCGGTGCTTACCTGCGTGCGTAAATGGTAGCGCTACCATAAGCGGATCCGGGGGGTGTCCACACAAGATGACACTAAAGTGCAAAGCCGGTGTGACCGGGATGAGGGACAGAGATGAACAGAATTCAGCGCGTCGCAGCATTGATATTCGCCTGCTTATGCTTAACGGTCGGCGCTCAGGCCGCTGACCTTGTTATTCATGAATTCGAAAAACAAGAGCTGACGCCAATCTATTGGTCGGAAGGCGCTGATTTCGGCGACTTTAATCAGGATGGTCATCTGGATGTCGTCAGTGGACCAAACCTATTCCTGGGACCCGACTTCAAAGACTTTTACGAATACTATCCTGCGGTGGCGCCGACCAGACGGAACCCAACTGATCGTTCGTACTACTCTAATGACAATTTCTTTTCATTCGTCTTCGATTTCAATGCGGACGGCTGGCCTGATGTCCTGACAGTGGGACTTCCCAATACCGAAGCGTACTGGTACCAGAATCCGGGCAAGCCTTTCAGTGGTCCGGCCTCGGACCAGCCGGACCATTGGGAGCGCCACTTTGTCGTAGACCATGTTGCCAACGAAGCACCCAACTTTGCAGACATTACCGGCGATGGGGTGCCTGAACTGCTGATGGCCTATAGCAGACATTACGGCTATGCCGCGCCTAACCCTGTAGCGCCGACGCTTCCCTGGATCTTTCACAAGATTTCGACTCACGAAAAGGTGGTTCATCACTATACCCACGGCTTGGGCTACGGCGATGTTGACGGCGACGGACGCACCGACGTTCTGACCGGGGATGGATGGTTGCAACAACCCGCCTCTCTGCAAAACGATCCGGACTGGGCTTTTCACCCCTTCCCATTCGCTGATCGGGGGGCAGCCCAGCGGTTCGCTGATTTGACGGGGGGAGGCCAGATGTACGCCTATGACGTGAATGGCGATGGGCTCAACGATGTCATCACCAGCCTGGACGCTCACGGTTGGGGCCTGGCCTGGTTTGAACAGAGTCGCACCGGAGAGAAGATCACCTTTAAGGAGCACATTATTCTGAGCAAGCAGGAGAAAAATACTGACAACCCTTATGGCGTTCAGTTTTCCCAGCTCCACGCTGTAGACCTTGTCGATGTCGATGGCGATGGCCTGAAGGACATAGTGACCGGAAAGACCTACCGGGCTCACGATTTCGCCGACGAAGGCTCCCGACAGGCCCCGGTAATCTATTATTTCCGGCTCACACGCCAGGATGGCCAGGCAGAATTCGTTCCTCATCTAATCGACGACCAGGCGGGCATCGGACGGCGACTGGTAAGCGGAGACCTCAATGGAGACGGGCTGGTCGATTTGGTGGTCGGCAATAAGAATGGCACCTTTGTCTTTATCCAAAAGGTTCGAAACGTCGACCAGAAGGAATGGGAAAAGGCTCAGCCTGTGCGCAGCCAGGATTTGGGACAACGGTAACGGCTAATGCTAGCCAAAAAGTCAGAAATTTTTGACTGCTGCCAGCACTCAGTGTTCAGCCGCTTCGTGAAAGGTGCGCATGGAGCGGGCCCCTTCGGACAAAACCAACGCCGATCTGCTTTGCCCTATTCCCAGAGACTGCTCCGGTCAAACCTACACCGCTTTGAGGCCCTACAGCCCACTGACCTTTAAAGGAACCGAAGATCGAACACACAGCGGGCCACGAGATAGCGTCTCCAACAAAAGGCCAAATATACAAACGCGTCTGAATTCTGTTTACGAAATCTGTTTGCTCGACTGGAGAAGTCCATATACGAAGTAGACATCCGCGCCAGCATAGGCATCGGCGCAATATATCTGAACAGGTGCAGCATGAATCTTCAACATTCAATGAGTGGACGATCTGTTGGCGTAATTTTTGGATTTCTATGTTGTTGGGGCGCGTTCCCCTGTGCGAATGCAGATTCATCCAGTAGTGCCAATCAAATGGCTAAAGCTGCCATTACGTTTGTTGCATCACTTGATGACAAACAAAGGGACTCCGCACTCTTTTCTTTGGATACTGACGAGCGAGCGACTTGGTCTAATCTGCCAATTGTCATGTTCGAACCAAGTGGTTTGCTGATTAGAGATATGAACGACGAACAGCGCAAGGCAACTCACACGCTCCTGCGCGCGTCAATGTCGAGTCAGGGCTACGCCAAGGTAGCCGGTGTCATGTGGCTCGATGACGTCTTGGGGGAGATTGAGCAGGTCTCTATCGACAACGAATCGGAGGCAGCCAATGACCCGTTCCGCAAGGCCATGGTAGACACCAGGAATTCCGGCAACTATGCGGTAGCCATATTTGGCGATCCCGGCGACGGTGATTGGGGTTGGAAGCTCGCCGGACACCATCTTGCCGTGAACTTCACGGTTTCCGGTAATCGGGTTGGCTTCACCCCGGCATTTCTTGGTAGTAGCCCAATGACTATCCAAAGCGGTCGCTACTCCGGCCGCATGGTGCTCTCCCATGAAGGTCAACGCGGTATTCACTTAATGCAGTCGCTTAGCAAATCACAACAGCAAATAGCGATCATCGATCCTGAAGTAGCCAGAGACGTCTTTGAAGGCCCGGGTAGGCGGGCGAGCTTGGCAAAATTTGAAGGGCTTAAGGCAGACGAGTTGTCTAGTCGTCAAATGCATTTACTGCGTCTTCTCATCCGCGAATATTTGGGCAACGTCGACTATAATGCCGCTGCCGCCCAACTCGAGTTAATCGAAGACATCGGGTGGGGCGCGCTGTGGTTTTCGTGGCGTGGCCCGGTAGATGTCGCTGACAAGTTTTATTATCGGGTTCACGGCCCGAGACTGTTGATCGAATACAACCGGCAAAACGAGAATCACGACCACAGTATCATGCGTGATCCTGTAAACGACTATGGGGAAGCCTGGCTGGAGGACCACTACAAAGAAAATCATCCCACCCTGGAACAAGCGATACAGGACACTCGGCGTCGTATTGACGATCGGTCCAATCGTTAGCAAGCGCTGTTCTTCAATGGCTCGATCAGACAGCGATTTTTGTGTCCACGTTAGACTCGAAAATTGGAATACGCACACAAAATAGGATGGCGGACAAAGATGAATAGGATGTTCTTGACAGGGCTAGCCGCTCTAATTTTTACGCTTACTAACGTTCAGGCAAGCAAAGCTGAAGAAGTTGATTTGATCGTAAAAAACGGAATCGTTTTGACGATGAACGCCGGGAAAGAAATATTAAGCGATGGTGTCGTCATTCTTAATGGGAACAAAATCGTTAAGGTTGGGGGTGTCGAGATCCTGGGAAAATATTCATCTGATACCGTAATAGATGCAAAGGGCGGCATCATCATGCCAGGGATGATCAATACTCATACTCATGCATCCATGAGCGTATTTAGAAGTTTGGCAGACGATGTTCCCGATAGATTAAATAGATATATATTCCCACTAGAAAATAAAATGGTGTCCGAGGAGATGGTATATATCGGAGCCGTTCACGCGGCGATTGAAATGGCCAAGGCAGGCGTTACCACGATGGTAGACATGTACTTATTCGAAGAAAGTGCCGCACGCGCTGTAAAGGAAATTGGTCTTAGGGGCGTAATGACCCAAAATATTATCAAATATCCGACCGCAGATGGGGAGGATGGAAATGCCAAGCTGGAGCTGGCAACTGCGCTTGTAGAAAAATATAAAGATGACGAATTGATTACACCGGGATATGGGCCTCATGCCCCCCATACTGTAACGAAGGAAACTTTGGAAAAAATCGCAGAGTTATCTGAAAAATATGATGTTCCGGTGTCTATGCATGTGGCGGAGACCCAAGAAGAATTTGACAGGTTCCAATCAGAGTTTGGTATGACGCCCGTCGAGTATTTAGATTCCGTAGGAATACTAAACGACAGACTTATCGCAGCTCATAGTATTTTTGTAACAGACAGTGATATTGAGCTTATGAAGCTACGGGATGTCGGTATTGCTCATAATATGGTCGCCAACATAAAGTCTGCGAAGGGTGTATCACCAGCGCTCAAAATGTTTGACGATGGCCTTAATATCGGGCTTGGCACGGATGGCCCGATGAGCGGCAATACCTTGGATATTATTGGTCAAATGGGATATGTCGCAAAGTTACACAAGCTGGTTAATAAAGACAGATCAGCGATGCCACCTTTCAAAGTGGTAGAAATGGCCACGATGGGCGGAGCGAGAGCTATCCACAGGGAGGACGAGTTGGGCTCTTTAGAAAGTGGCAAATTGGCAGATATCGTAATTGTCGAAACAAAATCTACCAATATGCAACCCATTTTTGATCCCTATTCAGTATTGGTCTATTCAGCTAATGCCTCAAACGTGGATACCGTAATTGTAAATGGGAAGATAGTCGTGTCGGACAAAACGCTGCTGACTTACGATGAGGAAGAAAGCAGAGCAGCTATAAAAGAGTTTTCAGAAAAAGTTGAAGAAACTGCGAAAACGTTATGAGCCTAAAGGGTACGTTTCTTAACGAGCTCGTTAATGACGTTGTACTATGCGCCGCGGTCATCCGCCGTGGGGGTCAGCGTTCCACCGGTTACGCTTCTTGCTGATCGAGAAATAGATTAATAAAAGGTATCTCGATGGCGGCCAGAGAAACGTTTACCTCACGATTTTCCACCATTCTGACCATGGTTGGCGTTGCTGTTGGCCTTGGCAATGTTTGGCGATTTCCTTACATGATGGGTGAGTACGGCGGCTCGGCATTTCTCATCGTCTATTTGGTCTTCACGCTCTTGCTCGCTATTCCCGCAATGACGGCGGAGTGGACTCTGGGTCGCGAAACGAAAAAAGGGCCGATCGGCGCGCTCTCGAGCGTTTGGGGCGCGAAGTGGGGGAGGCGTATCGGCACGCTGATCGTGTTTACGATGGTTATTTCGACGTCCTACTATATCGTCGTCATCGGCAACATCGCGTTTACGGCCGCTTTTTCAATTCTGAATGGTTTTACGGATTCCACGTTTGCAAGGTTTGACCAGCAGATTTCGAACGGTTGGTTGCAATACGG
>JBBKWL010000217.1:0-41880 GCA_037968975.1 Woeseiaceae bacterium | reverse complement strand
ACCCTCAGGTTACCGTCATCGTCGTGACGGTTAAAGCCAGGCTCACGGCGTTGCACAACGATTGCCATAGCGCTCTGCAACCAGTCAAGACAGCCCACCGCAGTGAATGGATCATTAACGCCCGGCGACAGAGCACGCATCATTATCTCGACTAATTGATCGACCAGAAACATCGCATTCTGCGTTCCCGTTCGCTTGGAACCCAGTATGAAACAGTCGGTTAATTCGTCGGCGATCGAGTCATCGACGCGGACTGCAGGATGTGCATACGCCAGCACACTATCGGCCAAGGCAAAGTCTCCCGGTCGATATTCGATCCGGACCACGATATCCTTCTCGCTGGCAATCGCCATCAACTTGTCGTCGTTGACCACCTGTAGATAGCCGTCCCGCTTTGAGCGAACCGCCCGACTATCTTCGCGAAATATAGGGCCGAACTGGTCATCAGCATCAACCTCCGATTCACTCGGCTGCCCAACTTCACTCGGGAACAATTCAGTCATAGACGATCGCAGATCGCTACCAATGAGGTATGCAATCCGTGCCACGTTGATCGATTCCGGAATGTGATGAATGAAATAAATCAGATTGGACACGCTCAGCAATGCCATCGCCAATGCAACCAGTAGCGAAATATGTGGAACGTAGGCGGAAGTTGACTCACCGGACGCATCAGTCACTGTCCGCAAGACCAGCAGGCAATAAACGAACGTGGCTATGAACGTGCCGAGGGTCACCTGGTTGCCGGTATCGCGCATGAAGTTGCTGATCAATCGAGGACCAATATTCGATGCGGCGAACGATACGGTGACTATGGTCATCGAAAAAGTGACACCGGCAACGCCTATCATAGATGTTGCGATGGCCGACAGAACCGCCCTCGCTCCCGCCGGCTGATTCTGATAAAGCCATGGAATTTCTGCGAGAAATTCGCTGCCGACATGGGCGTCGATTCGATCCGTGACCGTCGCCAATACAATCGCCGCAACGACCATAACGGACGGGACAAACCAGTAACTACTACGTATGTCGCGGATGAACTTAAGGATATGAGCTTGCACTGATATTTATCTCATCTTTCCGTGAAGCGAGTAGCGGCCAGGCCACAGGTGGATCTGCCCGCATAGTAGCAGCGTTTGGCGCGCTCGGGGCATTGTGCGCGTTTCGCAATGGCATTCAGGGAAATGTCTGGTTCTAGTAGCAGTGAACTGATGTTTGTCGTGGCCGGATGGTTTGTCTTGTTCAGCTTGTCGTTCTAACGACCGGCGACGCGCGGTGTATAAATCGTGATCGATCAGGCGCGGTCAAAGCTGTTCAATTATTAACCTGGAACAGCGTTCCTGCATTCTCAAAAGCGCACCGCGAGAACGCCAGTCCTGCAGATCGTAAGGTTCAGCCACTTCACAATCTTTAAGAAAACTTTCGTCAAGCTCCTCGGCAAGCTCAGATGAGATAGCAATGACACTGCATTCCTCGTCTTTGCCCATTGAGCGATAGTTAAAATTCGCTGAACCCACGAAGGCGACATGAGAATCCACCGTCATAACTTTTGCATGCAGCATTGTTTTTTGGTATCGCCAGAGACGCACGCCGCCCTCCAGCAAACGTTCGATGTGCTGATGTCCGGCCAGTTGGGAAAGTCTGCTGTCACAATACTTCCCGGGCACAAGAATTTGCACATCAACGCCGCGTTCAGCGGCGCTCATTAGCAAATCGACAAGCTTGTCGTCAGGATTGAAGTAAGCGGTAACAATACGCAACCTGCGGGCACTGAGACTGACGAGGGAGCGCAGCATTGCAGCAGTGTCTGTCCAGCCGATCGTTGCCGATGCCCGTACCACAAGAACGGAAAGGTTTGCCTCCTGTCTGTGCGGTTCGGCGACCTGCTTTTCGAAATGCCAGTCACCTGCCTCATTCCAGTTGTCCAGGAACGCAGCCCGCAGACCGGTGACGGCAGGACCTCTTAGCGCGAGATGCGTATCCCGCCATTCTTGCGGATTTCGCGCATCCCCTTCCCATTCCTCGGCAATGCCGACACCGCCGGTAAATGCGACGTCATCGTCGCAAATCAACAGTTTGCGGTGGGTGCGCTTGTCCGAGCGCCAGATACGCCAGGTCGCCAGCGGCCGGAACCAACGCACGTCGGCGCCAGCAACCTGCATGTCTTTGACCAGCGCGCGATCCATTTTCTTGCTACCGAAAGAATCCAGCAAAACGCGCACAGGCACACCGGATCGAGCCTTCTTCGCGAGAGCTTCTGCAAATCGTTCAGCAATATTTCCGGTCCAATACACGAAAGTCGCGAAGTCGATACGCTGGCTGGCGCGATCTATTGCTTCAAGCATGGCAGGAAAGATCTGCACACCATTCTGTAAAATTTTGATGCTGTTGCCATCGGTAAAATGATGACCAATAGACTGTTCAAGCAACAGACGTGATCGATCTTGTTCAGATATTGAACGCTGACCTGCTAAGTCGTCTCTGGCGGGCATACGCTCATCTTACCGCCTCGCCATGCAGATTGGAGAAAGATCCTCGGTTTGCACCTCGCTGTAATCAGAGTTTTGTCGCCGTATTGGGTTGTCAACAAACTGGTGCACCGTACTCCTTACATCAGTTGTCGATGGTAAATCAGTTTAGCGTTCTGCAGGGTGCCATGCTGGCCGGGAATGTGCGCATGCTGATTGCGACGACGCCGAGCGCTGATCGGTATCCGATCTTTCGAAAATGCCGGACGCGGTCAACTTTGAGGACTGCGTTGGCCAAGTTCGAATATCGACCCGGCGCGTTGCTCACGACCATGGGTTATCTGCAATACAAGCTTCGATCATCGTAGTGCCAATTAGCCATAACGCATGGCGAAGACCCGATCTTCTGAAGCAATGAATAAGAGCTTTCCGGCGTAAAAGTTTGCCGCACCGGGCCGTTCGTCCCCATGATGATGACTCGGCACCCGAACGTATAGCTAGCTTGTTCCGCGACTCAGCGTATACTCACAGGTCGCGGAGCAGGAACACCATCGCGACATCCGATTCAGGGGTAGCGTACCTCGCGCGCACCCTGCCCAGCCATTGTCGGTCACGTCGCATTATGTGATATGGACTTTTCCGCCCACATATTTCCTTCATAATATCCGCTAGTTAGAAGGACTTGTGCTTAATTTTCCAGCACTAGTTCAGGAATGTGAACTAGTTCCAAAATTTCATAAAATGCGTGGCTATACTAACCGTTATTGCGCGCGAACGGCTTCTCGGGATTTCGGTCTGATTGCGACGCAAACTGAGTCCGCAAAAAGTAATACTAACAAGACGGGACAACACTGGGTGTGAAAGAAGCTCGCTATTGGTCAACTCTCCTGATCGCAAAGATTCGCAAGAATTGTGCGGCTTTAATCTCCGCTGTCTCACTATATTTGATTGCGCGCGCCTACGGTATTCCTTTCTCGTCCCAATATGTCGCCCTCGCATTGCTGGCGATGATGCTCACGGCTGTATTCATCAAAGATACCTTGCCGAATTTATCGAAAATTCGGATAAAAAGCGGCCATTTCGGGTCGATCGTCACCGGATGGCTTATTGTCGTTGTCTGGCTGCTCATTGTCGGTTACGCGACGAAACAACTAGGCTACTTTTCACGCGCGACCTTATTTACTTGGCTGCTGGTTACCCCTTTCATAATCCTGTTCTCGCAATGGACACTGGAAGAACTTTTTGTACGTCTCATGGCCAGCGCTCACACCCATCGCAAGGCGGTTATCGTTGGAATCTCAGACGTATCAAGGACGCTTGCAAAAAGTATTGCCACAGACAAGCGCCTCGGCATGAAACTCGAAGGTTTTTTCGAGGATCGAAATTCCGACCGATGTGGCGAAACCAGGCACGGCCGGTTGCTAGGCAATTTAAGCGAGGTTGCAAGATTTGTTGTCGACAATGGTGTCCAGGTGATCTATATCACTCTGCCGATAAACCATCTCGTCAGTACCCGCGTGTTGCTGGACAACTTGCAAGACACTACCGCATCTGTTTATTTCGTCCCTAACATATTTGTCTTCGACCTTATTCAGTCCAGAGTTGACGATATCCATGGCCTGCCGGTTCTCGCGTTACTGGAAACACCATTTTACGGATATAACGGCGCGCTCAAACGGGTGTTCGATCTGGTCTGCTCGACCCTGATATTGATGCTGATCCTGCCAGTACTGTTTGGCATCGCCACTGCTATCAAGTCTACTTCCCCGGGACCCGTCATTTTCAGGCAACGTCGTTACGGACTCGACGGAAAGGAAATCATTGTTTACAAGTTTCGTACGATGACGGTTGTTGAGAACGGAGACGTTATCAAACAGGCGAAAGCAAACGACGCACGATTTACGAAAGTGGGCGCCTGGTTACGCAAACATTCGCTTGATGAATTACCTCAATTTGTCAACGTCATCCAGGGCAGGATGAGTATCGTTGGGCCACGGCCACATGCTGTCGCCCACAACGAGATGTATCGGAAGCTTATTAAGGGCTACATGATCCGGCATAAGGTGCTACCGGGCATCACCGGGTGGGCGCAGGTTAACGGCTGTCGTGGCGAGACCAAGCAGGTAGAACAAATGGAGGCGCGCGTTCGCTTCGACCTTGACTACCTTCGACATTGGACTATCTGGCTCGACTTCAAGATTATCCTGAGAACCGTCGGACTCATCTTCAACGACTCTGCGGCACGCTGACTTTTCAGCTTATCCGAGCAGGAATTCGCGACCGGATTGTCAATCGCATTAGATACGGGCATCCGGCGAGACATCGACGTAATCGATAGGTTCTGATGGCGGCACTCTGCGGGCAAAGAAACCCCTGATCATCGCGACTGAAGTCAGCTGCCAGACGACCTGTGCGAAAATCGCATCTTTGACGTTGCCGATACGATAAACCCGCAACAGGATCAGGCCAACGACCAACGCTATCGTCAATGGTAGAAGCCACTTTGCAAATTCGCTGCCCAACAGGCTGACCAGCAGGGCGAACCAGATCGCAAGTCCAAGCAGGAGGTGCTTCTGCGACATTAATGCTGAGACAAAGTGAGATTTCCCGAGCGATCCCCGAATGATCTCCCCGCCGCCATCCAGGTACCTGCTCTTCCAGCGCCGCATCAGCAGATCCCAGTTGCCCTCGTCATATCCGTGATGGACAACACTTTTGATCGGTAGTCGAATCAGCTTCCAGCCAGCTGCAGTCAGTCTATAGCCGAGATCGAGTTCCTCATACGCATGTAAATTGCGATCGGAAAAATGGCCTGCGTCTTCAATTGCGGACCGCCTGTACAGCCCTCCCATCTCCAGTACGCCTGTCTCACCCGGATCACTGCCGCTGTTTCGCCGCTTTCGACCGCGAAATTGATAGCTTGCCTCGCTCACCTCTTCGATCAGGCCAGCAACGCCCCCCAATTGAGAATCCTTTTCCAGAGCGTCAATGGCGGCTGGAAGAAAATCGGGATCCAATTCCATATCGCCATCGAGAATATAAACGAACTTGCCTTTCGCGATCTGATAGCCCAGCTGCGGACCGATTCCGCAGCGTTTTTCGGCGGGATTTTTAAGCTGCACGATCTTGATGGGGAATTTGCTCGCGATCGCTATTGTGTTGTCTGTTGACACACTGTCGGCCAAAATGACTTCGCCACCAACACGGGCAACCGCTTCGAGCGCTGATCGAATCGCAGCTTCGATGTGCTCTTCTTCGTTGAGCGTCTTTATAATGACGGAGACGTTGGTGCTCTCAGCTGTGCTCATTCGTTCTTCTCGTGGTGTTTCCTGCAGACGTTTAATGTTACGCAAAACCGGCTTCGGTCGGCGTCAGCGGGCAGGTTAATCACAATAACTCCCGGTATACGTTCGCCACGCCTTTGGCCATCGACTCGTCTGAGAAGTGTGCACGTTGTCGTTCCTTGCCATTTTGTCCCAATTCTGCCAGATCAACGACTTTATCCGTGATGCGAGTCACTGCAGCCACCAGCGCGCCAACGTCGTCCGGTGGCACCAGTAAACCCTCGCGACCCTCCCGGATTACTTCCGGGATTCCCTCTACAGTAGTGCTGATAACTGGTAATCCAGCAGACATCGCTTCCAGAACAACCATTGGCATACCTTCCCCGTACAGGCTGGGCAGGACAAACGCGTGCATGTTGGAAAACTGGGCAAACACTTCCGTGGTGAATCCTGTCCAGGTAATCGCGTCGTCCAGATCGAGCTCGCTGACCAGCGCTCTGACCGATTTTTCGTACTCAGGCGTTTCGAAAGGACCGACAGCGAGCATTCGAACGTCGAGACCAGCTCGTCTCAGCCGTGAAAGCGACTGGATAAGAACCTCGGTGCCCTTGCGCGGCCGAAACAATGCAACCGTCCCCAGGACCAGCGTCTGGCCGACATATCTCAAAACATCGATATCCTTTTGTACCGGCACACCGTTCAATACCGGTCGTATTTTCTTGGCCCGCAGGCCCCTGTCAAGCAAGTATTGTTCGAGACTCGCGGAAACCGGAATCAAGCGGCTGGCGCGCGCAAAGCACAATTTCTCCGTGAAACTATTCAACGCATTCCGAAAACGGCTCTCTGTATCCCGCGCGGTCGGGCTGTGGACATGATGAATCAATGGCACGCCGGTACGCAGGGACACCAGCGCACCGACCACGCCGGCACGTGGCGAGTGCGTATGGATCAAATTGAATTTTTCTCGCCGCACGTAGGAAATCATCTGTCGAACAACACGTAGATCGATTTTCCAGCGCATAGGAAAATGCACCAGTGGCGTTGATTTGTTCCGTCGAGACTCCGCGAAAATTCCTTCCTTCAGACAAACAAAGCTCACCTGACAATTGAGTTTCGACAGCTTGCCGGCCAGCAGGTCCTGCACACGTTCGGCACCCGCGTAATGCTCACCATTAACAATGTGCACGATGCGAATTTCTTCTTCCATGTATGACCATCTCTCCGGGCGTTGCGATCATGCCCTAAAACGAATAGGGGTTCTCAGGCAATTTAGCCTGTCAGCGCGGTTAGCAAGGCCGCCAGGCTTGAAGCATTGCAACTGCGGACAAAAGAATCTACCTGCGTCGGCCTGAAAACGGTCTGCTTGAAAGCACGATGAGAAAGAACATCGGCATGAAGACCGCAGAAAAAAACGTTTTTTGTGGCAAGACCGACGAATGAAAAGCCCTGTGTAACGAAGTTGGGCACCCTATTCGGGTCAATAGGTTCTACACAATTCCTGTATTTACCGGGCCATCAACCATCATGGAAACCGTCAATGCTGGACGACTAGCGCCATGAGTCTAACGGCCGTCCCAGAAGCCGCGCCAGCTGCTCGACTTCGGGCGCGAACTGCTCGCGCAGCGCGCGTATTGTTTTCTCACTCGGTTGTGGAATAACGTCGTTGCTCGGCATGCGATTAATTTTTCGGTAAACGGACCTTGCGCCAGTCACCCTGCCAAGATTCCAGAGCCACGAAAACCCGCGTTTTGTTGACATACTGTACGCCACGTCTTTAACTCTCTTAAGCGCCTGGGACCGGTTGGCGTAACTTTCATTGTAGCGCTGGCGCTCACCCGTGGTCGCAAATGTGTCGTCGGCACCGACAAAAGTGTAAAGCTCTTTTGCCACTTTCTGCGGATTCTCCTTTATATCTTCCATCAACACACAAAACATTTGCTTGTCCGGAAAACACTCGAGCCAGCGCTGCAGATGCGTCGCGTACATGCTTTGCTCGACATACATCGGGTTATTGGCAAGCCCCGCTTCGAGACTAAGATCTCCCGATGTAAGGTGCCCTGCCCTGACCTCGTGTCTGTGATTCGATAAAAGTCGTTCAATTGGATCGCGAAATGACACGATGATTTTCATTTTCGGGTTATATTTAAAGACCCGCTTGGGCGCATCGGCATCACAAAAATACGATGGAGAAATCTCGCCGTATGCCGCGCAGTCCGTTTCAGTTGCAAAGTGTTGTTCGTACCATTCGTAACCGTGATCAATTCGGTGCGAAAAGAAGTCGAGCTCTTTTTCAGCGCTGACAACGATATCCGGATGTTCCTGCAACACGCGATAGAGCCACGTTGACGCACACTTCTGCGCTCCCAGCCCGATGAAGGTCGGCTTATGCGCTTTCACTGACTGCATCTTCGAAACAAGCAAAACGCTCCCGCCACTCGCACGGCTGTCTCTCAAAAATCACCTGGTTTGATCTAGCTCGGTCGGACTTTCCTGCACGTGCTCTTAACATTCATCTCACGAAATCGAACGAAGCGACAACCACGTTCAACGGTAAAGGAGTAAGAGAATAAGAGAATTCGCAAGGCCATGGTGGTTTTTTTCCGCTCACTCATTAACAGCTCAGTTAAAAGTGGTCGGACAGCGCGGAAGAGCGGCGGGAGAGGGCCTAAGCCTCGCCCGCCGCAATCCCGTTGCGTTAGCTGCTAATCGTCGAGAGGGTTCAGCGGATCAGTACCATTCGCAACCTCGGTACCGTCATTAGTGCCGCCACCGTCTGTGTCGGGATTCAGCGGGTCAGTGCCAATGCCGTTGCTACCCGCTTCCTGGCCGTCGGTCAGGCCGTCGCCATCTGTATCCGGGTTGAGCGGATCGGTGCCCTTGAAGAAAATCTCATAGTAATCACCAATCCCGTCGCGATCCGTATTCGGATGCAGCGGATTCGTACCGTAGATAAGCACTTCCTCACCGTCAGTCAGCCGATCGCCGTCTGTGTCGGGATTATACGGGTCTGTGCCGTTCACCAGCTCTTCGGAATCGTCAAGCCCGTCGCCATCTGAATCGACATTGCCGATCGGCGCACATTCTTCGCCGGTATCGAGATTAATCGATGAAGCGGTGAGTGGCGTTCGATCCGCGCCCAGGAGGACGGGGAGCGAAGCCGGAGCACCCGGACGGTAACAGGCAGCGGGACTGACCATGAAGGAGATACCATCCACACCGTTGTTATAGACCTTGAGATCGTAGCGCAGCTCGTCCGGATTGGAGACCTCGTCGAGTACGTCATTGCCTTCAATGCTGAACCCGGTCAGGCCCGATACTCCACCCGCAGACTCGATCAGCCCCGTATAGGAAATGGAACTCGATGTGCCGCCGCCGGTCACGCGCAACGTCCAGACGCCGGTATCGCAGTCCTGCCACAGGAACGTAGCGCGATCCTGCGAGTTAGAAATCGCTGGTTCACCGCAGTAGTCCGGATCGGGGTCAGTGTTACCCCCTTCATGCAGCAACGTTAGCGCGGTCTGCGCCTGAGTTGCGCGATATAGCGCGTTCGCCTGGACGTTGGTGTAAACGTCAGTTGTGCCGTCCGGCCATTGAACGGTCACGTCTGCCGTCTCATTCGTTCCCAACCCCACATGAATACGGTTGAAATTCTGCGACCAGCGATGATAACCACCATTGGCCTCGCGATATTGCGTGACGCCTCCGGCGGTGACCAGGACGACTGAGCCGATGCCGTCACGGTTGTCGGTAGTACCTTCAAGATCAAGCTCAAGCCAATTGTTCTCGTTGCCAGCATTGTTGAACAGATCGTTCTGGCCGCCGAAATCCTGGGGGCGCTTGTTGTTACCGTTGGAGATGAACAGATCCAGAAAACCGTCGAGATCGAAATCGGCCACGACCACGGCCTCAGCCGAGCCATCGCCACTACCACGGTTAAAAGCCGCACCGGATCGACCCGCGGCCCCACCCGCATTGGCAACGACCTGGAAAGTGCCGTCACCAAGATTTTCATAAAGCAGGTTCTCGAAATTCGACGCACCGCGCGTACAGGCGAGAAACAAATCTTCATCCATATCGTTGTCGAAATCGCCGGCGACGCCACTCGTGCACAGGTTCGGTCCGAAACCGCTTTGCACTGTCGCGTCGACGAATCCACTTGATGTGTTGAGCAACAGTCGCGGCTGGGACGGCATGTCGGGCGCCGAGCTCCCTGTGAACGTCAGCTCAGTAATAGGCTGCGTGGAATCGGCCGAAAAGTAGATGTACTCGTAGCCGGATTGCGTTTCCGACTCGGATTTGATTGTCCATACACCGGTGCCGGGTTCATAGCCAATATTAAGCGCGCGAGCACCGCTGCCGATACCCCAATTGACGCTGTTCGAGGGGTCGAGTGTGAACGTCAGGCTGCTGGGACTGTACTCGACTGAGCCAATATCGATGTATTGCGTGCAACCGGAGGGGTTGCATCCCTCGCTGTGCGAGGCCGTAAATGTCACAAGTCCACTGGTAACGAAGCTTACGGACTTCGTGTTCTCTCCGGCCGTGAGGATCTGCGCCTCGATACGATTGTCGTCGACCTGAACTGCGTCCGAAGGCGCCCGCGTCGTGAGATGAAACAGATCGGGGCGCAGGTCGCCGTCGAAATCGCCAGTAATGACGTCGTGCACCTTGTCTGTCTGCGGCACAACGCCACTGACGTTCTGCACTATCCCATTCGAAAAGCTCCACACCGACGCCGGATACAAGCCGTTGCGCGGCGCGCAGAGAAACTCAAGGCCCGGATTCGAATGCACGTCCGCGAAGTGCCCGAAGGAACCCTCCCTGCCGTTGCATTCAAGCAGGATCGCGTCGCTGGATCGGAACGTCCCGTCGGAACGCTGACGATGAATAGAAGTATCTCGCAGCGAGACGAACAACATGTCAAGCAGACCGTCGCCCGTATAATCAAACCATAATACTTGTCGATCTGCTGCGTGTGGGAAACTACCTAGCAGCAAACTTCCCGCCCTGTCGGTAAGCAGGCCGTTATCATTAATATGCAGGGGATCGTAGCCAGAACTCGCGGGCGATAGGAGGTCGTCGTCGCCATCGTTATCAATGTCGGCCCAGGCTGGTCCGTGCGTATCAACGTTCGACCGGCCGCCACCCCAACCCGGCGTATTGGACAAGTCGACCTCGCCCGTCACTTCCGAAAATGTGCCATCGCCATTGTTACGAAACAGGTTTGCGCGGTTCCTGTGGTTGGGCGAGAAGATGTCCGGGTAAAGATCGCCATTTACATCGCCGAGCGCAACTCCCCAGGACTCGCTGAAGGTGCCGCCCAAGCCTGACGTATCTCGAGCGTCGTCGAACTGCATTTGAGCCTGCACGGGTCCGGCTGCCGCGCCCGCAATGATACACGCGCTTACCGCGTGTCGAATTTTAGAAACCATGAGCTTTCCTTGTCTGGTTATACTTATTTTTGTGTCTTACCAGGCGGTCCTGAGATGACCTTAGTCATGCCGGAGCGTTTTGTTGTGTCAATAATACGCGGATAATTTCGTGGAATAATTTTAGTTTAACATAAGGTAATAAATTCTTATGCGTTTAGTCGCATCGCCGGTAAGTCAAAAACCCGGTTGCGAACAAGTCGGCATCGAAAGCTTTTGACGCGACGATCCGAACGTCGCTGCGGCTTGTCGGCGCCGAACGCCTGTTGTGGTCTAAAAGTAACTTCGAACACGTTACCAAGGCACTTTTAAAAAGTCCGATGGCTTGCTTAGCGCAGCGTCGGGCGAATTTTAAGGCGGGACATGCAATAGGCTATAGTCTGTGCAGATGCGCTCCGATGTCTCGTTGGCGGCGCGACTATCTTGTTCAATCTATGCCAAGGTAGACGCATGGATCTTGTACTGCGGCGCTTTGAAAAGTTTGCGACCGAAACACCTGACCGCCCTGCCGTTGTGGACGACAGCCGCCAGTTAAGCTTTGCCGAGCTTGATGCTCACTCCGACCGGCTGGCTGAGTCGTTGAGCCGGCAAGCCGCTGAGGGTGCACGCATTTTCGGCTACCTGGGATCGATGCGCATCGAGTGCGTCTCCTTGAATATCGCCATAGCCAAAGCGGGCCTGAGCGTAGTTGCACTTAATCCGGATCACCCCGTCGACTTCTTGCGCGAGATCATCACACACGTTGGCATCGACGCTCTGGTTACGACGGCAAACTTTAGCGGTTTGGCCCGCGAGCTCATCGATGCTGAACCTGTACTTGCACCGCTCGACGCGCCGCGACGAAGCGAGATTCCGCGATTCAAGCCGGTGACGACAAAACCAGATCACGTACACTGCATCTCGTCGACATCCGGCTCGAGCGGTCGTCCGAAAAGCGTCGGCATTTCACGTCAGGCGCTGGACGCTCGAACCGTTCGAGCGATGGCGTACTACGCCACAGAACCCACGGATGTCTGCACGATGTTCAATCCGTTTTGGTGGCACATGCAGCTCTGGCCGCTCGCCGCTGGCGCTTCCCTGGCTTGTTTTGATTTTGCCGCACAGGGACCGAAACGACTCGAAGGCTGGCTGCGCGAGAACAGCGTCAGCGTATTCGTCACCTATATCGCAATGTATCGGCAGCTCGTCGCAGCCGCAAAGGACGGGTTTCCCGGCATGCGAATGGTCATCGCCGGCGGGGAAGCCGTCCGACTTGATGACCTGCGCGCGTTTGAACGCCTGTTCCCCGAGTCCTGCACTTTCAACAGCCACATGGCCTGCCAGGAATTGGGCCCGATTTGTATGTTTAGCCATCGACATGGCGACCCGCTTAATTTCGAAACCGTGCCATTAGGTCGCATCCTGTATCCAGGAGCAGTGCGCTTAGTGAATGATGCGGGCTTGGAAGTTCCCCCTGGGCAACCCGGCGAAATCGTCGCCGAAGGCGATTTTGTCTGTTCTGGATATGTTAACGATCCTGCGCGCACGGCCGCGCAGTTCCAGCGCGGAGATTTAGACCAGTGGCAATTTCGAACTGGTGATCTCGCTTACGCTGACCGCACAGGACAGCTGCATTCACTTGGCCGTAAGGACGCGCAGGTGAAGATACGCGGCTTTAACGTCCGTCCTCAGGAACTGGAAGAGGCACTTATCCAGCATCCCGAAGTTGCTGAGGTCGCCGTAGTGTCCTTTGTGGATCATCACGAGAACACGCAGCTCGCCGCTCACATTGTTGCGGCACAGGACAATGTGTTACAGGCACCGGCGTTGCGCGCCTTCCTGATCAACAGCATGCCAGGTTTTCAAGTGCCCAACCGCTTCATATTTCACAGTGCCCTGCCGCGCCTGCCCAATGGCAAGATTGATCGCCAGTCCTTGCCGGCGCCTCCTGCGGTCCCGTTGCGCACGCCTGATGCGATGAAGACGAGTAACTGTGACGAGAGCACCCTGATCGACATCTGGAAAAAACTCCTCGGACACGACGCATTCACGATTGACGATGATTTTTTCGACGTCGGTGGAGACTCATTGCTCGCCATGGGCATGATAGTCGCAATGGAAGATGCGCTGGCTATCAGGGTCCCCCTGGAATCACTGACGCTGCGCGGCGCCAGCATTGCCTCGATCGCGCTTCATATTAACGAGCTGAGAAATGGTCATGGCGAGTTTGGTGTATCGCTGTTGAAACGTGGTGATGGCAGCCAGCCGATCTATGTGACTCATCTCCGCGGCGGACACATGTCGGACTATCTGCCTTTGCTGTCTGCAATGACGCCGAGCCAAACAGTCTATGGACTCCCGCCACGGGGACTGCGTGCCAACGAGCGACCCGATATGAGCATGCGAGCACTCGCCGAGAATTGCGCTCAAAACCTGCGCACCCATGCAGCAAGCGACCAGCCGGCTCGCTTACTCGGCTACAGTTTCGGCGCCCTCCTGGCATTTGAAACTGCCCGCGTGTTGATTGCCGGCGGAACCCCCGTGTCGCATCTGGTACTGCTAGATCCACCGGCATTCTGGACACGGTCCTGGCCACTTGTACGGTCGGTGAGACGATACGTCAAAGGCCGACGTACCGGCCTGAGCATGAGCCGCAGAGCCGCGACGCTGATGGCCCTGCTGCGGCTTGGACCGACGCCACGAAATCTCGATGAAGCTCACTTTATTAGCACGGTAAATTACCGACCGGATCCATTGGCGGGTATCAAGACCTTACACGTGCTCGCAAACGACAATCCGGAACGAGAACGATATCGCGTGGAATGGTCTCGCCTTCTGGGCCAGAGCCTGCAGGTCCTGGTGACACCCGGCACGCATTTCGAGATGCTCCGACCGCCCCATCACGCGATCCTTGCAGCGACCGTTCATGAGTGGCTCGTGGACTGACGCCAGGCGTCCGGCACGGGCCGTCCTATGAGGGCTTCGAGGTCGGCCAGATGCGGGGCGTAATAGCTGTCGACGGTGCGTTGCACGTCTTGCGACATCGGCTCGTAGCCCTCGCGAGCCCGATTCAGGCGCTTGTAAATCCCAACCAGCGCCCTTTTCAGGCCCGGTCGTCGACGCAGGATGCTCTCGGTGCGATCGTTTACCGCCAGCGCCAGCTTATGGAGGCGGTCGTTGGCGACAGAGAAGGTGACGTTCTCCTTCTGGAACTCATAGGAGGACCAGTACGTGGCGTCGATATCGAGAAAACGGCTGACTGAATTCATGAATTCCTGCACGTCTGCCTTGAGTTCGTCAAAGAACATCACGCGAATATTGGCGTCGGGAAATAGGGCGTAAAAAGGTTGTAGAGAATCCGCGTACCGGCCCACGCCCATCGTTTTAAGGTACCACTCGTCGACGCCGAGGCTCGCAAGCAGGCTCGGGTCGCGTTCGTAAGCGAGGCATTTGTCGACGTACGCTTCGAACGATATGTCTGCACGGATGTTGAGTCGTGCTGCATGAAAGCAAAAAGCCGAGTACAGCCTGTCCACGGGATTACGGAGAACAAACAGCAACTTGACTGCCGGAATGACCTTGGCCATACGCGGTGCAACTGTAGCCGCTTCGGACAAATAGCCAGGCGAGGCCTCCATGACGATCGGCGTCGACGACGTGCAGCGCGTGAAGAAACTGGCGTAATTAGCATGGTCTATTGCCGGATCGCCTGATAGCTCGCCGCGGAAAAAGTCGGTCTCTTTCTTGCTCGACGCACAGACCTCCGGATGCTGACTCAGGTACACGAACACCGAGGTTGTTCCGGACTTCTCCGTACCGCCGATGATAAAATTGGGAATGGTGGGACTGTCGGTGTTCATAAGTATCCGTTGTCATGGCAGTAAGCGGGTGCTTTCCGTGACCGATTGGCTCGCGCAGACCGCCCTGGCTTGTGAAAGAACTGCGCAGCATTCCAGCGCCCCGCCACGCTTGTTGCCAAAGCCAGGCGTGGACGACAGAGCGGCTCGCAAATTATCGAAACATGAGACATTGCTAATCAGTACTTATTCGCGTTGCGCTGACGATGGGCTGTGAGCGGACGGGCCAGAATCACCTTCCAGGGACGATCGATCTTGCCGGTGAGTTTCAGCTTCACCTCGCGCGTAAACTGGGTAACATTATCGCGTAAGGTCCACCATTTCCGTTGCAGGGTGCTTGGGTCAGCGTCAGCATCGGGTAAGCTGGTCTGATAGCCAAACTGCGTGAGCAATGAGCCGGCGATTTTTTCCAGTTGGCGTACTGTGCGGGGGGTGAATTGCTTGCGCCATTTGCCCGAGTTTGGCGACAGGCCTTTAACTTTGCCTGTTTTTGTTCCCGCCTTATTGCCTGCCAGATAGGGTTGCGAGGATCGCAGCACAACCTCGTCGAAGGGCAGTTCCAAAAACTCGCATATTCTGCGCAGCCATTGCTCGGGCTCTTGCGTCAAATCCTCGTAGCGAACCTCCAGGTAGCGGCTCGCGCCCACGGCCAAGCCCTGACGACGAGCTTCCCTCACAACGCACTTCCAGCGGAATATGGTCAGCTGCGGATTGCGCTTCCAGCGCCGCGCGAATGAGGCTGCGGAATCGCGTCCATCCCTGATGATGTGCACAAATTTAGCACCAGGAAAAAGCTCGGCCAGCATTTGCACGTGCTGAGCATGCTGCGGCGTCTTCTCGCACCACCGCTGCTTGCCCTCACGCCGCGCAAAAATCGTGAACACGCCGTCGAGAACGCCGCTGAGCGAGCGCGGCTGTTGCTGCCAATCGTCTGGCAGCGGCACCGGTTGCTGCCCGTTGACCTGCTTGAACACCAGCAAGCCGCGCACATCGTCCCACAGGCGCCGATAGTTGGCGTCGTCTGTGAGGTCGCCGTAGCGGTGTGCGGTGCTTTGCAGGTGGGGAATGAGACGAGTCTCACGCGGGAAGGCGTAAAGCTCCGGATGCCGGCTGAGGTTGTCAAGGAGCATGGTGGTCCCCGAACCGTTCATACCGACGATGAAAACGGGTTTCGCTAACGACATACTGCTGTTCACTGCGGCGCTCCCAGGATTTCCTCGTAGACGGTTGCGACCTTCGTCGCCATGGAACGGTCTGAGAATTGGCTGGCCTGACGTTCGCGGCCACTGTCGCCGAGGGCGAGCGGCTGGATCCGACCGTCCGCGAGTTTGCGGATTGCCTCTAGCAAGGCGTCCGCATCGCCCGCGTCGACGAGTATGCCGTCCCGGTTGTCGCGAATGACTTCGGGAATTCCTTCTACAGTGGTGCTGATCACGGGTAGCCCGGCCGCCATGGCTTCCAGAATGACCATCGGCATCCCCTCGCCGAAAAGGCTCGGCAGCACGAACAGGTGCATGCGCCTGAACTCGGCGGTCACATCGCTGGTGAAACCCGTCCATTCGAGATAGGGCTCGATCTCAAGGTCTGCCACCAATTTTTTAACCTCGATTTCGTATTCCGGCGTCTCAAAGGGGCCAACTACGAGAAGGCGAAGATTGAGCCCGTTGCGTCGTCCGGTGGCGATGGCTTCGAGCAGCACCTCGATCCCCTTGCGCGGGCGAACCAGGGCAACCGTACCGACCGTGAGAGGGCCTTCCGGAGGCCAGGGAGCGCGACTGAGCGGCATCTGAGGAACACCGTTCGGCACGGCGCGGATCCGCTCCGCGCAAACGCCCTGCCGCAACAGGTGTCTCTCAAGGGAGGCGGAGACCGGGATAAGCCGTTTTGCGGAACCGACGCTCATTTTCTCAACCACGCTGTTGCGGAAATTTCTGACGCGACTTTCCGTGTCGTCGGCTGAGGGGCTGTGTACGTGATGAACCATTGGAACACCCGTCAGTCGTGCAGCGAGCTGGCCGAGCAGTGCCGCGCGTCGCGTATGCGTATGAATAATCTCATGACCTTCCTGCCTGACGATGCGTGCCAGCGCGAAGGCCTGGAAAATGTCATAGCTGGACCGCATCGGCAAATTGTATAACGGTGCTGCCGTCGCGGTCCGCTTGCTGGCGAATACTCCCGGCTTCAGACAGACGAACGACACGTCGAAACCCAGTTCCGGCAGTCCTAACGCAAGCAAATCCTGTACGCGTTCGCCGCCCGCGTAGAACTCGCCGTTAACTACAAATAGAATTTTCCTGTTCACATCCATGTGCCTCGCATGCGGTGGACCCTACAGCAAACCGTTTCCGCCCGGCAACTCGTCTCAGCCCTGCGCAATCTTTCGAACCTGAGACGCAATTCGTTTTCCGAGACCACTCTCAATCATGGCGACTTCGCTGCGATTGAATGGGCGCAGGATTAGCAGCAGAACGCCCAACAGGCCAAAACCGAGCAAGATGGTAAGGACGGGATGAAGCCACTCGCGCATCACCAGCGCGAAGACGACCGTAACGCCAAAAATGAGGTTGGTAACGCCGAGACCACGCCAATCGATCTCGAAAGTATTCGCCGAGCGGCTCAATACCGCCATCGAGATGACGTTGGTCAGAATGCTGCCGCAACCGATGACCGCGATTGCCACATTCAGCCCCGCGTCGCCGACCCACCACACGCAGAACAGCAACACTGGCGCTATGAAGGCGGTGGCGCGCAGAATCTGCGTATGCCCGGTGATCTGCATGAGCATGGTAATGATTGAGCGCTGCGCGCTGACGGACAAAATCAGAAACATCAGCAGCAGAGTCATACCGGCGTTCTCAAATTTCCCGCCACTGAGTTCGTAGACGACCTCGTCGCCGGCCACAGCGATTACCGAGGCGCCCAGCGCTACGATCAGGGAATTCATCTTCATTAGCAGGCCGCTGCCGCCGCGAAGAACCTCCATCCCGCCCGGTGTTCCGTGTCGCGAAATCATGATCGGACGTACGATGCCTCTGAGCAAGACACCCGGCAAATAACGAGACACCAGTCGTTCCAGACTTTGCAGGAACGCAAACAGACCTGCCGTAGTGACTCCGAGCACGTTAGCTAAAACGATGCGCAGCGCGCCTGGCGTGGCAGTCGCGCCAAGGAGATCAACAACCGCCATGTGCCAGCCGAAGCGAACCATTTCCCGCAGGGGAATGCGATCGTCTCCCACGGCATCATGCCGACTCAGTTGTACGAGGCTGCGGGCCAGTTGAATCCAGGCCAGAACGAGGCAACCGAGTGTGACAAAAATATCCACTGCTATGATCTTGGATAAATCGAGTGTCGCATCCGAGCCGATGAGAATGCCGATGCCAACGACGCGGCCGAGCGGCATCAACGCGCGGACGAACTGTGATTTCGCCTGCTCAAGCAGAGCTTCCAGTAATTCCGAGCAGAAGCGAAAGGCGGGCAAAACGAGGAACAGCCAGCCAGCGATTCTCGCTAACTCAGTCTGCTGGGCGCTAAATCCGAGGTGCGGCGTAATTGAATCCCAGGCCAGCGAGAGTGCAAAAGCAATGAGGCAGATCGACGTAAGCTGGATGACAGTCAGAGACAGGACGAACTTATAGAGTTTGCGTGCGCTTAAACGGGAAAGGAGTTCCGGCAGATAGCGGTAGCCGATCGGCAGGATTCCAAAAGACGCGACAGCGATCAACATTTCCGCAGTACCTACAACGAGCATATAGATGCCGTAATCGGCTACGGGCAGGACCCTGACGAGAACGAGGACAAGGACAGCACGTGCGGCAGCCTGTGCCGCCCTGCCGCCGAGAAAGTAAAACAATGCCTTGCGAAATCGCTTCACACCATAGGCATGGCTAGTGACCATCGCGCGCCTCAGGACTGTCGTCGGCTGCCCGGCCGCAGGCGACGACGTAGCCGAGAATCAGCGTGACCAGAGTTTGATATGGCAAGTGATAGACGATGAAATCCTTGTGCGCCAGGCTGACGGCCAGAATAACGATAGAGCCCTGGATCCCATCCAGCAATCCCGACCGCCAAGGCATTCGCTGTGCGTAGTATTTGCTAAGTCGCCCAGCCTGGCGGAAGGCGGCGACGAGCATCGACAGGAAAGCCAGCAGGCCGAGCACGCCCGTTTCCCACAGCAGAGCAGACACACCCGTCGGGCCGATATCGAGGCCTCCATAGCGCGTTTCGGCCATTGTGCGCGCGAGATCGAGGCCTTCGGACTGGATGCGCGTTTCTCCCGGCCCATGACCGAGCAGGATGTGCGCCACGTTTGCGCCGGCATGTTGCTCGGACCAGAAAGTCAGTGCCGTCCATCGTGATAAAGCCTGGTAGGGACCGCTTCGCTCAGCCATGGTGGCGGTCTGGCGCTGGACGCTGGTAGTCAGCAGGTCCGCTACCGATTCGATTCTCTGAGAGCCTTGCATCGCAGTGAAGGTCATCAGCCAGCCCGCCAGTACCGCGCTCGCGAGCAAACCCGCCCCCACGAATTTCAGCGGCTGTCGGATAATGTCGCGATAGAAAATGGTCATCAACGCGAACGGCAGATATATCACCGATACTTTTGCTTCATTGACGAAGATTGGCGAAAGCAGGGCCAGGGAGAGAAGCAGCGCCCATTGCGCAGAGATGGCGCGGTGCTTCCACAGCCCGGCGATGCAGGCCACCAACATGATCTGGAACGCGGCCAGGACGGCGTTCGCACCGCCACCGAACAAAGACGCGCCGAAAGTGCCGGCGACGACGTCAACAGGGACGACGCCGAAGCCGAGACCAACCCGCTGCGGCACCAGAAATAGAAATTGGTGCAGGACGAAAGGTAGCTGGACGAGCCCGACAAACAGAATGAGCTTCGGTAGCCGGTCGAGAAACCGCTGGCTCCAGGCTATTGTGGCGAAGCCGAAAAAGAAGCCCCACATCTGGAAATCATTTTTCAAGCCAGTTGCGATGACGCCCGGGCCGGCGCCGTTGACAAGCGCCGATCCAACCGTCAGGCCGAGGAAGATAAGCGCCCACGTCATGACCGAGTGGCTACCGCCGCTACGCTGGGGATGGAGTAGCTTATCCGCGAGGCTATGCAGCAGTAGCAGCCCTCCCGCGATCGCCACGACATAGCGCAAGGGGCGTGCGCCTGGGATATAAAGTTGTGCAACGCCTGCGCCGACGAGCCCGCCCAGTATGATGAAATAAGTAAGGGCATGACGAGAGGCGGCCACGGCCAGAATTGTCGCCAGGCCCGCTGCAAGCGCAACTAGGTCGAGGCGGCCCGTCGAGGCCAACACGCCCGATACCAGCCCGGCGCCTGTTGCTAAGACAAGTTGAAACAGGATCTGCGTCCGGCTGAAGTTTTCGGCAGTCAGGCGTTTCACGTCGGGCTACCGATAACCGAGTTGCATCAGCAACTCGCCCTGCACGTTTAAAACCGTTTGCAGCTGTGACTCGCTCCAGGCACTGCGCCAGACAGGCGGCTGCGTGTGCAGGTTGAGCGTGCGGATAGCGTCGAAGTAACTTGAATCCGCCGCTACGCCAATGAACTCCAGCAAGCGCCCGAGTTCGGCGACGGGAGCAGTGAGCAGTTGCTCATAGCGCGTCTCGAGAATCCGATTGGCGTCGAGGCGCTGCAGGCCTGACTTGAGTATTTCAATCTCTCTCAGCCAATTGGTGGCGCAGATTTGCTCGCGCGACATGCCGGCACGCTCCATCTCGAGCGGGGTCCGTCCGTCCCACCAGACGTGGTGGTCATCCCACCACTCCACACGGGACAGGGAGTTAGCCACGTCGCGCCCGTCACGAATCAAATGCACGTATTTCGCGCGCGGCCACACTGCATGAAGCTGCGCGATACGCCGGTTGTTTGCCGTACGCTTGGCGAGCAGTATTTCGGCTCCCGAGGCTCTGCGGATACGCTCGAACTGCGCGCGCAGTTTGCTCGCCTGTGCAGATGGCAGCCTGAAATCTTCGTCGGGGATTAGCGGCAGCCCGTGGCGCGCATACAGGCGTTCGCCCTCGACGGGCATAGGGATGAGACGCTTGGCCCATGGCCTTTCGGCCAAATACGCATTACCACCCTTGTTAAACCAGGAACCGAGCTTTATTTGCGGTTTGTTGGCAAATCTGCCGGACAAGGTGCCGGGCAACAGCCACGGTGCGCGAACGTCGTAATTGCTGATAAAGGCAACCTTGGGATGCAGGCTTAGCAGCTTGTAAAGTAATGTCGTACCTGAGCGGCCTGCGCCCACCAGAAAAACCACGCGATCATCGCCGCCCGATCGCTCACCCTCGTGAGACGGCCTGTCGATTTCCATTTCGGAGTTGGTCGCGTTCACGGCGCGTCTCACAGCCTGCGTGTTAGCCGGTATCGGACTGCTCGATAAACGAACAGCGGATTCCCGAGGACATATCTGCCAAACATTCTCTTTGGTTCCATAGCAAGCCGGAAAAGCCATTCGAGTTTTAATCGCCGCACCAGCAACGGTGCCCTCGGTACGTCGCCGGAGTAAAAATCGAATAATGCGCCGACACACAGGACAAGCGGCACGGAGATAGCGGCAAAATGCCGGGCCGCCCAGAGCTCCTGCTTCGGCACACCCTTGGCCACAAAGAGAAGCTTGGCGCCCGAGTCGTTTAGTCGCTCCATCACGTCTGATTCATCTGCTGGATCGATGAAGCCGTGGTGCGTGAATGTCACCCGCAGGCCAGGATAGGTGGCCTGCATGCGCTTCGCACAGCGTTCGGCCACTCCTGGCCGACTCCCGAGCAGGCCGATAGCGGTGCCGGAGCGTGCTGCGCGCTCGCAAAGTATTGGAAATAGATCCGTACCGTTGACATTGTGTTCAAGTCGCTTGCCGTCGAGACGGGCAGCCAGCGCCATGCCCACCCCGTCGGCAAATAAAAACGGCGCGTTCGTTAACAAGCGCTGATAGTCAGCCACGCGGGCGGCCGTGTTGATGCAATGAGCGTTCACGAAAAACAAAAGCGAGGGTATCCCTTGCTTGGCAGTCTCAATGAGGGCATCGGCAATGGTTCCGAGTTCCGCGTCCCACATCGGCAGGCCGAAGACCGGCACCAGTTGCGCGGCGGCAGGACCTCGGTCGGTCGGCGTCGCCGCCAACTCTCTGAACTTCACGGTGGCGTCATGCATGATCTTTGGGGATGGGTGAGGGACTCGCATCGCGCACGCGTTGGCCGCGCGACCACAGAGCCTGCGCCTGTATTAATGCTCGGTGCGGGTTGAGGACGAGTATGCCGAGAACGTGAAACATGCCAGTGAGCCCGTACCAGATTGTCACGAGCCGGCTGCCCTTCTGTTGCGTAGTGCGTTCGTAGCCACACTCGTCCATCTGAGGCCCGCAGAGTTTCTCGGTAATTTGCACCTCGCCCTGGCTGAGTTTCTGGCGCCACAAATCACTGGATTCCCGTTGCAGACCTCTGCGAGCTCCGCCGACCGCCGTTTGGTGCGATGAATTCACCTGCGCAACATCAAGCATTCGTGGGTCGTATTGGAGGTCAAGCCGATCGCAAATTGCGCCGACAGTCTGTTCGGGCGTGTTGAGCAGATCTTCGAATTTAACCAACATGAAGCGCGGATGATTTGCGAGAGATAAGGCAGTACGCGTAGCGTGATTCCAAAGTTTCGTCACGGTATAGGGGTGATAATTCATCCAGGTATTTAACGATTGCCGCCATGACACGGCCGTCTTGTTGCGGGCAAGCTTGCGTCTTTGCCAGCGATTTTTTTGTGATGCCATGACTGCTCGCGGGTCGCGCAACATATGCACGACATGCGCGTTGGGATACAAGTCGAGCAGCGCCTGTGCGTAGAAGATGTATCTTGGAGTTTGCTCACATGGAATGCGCTTGTTTGCCTCGCTCGCGAATTGCGCCAGCACCGCCGCGTAAACTCCGGAAGCCGTCTTCTCGCTGTCAGGTAACGCTGCCACAAACGCGGCGGCACGTTCGCTATGGATTTTCGTCGGACCCGATACGAACACACCGCGGTCTTGCCGTGCGAACAGCATTGCGGCTGCGTCGACGAGCTCGGTCTCGGTCAAAGCACGGGAGCTCTTTCTCGGATCCCATGTGTCACCGAAGTAATGCAGTTCTTTTAGTCCGAACACCTCAGAATGATTACGCAGCACGAAGCTTAGTAGCGTCGTGCCGGAGCGTGAGGCGCCTGTAATGAATACGATCTTTTGTTCCGCAGCGTTCATGCAACCTTCTTCTTATTATTATAATTATTTTTTCGCTGTGCTCAGGTATCGCACTGAGGCGGGCCTGCAAGTCGTTGAGCACCGTTGAATCCGGACTGGCCTCTGGGCTAAAGCGCGACAAGCGCCGAACCGATAAGCTCTGTGCCACTCGACCGGATCGATGCAATAGTCGCCTGTGCCTCCGCGAGGTGCGTGCGGTTGCATCGCATCACGAGCATTGCCGCGTCGCAGACCCGTGCCATTGCTTCCGATCCCGCCCCCGAGCTGGGCGGCGCATCGACGATCACAACGTCGTAAAGCAGCCGCATGCGGCTCATGGCTTCCTGGCATTCCCAGCGACTGAGCAGGTCGGCAGCATTGGGTGGCATGCCGCCGGAAGGCAGCAGGCTCAAGCCACGGAAAGCCGGCAGCCGCAGAATCGTCGAATCGATATCACTGCGGCCTACGAGCAGTGACGATAATCCCGTGGTGTTGTGCACGTTGAAAATGTCATGTTGCCGCCCGTCGGTCAGATTGCCGTCCACGAGAAGCGTCTGGTAACCGATTTGCGAGAGCGAGACGGCCAGGTTCGAGGCGGTATAGCTGGAAGCTTCGCTATCATTGGCGGAGAAGATGCCGACAAGCCAATGTCGCAGGTCAGTACGGTGCATCAACATCTGGTTGCAAAGCTGACGAACAGCTTCGCCTTTGCGCGAAAACGGATCGAAAGCGGCGACCAGCGATTTCGAGTAGCCGCGTTCGCCCTTGCGCAGATACGGATAGTCAAACTGCGCTGCGACAGCGAGCGAGCGCTCTTCCCGGGATATCAGGCGGAGCTTGACGGCCGCCTCGCCAAACGGCAGTCGTTTGCTTTTAGCGAAATCGAGGACGCGCGCGATGTCGTGCTCTTTCATAGCACCGTTTTCGACCAATATTTCACCAATGCGCTTGTCAGCGAGATGCGAGCGTTCACTTGATCTCGCCGGTCTGGTGCGACGCTCATCGGGAGGACGCGCACCTCTTGAGAAAGCTTTCTCGACGACGTCGCCCTTTTTTTGCGGCGCTTCTTCTGGCAAATCCGGTGACATAACCTATCCTTGGCTCATGAAAAAAAACAAGGCCCTTGGGCGACTCTTGGCGGCGCGCGATACGTCAAATCGTGCCCAGGACTTCCAGTCCCAGAAGTTCATTGACGTCTTCCCTGACTCTGATGCGACGATTTAACATCTCCCACAGCACCGCAATCATAAGTCCAAGTATCAGCCCGAGAAACGCCGCACTCAAGAGATTGAGTCGCAAATTCGGGCTGAACGGCGTGCTCGGCAGGGAGGCCTCACTCAGAATTGAGACGTTGGTCTGGTTAAACTGGCTTTCCAGGCTCGTCCGGTAAAAATTCTGCAGCGTGGCCTCGTAATTGCGCTGCTCGCTCTCGACATCTCTCGCCAGCAACTCGAGCTGGTCGCGCTGCTCACGTAATTGAAGGATCTGCCGCTTTTGGTTTTCAAGCGACCGCAAGATGGCCTGCTCCCGCTCCACGGCGCGCAGATACTCGGGGTGGTTTCTGCCGAGCTGCCGCGACTGGACGTCAAACTTTTCCGCCTGTGCGGTCACGAGATTACGGGTCTGCTCGTTGAGCCGGCTGGCCTCGGTGTCCAGTCGCTCGTCCAGCGCAACGATGCCGTTTTCGCGTTGAAACGCGGTAAGGCGGGACGTCGCTGCCTGGAGTCTGGCGCGCAGGATCGTTAGCTGCTCCTCGAACCACGCGGCATTGCGTCTCGCCGGGTCTACGTTTAGTTCAAGCGTCACGGCCATGTATGCATTTACGTACGCATTCGCGAGCCTCGCTGCGAGCTCGCGGCTCGTGGACTCGTAGCCGATCTCTACCACCCTGCTGTCGCGAGACGGCTCAATAACAAGATTCGATCGAATCTGCGGTGACAGCCGGGCAGCGAGCGTCGGACTATCCAGATTGACTGAAGCAGGAAGCAACTCGGCAGCGAGTTGCCGTTGCTCCTGCTCGGACAAGGAACTGACCACGTTATCTGCCACTTTGCGGCTTCTTAGGATGTCGAGCTGCGTAGACATATAGCTGTTGGACAGCTGCGCCGGCAATGCGCTCTCGAAAGGGTTGTCCGTCTGGAAATTGATGACGAGCGAAGTCGTAGCGCGGTACCGCTCCGGCAACTGCATCGTGATTAACCAGGCTGTGGTGACCGTCACGGCTATGGTCAGGACGACAAATGGCAGCCACGTTCCCGCGAATCGCATCAGCGCTTTCATTGTGTCCGTCATGCTCGTTGGTTCCCGCTTACGTTTAGAATCGGCTTTCTCCAACGTAGATGACATCGTTGGGACTTAATTGGTCGGCGAGTTCTACACGCCCGGTGACGACCTTGCCGTCGACACGCCGGCTCGCGCTGATGCGGCTATCGCTGCCGCGATCCGTGATTCCACTGGCCACTGCGAGCCCTTGCATGACCGTCATGTTCCGCTCGAGGCGGTATCGACCTGGCCGTACAACCTGGCCATAGGCGTAGAAGACGTCCATTTGCGGGATGAGCACGACGTCGCGATTACTCAAAGCCACGTTGGACTCCATCTCGCCGAACCGTAGCAGGCGGAACAGATCAACTGCGATGCGCCTATCGCCGCGGATAATGAACAGCTGATCGCTGGCGTTTTCCGTGGGGCCACCGGCGGCGGCGAGCAGACCGACAAGCGTCGTGATTCCCTCAGTGTTCGTATCGTCACCGAGTGGATACAGTCCCGAGCGGCTGATCTCACCGATGATGGTCACATTTGCGATGGCTTTACCGCGTTCCTGAACAAAGACATTAATCTGTGCGTTGCGTACGATACCGCGCAGTTCGAGCAGCCCTGCGAGTTCGCGCTCGGCTTCCGTGGTGCTGAGCCCGTTTACGGGCAGGTCACCCACCAGCGGAAACGTGATGATGCCGTTGGTACCTATACGTGTGACCGTCGTGAGGTCGGGTTGGCCGTACACCGTAATACGGACGACATCGCCCACACCGAGCAGCGAGCCGGTTTCCGCTTGCTGCCCGGCGGCGGGTTGCTGTGCCACGGCAAGGCCGCATGTCATCAACAACATGAGAAAGCAAAGTAATGGGTTTCGACGGATGTGCATAACCATGTGCAGCTCGCGTTGATTGTCGGCGGCCCGTTGGCGTGATGATGGACCTGGCCGGCGTTTCGACTGCTACAAAAAGGGTAGCTTGGACGCCACCGGCAGTATACCAAAATTAGCGCTGGACAAGCGTGATTTACCTTCATGTGCACAATTGCTTGGCCTTAAGCCTGCACGAGGGTTGCAATGCTGCGAGGGCGCGTCGCCAACGGCCATTATGTGAAGAAAAACGCCGAAACCGCGACATCGCATTGGACGACTGACAGGGATGGCAAAGGTGAAGAACGGGCTTCAGCGATACTGCAATGGTGTACTGAGTCTGACCAGGGTCAACTGAAATCTGAACGCGGCATTCACGCGGCATTCACGCGGCAGATTGTATTTCCATTCCCGGGCGCCGAAGTCGAATACCTCCTCCGCTCGTATCAATAGTCGGGTATCTCATTGCACGTGACGCGTCAGTTCGTCGGACTGCTCAGACATTGCGACCGTTCTCCTGACAACCGCACAATGGTTGCGGCGTAATCGCGATGTCCATCGGCCACGTCCGTTGCATCGATAGCATCGTACGCGCCAGGCGAAAATTGCGCTTGTCCCGTCGTGTTGAATCGGCGGAGTTACGTCGCCAGAGATCGTTTCGATCGCCTGTAAAACGGACACAACTCACAAATTTTGCAAACCTCGAAGATGTTGCGTCGACACATTCCCTGACGAAAACTCAAATAGTTCATAGTCGAATCAATAACTTGCCGCCCATTCTCGCAGTCATTTCAATATTTTCTCTAAAAGTGTCGCAATTTTTCGACACTTGCGGCACCGGTATCGATCCGCATACTCCGAGCCAGCGTAGCTTTTCGTAACTGCTGCGCCGGGGGATCTGAAAACGCGTTCTTATAGAAAGTTTCCGGCGGAAATATGTCGGCGGGGATTTCTATTGGTGAAAGATCCTTGGCATGTAGAAGCGCACTTTTTACCCAGAGAGGTTTTGAGGCATGAAGTACAACTTTTTACGAACCTGTTTGATAGCCGTAATTTTGAGCAGCCCGCTTCCCGCCCTAGCTGCGGCGGTCGATGGCGAGCCGGATATCAACCTGCAGTCAGACAAAGGCCTGTATGTTTGGCGCGCCAACGGGATATGGAGCGTGCGGCTAGTTTCAGGGCCTTACGATTTCGACGGCCGGCTTGAGTCTTCGAATTCCATGACCTCGCTGCAACCCGAATTACTCGAGAGCAGCGACCGGGTAAGACTGGTGAATGCGACTACCCTCACCATGGAGATGACCAGCTGGCCAGGCGGCCAGGACGGTTTCGACTTCGTGACTTCAAACAACGGCGACTTGTGTTTGCGCAACGTTGGCAGTCAGAACGTACCGCTGTACCTTGGCGCGAACGAGACGCGTGTCAGCATGCCGTTTGACCTGCTCAACTCCGGCGCCTGTGGCTCGCCGTCCGCGGGTGACACCCCGGAAGGGTTGTACATTTCGCGCAACAACAATTCCTGGGAAGTTCGCCTCGAGTCAGATACAAACTCGCAGGCATTCAACGGCACCCTGGAGGCGACGCAGTCGTTAGGCTCACTCAGCCGCGACCAGCTTGAGGGCAGCGACTCAGTAGTCAAAACCGCATCCGATGTCGTCACAGCTTCTTTGTCTTCCTGGCCTGGTGGCTATGATGCGTTTTCCTTTAGCGCTCCAAGCGGCACGGGTATCTGTGTCCGGGACCTGGGCGGCACGGACTCTTCCGTTTACTTCGGCGCGACGCCGGCCGACGCAGTTGCGGTAAACCTCCCGGCGGACCTTACTAATTCCGGCGCTTGCGACGATCTGCAAGACCCACCGCCGCCGCCACCGCCGGCTGGCCGCAAGTTTAACGCCGGTCACTATACGGCGCTGCTGCGGAACTACGACTCACAAAATATCATGGGGTCGACGATGACCGCTGGTACCGTCGGCTTTAAAAAGCGTTATACCTGGCGCTCGCTCGAGCCGTCGCAGGGGGTCTACGATTTCTCAGAGATCGCCTCCGACCTCAACTTCCTTGCGAGCCAGGGTATGCAGCTGATCGTTATGATCGAGGACAAGACTTTTGGCGCCGAAAATCCGCTGCCTACATACTTGAGTGGCAGCGCTTACGTACGTCGCAGTCGATCCGGCGGTTACTCCGCCGTCCGCTGGAATCCAACCGTCATTAGCCGGCAGAAGGCGCTCTATACCGCGCTCGGAAATCGTTTCGATTCGAATCCGGCGTTTGAGGGTGTTTCCACCCAGGAGTCGGCACCCAGTTTGGACAATGCAGACCTGGACGCGACCAATTACACGCCGGAGAAATACCGCAACGCGCTCATTGAAACGCTCACGCACGCCAATGCCGCCATGCCGAAATCGCGCGTCTTCTGGTATTTCAATTTCCTGCCTAGAAAACAGGCTTACATAGAGGAAGTGCTGCAGGCGATCAGGCCGCTTGGTGTCATTGCCGGTGGGCCAGACATCCTGCCCGACGACGAGGCGCTGCAGCAGCACACCTATCCTCTGTATCGCCAGTTCAAAAGTCAGATGCCGCTGTTCGGCCAGGTAGAAGGCATATGTTACGAACATCTGCACGAGTCTAACGCCCCGACCAAGTATTGGACGCCGCGCGAGTTGTATGACTATGGCACGAAGAACCTTGGCGTGGACTACATCTTCTGGGTCCGAATACCGAAATCGACGTATTCAAACTCATACGATTACAACGACGCAGTGCCGGTGATCAACAGCACGGCGGGCAGCTTTAACCAGTAATCAGCGTGAAACTGACGCGAGACGTTCCGCCGGCAAGCGGAGCGTCTCGCGTTTTTTTATGCCAGTAACATTTGCCGGTTTTTCAGCCGGACGAGAGCATCGAGTGCTGTGCGATCAGCTCGTATACCCGAGTGTCGCATTCAGACTCCCTGCCACGTTTTGGAAGTAGTCGAGGTCAGCCTGGCTGAGATTATTCCGCCAAGCCTCGTCAAGCTTGATGCCGCCCGCGCGGTTTGTTTTGGTATTTTGATTGCCGTTGACGACGTGTCTGACACCGGATTCCAGCTGCAGCATCTTCGGCTCGTAAGGGACCTTGAGGAAGGTACACAATTCATTCAGCGCCTGCTCGGTGTCCGTCGCGAGTCGCTCGTATTGCACAAGCATTTTGGCCTCCGACGGCACGTGCTGCAGAACTTGCTGGGCGCGCGTGTAGTATTTCGCCCATGCGTCGATACTCTTGGCCGCGGGCATGCCGGACTTTCTGCGTGAATACAAGACGCCACGCCCGTCCCTCGCAAGCAATATGATGCGGGTCGAAGCAGGCCTCGCCCGATAGACCTGCAGCGCCTTGAACAGGTTTTTCGACGAGTCGATCAAAATCTGCTTGCCCCAGACAGCACCAAGCACGTCGTAGAGATACAGGCAGTGCTGCAATCCCTGACTCAAGCGCGGTGGCAATGGCATCGCGCGACGAATCGGGTTGGCCGGCTTCTCACGCAGGTTCAGCCACGCACCGCGTAGCTTGGATGCCAACAAATACGCGCGGGTCTGCTGCTGGTGGTCAATGACCCGCATCGCCCGCGTGTCCCATTGCCATAGCGCATAGGGATCCTGACGCAAATCGATGCCCTTATCCGCCGCTACACGATCGAACACAAGCGCCCAGTTTTCACAGTCGCGCACGGTCGAGCCGCAGCCACAGGTTTCATTGAGCGCCAGCACTTTACCCAGGTAGCTAAACTCGCCGAGCGAAGCAACGTGTGAATGCCCGCCCAGCAGCATGTCCAGAAACGTCGATCCCGAACGCGGCGCCGAACACACGAAAACTTGTTTAATGTCAGCCATTGCCCATCCTTAGTTCATTGAGTCACGCGGAGGCCTGCGAATCAGGATAAGGCGTTTGCCAGATGCTCGGCCGCACGAGTTACTTACACCGTGGGTGATTTACCTGCCGGATTTAGCCGCATCGCCGGCCGCATCAGTGTCGCGCGCCGCCGCCGGTTCGAAGCGAGGATGCGCGGCGATGACAGGATAGGCATCTTCGATCGCGAACGAATCTTTCGGGTTAGGTTGCGGCGTCCTGTTCCAAAAAATATAGCTCAAGGCGAGCTCATTCTGAGCAAACTCAAATATCTCCATCGGCGACCAGTAGCCTGGAGCGCCACGGTGCTTCCACCTGAAGCTGTTGTACTGTGCGGAGTTGAAGGTAACAGCGTCTGGCAAGGACCTGAGCACGGGGTATACGTGTTTCTCCAAAGGCTTGTGGCCGGGCAGAATGTCGGGCCCGCCAATCGCAACGCCATGCGGTGCAACAGCCGCCGCCACGTCGGCTACGTATCGCTGGCCGCCGCTCAGAAAGTTCATGTACCAGAACACCCGGGAATGCGGTAGCGCATCCGCGCCGTTTTGCAGCAGCTCTATAAGCGCATCACGATATTTAAGCGGCGTGTAGCCTGCGTCCGAGAGCACGGAGCCTTTGACGCCAATCGCACTCTCCTGCAATGCCACTCCTTCGAAATTCGGGTGGCTGTCAAATGCCCTGCCCAGCGCCTCCAGGAGTTTACTCATACGCTCGACGACATAGGGGTCCCAGCGTTTCGCAACGTAGCCAACGCCGCCAGAACTCTCGTTGCTCGGTAACGTATGGTCTTCCCACAGGTAGGCGGGCGTATAGCGCTCGTCCTTAAACGACTTGTCAAACACAAAGACGACGAGCTGCCGATTTGCCGCCTTCAGGACGGCCAGATCGGCCTCGATTGCCGAAAAATCGTAACTATCTTTCGCCGGCTCAAGATCTCGCCACGTGTAACGCACCTGCACGCCGGCAACACCGGGTCGAAGGGCATCCGGGATTGCATCGCGGCCGTCCCACATGTTCATGGCGATATAGTGACCGGGATTGAATTTGCGCTCCGCGGCGTTTAATGCCGGCTGCAGCCAGACGGCCGCGGCTAACACCAGCATCAGTGCCGCAGAAAAACGCTTGTACGGCTTTGTCATTCCAAAAACCCTCGCTGCCGGCGCTCTGTATTCCCCGACTCCATCCAGGGATTGCCTACGAATCGTTGTCAACCAGCGTGCCGATGTTGGCACGCGGTGCCGATGCTAGCACGGCCCGAAACTTTCGAGGCTAAACGGAGGCGTCACGCGCAAGCGGTCAACGCCGACGAAAATATCGAGGTTCGGCGGCGCGCTGACGCCAAAGCAGGTGGCAGAAGCGGGCGCCGGTCTGAAATCGATGCCATCCTGGCCCGCACCACCGACCTTCAGCTGGAACACTGCGGCGGCGGGATCGCTCAGATTCAGAACGTCTGCAGCCTCGATACTAAAACCTGCTACGGCGTCGAAAGCGGCCGTCGATTCGATCGAACCTGCGTAGGTGGTGTAATCCCCGGCGCCTGTTACCCGCATGTGCCAATTGCCATCGTTCGCGCCACCACATTCCTGCCAGAGCCAGACGCCCGGCTCGGTGCCAGGGTTGTAGCTCGGCTGCCCGCAGCTCGAGACCTCGTCGTCGGTGATAGTCAGCAGTGACGATTCGCTACCGAGCAATGCGCCCGATACGTTGCTTATCTGAACCGTCAGAGTCTCGTTACCCTCACTCAGACTGTCGTCGATAAGGCTTATGTCGAACGTGGTCGACAGCTGACCGGCGGGGATCGTAACGGGGGCGTTCGTCACACTTATATAGTCAACGTCGCCAGTCGCCGATCCTTCGACGGTGCTGATGTCGACAGACACGGCCGAAGCCGAAGTTTCCGACAAGCTAACAGTTACGCTGGCCGTGCCCGCAGATTCGAGTGCTGTGCCGCCGAAAACGCCGACTAATGGGGTGCCACCCTGGCACGGACCGAGCGTCGCGAGATTGAACTCGGTTGGTACCGGCGATTTGGCCGCACCGACGTAAACGCTGGTCGTCGCAGGCGCGTTAATGGTGACACAACTACTCGCGCCGATACCCGTCGTAAAGTCGACGCCGTCCTGACCAGCGCCACCTACGTTGAGCTGAAAGTCAATCAGCGCAGGTGCCGCTGTCGTCGTCAGCGAATCGCTGGCCTCCAGACTGAACCCCGTTACCGATGGGAAGGAAGCACTCGAAGAAACTTCGCCGAAGTACCGGGTATACACGCTGCCGCCCGCGACGCGAAGATGCCAGTTCTCCGTGCCGCAATCACGCCAGACGAACACTCCACTCTCTGTTCCCGCGCTGATGGTCGGCTCGCCACAAACTGAAACGGTGTCATCGTCCTCAATCGTCACGGTCGCGCTGCTGGTGCCCAGGGTGGCGTCGATCGGATTGCTGAGCGTAACCGTAAAGCTTTCACTGCCCTCTTCTTCAGTATCGTCGTTGATCGTCACAGGGACGGTCTGCAGTGTCTGGCCGGCCGGGAACGTCACGGTTGTCGTCGCTACAGCGGTGTAATCCAATCCCGCTGTCGCGGTGCCATCCGAAGTAGAGAAGTCGACCATGACGGTATTGGAACTTGCCAGCGAGAGGCGCACGTTAACGTTCGCGCTGCCGGCTGTTTCGGAAACCGACAAGGGCTCAACAGACACCGTCGGTACGACGAAATCACAGTTGCCGAGATTCGCGAGATTGAACGGCGTCGACACTGGCGTTTTTGCAAGGCCCACGAAAGCGGTCGTGCCGACGGGCTGGTCGACGCCAAAGCAGACGTCGGCGCCGGCCGCCGGTGTGAAGTCGATGCCGTCTACACCGGCATTTAGCATACGCAGATTGTAAACAATGGCCTGCGGATCAGTGGTTGCATCCAGCCGGTCTGCCCCTTCCAGGCTAAACCCGCTGACCTGCGAAAAAGGCTGACCCGAGAATATTTCGCCGATGTAAGTGACCAGCGATGGCCCGCCAGCTGTCATACGCGCGAACCACTGGCCGGTGCCGCAATTTTGCCAGACGAACACGCCGGCTTCGCTGCCGGGACTGAAGCTCGGCTCGCCGCAACCAATCTGGTCATCATCAATGATCGTAGCGCTGATCGAGCTTGCCGCGATTCCGGCCCCGACGGCGTCGCTGAGCAGCAGCGAGAACGTCTCTGCATTCTCGCCGATAGCGTCATCGAGAATCGGCACGCTGAACGTCGACACGGTCTGGCCCGGCGAGAAAATCACCGTCGTGGGTCCTTGCGCCACGTAGTCCTGCCCGGCTATTGCACTTCCGTCTTCTGTCTGCACGGTTACACTGACCGGATCGACGGAAGCTTCGGAGAGCGTCAGCTCGAAATCGGCATTACCGGCGCCTTCCAGCACCGTCTCACCGGCGCCGCTGATCGTTAGCGGCAGATCGCCGCAGGACAGACCGGTCAGGAGATTGAACGGGGCCGTTAACTGCGTTCTGAGCGGGCCGTAATAAACGGTGGTACCGGGCGATGCGACGTCGAAGCAGGCTTGCGAACCCGCACCAAGCTTGAGGTTAAACCCGTCCTGAGCGCTATTATTAACGCTGAGCTCAAATATTATTTCGGTCGGATTGGAGGTATCGAACACATCGCTGGACTCGATACTGAGCTCTTGAACGAAATCGAATTCCTGAGTGGCGATCAGGCTGCCGGTATACACATGCTGTACTCCGCCCGGCGAAAAACGGAACTTCCACTCGTCGTTAATACAGTCGCGCCAGATTATGACTGCCTCGTCTGTGCCAAGATTGTAATTGGGTTTGCCGCAGGAATAGGCCGGACCCTGCCCTGGTACCACCACTTGCGGCGTGCCAGCGCCTTCGACGATACGATACAACGCATCCGCGGCGACTCCGGCAAATTGCTCGACTCCACCGTTCGGCCAATGCACTTCAAGATCGACGGTCGTGTTGTTCGCCAGGCCGAAGTGCAGCCGGGAGGTTTCCTGGGACCAGCGATGATAGCCACCGTCGACGACCCGCGTCTGCACGAAGCCGCCAAGCGTGGTCGCATACACTCGCGCACCGATCGGATCGGTGGTCGAACTCGTGCCGACCAGATCCAGCTGTACCCAATGATTGCCGTTACCCTGATTCTCGAACAGATTGCCCGGACCACCGAAAACCTTCGGACGAAGTCCAAGTCCGTTGGTGACGAAGAGATCCAGAAATCCATCGACGTTGAAATCCGCCGCCAGCACCACATCGGCGGTACCTACACCGTCGGTAATATTGACACCGACGTTGCCGATGGCACCGCCCGCATTCGCGACAGGCAGAAAGGTGCCATCGCCCTGGTTGTCGTAATAGATATTGGGCAGGTTTTCGACGCCTGACCGGCATGCCAGATACAGGTCGACGTCCATGTCGTTGTCGAAGTCACCGGCCGTGGCGCTGACACATTGAATGGGAGCAGTGAGGTTAGCGAAGGTCGTGTCGTCGGTGAAGCCGCCCGGGTAATTCATCATCATGGTCGGTGACCCGGTCTTGTCAGTACCCCAAAGGCCGGTGGAGTTCAGATCGGAGATTGCCTGCGTCGATGTAACTGTGTAATACGACTCGCCGAACAAACCCTCGGTCTGAAAGATGAATGTCCACCGTGACGTCGCTGGATTAAAGCCGATGCGCATGATGGGCGCCGCGCCAGGGTCCGACGCCGGCAGGCCGTGATTATTCGGATTGGCCGGATCAAGCGTGAACGGGACGCTGGGGGGATTGTATTCTGTCGAGCCGATGCGAATTCCGGCAGTGAAACCCAGATCGAGGCGGTTCCAGTCCAAATCGACCGTCAGGGTACCCGGGGTGACGAAATTAAAGCCTTTCTGCCCGCCGGCTAGTGAAGCCTCGAGCGTCGTCGGGTTGGCCGCGACGACGTTGGACGGGCGCAGCTGGACGTTGCTGACCAGGAACATATCCATCCGCTGGTCGTTGTTGAAATCGGCGATGATGGAATCGACCACCTGATTAACCGGCGGAAACGAAGTTGTGATATTGGTCCACGGCAATGGCACCGTGTTGTACACCTTCTGTGGGAAGACCGGTGTGTCGTGGCACATGAAATCCAGCGCACCGTCACCGTTGGTGTCATACAGGTGTCCGTAGTGGAAACGCAGGCACAGCAACTTGACTGTCGTGGTGTTCTCCACGAATCCTGAACTATTCTGCGTGAACAACTTGGCCGCGCCACCAAACTGTGTCATCACGAAATCGATAAGGTTGTCGTTGTTGTAGTCGAACCACATTGGCAATCGGCCGCCAAGGTTAGGGAAGGCGACGCCGAGCTCACTGGACATGTCAATGTATGCACCGTAATCGTTAACGAGCATCTGACTCGGGTTGCCGGTACCCAGGCTGATCAGCAGGTCCAGATCGCCGTCGTTGTCAAAATCCGCAAAGGAGCCACCGTGGGTATCGCCGTTCGCATGGTAGATCCATTCCCGAACTTCCTTGCCCGTATCGTAGAACGTGCCGTTGCCAAGATTCATGTACAGGCTCGGTCGTTCACGGTGATTATTGGCGAAAATATCGAGCAAGCCGTCACCGTTGAAGTCACCGATCGAAGCGCCGTAACTCTCAACGGCCAGATCAACGCCGGCGGGTGTCGCCACATCGACAAAGGATGTCTGACCCCAGGAAGCACTGGCGCTGAAGGCGAAAATCGAGGCGACCAGCAGTCGTTTAGACCCAGTTGTTATCTGCGCCACCCTCTTTTTCAGCCGTTCCAAATGCGACCCGCGTCTGAGCCGACAGTCTTGCTTCATGGAACGTGCCACTCCCAGTTTGGAAATACATTCTGGGTTGGAATCGATGCTTGTTCGTGCGCTGTTCGAATAATCGATTGCCATTGAAATCGCCCTTTGGTATGCCATAGCACTCCGTTTATCTGCCAGCATTGGAGACCTTGAAAATATTGGATGTCGTTTGTGCCGACAATTTAAGTATCGCTGGAGAGTCAGCGGCGAGAAAATACGCTGTCACCAATCGGCGTTTCATTGTCAACGCGAACAAAATTGAGTACCCGTTTTGATTGCACAGTGACACTCATTGAAATACAGCACCGTCCATGGCGATTTTTGTTGTTCTTTTTCTGGTAATTGGCGTCAGCAAAAACTTGATTTCACATAATGCAGCAGCCTGGCGCAGTGAATGCCGGCACTTACCCTGCATGCCCTAAAAGGAAAAGCAAGGAACGTGCCACAGGCGAGCAAGAAGCTGAAATGGCTGTGGTTATTCTTGAAACTAATAGGCTACCGCCGCGCCGAAAGCCACGGTTTGTAAATTAACCCGACACTTTCAGGGGTGCAGACAGCTGCTGGTGGCCGAGATTACTGTGACTATTTCGTGGTCATAGCGAGCATGCCAGACCCAACCGGCGACACACGGTAGCTCTCAGGGGTTGAAGTTTGGATTGTTGTTGATGACGGGTAGCGCATCGGACCAGGCATAGGAGTCGTCAGGGTCGCGCCACGACTTCCGGGTCCAGAACAGGTAGTTCACGTGCAATTCGTCTCGTGCGAACAAAAACAACTCTCTCATCGTCCAATACTTGGTCGGATACGAGCCGGATTCATGCTGATGGCTGTAACTGTTGAACTGCATGGAATTGAACAGGGGCATTTTGCCGCGAAAATCATCATAGAACGGGTACGTCAGCCGTGTTAGCGAGTCATCGTCAGGTAACACGTCAGGCCCTCCCATGATGACACCCTTCTCGCCAACGATGTTCGCGATGTCGACGATGTAATTCTGGTTACCGGGCAAAAAATTCATGTACCAGAAAACCTGTGAGCGGGGAAATGCCGCGGTCATGGTCACCAGAACGTCTACCAGCCCATCCCGGTACTTTTCCGGCGAATAGCCGTGCTGATCGAGAACAGATTCATCCAGACCAAGAGAACTCTCCTGAATTGCGACACCCTCAAGCGCCGGATGTGAATCAAGCCGCTTGCCAAGCTCAAGCATCAGCATTTTGAATCTGCTCACGACGTACGGCGACCAACGCCTTGCCGTGTAGCCGCCCTTGCGGTTCTGAATGACGTCTTTGCCCGCCTCCATGTAGGACGGCGTCGGAATCTGTGGCTTGAAGGACTTGTCTTCAATGAGGACAACCATCTGCATGCCCTGGCTTTCAGCCAGATCCAGATCGCTTACAAGTTCGGAAAAGTCGTATACGCCGAAGGCCGGCTCAAATTGCCGCCAGTAGTAGCGTTTCACAAAGCCGCTCACGCCGCTATTGATCGCCGCCATCATGTGTGATTGCGTATCGGAGCGAATCATCATGACGTAGTGCCCCGGATTGTATTTCTTCACTACCGGAGGACGATCGGGAATCTCCGGTACCTCAGGTATTTCAGGGAGTTCGGGAATCGGCTCGACTGACAATTCGAAGGGGCCGATTGATGACGTAAATTCACCATCAGAAGCCGCAATCTCTATGTCCAGGACCGGACCGATATCAGCGATACCCGGCGTGCCGAAGAGGCGCCCTGTCGTCGACGAAAACTTCGCCCAGGCGGGCTTGTTCGTGACGCTGAAATCGAGTTCGTCGCCATCCGGATCCGTGGAATTGGGCGTGAAGCTGTAGACGGAACCTACAGTCACATTGTCGGAAGGTTTGCCGGATATTTCAGGCGGCTGGTTCTCCTCCACGACAGGCGGCTGGTTTTCCTGCACGGAAGTCGCGTCATTCTGCGTTCCTGCCACCGGGCCCACCGGGCAGCCGGAGATTTGCAGGAGAACGAACAGGGAAGCGATGAATCTGGTCACAGATATGTTGCGTGTGTGCATCGACGCGAAACTCCATGTAAACGGCGCAAAGCAAACGTACGGCTAATTTGAAGTATGTAGTGGTTCACACTATGTTTCGCGACCTGCATCACACTTTTAGCAATCCCGGAGTCGTTCATACGAACGAATCCTGCACCTTGTGAAGCACGTCAGTGGTAGCGCTAGAGACGTAAAGCAATGTCGTTTCGACAGGCGCGACCTGATACGAGCAGACAGGCCCCTGTCGAACGCCCGATTAGCGAAGATTCGACAATGGTTAATGTCGCGTGACTACGTGGGGCATTCCCCAGCTATCATTTTGTCGATCAGCAGAAAAACTCGTTCCGACCAGTGGTGATGGCAATCGACTGCCTGTGATGCAATGTGCTGGAATTGCAGGGGAAGCGGCCGGGCTTTATTATCGATTCAGGAAAATCGACGGTGCAGTTATTAATGTTTGTACCAGGCAGCGTAAATACTCGTAATATGAAAGGTTGGATTCGCCAGAATCATAGACCTATCGGATTTTGATCAATGAAACTATATCGATGCTATCGGGCGTGCCCTGTTGCGGTTTTTCTTCTGCTAGGAATAAACCTTCCCCTGTCAGCCGTCGCGCAGCAATCACAGAACACTGCGCAGGGTTTCAATCCCTACGTGCAGGCCGGTTATACCTACGACACCAATTTATTCCGCGTGACAGATTCCGAGGAAGGTGTGCTCCTGTTGCGCACGCCAGAATTGTCGGATCATTTTTTCACGTATGAAGCGGGTTTGGATTCTCGTTTTCAGAACGGAAAACAGGAATTCGAGTTATCAGGCCGCGTGTACAGAAACGTATACGATCTTTACACCGACAATAATTTTACTGGCGCGAACGCGCTGGCAACGTGGAACTGGGCCGGAAGAGACCGATGGAATGGCGAATTCGCCTACCAGTTCGACCGCAACCTGCGTGATTTTTCACTCCAGACTGTGCCGCGAAAAGACGTTCGCATCAGGCACCGCTTTCAGGGTGAGGCCGCACGCGTCGTCGGTCAGAACACGCAGCTTACGTTCCGCGCCGGATTCGCAGATATCGGCTCGACCGGCGGTGACAGCCTTGATCAGGAAAACGTGAGCGGCGGAGTGTCCTTTGACTACGTTACGGATATCGGAAATTCAGTTGGAATTGAAGCTGACTACGTGGACGGTCGCTTTAAAAGCAATTCGCTTCGGGATTACACGCAGGCAAGTCTGGGACCAACGATCACGTGGAATGCGTCGCCGATAACGACCTTGACCGGCAGGGTTGCTTACACAAGGCGGTCTCATGACAATGATCCTGTTGAAGATTTTGACGGCGTGACGGCGCGAGTCAGGCTCAACTGGCGCCCCAGCCCGGACACGAGAGTCGTGGCCTCGGTATTTCGAATCCTGAGCAATCTTGGCGACCAGATTTCGACCTATGCGATCGTTCACGGGGTCAGCATCGAGCCGACCTGGCAGGTCGGATCCCGAACGGCATTGCGGTTCATGCTTGGCTACGAGAATCGGGAATACCAGGCAGAGCCCGGACTTGTTCTGCCGCCGACGGCAACTGAAAGAACAGACAAGGTGAGTGTTGGCGGAGTATGGCTCGATTGGCAAACGACGGACGCACTGAGCTTCACGGCTGGCGTCAGTGCCGGAGACCGGAGTTCGAACCGGAATCTCGCATCCTATGACTACCAGACGGCCGAGGTGCATGTGCGTTTCGGATTTTGAGTGTTATTGCGGCAAAGTTGATCAGTCGTTGGTCCTTCGAAGCAGTCATAACCTCTCCAGGTGGCTTATCGGAGCCGCGGACATCGGCAGCGATATAGTGACCTGTCGACTGCTGCGGCACTTCTGCCGCGGCAATGTTACATCCTCACTGCTGCGTCGACTTCTCTGTTCTCATCAATGCGCGACTCAACATATCGGCTTTTATCTGGGCCATTTCCGGCTGCGGCTGTGGAACGGGTGCTCTTCTGCCTGAGCTGTACTCGGGTCCCTTACCCTGACCGCCCGGTGCCTGTAGCAGATGCAATTCAATCGCCCCGGAATCGCACTTGGCAGTACCGTTGTTGTCCCCATCGAACGGACGAGTGTTCCCGATTTGATCTACTCCGCTGCAATTAAGAATGTCGCCGCCACGATCGACGGCCGGACTATCACTATCAAGCGGGTAGTGACCAATCGGTGCGGCCTGGTAGCTGCCGTAGTGATTCGAAATATTATCCGCGACCAGGTCACCAAAACCGAAGAATCCACAATCGGGATCCATGTCTTCTATTACGTTGCTACCGGCGGAGTTTGCGCTACCGCCACTGCAGTCTACGGCGTGAGTGTTACCGCCCGCATGGTTGTCATCGATCACGCTCGACTTCACTGAAAGCTCACCATTGTTCACGAGGTAGATACCGTCACCCAGGCTACTCGCAGTGTTTGCCACCAGCGTCACATGGTTCAACGTAAAATCACCGTCTGCGAGATATAAGCCACCGCCATCGGTCGTCGAGTGGTTTTCGGCAATCGTGGACCGGCTGATACGTAATTCGCCACCATCCAGTATTGCGGCTATGCCGCCGCCGAATCGCCCCTGGTTTTGATAAAAAGTTGAGCCGCTTATTTCGTGAGTGTCGCCATTACTGCCCACCGTCAGCGCACCGGACGCACCGACATTGTTTTGAAATAGCGTGTTGGCAATACCGACATAGCCCGCCTGCGTATGCACGCCACCAGCGCCGCCGATTTGGTTCGGAAAAGCAGAATTGTCGCGGATTACGCTGTCAAAGATAAGCAGGCGTCCAAAGGGTTCATTCGAGGTGGCTATCGCGCCGCCAGCTTTGGCGACGTTGTTTTCGACAATGCAATTCTCCAATTGCAGGAAGTACGCTCCCTGTTCCGCGAAGATTGCGCCGCCGATGAATCCGCTCGGTACCATCTCGATAGGAAAGAAACCGCCGCTCAAGGTCAGGTTACGCAACTCCAGTGCAGAACCTCGCAGGGTGAAAATGCGAGACTCATCTAGCTCGCTGCGATTAGGTTCGATAACGGTTTGCATTGCTGAACCAGTGGCACCGGTCACCGTGACTCGGCGACCAGGAGTAATAATTAAGCCTTCCTGCGACTCCGGGAAAAACTCGTAGGTACCTGGCGCCGCAAAACTGATTGCGACATTGGCTTCAAGGGGCAGCCCGTTTGCTTCATCAATCGCGGCTTGCAAGGTGCACAGCGCACTGTTGATTTCCGCCTCACATGACCCGTCGCCTGGATCATTGTCACCGCTATTGGCACTGCTGTTCACGACAAATACGGGTGCCGGCGCGCAGGCGCTGAGTGCGAGAATTAGCAATAGCAGCGACGATACTTTCCGAAACAGATTGCTTTTCATAGCGTGGCGCTCCATGGAATTCGACTTATAAAAGAGGACCTTCGCATTTACGTCGTCCGAGGTTTTCGGACTGATGGTTCTAAGATTAAAGACAGACTTCCAGCTCATCCGGTCCGTGTCAATTTGGCATTTCATTTCGGACGGCGTCCCCAAGGGGATTGATTCGGATCGGCTGGGGCCGATCCTCACCCCTGCGGGGCGCCTTCGGCGTCTAAAACGCTGGCGCGTTTTTTCGAACCGAGCTCGTAGTGGCTATGTGCCATTCGAATGGCAATTTCCTAAAAAGGTATTGGGATTTGCCTCAACTCGCCTTGCGGCGAGCTAAAACAAAAAGCCCGCTTGTAGCGGGCCTTTGGTTTCAGATGGCGTCCCCAAGGGGATTGATTCGGATCGGCTGGGGCCGATCCTCACCCC
>JBBKWL010000216.1:0-2764 GCA_037968975.1 Woeseiaceae bacterium | reverse complement strand
GTTGTCGACAACGGTTTCAGTTGCGATGACTTCAGATCTCACGAACGAGCCCAACGAAACGCTTACGGTTTCGCTGGGGTCTGTGAGTTCAAATGCCACCGTTTTGGATGATCAGGCTACGGGCACGATTCTCAATGATGACGGTCCGGTCGTAGTGAATCTAACAAGCTGGACCGGCCATCTTGGCGGCGTGACGACGTCTGGCAACCAGATCAACTACAGCGGGTCGCCGACGGATTGGTCCAATAACACGGTAAATTCTGTAGCGTTGGCGTCGCTCGGGTTCAATAATGATTACGAGGTGAGCTGGACTCTGGATACGAATCCAAACGGCACGAATTGGGTTGTCGGGCTTGGAGTCACTGAGTCTGATCCGGGCCGTACCGATATTGACTATGGGCTTCGAAGTGCGAATGGAGGATTGCAGATTCGCGAGAATGGCGCCTGGAGAAATAACGGACCGACTATGTCGCAAGGCGATGTAATCTCAATTCGGGTCAAGGCAGGCGGCACGATTGAGTCACTCCACAATGGCACATTGATCTATTCAAGTACCTATACCGGCTCGCCGAACTTTTATGTCGATTCATCGTTCAAAGCAGGCGCTGTTTCAATGCGTGTGACAGTGGCCGATCTAGGCGCCGGTCCTCCGCCGGGTCCGTTTACCGCGATCACAGATTGGATTGGGCAAAGCGGTGGCGTTTCCCAAAACTCGAATGCCATCTCGTATTCGGGTTCGCCCACTGGCTGGCAAAATTCGATTCGATCTGTCGCACTGTCTCAGTCGGGTATCACTGACGACTACATCGTCAGCTGGCGCGTGGTCAACGATGCCGGCGGTAACTGGGCAGTGGGCCTGAGCGCCGACGAAACAGACGACAACTGGCGCGACGTCGAGTTTGGCTGGCGCACCGTGAATGGTGATTTGAAAATTTATGAGAGCGGCACATTCCGGCAGGGCTCAGGACCTGTGTCAGCCGGCGACGTTCTGGCCATTAGCGTTAGCGGTACGGCACTTGGGTACCTGCGCAATGGCGTATCAATTCATAGCCGGTCAATCTCCGGTAACGACAGCTACTATATTGATACGGCGTTTAAAGACGGTGCGGTTAGTCTGGCTGACTTCGAAATAGCCGAACAATAGCCAAACAACAGGCGAGCCCGACAGTTCAGAAAGATTGGAGTACACTTTTCGCATGCGAATACTCCAGATATTTTTCTGTGCGCTGATTGTTGTTAGTTTCGGCGCGTGCGACAGCGAGACCAGAAGTCCGCGGGTCGAACGCGCGGCGACTGTCTCCGGGAACGGGCTTAACGTCCTGATGATCGCTGTCGATGATCTCAATACCTTCGTGTCGCACCTCGACACCTACCCAGCCGCGCGAACGCCCAACCTCGATCGGATCGCGGCCGCGGGTACGAGTTTCAGCAGTGCTTATGCGCCAGCTCCCGCATGCAATCCGTCGCGGGTGTCCGTATTCACAGGGAGGCGGCCGTTTAATACGGGAATCTATCTGAATCCGGACGATCCGGTGTCGGCATTGCGCAAGCACGGAGTCATTCCGCAACATCTTGCCAGAAACGGCTACCTCACGATGGCAACCGGCAAACTGTTTCATCGTATCGAGGACAACGACGAATTTTTTGCGACAGTCTATGCCGCGATCGGGTCCGAGCGGCCTGCAGAGCGACTAAACGGCGTTGCGGCGCTCGACGACAATTTTGACTGGGGACCGCTCGACCTGTTCGACGACGACACGCCGGACTTCGATCGCGTCAATTGGGCAATCGAGCAATTGGGTATGGATCACGATGCGCCGTTTTTTTTGGGCGTCGGCCTGGTTAGGCCGCATCTCCCCTGGACCGTCCCCGAGCAGTATTTTGAACAGTTCCCCATCGCAGACATCCGCTTGCCGCCTGGCATCCTTGAGAACGATGTAGACGACCTGCCACGCGGTGCGCGCAAGGAGGGCCTGGACGGCGATCACGAGATCATTGTCGGAGCGGGCAAGTGGAAAGAAGCCGTACAGGCGTATCTCGCAAGTATTGCGTACGCGGACGCGGCCATTGGCAAGCTATGGGATGCGCTCCAGGCCAGCCCGTACAGGGACAACACGGTGGTCATTCTATGGGGGGACCATGGCTGGCAGTTTGGTGAAAAAAATCGATGGCGAAAATTCACACTGTGGTCAGCGGGTAGTCAGACCAGCTACGTGATCGCGGTGCCGGGGTTGCAAAGTAACGGGCAGGTTTGCGATACACCGGTGGACTTGATGAGTATCTATCCCACGATTCTCGAGCTACTCGGGTTGCCAACGCCAACGGACATTGACGGCGTCAGCGTTGTGCCGTTACTCAATGACTGTTCTGCCGACTGGTCGGAACCGGCTCTGACAACCAACGGCCCGAACAATCACGCCATTCGTCGCGACCAGTGGAGTTATATTCGGCACGCCAATGGCGATGAGGAACTCTACGATCGCGACACTGACCGCTGGGAATGGACGAATATTGCGCGCGAGGATGAAACGCGCCAGTTACGTCAGGAGTTCTCGAAGCTGTTGCCGTGCAAGACCTATCCGGTTCTCGGCACCGTCGGATGTGAAAAAGAGAACTAGGCAGTCGCCTTTTCAGTGGCCATTTCCTGACGCTGCCAGTACGCGAGAATCCCGAGAATCGTAAAGAGCAATGCCTGAAACGGCAGGTGAAATACGAAGGCATTCTTAAAGAACAGGCTGATGCCGAGAATAATGACGGCCGCCCG
>JBBKWL010000215.1:0-62562 GCA_037968975.1 Woeseiaceae bacterium | reverse complement strand
GCAGATGCAACGCCGGTGGAAGTCAAAAAGCAAAGACTGAAAATCCTGCAGGAGCGAATCAATCAGCAGTCCCAGGACATCAGTCGTGGCATGGTCGGTTCGACACAACGGGTGCTGGTTGAGAAAACTTCGAAGAAAGACCGCACGCAGGTTGCCGGCCGAACAGAAAACATGCGCTGGGTGAATTTTGATGCCGACCCGTCGTGTATCGGCCAGTTCGTTGACGTAGTGATCACTGAAGCGATGCCGAACTCTCTGCGTGGGCGACTCGCCAGCCAGCAGGCCGCCTGACAATGTCCTTCCCAAGCCGTGCACATCGCGGTAGTCTTTGACGTACTTTGAATGCTGTCCAGATATCTCGGGACATAGTCCTCGAGCCCGCCGACAATAGTCGCTTGGCCAACCTTTGTGGCCAGTTCGACGAACACCTGCGGCAGATAGAAAGCCGCCTTAATGTTGAAATAGCCAGTCGTGGCAACCACTTTCGCGTTACCGGTTCGCCCGGTGCTGCCGAGGCGGGTGGTGATGTGCTGCTGTCGCTTTTCGAGATGACCGACAATGAAAGACTCGACCCGGAGCGTGTACATATGACGTTGCAGGAGTCCCAAATGAATGATGGCGAACTTGCATCCGCAAATTCCGATTCGAGTGAAGGCGATGATGTAATCATCAAGACCCAGCGCAAGATGATTCGGCCGCGCGGCAGCAATCAATCCAGCTACGTGCAAAGTATTCGCGAGCACGATCTCGCATTCGGCATCGGGCCGGCCGGTACTGGCAAAACCTACCTCGCGGTCGCCTGCGCAATCGAGGCATTGAGCAATGAGGAAGTGCGTCGGATTGTCCTGGTTCGACCAGCAGTAGAGGCGGGCGAACGACTGGGCTTCCTGCCAGGCGACATGTCGCAGAAGGTCGACCCGTATTTGCGCCCGATGTACGACGCGCTATACGACATGGCCGGTGCCGAACAGGTAACCCGGCTGATCGAACGCAACGTCATTGAGATCGCGCCGCTCGCGTTCATGCGTGGTCGTTCGTTGAACGAATCATTTGTCATTCTTGACGAAGCGCAGAATACGAGCGCAGAACAGATGAAAATGTTTCTAACCCGCATCGGATTTGGTTCGCAGGCGGTTGTTACCGGCGATATCACGCAGATCGATTTGCCGAATGCGCAGGTGTCCGGCCTCAAAGACGTGATGCGAATTCTTGCGGACGTTGACGGCATTGGTTTTACCCAATTTTCACCCAACGACGTGGTTCGTCATCCTTTAGTGCGACGCATTGTGGAAGCGTACGAGGCGGACACCAATGCAGGTTGATGTGCAATTCGCCTGCGAAGACGCGGGCGTTCCGGACGCTGCAGCGATTCAGAGTTGGGTCGAACTGGCCGCAGCTCGTTCCGGCCGGTTACCGCAACAAGAGGTTGAGTTCGCAGTGCGTATCGTCGGCGAAGCGGAAATTCAGACGCTGAATCAGCTCTACCGCAACAAGGATTCGGCAACCAATGTGTTGTCGTTTCCGGCGGGCACGATTGACGGACTGCCCAAGGATGCAGCCCAGCAGATGGGCGACATCGTCGTTTGCGCGTCGGTGGTGCGCGATGAGGCTGTCCGGCAGTCCAAGTCTCTCGAAGCGCATTGGGCGCACATGCTGGTACATGGTGCGTTGCACTTACTGGGCTACGATCACGGCGAGGATAAAGAAGCAGAGGAGATGGAGCATCTGGAAGCCGCAATTCTCGCGTCGCGCGGAATTGCCGATCCATACGCGAGTCCGCAGTGACAAGCTGCTACAATCGGATGTCCTGCAACGGGATACAAACTCAGGTTCGATGAACGACAAACCTCCAAGTACGACCGGCACGGGCGGCACTGGACTCTTCGCGCGAATAAAACGCGCAGTCAAAGGTGACGCCTGGAGCCGCGAAGAAATCCAAGATCTGATCCATCAATCCGAAAGCGAAATCGATGCGGACGAAAAGAGCATGCTGTCCGGCGTGCTGGAAGTGTCCGCAACCCAGGTACGCGAAGTGATGGTGCCGCGTTCGCAGATGGTGGTGATCGATATCGAGCAGGAATTCGACGAGATACTTAGCGTCATTCTTGCGTCGGGTCATTCGCGATTTCCTGTGATAGGAGAAGACCGCGATGAGGTTCTGGGTGTCTTGCTGGCCAAAGACTTGCTGCGTTACTTCGGTTCCGACAAAGCGGATGACGTGCCACTGCGCAAGATCTTGCGGCCGGTTTCAGTAATCCCGGAATCCAAGCGGCTAAACACCTTGCTCAAAGAGTTTCGTGACAGCCACAACCACATGGCGATTGTCGTTGACGAATACGGCGGCGTTGCGGGCTTATTGACTATTGAAGACGTGCTCGAGGAAATCGTTGGCGATATCGATGACGAGCATGACCATGAGGAGGCGGTCTTTATTCGCGCCGATGGCGAGCGCAATGGCAAGCCGAGCTTCGCTGTACGCGCACTCACGCGCATCGAAGACTTCAATGACTTTTTCGAGTGTGAGTTGAGCGAGGACGCGTACGACACGATCGGCGGGCTGGTAATGCACGAACTTGGACGCCTGCCGAGACGCGGCGAGAAGGTCTCTTTCGGTGGTTTCGAGTTTGCAGTGGTTACCGCAGACAAGCGTCGCGTCGACGCGCTCCAGGTTCAGCGAATCGGCTAGTTCGTGCTGCGAGCAATATTTTTCGGGCTCGGCTGTATTTTCACTGCTGTATTTGAACCGGCGGGCCTGTGGCCACTGGCCCCGGTGTTGTTGCTGCCGTTTCTGTATGTGTCACTGACATGTCCCGGCCGCCTTGCAGCAGCCTATGCCTTCTTTTTCGGCCTCGGCATGTTTCTCTGCGGCACCTACTGGATCTATTTGTCGGTCACCGGACCCGGCGATGCGGCGTGGTGGATAGGCGTCATCCTGGTCATCGTGCTCACGCTGATCATGGCGGGTTACCTCGCCCTGACCGCATGGCTTATCAATCGGCTGGCGACTGGCAATCTCTGGCGTTTGCTGGCTGTCGCGCCGGCCTGTTGGGTGTTCGTGGAGTGGCTGCGCGGCTGGCTGTTCAGCGGTTTCCCATGGATGTCGCTGGGATATGGCCAGATCGATACGGTGTTGTCCGGATGGGCGCCGCTAATCGGCGTTTACGGGGTCTCCCTGATGCTGGTCGTCAGCACCACTGCCGTGTTGATCGCGATACTCGAGCGCGGCCGACGCCGAATGCTTGCAATAGGCGTGGTGCTGCTGCCCTGGGTTGCGGGCGCCGGGCTGTCCGTTCTGCAATGGACCGAACCGGTCGGTGTCTCGATCAACACCACGCTCTTGCAGGCAGGCATCCCACAGGAACGGAAGTGGCTGGCCGAAGAGCGTGAGCCGACTAAAAATTTTTACAGGGATCGAACCCAGGCCGCAGCCAACAGCCAACTGGTCGTATGGCCGGAAGTTGCCATTCCGTCGGTGACTGATCGCGAAGTGCACTACATCGAGTCGCTGCAGCGGCTGAGTGAGCGTAGCGGTCAAACCATCGTATTCGGCATTCTCGAACGTGAATTTTTGCCGGCGGACGACAGCAGGATTTACAACAGTGTGATTGCGATCAATGGGCAGCAACTTGAGGTCTATCGGAAGCGCCACCTCGTACCTTTTGGCGAGTATTTCCCGGTGCCGTCATTCATTCGCAACTGGATGCGAATGATGAGTTTGCCGTTCACTGACCTTAGTCCGGGGGCCGCTGAGCAATCCCTGTTGAGCATGGCGGACGGCACCAGGCTCACCGTGGCGATCTGTTATGAAGATTCCTACGGCGCAGAAATGCTCTACGCGATGCCCGAGGCGGCATTGATAATCAATGTTAGCAACGACGCCTGGTTTGGCGACTCGATCGCGCCGCATCAGCACCTGCAAATCGCCAGGATGCGGTCGCTGGAGGTAGGGCGAGAGACGATTCGGGCGACCAATACCGGAATCAGTGCGTTTATTGACGCAGGCGGACGGGTATTGGCGACCGGGGCCCAGTTCGAAGCAGTCGAAATGCGCATGGCCGTGCAGCCGCGCAGTGGCATGACCCCCTACGCCCGATTCGGAAACTGGCCTGTCATCAGTCTTTGTTTCCTTGTCATTGCTGGGTTCTGGCTGCGATCCCGCCCATCTTGATGTAGGCTTGCGGGTTTTCGCGGCCCGAAACTGACTTAAGTCCCTATGAGCACCCCGTACCAACCTGAACTCGTCGAGCAAGCGGCCCAGAAACACTGGGATGACGCGCATAGTTTTGAGGTCGTTGCAGACGACAGCAAAGAGAAATTCTATTGCCTGACGATGTTCCCGTATCCGAGCGGCAAGCTGCACATGGGCCACGTGCGGGTCTTTACGATCAGCGACGTGATCGCTCGCTACCAACGCATGCAGGGCAAACATGTTTTGCAGCCGATGGGCTGGGATGCATTTGGTATGCCGGCAGAAAATGCAGCGATCAAGCGCGGCGTGCCACCTGCACAGTGGACCTACGAGAACATTAAGGACATGCGCGGGCAAATGCAGCGCCTCGGTTACGCCTACGACTGGACTCGTGAAATCACTACCTGCCGCCCCGAATATTATCGTTGGGAACAATGGCTGTTCGTCAAAATGTTCGAGAAGGGGCTCGTCTACCGCAAGAACTCCGTGGTGAACTGGGACCCTGTTGACAAGACAGTGCTGGCGAATGAGCAAGTGATCGACGGTCGTGGGTGGCGCTCTGATGCCCTGGTCGAGCGTCGTGAAATTCCACAATGGTTTATGAAAATCACGGCTTATGCCGACGAGTTGCTGGATGAGCTTGATCACATGCCGGGCTGGCCCGAGTCGGTCAAAACCATGCAGCGCAACTGGATCGGCCGCTCGGAAGGCCTGGAATTGTCTTTCGATGTAACCGGCGAGGACGAGCCGCTTACCGTATTTACGACGCGACCTGACACCTTACTGGGTGTCACCTATATGGCGGTCGCCGCCGAGCACCCGTTGGCGACCAAAGCCGCGGCAGGAAATCCTGACATCGCGGCATTCATCGAAGACTGCAAGCAAACCGATGCGGCAGAAGCGACGCTCGAAACGATGGAAAAGAAGGGCATGCCTCTGGGCATCTCTGCAATTCATCCGATCAGCGGCGAAGAGGTGCCATTGTGGGTCGCGAACTTCGTATTGATGAGCTACGGCACCGGTGCCGTCATGGCCGTGCCCGGTCACGATGCGCGCGACTGGGAGTTTGCGAAGAAGCATGGCTTGCCGATTGTGCAGGTGGTCGCACCGGCAGACGGTAGTGAAGTTGACATCAACGAGTCGGAATATCTCGAACACGGTGTGCTCGTCAACTCCGGCGACTACGACGGCATGGACTTCGAGACTGCCTGCAATGCGATTGCCGATTTTTTCGAGAGCAATCAACGTGGCAAACGCACCGTTAATTATCGCCTGCGCGACTGGGGCGTATCTCGGCAACGCTATTGGGGTGCGCCTATTCCGATCATTTATTGCGATGCTTGTGATGCGGTACCGGTTCCGGAAGAGCAACTGCCGGTGATTCTGCCTGAAGACGTGGAATTTACCGGCCACGGTTCACCGCTAAAGGATATTCCGGACTTCATCAATGCGCCCTGTCCCAAATGTGGCAAGGCTGCCCGGCGTGAAACCGATACCTTCGATACGTTCGTTGAGTCGTCCTGGTATTTCGCGCGCTATGCCTGCCCGGATAATGACAGCGCAATGCTCGACGAACGTGCCGCATACTGGACTCCGGTCGATCAATACACGGGTGGCGTTGAGCACGCCATCCTGCACTTGTTGTACTCGCGATTCATCCAGCGTGTGATGCGTGACGAGGGTCTGACTGACGTATCGGAACCCTTTACCAATTTGCTCACGCAGGGGATGGTGCTGAAAGACGGCGCCAAGATGTCCAAAAACAAGGGCAATACGGTGGACCCGCAGGAGCTTATCGCCAGGTACGGTGCCGACACGGTGCGCTTGTTCATGATGTTTGCGGCGCCACCCGAGCAGGCGCTCGAATGGTCCGACGACGGTGTCCAGGGAAGTTACCGCTTCCTGAAGCGATTCTGGGCGGCAGTGCAGGAGCATATCGGCAATGGCGCGGTCGGTGAGATGGATGTGGCTGCGCTGTCAGCAGAGCAGAAAGATTTGCGCCGCAAGACGCACCAGACCATAGCCAAGATCAGTGACGATATCGGCCGGCGCTATACTTTCAATACAGCGATTGCGGCATCGATGGAATTACTGAATGCGATCAACAAGTTTGCCGATACGAGTGAATCCGGACGCGCAGTCGAACGCGAAGCGCTGGACGCAGTCGTACTGATGTTGTCACCGATGGTGCCGCATATTTGTCATGAACTCTGGTCGGCGCTGGGCCACAAGACGGCCCTGATCGATGTGCCATGGCCGACCGTAGACGAGCAGGCGCTCGCGACTGATCTCGTTGAAATTGTGCTGCAGGTCAACGGTAAACTGCGCGCACGTATATCCGTTGCTGCGGATGCGGACAACGATGCCGTCGCGGCCAGGGCTCTGGATGATCCGAATGTACAAAGGCATGTGGGTGATAAAGAAATTCGCAAAACCATTGTCGTGCCGGGCCGGCTGGTGAATATCGTTGTTTAGAATCTACTCAGTAATCCTGGTTGCGCTGCTGGCTTTGTCAGGTTGTGGCTTTCACATGCAGGGTGCACCCAGTGTTCCGCTGGAAATGGAACGTACTTACATAGCGGCGGACGACGAGTACAGTATTTTCTATCGGCAACTAAAGCAGCAGCTGCGCGTGAACGGCGTGCAGTTAGTGGAGTCGCCGCTGGAGGCGACGGCGACGCTCTCGATTCACGCGGATAAAACCGATCAACGCGTTCTCTCTGTATCCGCTCGCAACGTACCAACCGAGTACGAGGTGTTTTACTCAATCGAATACAGTCTGGAAAGCGGCGAAAAGACGCTGCAGCCGCGCCAGTTCATAACGCTCACGCGTGACTACACTTACGACGAGACCCTGGTGCTCGGCAAGTCGCGGGAAGAACAGGTTTTGCGTGACGCCATAGTCGATGACCTCGTGCGCATCGTCCTCAGGCAGCTCGGCAGTCTGTAGCTCCTGAGCAAGGCCATTGCAAAAGTCCTGACCGTGGCAGATGTGCCACTCGCGTCGTTACAAACATTGTTGGCAAAATTCGGTCTTGGCCTGACAGTCGAGTCGCCAACTCAACCGATAACAGGTTCATTCTGGGGCGACAGCGAAGCCGGAATCGTTGCCAACGACGTCTATGTGCGCCGCGATACGCCGATTCATTCCTTGCTGCACGAAACCTGCCACACAATTTGCATGGACGTGGCGCGACGCGCAGGTCTCGATCGTGATGCGGGCGGCGACGATCTTGAAGAAGCCGCCGTGTGTTACCTGCAAATTCTGCTGGCCGACGAAATTGACGGCGTCGGGCGTGCCCGATTGATGCAGGATATGGACGAGTGGGGCTACAGTTTCAGGCTCGGCAGCGCCGGGCTTTGGTTTGCCAAAGATGCTGAGGACGCCGCACAGTGGTTGCGGCAAAAGGGCTTGATCAATAACCGTGGAATGCCAACTTTCGCGTTACGCGGCGGTGTATAGTTTCATATGGCGTGGATCCGGTACTTATCCTATTTCCTGGGCGTTGCATGCATTACATGGATGCTGACCCAGCTTGAGATCTCCTTCCCGGGCAGTCTCAAACTGCACGTGATGGTCAATGAAAGCGATCAATTCGGTACCAGCGAGTTTTCGCCGATTGAGATCATCCAGCCATTTATGCTCGCGATCTGCGGCTTGCTGATGGCCTGGGTGGCGAAATATTGTCCGTCGCAACGCCCGATCTCAATTCTGTTCGGCGGCCTCGCGCTGACCTTCATTTTTCGCGAACTCGATTACTATTTTGATCGCTTTATCGTCGACAACCTGTGGCAAACGCTGGTCGCGATTGCCGGTGCGCTGGTCATCACTTACACCTATCGTCAGCGCAAGCGTTTCAAGATCGCATGGGGCCGCATCTGGCCATCGCCAGGCATTGCATTATTATTTGCCGGCGCAATTATCCATTTCGCTTTCGTGATGCTGGTGGGTCACGAACCACTCTGGATGTCGATACTCGGTGACAGCTACCAGCGCATCGTCAAACTGGCAGTGGAAGAATTTATCGAGCTGGCCGGCTATTTCTTATGGCTGATTGGCTCAATCGAATACGCCTGGCAGGCGCGCGCGATCGCGTATCGCGTTCCGCAACCGGCGGCGCAACGCTTACGCAAGAAGCGTCGTCAAGATGCCGAAGGTGAGTATTAGAGTTTGGTCGGGTTCGGCGCGTCGCCGTATACTTCAAGCGGGTCGAAGACTTTCTCGGTGTCGGTCCACTCGAGTTCCACCTCGCCGGTCGCTCCGACCGGAACGCGGCGATAAAAGCAACTGCGATAGCCAACGTGGCAGCTCGCTCCGCCGCTGACATCGACGCGCAGCCAAATACAGTCCTGGTCGTCGTCGACCAATAGCTCACGAATTGTTTGCGTGAATCCGCTGGTGGCACCCTTGTGCCAAAGAACCTGCCTGCTGCGGCTGAAATAGTGCGCTTCGCCCGAAGCAATGGTCAGCCCCAGTGCCTCGGCATTCATGTAGCCCTGCATCAATAACTCGCCCGAGGTGGCATCGGTGGTCACCACCGTAATGAGTCCGCGTTCGTCGAACCTGGGCGCGAGCTCATTCCCTTCTTCGACTTGCTCGATGCTTTGCCGGGCTTTGAATGTGACTGGGCCGGTGGTCATGTAGCGTCCTGCGATAAATGGCATTAGAGCGCGGCAGAATACAAGGCGTAGCCGTCGCCGGCAATATTGCTATTATGCACGGCCAATGAGCATTCAATTACACGATACCCGACAGGGCAAGAAGATCCCGTTCACCCCGTTGAATGCGGGCGAGGTGACGATGTATCTCTGTGGGCCGACGGTTTACAACTACGCGCATATTGGCAACGCCCGGCCAGCGGTCGTTTTCGACCTGTTAGCGCGCCTGCTGCGCCGCAGTTACAAACTGACGTTCGCGCGCAACCTCACCGACGTCGATGACAAGATCAACGCCGCGGCAATCGAGTCCGGCAAGCCGATCGAGGAAATTACGGCTCGATTCATAAAGGCATACAACGACGATATGGGAGCACTTGGCGTCAAGTTGCCGGACATCGAGCCACGGGCCACGCAGCACATCGACGAGATGATCGAAATGATCAGCACGCTGATCGCGAAGGGCAATGCGTACGAAGCAGAAGGCCACGTTTTGTTTGACGTGGACAGTCACAGTGAATATGGGTCACTGTCAAACCGCGATCTGCGCGAAATGATTGCCGGTGCGCGGGTCGAAGTTGCGCCGTACAAGAAGGCCGCGCACGACTTTGTATTGTGGAAGCCGTCCACACCGGAAATGCCGGGTTGGGATTCGCCCTGGGGTCGTGGCCGGCCGGGCTGGCACATAGAGTGTTCGGCGATGGCCAAAAAACATCTGGGTGTAACCATTGATATACACGCGGGTGGCCGCGACCTGATTTTCCCCCACCATGAGAATGAACTGGCGCAGAGTCGCTGTGCGCATGACGGCGCAGAATTCGCGCGCTACTGGGTGCACAACGGATTCTTGTCAATGGACAGCGAAAAAATGTCCAAGTCGCTGGGCAACGTGCTGCTCGTTCACGAAATGATCAAGACAATGCCGGGCGAATTGATTCGCCTGGCATTGCTGAGCGCTCACTACAAGCAACCGCTGGACTGGTCGGACGAGACCCTGAACTCAGCACGCCGCATGCTGGATCGACTGTACGGTGCCGTGCGCGGAATCGAAGTCAGTGCTGCTGATCGTCTGGCCGCGGAGGCGCCCACAGCTTTGGTTGCCGCTCTGGAAGACGACCTGAATACACCCAAGGCGCTGGCAGAGTTTTTCGCCATGGCCAAAGCGCTCAACAAGGCGACAGGTGTTGCCGAGAAACGAGCGCTGGCCGCAGCGATGTACGCCGCCGGAGATCTGATGGGTTTGTTGCAGTCGGACCCGGAAGAATGGTTCGCGGGCGACATCGACGGGGAGTTGTCCGCAGAGGATATTGAAGCGTTGATCGCGAAGCGCAACGCAGCACGCTCTGCAAAAGACTTTGCAGCGGCGGACGGCTTTCGCGATCAACTGGCGGCAGCCGGTATCAAGATTGAAGACGGTGCCGGCGGAACAACCTGGAGGCGAGGTGGTTAACGAAGTCCAGGCCGCGCAAGACGAAGTGATAGCGGAGTTCGCTTTTTTCGACGATTGGATGGACCGCTATCAATACCTGATTGACCTGGGTCGGCGTCTGCCTGCACTTTCGGACTCGGAACTGGTCGAGGAAAATAAAATCAAGGGCTGCCAGTCGCAAGTCTGGTTTGTCGCGAACCAGGAGGACGGGCGCCTGAATTTCAGCGCGATCAGCGATGCGGCGATCGTCTCAGGGTTGATCGCACTGCTGTTGCGCATCTACAGCGGCCGCCGCCCGGAAGACATACTGAATACGCCGCCCAACTTCGTCAGCGCATTGAATCTGGAACAGCACCTGAGTCCGACGCGCAGCAACGGTCTGGCCGCGATGCTGACAGCGATTCGTCAGTTCGCCACCGAGGCCCGGCAGGGCGCGTAATGTTGCAAGCGTTGAGCAGACTGCTCGCGTGGCCATTGCTCGGATTGGTGTGGCTATACCGATTGCTGATTTCCCCGTGGTTAGGCAACAACTGTCGTTACGAGCCAAGTTGTTCCCGGTATACGCTGCAGGCATTGCAGCAGCACGGAGCGTTTCGGGGCAGCTGGCTGGCGGCCAAAAGAATCGGCCGATGCCATCCGTGGGGTGGCTCGGGTTATGACCCGGTCCCGGAGAAGACGGAGGACCCGGTTGAAACCGACTGATTTGTTTCGCGAGATTCTGGCGCCGGCAATGCTGCCGCCGGTGCTATTTGCTTTGATTCTTTTCTACGCCTTATTAGAGATCGCGTTGCTCGGCCGACATTTTGGCCTTGTCATTGCACTGGTGCTTGCGACGCAACTGGTGGTTTTCGTATTGCCCGCCTTGTTGCGCTATCTGATGGTAGTTCTTGAGGCACGTGCGTACGGGCGAGAGCCGGAACCGCTCGACGTCGACCTGCTGTCATGGGTAGGCAAAATCCGGGCCCTGTTTCCGATCGTGCATGCTGGTGTATTCGTCTACGCCGTCTACTTGACGGGCAGTTATATCGGTGCCACCGCTGCACTCTGTGTCGCGCTGCTGTCCGCAATGATCCTGCCGGCTTCGTTGATCATCCTGGCCGTTTCAAATTCAGTATTGTCGAGCCTGAATCCAGTGACGATTGTCGAACTGGTCAAACGCTGTGGCTTTGTTTACCTGATCGGCCCGGCTTTTGTGATCGCGGCCACCTGGGCCGTCATTCGAATAAACGTCGCTTTCAATATCGACATGCTGACGGAGTTCATCGGTCTCTACCTGATCTTCGCCGCGTTCGCGTTGTTCGGTGGCATGGTGCGGCCATTACACCTGGAGCGTGAGCTCGACATTCCGATGCCGACCGGCGTCGATGCAGAAATCGATCGGGACCGCCAGCTGCTGGAGCGCACGACGGTGCTGAATCATGCGTACGGGATCGCCAGTCGAGGCAATCGCGCAGAGGGTCTGGAGCATATTTTCAATGCGTTGGCAGACGATCCGGACGCCACTGCGGGGTGGGCATGGTTTTTCGACAACCTGTTGCGCTGGGAAAACCCGGAAGCGGCGATGGCTTTCGCGCAGCAATACGTGCATGAATTGCTGAGCTATGGGGAAACGGTGAAAGCGGTCAAGATCATGATGCGTTCCCGACTGGTAAACCCGGCGTTCAAACCCTTACGAGAAGACCTGGAACTTGCCGCGGCTGCCGCCGAAGAATGTCATAACGATGAGCTGGCGAGTTTCTTGCGATAACTGTTGAAAAAATGCGCCGTAGCGAGCACCAGTGAACCGATGACGGTAAAAAATCGATCTGCAGTCAGGCCGAGCTGTGTATGCGCCACCGTGGCGCCGACAATCAGCAACAACATGCCCAGCGCGCCCGCGACCAAAACGCGCACATCGCGATGCCGGCGATAGCCGATCGCCAAAGCGAACACACTTAACGGGATGACGAGTAGCAACACCTGGTAGTGCAGATGAGTCTCCGAGTACTGCGCAAGAAAAGGCACGCCGGCCACGATGAGTGGCAGCGCCAGGCAATGTACGAGGCACAGCGCCGACATCGTGACTGCGGCGCCGTCGAGCCAATCGCGCGGTTTTTGTGTATCTTGGTTAATTGTGTATCTTGATCAAAAGGGTCTCGGGGCGTCAAGGATATAGTATAACATTTGTTCCTTCAAGACCTTTAAAATCAATGACTTAGGAGTACGCCTAGCGGCGCAACGGCATGGACAAACAATTACTCGCGATACTGCACTGCCCGGTGACTCACAAGGGGCTGGCTTTGGCTAAGCCGGCGGTGCTGAATTCGGTCAATGCGTCGATCGCGAAAGGCGAGGTGAGCAACCGTGACGGCCATACCCTGGTAGAGCCGCTTGCTGATGCCCTGCTCACCGACGACGGCAAAGTGCTGTATCCGGTTGCTGATGGCATTCCGGTCCTGCTGGCCGGTGAGTCGATCAATATGGAACAGCTCGGGTGACGCAGCTTTCCGCAGATTCCGCGCCCCTGTATGATCTGACGGAATATCCGTTGATTCTGACTGCGTGAAAATTAAGGCCAATCAGCTCCAATCGCATCTGCAAAAAAACCTGGCGCCCTGCTATCTGGTAACCGGCGACGAGCACCTGCTCGCGGCCGAAGCTCTCGACGCGCTGCGTGAAAGCGCACGCCAAAAAGGTTTTACGTCCCGCGATCTGCACATAGCTACAACCGGTTTCGACTGGTCTTCCTTGCGTGACTCAACCGCAAATCTGTCGCTGTTTGCAGAGCGCCGAATTGTCGAGCTGCGGCTGCCGACCGGCAAACCAGGGCGTGTAGGCGGCCAGGCGATCGTCGACTTGATAGCGCAGACTGGCGGCGACCTGATGCTGATCGTTGTGGCACCGAAACTTGATCGAAGCGGGCAGTCGTCGAAGTGGGCGAAGGCGCTGGAGTCTGCCGGCGTCAATCTGACGATTTGGCCAATCGGTCCACGCGAACTGCCAGGCTGGATCGCGGAGCGCATGCGCAGGGTCGGGCTGCAACCCGACCGCGACGCTATTGCCATGATTGCGGACCGCGTCGAGGGAAATTTGCTGGCCGCGGGTCAGGAGATTGAGAAACTTCGCCTGTTGCACGGCGAGGGCAAAGTCACCGCTGCTGATGTGAGCTCAGCAGTTGCCAATAGCAGCCGCTTCGATGTCTTCACGCTCGTTGATGCTGCGCTCGGTGGCGAATCCAGACGCGCCTTGAAAGTATTGGCCGGGTTACAGGCAGAAGGCGTGGAGCCCGTGATCATTGTCTGGGCGTTGACGCGCGAACTCCGCACGCTGGCGAAACTCGCTGATCTGATGAACGCTGGCATGGATCTGGCAAATGCAATGCAAAAGGCCGGCGTTTGGCGGAATCGCCAGGCGTTGGTGCGCGCCTGTGTCGCGCGTCATCAGCCACGCGATTTTCATCGGCTTCTGAAAGTGACCTGTAGCGCAGATCAGGCCGCAAAAGGACAGCGCCAGGCTGACCCGTGGCAAGTGATTACGGCTATCGTTCTTGAGCTGACCATCGACCCGCGGAGGGCTGCGTGAGGCCAGTAGGGATTTTTGGCGGCACTTTCGATCCTATCCACTACGGCCACCTGCGCACGGCGTTCGAAATGCTGCAGGCGTTGCGTTTCGCCGAGGTACGCTTCGTCCCCAGCGGTGATCCACCGCATCGTGGCCAGACGTATGCCACGGCGCAGGTGCGCCTCGAGATGGTCGCGTCGGCAACCCGCAATGAGTCGCGGTTTGTTGTTGACGATCGTGAGCTCAGGCGTGACGGCCCGTCCTACACGGTTGATACGCTGGCGTCGATTCGTGAGGAACAAGCGGCGGTTCCACTGGGTCTGATACTGGGAATGGACGCTTTTCTTGGCTTAACCGACTGGCATCGTTGGGAGGAAATTCTCGACTTTGCACACATTGTGGTTGCGCACAGGCCAGGTTGGCGCGCCCCTGATATCGGACCGCTCGGTGAGCTGCTCAGCGAACACGGCACCCATCGAATTGATGATCTGCACGACGAGTTGAACAACCGAATTCATATCCACGCTGTTACCCAGCTGGAAATTTCGTCAACTGAGATTCGTGAGCTCGTGCAGGCTGGGCGAGACCCGCGATTTCTCATGCCCGACGTTGTTCGCGACGTCATAATGACCAGCAGTAGTTATTCCAACCAGGAGATAGATTTGACCGAAACGACAAGCAAGCAAAAGCAAAGCACGCATGAATAGCGAAAAACTGACTGCGCTCATTGTTGCCGCTCTCGAGGATGTTAAGGCGCAGGACATAGTGACGCTGGATGTCCGCAGGATGACCAGTGTTACCGACTTCATGATCGTCGCCAGCGGCACATCCACTCGTCACGTAAAGGCGCTTATCGAAAACGTCGCCGACAGATCCCGCGAAGCAGGTCACCGTCCAATCGGTATTGAAGGCGAAGAGGGTGGCGAGTGGGTGCTACTGGACCTGCAGGACGCGCTGGTTCACGTCATGCTGCCCAAGGTTCGGGAATTCTATAACCTGGAAAAACTCTGGTCGTTCGGAGCCTCCGGGGAATTGGCGGCGACTGACCAGTAGTGCACATTCGACTGATCGCTGTCGGCGATCGTCAGCCGGGCTGGGTTGACGACGCTTTTAACAGTTACTCAGGGCGATTTCCGCGAGAATGGAAGTTTCGCCTCGACCAAATCGCAACCGCGCGACGCTCGAAAAATAACAAAACACAAAATGCGATGGACGCGGAGGGTGAGCAAATCCTCTCGCGCATCAAAGCGGATGAACACGTAGTCCTTCTGGATGAGGGAGGCAAACAACTGACCAGCAAGGCGCTGTCGTCACGTCTTGTCGATTGGCAGGCTGACGGCCGCGATTTGTGCTTTGTCATTGGGGGTCCGGACGGCGTAGCGGAGCCATGCCGGCAACGCGCCGCTACGACCTGGTCATTGTCAGACCTCACTCTGCCGCATGGACTTGCGCGCATCCTGTTTGCCGAGCAGATGTACCGTGCCTGGTCGTTGCAAACCGGGCACCCGTACCATCGTGAGTAATGCCACCGCGATGCTACATCTGGCATCGGCGTCGCCACGACGCGCCGAAATTCTCGATGCGCTTGGAATTCGTTATACGGCTGGCGGCATGGATATCGACGAAACGCAATTGCCGGGCGAGTTAGCCGACGCGATGGTGCTGCGACTGGCAAGCGCGAAAGCTGCTGCGGCTCGGCAGGCGCACTCCGTGCCGGTCCTGGCCGCAGACACCGCAGTCGTCGTCGATGCCGAGGTCTTCGGCAAACCACGCGACCAGAATGATGCGTTGCAGATGCTCGCTCGCCTGTCCGGTCGCAGCCACCAGGTTATGACCGGTGTAGCGGTAGTCTGGGATGGGGGTCAGCGGACGGCTCTGTCGGTCAATGAAGTCAGTTTTCGCGAAATCGATCCTGACGAGGCGCTCGCATACTGGCAAAGTGGGGAGTGCTGCGGGAAGGCCGGAGCGTATGCTATTCAGGGTCTTGGCGGCATATTCGTCAGCAAGATTCTGGGTAGTCACTCGGGAGTAGTCGGACTTCCTGTGTTCGAGACAGCGGAGCTTTTGGCCGCTGCTGGCATCGATGTAATCAAGAGAGCAGTAACGGAATGACTATTGAGTCAACGAAAGAAGAAATTCTCATCAATGTCACACCGAATGAGGTGCGTGCAGCCCTGCTGGAAAACGGTGTGGTGCAGGAAGTGCACATCGAACGCGCTGAGCGTCGCGGTGTCATTAGCAACATTTACAAGGGCCGGGTGACACGCGTGCTACCTGGAATGCAGGCCGCATTCATTGAAATTGGTTTGCAGCGCACCGCTTTTTTGCATGTATCTGACATTGTCAGAAAAACTGACCTAGAGGAGTCTGCAGATCAGGAAGCGAGCATTCGCGATCTGGTTAAAGAGGGCGATGAACTCCTGGTGCAGGTCGTCAAGGATCCTATCGGCAACAAGGGCGCCCGCTTAACCACGTTCATCACCTTGCCATCGCGGCACCTGGTGCTAATACCGAATGGAGATGCTGTCGGCATTTCTGCGCGCATTGAGGATGATGCCGAGCGTGACCGGCTGCGCGGCATGGTGGAAGAAATTCTCGCGGAGCAGAATATCAACTGCAGCGTTATCGTCCGTACCGTAGCTGAGGGCGCTGACGCAGCGGCTATGCGTGCCGACCTGAAGTATCTGACGAAATTATGGGAAGTCGTTCAGGAACGGTGCAGCAAAGCTGGAGTAGAAACACTGGTACACGAGGATTTGTCGTTGCCGTTGCGCGTGTTGCGTGATTTCGTGACCAGCGACGTCGAACATATCCTGGTCGACTCAGAGGAGGACTTCGCCGCCATGCAGCAATTCTCCGCTACCTTTCTGCCGGAAGTAGCGCCGATGCTGGAGTTGTATCAGCGGCGCCGGCCGATTTTCGATCTGCATTCGGTCGAAGACGAGATCAGTAAATCGCTTGATCGAAGTATCGCATTGAAGTCAGGGGGTTATATAATTTTCGACCAAACTGAAGCGATGACCACGGTCGACGTAAATACCGGCGGCTACGTCGGTCATCGCAACCTCGAGGAGACGATTTACCGCACCAATCTCGAGGCGGCGGTGAGTATCGCCAGACAACTACGGCTCAGAAATCTTGGCGGCATCATTATTATCGACTTTATCGATATGGAAGAAGTCGAACATCGCGAGAATGTGCTCGCCATGCTCGAGAAATCACTGGAAAATGACCATTCCCGACACCAGATCATGCCGGTGTCGCCATTGGGTCTGGTCGAGATGACCAGGAAGCGAACCCGCGAAAGCCTGCAACATGTGCTGTGCGAAGACTGCCCGCATTGTGCCGGCCGCGGTTTCATACTGACGGCTGAGACGGTCTGCTTCGAAGTATTTCGCGAGGTCAATCGACAGTCGCGACAATTCGAATTTGACGAGGCAATGGTACTCGCACACCAAAGTGTGATCGAACTGTTGCTGGATGAGCAGGCACTCAGCCTGGCGAAGCTGGAAAAGCAAACCGGCAAGCGAATTCGACTGCAGCCAGAAACGCTCTACATGCAGGATCAGTTTGACGTCGTGTTGATGTGATCAAGACCCTGCTAAAACGACTGCTCAAGATTATGGCGTATGCCACAGCGGCCGTTGTTATTCTGTTGGCGATCGCCGTCGGAATGTTTCGACTGTTCCTGCCACGGCTGCCCGAATACCAGGAAGACATCAAGGTGTGGGCCAGCGCGGCGATTGGCATGGAAGTCCAGTTCTCCGGGATGGATGCACGTTGGGGCCTGAGCGGCCCTGAAGTTGAATTCTACGAAGCGGAATTGCTGTCGATGGAAACCGGCGCAACGATTATCGCCGCAGAGCAGGTCAGCGTCGGCATAGCATTGTCACGCATCATCACCGATCGAAGAGCGGTCGTCGACCGCATCATCGTCCGCGAAAGCACGCTGGAGATTCGGCAACTGGAAGACGGTCAGTGGTGGGTGCAGGGCAGTCCGCCGGACCAGCTATTGCCGGCGCGGCCGCAGAGTGAAAGCGGTGGCGAAATTGGTCGTTTCGAGATATTTGGCGAAGATCTGACCGTGCAACTGCTGCAGCCGGGTGACGTGCGGCCCAGAAAGTTTCGAATACCGAAACTCCTGATCAGTAGAGATAATGTCAGAACGGCGGTCGATGCGACCGTGGACTTGCCGGGCGACATCGGTGACAGCCTGACGATTTCGGCAACACAGCTCGTTACTGGTCGCGACGCCAAGCAAGACTGGAAAGTCGACGTCGATGTACAAAACCTCGAACTGGCGGGCCTTTCTACTTTGCACACCAGTGAGTCCGCGCAATTTGAGTCTGGCCAGGGTGATCTGCAACTATCATTTGCGATCAACGATACTCGACTCGCCAGTGCCGCGGCCGACATCGACCTCGATGGAGTCAGTGTTGCAGAAGCACCCGTGTTTTCACTCGAGGGCCGTTTTGAGCTGCTCAATGATCTTGATGGCTGGCTGGTGGCGGCGGATGATTTTCGGCTCGAAACCGGCAATGGCGTGTGGCCTTCCTCGGACCTCCGGGTTGAGGCCGGAACTAATAGTGACGGCGAGATCGAGCGGCTGGATATTCGCGCCGGGTACTTCAAAGTTGACGATGTCCGGGTGATTCGACCGTGGCTCAAGCCTGCGCAACAACAGCAACTCGACAACTACGCGCCGGATGGCCTGGTCCGCAATCTTGAGCTCTCCCTGAGCGAACTGGATTCGGACGCACCGAGATTCGCCGGTGCAGTTGAATTTGAACGAGTCGGCGTCGCGGCGGTTGGCAAGTATCCGGGCGTTCGCGGTTTTTCCGGTGTCCTGCGGTCGGACAGTACTGGCGGCCTGTTCGAAATCAGAGCAACTGCATTGACCGTCGACGTTCCGACACAACTACCGGATCCGATCGCTTTGGACGAGTTTTCAGGCACCCTGATCTGGCGCCGCAGCAATAATCGAACGACGTTGTTGTCGGATAGCATCGTATTCAATAACGCAGACTTCGCGTTCGAAACCAATGTCGAAATGACGCTGGAAGATGGCAGCCGTAAACCGATCATTGATCTTGCGACAACCTGGAGCGTCAACGATATTGCAGTCGCCAAGAAGTACGTGCCCTTTATCCCGCGCGTACCGCGCACCAGCGAATGGGTGCAGGAAGGTTTGCTGGCGGGACGCATTCCGAATGGCACGGTACGACTCTATGGTCCGTTGGAAAAATGGCCGTTCGATGACGGCGAAGGTCATTTCCGTGTCGACGCCAACATTCGTGATGCGCGGATCATGTACCAGCGCCGTTGGCCGGCTGCTGAAATTATTGACCTCGAAATTGCGGTCGACAACATGCGCCTGCACACTGAAAAAAATACCATCATCAACGATGGCATCGTGATCAACGATGCCCGGGTGGAAATCGGAGATTTCCGCAATCCGGTTTTGAGTGTAAACCTGGAGACCGAAGGGTCGCTTGATGCAGTGCGGACTTTACTCGCGAGCAGTCCCGTTGGGATCGATACACTAAAAGGTAACCTCGACCGAATTTCGATCGACGGCGATGGTGTTGTCGATCTGGAGTTGATCGTGCCAATTCGTGATGCACAGAATTTTGAATTCACGTCGAACGTCGAGACGGAATCCGCAACGCTGCTTATGCAGGGTTTTCCGGCTCCGCTAACCGAGTTAAATGGCCGCATTCGCATCGCTCGTGAGGATATCGGGAGCGAGGATCTGAAAGCTATGTTTCTTGGCGCACCGGTGAGCATTGACCTGCAACCCGCGCCCGCGTCGATGCCGGGTTATCGAATTATCGCCACTGCGGTCGGAACTGCGACGGCGCAATCATTGCTGGATGAATTGGGGTTGCCGTTGCAGGGCGAACTCTCCGGCGCGACAGACTTTGAGGCTCGGTTGCTGTTCGCGCGTGGCCAGGAAGATGGCCAGCAACCATTTCAGGTGGACCTGAGCAGTGAACTGGAAGGCCTTGGCATCGATCTTCCGGAGCCGCTGAAGAAGAATGCTGAGGATAAATTGCCGCTCAGCGCGACGCTGCAAATGCCGTCTGAGACGGACACGATCGTCACTTCCGGGTTGGCGCAGGACCTGCTGTCCTGGAAGCTCGACTTCACGAAAAAGGATGAGCGTTGGGACATCGACCGTGGCGTTGTGGCATTCGGTGAAGAGGTGGCAGGAGACGCAGAAACCCGGGGCCTGCATTTTCGCGGTCATGCGAAAACTATCACTATGCAAGACTGGTTTGATCGCAGGCGAAATACCGAATCGGAGCCCGGCGCCGGCGCGCGAATTCGCTCTGCTGATCTGACCGTCGACAGTTTATATATGTTCGGCCAGCACATTCGCGACCATCGGGTTCGCCTGGATCGCGGCGGGCAGGACTGGCTGGTGCAGATTGACGGCACCGAAATTGTTGGATCTGTCACCGTGCCCTACGATTTTAACGCGGGTCGGCCATTGGTACTCGAAATGGAACGGCTGGTCCTGCCCGGTGACGAGGCCGCCGGCACGGCCGAGTCGAGGGCGCAACTTGACCCGCGAACACTGCCACCGATCACAATTGACGTGGCTGAATTCGCGATTGGCACGCGGTTTCTCGGTACGGTACACGCGGAATTGCAGAAAACGCCGGATGGACTGGAAACAACCGACCTGCTGGCCAAAGACCCGAGCTTCGAGATCTCCGGCACCGGTCGCTGGGTTGTTGATGAGTCCGATGCGGAAGGCAGCCATAGCTACCTCACTGCGCGCATGAAGAGTACTGACGTCGTCGCAACAATGCGGCGACTCGATTACGAGCCGGGGATCGTGTCGGATGAATTCTCGCTCGACTTCGATATCGATTGGTCGGGCGGACCACGCAATGATTTTCGTGAATCGCTGAACGGTGATGTAACGGTCCGAGTCGGTACTGGGCAGCTCAGCGAAGTTGAGCCGGGCGCTGGCCGTATGTTTGGCTTAATGAGTGTTGTAGCGCTGCCACGGCGCCTGTCACTTGATTTTCGGGACGTTTTTAACAAAGGTTTCGGTTTCGACCAGATTCGTGGCCGGTTTTTGCTGACCAATGGTCAAACCTTTACCTGCAACCTGTCGTTGGAAGGCCCGGCGGCGCAAATCGGCGTGGTGGGGCGCGCTGGCCTGGTCGACCGGGACTATGACCAGACAGCGGTGGTGAGCGCCAGTTTCGGCAACGCTCTGCCCGTGGTTGGCGCGGCGCTAGGCGGTCCGACGGTCGCGGCGGTCGTTCTGATCTTTTCGCAGATTTTCAAAAAACCGTTGTCGGAGGTGGGGCAGCTGTATTACGGCATCAGCGGTTCCTGGGATGATCCGACCATTGATTCGGTAACCGCGGAAGAGTTTGCAGAGCAGGGTATTCGAGCAGGCTGTCTGGAAGAGGCGGAATAATATGCGCGTAGCAGCGATCCAGATGAACAGTGGGGCGGACGTCGACGCCAATTTGCAACTGGCTGGCCGCTTGCTGGCAGAGGCTGCAGCAGACGGAGTGCGACTCGCTGTATTGCCGGAAAATTTTGCGCTGATGCCGAGGAAGGGGCGCGACAAAGCGACTCATGCGGAGAGCATTGGCAGCGGTCCTATCCAGGCTTTTCTCGCTGCGCAATCGAAACAGCATGAAATGTGGATCGTGGCCGGCAGCATGCCGCTGACGTCACCGGAGCCGCAACGGGTGTTCGGAGCCTGTCCGGTCTACGACGCACATGGCGAACTGCAGGCCTTTTATCGCAAACTGCACCTGTTCGATGTCAAACTGCCGGATCTTGAGGAGTCGTACCAGGAGTCCTGGTCGATGTTTCCGGGCGATGAGCTGGTGTGCGTTGATTCGCCCATCGGCCGCATCGGCCTGACGATTTGTTACGATCTGCGGTTTCCGGAGATGTTTCGCATGCTCGTCGATGACGGGGCCACCGTATTTACCGTGCCCGCAGCCTTTACGAAAGTGACCGGCACAGCGCACTGGCACACGCTGTTGCGGGCGCGTGCGATCGAAAATCTGGCGTATGTGATTGCGCCCGGGCAATATGGCGAACACGCGGACGATAGAACAACCTACGGCCATTCGATCATAATCGATCCCTGGGGTGTGGTTTTGGCTGAGCAGGCGTCTGGCAACTGTTTTGTTGCGGCCGATATCGATCCGGATCGACCCACCAAGCTGCGTGCTGAATTTCCAGCGCTGGCAAACCGGCGCTTTTTAGCCGACTAACGATTGGAATTAACTTGAGCGACAGCCAACAAAATACTATCGACGCCGTCATCCTGCGCACGCTGGAACCGGCTGGCCTGAACGAACAGCACCTGAATGTGACGCTGAATTCGATGCTGCATGGCGGCGTTGATTACGCCGATCTGTACTTCCAGGTCAGTCGCCAGGAAAGCTGGTCGCTCGAGGACGGCATTATTCGCGAGGGCAGTTTTAGTCTCAATCAGGGCGTGGGTGTGCGCGCAGTTAGCGGTGAGAAAACCGGTTTTGCGTATTCCGATGAGCTGCTGTTGCCGGCGCTGCAACAAGCCGCAGCCGCTGCCAAAGCCATTGCCAGGGCCGGCGATTCGAAATCCCTGCAGGCCTGGCAACGCAATCAGTTAGCGCCGCTGTATTCGGTCGATGACCCGATCGCGAGTATCAGCGACGCGAAAAAGACGGCGTTGCTGAGCGAAATTGATGCGGGGACGCGGGCGCTGGACAGCCGTATCGAACAAGTCATGATCAGCTTGTCGAGTAGCCACGATCTGGTGCTGGTTGCCGCATCGGACGGCACCCTGGCCGCGGATGTCCGGCCGCTGGTACGACTCAATGTCAGCGTGATCATGGAAGACAAAGGACATCGCGAGCAGGGTTATGCCGGCGGCGGCGCCAGAGCCGATCTCAACTATTTTCTCGCAGACGGGGTCGCAATGAACTACGCGCGAGAAGCGGTTCGCCAGGCTGCCGTACAAATGGAGGCGGTCGCTGCACCAGCCGGAAGCATGCCGGTCGTTCTTGGACCCGGCTGGCCTGGAATCCTGTTGCATGAGGCAGTCGGGCATGGTCTGGAGGGCGATTTCAACCGCAAGGGGACGTCAGCATTTTCGGGTCGCGTCGGAGAGCGGGTTGCATCCGCGGATTGCACGATCGTTGATGACGGCAGCCTGCCAAATCGGCGTGGCTCGCTGGCGATTGACGACGAAGGTACCGAGGGAAAGTACAATGTACTCATCGAGAATGGCATTTTACGTGGCTACATGCAGGACAAGCTCAACGCCCGACTAATGGGGGTTGAACCTACCGGCAACGGGCGCCGCGAGTCATTCGCACATATGCCGATGCCGCGCATGACCAACACTTACATGCTGGCCGGTCCGCACCAGCCCGAAGATATCATCGCGTCGGTCGACAAAGGTCTCTATGCACCAAATTTCGGTGGCGGCCAGGTCGACATCACGTCTGGCAAATTCGTATTTTCCGCGAGTGAAGCGTACTTGATCGAGAACGGCAAAATTACTACGCCGGTGAAAGGTGCAATGCTGATTGGCGATGGCCCCGAAGCCCTGTCGAAAATTTCAATGATCGGCAATGACCTGGAATTGGATTCCGGCGTCGGTACTTGCGGCAAGGAAGGCCAGTCTGTGCCGGTTGGCGTTGGTCAGCCGACACTGAAAATTGACGAAATCACGGTTGGCGGGACTGCCTGAGTACACTTGACATAATTGCACCGGCTCCAGGTCACATTTGAGTCTGTGAGTTCGTTCACTCAATTCCAATGACTGTTTATGTAATGTTGCTCCGTCATAAGGAGGGACATCGCAATGGCAGTAGAAAACACGATTACTGAGATAGAAATGGACGTTAAATCTCAGCAACTGGTGCAGGGGCTACGTCAGGAAGGGCAGGAGTATGAGCCGGATCTGGACGTAGAGGGCATGTCGGACTCCATCCTGTCCCGCCTGTTCGGACTCTTTAGTCGGGGTCGCTAGCGGCCAGGTCAGATACAATTCCACTGGACTCAGTGGGCGTGGCTATGGACAATCAGTAGCCATGTGGGTTTCAAAACCAATCTACGAATTCTTGCCGTACTTCTACCTGCTGGTAGGCGCGCTCTGTCTGGGGGCGTCAATGTACGTGAACCACTGGTATTGGCCGACCATTTGCTTCGTTACAGGGCTGTTCTGCCTGGTCGCCGGATTGGTGGTATTGCTGAAGCGGCGCGACTATCGCGCCACGGAACGCCGCACCGGAAACAAAGAATCGAGCTAGCCGCCGGCTGCTGAACTCTCGTCGTCTTCCTGCTCTTCGTCGTCGTCCTGATCTTCTTCTATGTCTGCACTTGCAGCTGCGAGACGCAGATCGGTATAGACAAGATCGTGCGCACCAATCGCGATTGAGTCGCCGCTGGTCAGCAGATGCTTCTTGATTTGCCGTTCGCCGAAAAAGACGCCGTTGGTACTGTTCAGGTCCTCGACAATGCAACCTTTTTCGTCGATCACAATCTGCGCGTGATGGCGACTGACAAATTTGCTTCTTATGCAAATCTCATTGTCGGGCGAACGACCGATAACAATTCGACCTGGCCCGAAGGTTTGTACTGAGACGGTCTCGCCGTCCGCCAGGATTTCAATCTGGGTCAAATGCGCCGCGGGTCCGTGGCGCGCCACAACCTGGTCCAGAGTGTTGAAACGTCCGGTATCGCTCTCGTGCTCTTTCCAGTCCAACTCGTTGACCGCCGCCATTATGTCTTCGGCTGCCAAGGTCGTTTTCTCATCAGCGAAAGCAACCAGCAAAGCTGTGTCACAGAGTGTATTGACCAAACGCGGAATGCCGCCGGTATAGGCGTAGATCACGTCGAAACAATCATCGCCAAACACTCCGACTTGTTCGTTGCCTGCGACAGCGAGGCGGTGCTCTATATATTTACTGATGTCGCTCAACTCGAGCGGGCCAACATGAAATCGCAGCCGGACTCTCTGCACCAGCTGCTTCAGACTCGGTGATTCCAGCGTTTCCTTGAGCTCTGGCTGTCCGGCCAGAATGATGCGCAGCACCTTTTCCTTGTGCGTCTCGATGCCGGATAACATCCGAATTTCCTCGAGCACCTTGGTGCTGAGGTTCTGTGCCTCGTCGACGATCAAAACAACTTTCTTGCCGTTCGCATATTGTTCGATCAAAAAATTATTCAGAATGTCGAGCAGCTCGACCTTGCGTTTGTTGAATGGTTTGAAACCGAATTCGGTCAGCACGGCTTGCAGGAATTGAGACGAAGTCAGTTGGGTTTGTGACACGACTGCATAGACCACGTCGTCGTCGAGTTCGTCGAGAAATGACTGCAATAACGTAGTCTTGCCGGAGCCAATTTCACCGGTGATCACCACAAACCCGTCGGCCAGCCAGATCGTCGACTCCATGTAGGCCTTGGCCCGGGCATGCTGCAAACTCCAGTACAGGAACTCTGGGTCGGGCGTCAGCCGGAACGGCTGCTCTTTGAGATTGAAGTGTTTTAAGTAAGACATAGGCGGTTCGTAATTTTTGGTAGTTTACCCGGTTTTTAACCATTAGACCTTGCATGGTTCCAATGTAAAAGCGGGCCTAGGTCACAGATTGCTCGATTTCGGCCAGTAAACGCTCGCGCTCCGCCAGCGTTTTCCCGATTACGGTGATATGGCCCAATTTCCGACCCGGCCTGGCAGCTTTGCCATAATCGTGCAAGGCACCGGCTTGCAGCTCTCTCACTGCGTGCGGAATTTCGCCGATCAGATTTACCATGCCGGCGTAGCCGAGCAGTTTGGGTGGGGTAAGACTGGCGTCGCTGATGGCCAGCAAGTGCGCGGTGAACTGGCTCGGCTGCGCACCTTCGATGCTCCAGTGGCCGGAATTGTGCACTCGCGGGGCGAACTCGTTCGCCAATAATTGATCGCCCGTAACAAATAACTCCAGCGCCAGTACGCCGACATAGTCCAGTTTCTCGAGCAGGCAGCGCAGGAACTGATCCGCCTGGCGGTTCAACAGCTCGTTCTCCAGCGGTGCGCGCGACGAACGCAATATGCCGTCGACATGCCGATTTTGCGTCAGGGGATAACTAATGATGTCGCCGCGTCGATTACGGACACCGATTGCAGAAACTTCGAAGTCGAAATTGACCCATTGTTCTGCGATGAGATCGGCCGCACCGAGTTGCTGCCAGGCAGTCGCAATGTCTGCAGCAGTCTTTACAATCGCCTGACCTTTGCCATCGTAGCCAAATCGACGCGTCTTCAAAACCAGTGGCAAACCTATCGTCGCCGCGGCAGTTTCGAGATCCGCTATCGAATCGACAGGGTGGAACGCAGGCAACGGGATACCCAGGCTTTCGAACAACTGCTTTTCAGAAAGTCTGTCCTGTGCGAGCTGCAAGGCCTCGGGTGGTGGATAGACCGGTACGCGCTTGTTGATTGCAACCAGCGCCGCAACGGCAACGTTCTCGAACTCGTAGGTTACAACATCGCAGGTATCTGCAAGCTGCGACAACGCCGTTGCATCGTCAAATTCGGCCTGGATAACTTCGCCGCAGGCGGCGGCAGGCGGAGCGGGCGACGGATCGATGAATACACATTCCATGCCGAGGTCGCGCGCCGCGTAGCCAAGCATCTGGCCGAGCTGGCCGGCGCCAATAATGCCGATTCGCATGCTCTCAAACTCTATTGGCTTGGGGTCGATTGACTTGGGGTCGTTTGACTTGGGGTCGATTGACTCGGGTCGCTGTCGCCGAGGACCCGGTCAGTCTGGTCACTGCGAAATCGCTCCAGCGCCTGCGCCGCATCGGCATCATCATTCGCCAAAATAGCCGCGGCCAGCAGGGCAGCGTTGATCGCGCCCGCTTTGCCGATGGCCATCGTTCCGACCGGAATACCGGCCGGCATTTGCGCGATGGAAAGCAGCGAGTCCATGCCGTTGAGCGCCTTCGATTGCACCGGTACACCGAGCACCGGGACACGCGTTTTGGAGGCGGTCATGCCAGGCAGGTGTGCTGCGCCACCGGCGCCGGCAATGATGACTTTCAGGCCTCGCGAGACAGCGCTGGCTGCGTACTCAAACAGCAGGTCCGGCGTGCGGTGTGCAGATACGACTTTGACTTCGTGAGCAATGCCCAGCGTCTTCAGCGTCTTACTCGCATGTTGCATCGTCTCCCAGTCGGAGCGCGAGCCCATGATGATGCCAACCTCAGTACTCATTTCGAGATTCTAACCAGAATGGCATGCACGCGCCGGAAAACTTGCCGTTTCAAAGTTTTTTCTCTGCGCTCACTGATTGCGACTGCGAGTTCGGCCAGCAGCTGGCGCAGCTCCGGGTCCGGTGCGCCAGCTGCCGCTTCAAACGCTTCGAGCTCCTCGCGGTCGCCCGCAAGCAATCTGTCACGCCATTTTTCAGCTTTCGCAAACATCAGTTTCTCGGTCCGGTCGCGCGCACTCAATGCGTCGAGCCGGGCCTGTACGAGTTCGGCGTCGGCTTGCCGCATGAGCTTGCCGATCAACTGTTTTTGACGCCGCAGTGCGCCATGCGACTTCATACGCGCGGCCGCGCGCACTGCTCGCAGCAATTCTTCGTTCAGGCCGATAGCATCAAGCTCGCTGTCCTTTAACGGAATCAGATGCTCGCCGAGATCCTGCAAAGCATGCTGTTCCCGCTTGCGCGCGTTTTTGCTGGGCTTATCAATAGTCACCGGCTAAGCTACCCCGGGGTTATAAATAGATCGCGAGAGGCGACATACACAATGGGCGACATTGCCACAACAGAATCGCTGGGTCAGCAAGAACTCGAAGCATTAGTCCGCATGGCGCTGGCCGAGGCGACGGCGCGAGGCGTCGATCAGGCCGAGGTCGCAGCAAGTCATGACCTCGGTCTGTCAGCAACGGCACGGCTTGGCGATGTCGAAAATCTCGAATACACCAACGATCGCGGCCTTGGTATTACCGTTTACAAAGACCAGTGCAAAGGCAATGCCAGCACCTCGGACGTTTCGCCAGATGCGATTCGTGAGGCGGTCGCGAAAGCCTGCGCATTCGCAAGCTATACCGCGAAGGACGAACATTCCGGTCTGGCTGATGCGGAGCTGATGTGTACGAAAGTACATGATCTGGATCTGGATCATGCCTGGCCGATTGACTCAGCTGACGCGATCGCGATGGCGATCGACTGTGAAAAAGCCGGACTCGAGTACGATTCGCGCATCAATAACTCCGAGGGCGCGACGGTCGCGACCAATCGAAGTGCACGGGCCTATGGCAACTCACATGGTTTTGTCGGCAGCTACTCGAAGTCCAGCCACAGCATGAGCTGCGTCGTACTGGGTGGGGCGAATGGCGACATGCAACGTGACTACTACTACAGCGCAGCGCGCGATCCCGGCGATCTCGAAAGCGCCAAGCATATTGGTGAGATTGCTGCGCGGCGCACGGTGGGTCGGCTTGGTGCACGCAAGATCAAGACGACCAAGATTCCGGTACTGTTCACGCCAGAGCTGGCGCGTGGCTTTATCGGGCATGCGATCGGCGCGATCGCCGGCGGTGCGCAGTATCGCCGTGCATCATTTTTGCTCGACGCCGTTGGCGAGCAAATATTTCCCGATTTCGTTTCTATCCAGGAGCGGCCACATATTCGCAAGGGCATGTCGAGTGCGTCCTACGACGGCGAGGGCGTCGCGACTTACGATCGTGACATCGTGACCGACGGTGTACTTGCGGGGTATGTGCTCGGCAGTTATTCGGCGCGTCGCCTCGGTCTGCAAACCACTGCCAATGCGGGGGGTACACAAAACCTGATCGTGCCCGGTAATCGCGATGACCTGGACGCACTGATTCAGGAAATGGGTACCGGCCTGATTGTGGAAGAGTTGATTGGTCAGGGTGTCAACGCAGTTACCGGCGACTACTCGCGCGGCGTCGTTGGGCAGTGGGTTGAAAATGGCAAGATTATCCATCCCGTACATGAGGTGACTATCGCTGGCAATTTGCGCGATCTGTACAAGCGCATCGTAGCCATTGGCAAGGATCAGGATTTGCGCGGCGGCATTCGCTGTGGCTCGTTGTTGGTAGAGGAGATGACGGTTGCGGGAAGTTAGATACCGCCTGCTTGCGCTTGTTGCTGTCTGTCTGGCACCTATTGTTGCGGCGGAAGGTGAGTCGTACGCGCTGATCAACGCAAATTTATTCAACGGCGTCGAAGACAGGATCTACAGCGATGTCACTGTCCTGGTCAAAGACGGCAAGGTCGAAGCAATCGCTGAGCGCGGTGCGCCTCTTGGGCAGGCCTATACCGTTATCGATCTGGAGCACAATTACCTGCTGCCCGGTTTGTTCGACGTGCACACCCATATCAACGAATTGGAACAGGCACAACGGGCTTTGGAATCCGGCGTGACCACGGTGCGTAGCGCGAGCGTAAACGCTTACGAAGATGTCGCGTTGCGCGAACTGGTGCGTGCGGCAAGGTTGGCCGGTCCGGATGTGGTTGCGGCCGGTGTGTATGTGACGCCGGAGCTTGAGAACTCGGTATTGGCGGACCCACGCTTGAGTGAAATTGACGGTCACGTGGACTCGGACGCCGAATTACGGCGCATCGTGCAAATAAATAGTGATCGTGGGGTGGATGTGATCAAGACCCGCGGCACTGAACGGGCGGGTCAGCCACACACTGATCCACGGCAACAGGTCTATTCGGAACGGCAGTTACGAGTGATTGTCGAGGAAGCGGCGCGTCACGACCTCTCGGTGATGGTACACGCCCATGGCGACGAGGGAGCCAGAGCAGCAGTCCTTGCGGGTGCGAGAAGCATTGAGCACGGCACCTATCTATCGACCGATACGCTGGCGCTCATGCGGGAGCGCGGCACCTGGTTTGTGCCGACCTATGTGACCATGAATGAAATGAACGAGGAGCAGTATGACCATGTACTGCGCCTGCGCGGCAAGCACATGGTGCCGCAACTCGAAAAGGCTATTCGCGAAGCGCATGCGATGGGCGTCAAATTTGCGACCGGCGCCGACAACTACTACGACAACGAGTCGATCAATCGAATCTCAATCGAGGTGCAAGAGCTCGTGCGCATGGGATTTAGCAATTTTGAAGCGTTGCAGGCGGCAACGGTCAGTGCAGCGGAGTTACTGCATTTGCAGGAAAAAACCGGTCGCATTGCGGCGGGCTACGAAGCGGACCTGATTCTGGTGCCTGCCAATCCGCTGACTCATATTGAAGCATTGCAGGATGTGTTGCTGGTGATGAGCAACGGCCAGATTGCGCTCAAGCGCATACCGTTCGCAAAGAGCGACTGACTACTTCGCTGCAGTGGAATCGAGCAGTTCAGCCAGTGTTTGCTTGCCAATCGCCGCGGCGATTGACGTGTCGAGTCGCTTGCCCAACTCGCGAATCGTTTTATCCCATTTCGGGTCGCGATAGGAGCCGGTTTCGCCGTGGTCCCGCACCACCGCCAAAATGTCCGTGAGCTTGATGCGCGACATCTCGCGTCCCGGCAGCAGTTCTTCGGCCTCGGTTGTCGTCAGCAATTTATCGGCTTCCAGGCCGTCAATTATTGGCCGCAACGTCACCGACGGGATTTTCATATGGTCCGCCAGAGAGCTCAGCGTCTCCGCAGTCTTGCCTTCACGAAACGCAATCCCGATCAGATACATGACGTTGAGTGCAAGTCGTTCACGCATCGAATTCGATAGCCGCGGTTCGCGCCGGCCGATGCGCAGGTAGGCCGGATTCTGGTGATAGAACGCCAGCTGTGCGCCGATGAGCAGAATCAACCAGTTTGCATACAGCCAGATCAGCGTGATGATGGCGATCGCGAAACCCGAGTAGATCAATTGGGTCCGGGTTGAATAGACGACAAAAGTGGCGAAAATTACGCCGACGCTTGCCCAGCAAAATCCGGCCGCGATCCCGCCGATCAGGGCAGAGCGAAACTGCACGCGCGCGTTCGGCATGTACATGTACAGGAACGTAAAAACCAAGGTGACGATGAAATACGGCGCCAGCTTGCTGGTCGCGACCACGAGCGGTCCGAGAAATTCGAATCCGAGCATGAGCTGAATGACTGCATTGCTCTTCAGCGAGGCAATCATCCCGATTGCGATAAGGATCAGCAACGGGCCAACCGATAACACCACCATGTACTCGATCAGGCGACGCGCGAAATTCATTCTCCTGGCAACGTGCCAGACGTAGTTAAAACTTTCTTCGATTTTTTGCACCATTGAAACGGCGGTGTAAATGAAGAACGCAAGACTGATGCCGCCCAGTGCGCCGACTTTGACGTTCTCGACCAGGTCGATCACCTGTCGGGTCATCACGGCGCCTTCAGCACCCATGAATTCAAACCACCAGAACAGCATTGGCGCGAGTTTGTCCTCACCGCCGAATGCCTTGAGAACGGCGAAACTGAATGCGAGCAGGGGAACGATCGATAACAAGGTCGTGTAGACGAGGCTCATGGAGCGCATCATCAGGCCGCCGGCGAACATGTCGCGCAGCAGCGCGACCAGGTAGCGCAAGACACCGGCGAGAATTCGACCGGGCAAGCCGTGGGCGTACAGCAGGTCGCTCCAGATGAGCCGATCGAATCGCTTGCGCAGCCTGAGAATCATAGTGTCTGAGTATAGGTGATCAGCCGAACAGGCGGGCCAATGCTTCCTGGTACTTTTCGCTGGTCTGTTGCAAGATTTCGGGCGGTAGTTCCGGCCCTGGAGGGGTCTTGTCCCAGTCCAGAGTGTCGAGATAGTCGCGGACAAACTGCTTGTCGAAACTCGGTGGACTCGTGCCGACCTGGTACTGGTCAACGGGCCAGAAACGGGATGAGTCCGGCGTCAGCACTTCATCAATCAGGTACAGGTGACCTGCGTCGTCGAGACCGAACTCAAACTTTGTGTCCGCGATGATAATGCCGCGTTCCAGTGCGTACGCGGCGGCTCGATCGTAAATTGCGATTGATAAATCGCGAACCCGCGTTGCCAGTTTCTCGCCCACCAGTTTGACCACATCGTCAAACGCAATATTCTCATCGTGATCACCCGCCGCAGCCTTGCTTGCCGGCGTAAACATTGTATGCGGCAGTTTTTGTGCCTGGCGCATACCGGCCGGTAGCTCGATACCGGAGGTTCGGCCGGTCTCCTGATAATCGCGCCAGCCGGAACCGATCAGGTAGCCGCGCACAACGGCTTCGATTGGCAATGGTTTAAGGCGTTTGACGACCAATGCCCGATCACGAATGGTTGCCGCTACGGCACTGTCAACAACGACGTCAGCCACGCTGAGTTCGGTGAGCTGGTTATCGACCAGGTCGGCCATCATGCGAAACCAGCACAGTGAAATACGCGTCAACACACTACCTTTCATCGGCACCGGATCCGGCAATACGACATCGTAAGCGGACAGGCGATCGGTCGTGACGATCAGCAGATGGCGGTCGTCGACACTGTAAATATCGCGCACCTTGCCGCGACCGATCAGCGGCAGACTCGGAATATTCGAGTCGAACTGTGAATTACCGGAATTCATGACACGAATGATTACCGTTGCGATAGGATTACGCAACGATTTATCTTGAGGCTCGCGATTGTACTGGGGCAAAATCATCGGCACCGTAGCCGGGGCAGTAACGCTTAAACCCTGGTTCGTATTGCTCGGCTTGTTCGTCGGTCATCAGTTTGATCGCGGCTTTGCCGCGCGTTATCGCGATTTCGAGTTTCAGGGCAAACCTGTCGGCCGCCTCCCGGAAGAATACGTTCGGCCGCTGTTCCAGGCGATGGGTCATCTTGCCAAGGCGGATGGCCGTGTCAGCGAAGCAGAAATTCGAGCGGCACGAGTGGTCATGCACCGACTTGGCTTAGGGCCTGCTCGAGTGCGCAATGCAATGCATTGGTTCGAAGAGGGCAAGCGCCCCGACTACCCCTTACTGCAGACCATGCGCCACACCCGCCGGATTGCCGCGCGCAATCCGGAACTACGATTGTTGTTCGTGCGGCTGCTGCTAGAAGTTGCACTTGCGAAGGACGGTCTCAGTCAACGGGAGCGAGCACTGATCTGGACGGTCTGCACAGAATTCGAGATCGGTCGCGTCGACCTGGCACAACTTGAGGCCATGCTGCGCGCGCAAAAGGGTTTCCGGCGTTCGCCAGCCGGCGACGTCGATGCGGAGCGCGTGCGCGTCGCCTACGAAACGCTCGGCATCGAACAGTCAGCCAGCAACACTGAAATCAAGACAGCCTACCGGCGACTCATGAATCAGAATCACCCGGATAAAATTGCTGGCAGTAATCCTGCCAAGGACGTAATCGCAGAGGCCGAGCGACGTACCCGCGAAGTCCGCAGCGCCTACGAGATGCTTAAGGCGAGGCGTTCGATTCGCTAGAGCACTCGAGCTCAGGTACATTTGCTAAAAACCAAGGAAGAGACTGTGACGCCACTTATAGCACCTTCAATTCTCTCTGCTGATTTTGCACGACTCGGCGAGGACGTAACTGCCGTTCTCGACGCCGGCGCAGACATCGTGCACTTCGACGTCATGGACAATCACTTCGTCCCGAATCTCACCATCGGTCCGCTGATTTGCGACGCGCTGCGCAATCACGGAATAGAGGCTCCTATCGACGTGCACCTGATGGTGGAGCCGGTCGATCGAATAATTCCAGACTTTGCTGCGGCCGGTGCGAGCTATATTACTTTTCACCCCGAAGCCAGCCGCCATATTGATCGTTCGCTGGCCCTGATTGGCGAAGCCGGATGTAAGGCCGGGCTGGTGTTTAATCCGGCAACGCCACTGGATTGTCTGCAGCACGTCATCGACAAAGTCGACATGGTGCTAATCATGTCGGTCAATCCCGGTTTCGGCGGCCAGAAGTTCATCCCCGGCGCGCTGGCCAAGTTGCGCGAAGCGCGCGCGATAATCGACGCGAGTGGTCGTGAGATCCGCCTCGAAATCGATGGTGGTGTGAAGATCGACAATATCGGCGCAATTGCAGCGGCAGGTGCCGACACCTTCGTAGCGGGATCCGCCATCTTTGGCAGCAAAGACTACGCAGCAACAATCACAGCAATGAAATCAGAAATCCAAAAAAACCAGGGACAGTTTACTCAAACCCCTATTTAGAAAATGGGGTTTGAGTAAACTGTCCCTGGTTTTTTCCCTGGTTTTTTAGTGTTTGCGGTTGGGGCGTGCGCCGTAGACGACGATGGTCTTGCCGCTGGCCGTCACCAAACCCTGCTCTTCCAAGACCTTGAGTACGCGTCCGGCCATCTCGCGGGAGCAGCCCACCAGACGACTCAGTTCCTGGCGACTCACCTTGATCTGCATGCCGTCGGGGTGTGTCATTGCGTCTGGCTCGTTGCAAAGATCCATGATCGCGTGCGCAACACGACCGGTCACATCAACAAAGGCGAGATCGCCGAGTTTCCGGTTGGTGCGGTCGAGTCTGGTTGCCAGCTGTGTGGCGAGTTCAAAAACCAGTCCCGGGCTTTCGCTCGCAATCTGGCGAAAGCGCGGATAGGTCATCTCGGCAATTTCGCACTCTGTCCGGGTACGGACCCAGGCGCTGCGCGTCGGCTGTTCATAGAAAAGACCCATTTCACCGAAAAACTGGCCCTTGTTGAGGTACGCAAGCACCATCTCGTTGCCGTCTTCGTCTTCGATCATGACTTCAACGGATCCGTCGACTATGTAGTACAGGACATCCGGCAAGTCGCCGGCATGAATCATGACCGTCTTCGACGGCACCGTACGCACTCGGCAATAGCTTAGGAATCGGTTAATTGCCGGTACATCGCTCAGGGTCTTTGCTGTTGTTTGCATTCAGTGTTTTCCTCTACGCGGCTGCGCAACCTCTTTTAATACAGATGGCCTTGAAGGGCAAGCTAAGTCCGTGATTTATCTGCAATCCTTCGCCTAAAGACTCCGTTCTAGATGCGATACGCGGTTTTGGTCATGACTTTTGAAGTCAGACGCATAAGTTTGCGAATCGGGCCAGGCAGATCTGCCGCGCCAGCCGCTGTTGCGTTTTCGCCGTGTTCCTGTTCCTCGTCGCGCATTTGTCGAACAATGGCGCGGCTCCGTGCGTCTTCTTCCGGAAGTCGTTGTAAATGGCCGCTTAGATGCTCGCAAACCTGCCGTTCGGTTTCCGCGATGAAGCCGAGACTCCATTTGTCGCCGAACAATCCACTGGTTGCGCCCATCGCGAAAGAGCCTACGTACCAGACAGAACTCAGCTTGCTCGGCGCAGAATCGAGCTCCGCAAGCCGCTGCTCGCACCAGGCCAGATGATCCCGTTCTTCGTCGGCCGCCTGTCGCATTTGTGCGCTATTTTTTTCCTCGCGCGCCACTGCGGCGTGCCCCTGATACAAGCCCTGCGCAGCGATTTCTCCGGCATGATTGACGCGCATCAGCCCGGCCGCATGCGCTTTCGCGCGAGCGTCGAGATCGGTCTCATCGATGCCGTTGGCGGGATTATCGCGTGCAGAACGGTGCGTCGGCGCAGCGATCGTTCGCAAGGCGTCATTGACGCCGGCAAGGAATCGATCGAGGGGGGTTAGGTGACGCGCCTGCATCCGGCAAGTATAGCAACGCACCGCCCTACATTCAGAACAGACCAAATGGAAAAACTCGCCTGGATAAATCGTAATACGTATACTCCGCGGCCGAATTAGGGAGGTATTGAAATGAGTCTAAGTAAGTTGGTCGCAGTCGCGGCCATGATTGTTGCTGCGCCTGTGCTGGCGCACGAAGTGGACGAAGAAACCGGCCCACAGAGCCCATGGTCCGGCAAGGCCAGGCTGGGTTATCTCGGCACCTCGGGCAACACCGAGACCACCAATATGAGCGGTGCATTCGAGGTTCAGTACGCCCTCGAGAAATGGACCCATAAATTTGATGCCGCCACGATCAAGGCGAGTGAGGACAACGAAACCACAGCCGAGGCCTATGCGGCCACCTGGAAGAGCGAGCGCACCCTGTCCGAAGTCAACTTCCTGTTTGGCAAACTGGACTGGCGAAAAGACCGCTTCAGTGGTTACGACCAGCAGTTTTCGCAGACCGTGGGTTACGGTCATCGCCTGATCGATAACGACAAGCACAGCCTTAACGGTGAGCTCGGTTTCGGTGCTCGACAATCAGATCTTGCCGACGGCACATCCGAGAGCGAAACGATCCTGACCGGCGGCCTGTATTACAAGTGGGCCCTGAGCGAAACTGCAACGTTCTCGCAGGACCTGCTGGTCGAGGCTGGTGACGAGAATACCTACACAATGTCGAAAACGGCGCTCACCGCGAAGCTGTTGGGGGACCTGGCTTTGGTGGCGTCCTACACCATCAAAAACAACTCTGACGTGCCGCTGGGCAGCGACAAGACCGACACGTTTACGGCCCTATCGCTCGAATACAGCTTCTGATTTTCGACGCGATTTTCTAAGTGTCTGAATTCTATGTAATAAATGCGCCCGATTTCGGGCGCATTTATTTGTGCGAAATCGCAGCGATTGTTTGCATCTGAGCGGCCCCTACAGTAAAATTTCGCGCCTTTCGGCCCTGCGGCAAGTAGTGGCCAAAATTAGAATAAATTCCCTACGGAAGAGATAATGAATACGTTTTCTGCAAAGCCGGCAGAGGTTCGGCGCGATTGGTTCTTGGTGGACGCAACAGGCAAGACCCTGGGTCGTCTATCGTCTGAGATCGCCAGACGTTTGCGTGGCAAGCACAAGCCCGAATACACACCGCATGTGGACACCGGCGATTACATCGTCGTCGTGAATGCCGAGAAAGTGCGGGTTACCGGCAATAAGCTCAAAGACAAGATGTACTACCATCACACAGGCTACATCGGCAATCTGAAGTCGATCTCGCTTGAGAAGCAGCTCGTGAAAGCGCCGGAGCGCGTCATCGAGGGTGCCGTGAAGGGTATGTTGCCAAGAGGACCATTGGGTCGCCAGATGTTCAAGAAACTGAAGGTGTTCAAGGGACCGGAACATGATCATGCTGCGCAGCAGCCGGTCGCACTGGAAATTGATGTCTGAGACCCCTTAGGTCTGAGACAAGAGGCAAAAAAATGACTGATACACATTATTATGGAACCGGCCGCCGCAAGTCGTCGACCGCGCGCGTCTTCATGAAATCCGGCAGTGGCTCGATCACTGTTAACAAGCGACCGCTTGACGTATTTTTTGGACGTAAGACTGCCAGCATGATTGTTCGCCAGCCATTGGAGCTGATGAACATGACGTCGCAGTTCGACATCAACGTCACGGTTAAAGGTGGCGGCACAACAGGTCAGGCCGGCGCAATCCGCCACGGTTTGACGCGTGCGCTGATGCAGTACGACGAGGCAATGCGACCTGCGTTACGCCATGCCGGCTATGTAACCCGCGATGCACGTGAGGTTGAACGGAAGAAAGTTGGTTTGCGCAAAGCACGTCGCTCGACGCAGTACTCGAAGCGCTAATCTCGCGCCGAACCACCGCCAGGATTTGGGGGATCGTCTAGCGGTAGGACTGCGGACTCTGACTCCGCCAACCCAGGTTCGAATCCTGGTCCCCCAGCCAAAACCGAAAGGCCCTCAAACGAGGGCCTTTTTTTATCTGGTGGATTTGTCGGCGCGCTCGAACAGCGCCATATTCTTTTCTATGTCATACGGGTGCTCTTCCAGATTGTCCGGGTCCCACTCGCTACGCTCTTCGGAGAAGAAGTTTCCGCCGTAGACATGAATAGCAGCCGTGAATTGCGACGTCGGGTTGCTCACCGAATGAATAATTTCGTCGCCGAGCGGACGGACCTCTTTCGGGCCGATAGATTTCGCCCCGGCTGCTTCGATGAGACCATTGGGTTCATCCTTGCAGCGGCGCCAGAAAATATTGTCTTCCCGACCCCCATACACACCGATCACCGCCCACATGTTGTGGTTGTGCGGCATGATCATCATGCCAGGCGCCCAGATCACGTTGATGACGGTTAGTTCATCGCTGACATGCAATCGTTGCACGCCGCCTTTGGTCGGCACACCTAGAGCGTCCAGCATAGCGGCGGGCACTGACACCGCCCGAGCAACAACTTCGCGTGCAGCTTTTATGGGTGTGTGGTCTTTGACGGCTGCACTGCAGTCCGAAATAAGCTGATCTAAATCCAAAGCCATGACTAATGGTGACCTGAGTGACTATGTAGTTTTGAATCGTGCGTTCGAAAATGATCGCTAAACCAGCGGTCCAGGTCAATCGACAAACGACCTTCGTCAAATTCGCCATCGTCTTCGACTTCATCCATTATGTCGCGCAAGTCGTCAAGCAATGCCTCGTGGTCGTTCTTGTGATCATTGTAGGCCGGATAACGCGACTTGCGCATGAATTTTTCTTCGAGTGCAAAGTGCGAAGCAATCTGCGCGTAGATGTCGCCCAACCCTTCTATCACTTGTTTACGCGTGACGCCTTCCTGTACTGACAGATGCAGATTGTTTATCGATTCGATCAACTCCTGGTGTTCGTGGTCGACTTCCGCGACACCGACGCTGAATTCCTCTTTCCAGTTGATTAGGCTCATTGTAGTTTGAAGCCTCCTGATTCTGCTTTGAAGGTAATTGTACGGTATCGTCCGGCGGTCAAAGTGACATTCTCTGTCAGCGTGTAGTCCCAGCCGTCCGCACGTGCGCTGTCGCGTAGCCTGACTTGCATTCGATACTGCCCCGGCGGCAGATCGAAGCGGTGATAAACCGAGGCCGGCCCGTCACCCCATAGTCCGGACGGCTGCGCTTGGATGGAAAGTACATTCTGCCCATCGACGTCCATTTCAATTACAAGCGGAACGCGCTCGCGCTCGCATTTTTCGCTGCGCCGCATGTTTGGAGCAAGCGCCGCGACTTCTTCAGGTGTCAGCAATACGCAGGGTGCAACCCGTTCTGCGGCGTGACTGAGTGACAGCTTGACCACGGCCGCTTCTGCCCGGGCATACTCAAATGCGGGCGAGCTCGAAAAATAACCGACAAACACAGCAAAGGTGGCAAATGCTGCGAGCTGCAACAGATAGCGAAACACTTTATTCATGCTCGGACCGTCGGCGTCTGTTCATCGCAGGCAAGTCGCAGAGTTCGGCAATAAAGTCGTCAAGCGTACGTTGTCGTTGAGCGGATTTTCGCGCCGCCCAACTCAGAGCAAGCCGCTCTCGTGGCACGCGCGCGCGCAGGTATGGGTCACGCGCGCCATCGATGCGCTGTTGTGTCCACGTGTTGCCAAGACGATAGTGGCAAGCTTCCTCGGCGCAGCCGGCAAGCATTACGCCGTCGCTCAGATCCCTTGAAAGCGCGAAATCGATAAACGCCGGCGGTAGCATAGCAACACACGGCACGGCTACCACGGCCACGTTGGCGCCGCTGAGTGATTCTGAATCAGATTTCTCGCAGGCATACACAATGACGCGCGCATCGCCGTCAATCTGCGACGCTGCTGCGACAGATCGCTCACGCAACTCAGAAATGGGGTGATCGGGCAGTTCTATGCCAGGAATGATCGCCGTCGCGCGACGGAAAGGTGTTGCCGTTGGACAGGCACCCACACAGATTCCGCAACTCACGCAGTTGTCGACGTTGACGACCGCCTCAGTGGCGAATGCCATGCCGTCACTGCGCGGTGCCATGGTTATAGCACTATACGGACAGTCGTCGAAACAGCGCGCGCAGCCGTTGCAGTTGTCCAGGCTGACGACCGCCGGCGGTGCGGTCTTGGCAGGTGGTAGCCACGGCAACAGTGCCAGCAGAACCACAGCGCCTATGACAATGAGCCAAAGCTGACCGCCTGGGATGACATTAAGCAACGGATAGCCGGCAAGGTAAAACCAATCCAGACCGACTTCTGCAGGGACAGCGTCGAGATTCGCAGGGCCCTGGCTGGTAGCAGGGTAGATCAGAGACAACGCCAACAGCATGGCGACGGTTGCATAAGCAAGTGGCCGCGGCGGATTAACCTTCGCCTGCGAATGCCGCTGAATATGCACCCACATCAGGAGCAGCATGACTAGCGGTGCGAAGATATGCATGAATACCATCAGAGTGAAAAATCGGCCGCTTAACGTGGTGCTATTCAGAAAATTATTGGCGATGGGTTCGCCGAAAAAGGGTAGGGCGTCGAGCCATTCTGCCGTGGAGATAGCAATCATTTGAGCAAGCTTGTCCCATACCAGCCAGTAACCTGTGATGCCGCAGGCGTAAATGAAGCCGAGTGTTGGAATTCCTGTAATCCAAGCAAAAAAGCGCTTGCCGCGCATTCGGTCCAGCGCAAATTCTCGAAGCATGTGTATGACGACAACGACGACCAGCGCATCGGACGCGTAGCGGTGCAAGCTACGCATGACGCCAGCGGCATACCATTGGTCATTTGTCATGTATTCGACAGAGGCATAGGCCGCGAAGACGCCGGTGTCAAAGAACAGATATAGATAGACGCCAGAGCCGGCGACGATCCAGAAGAAAAACCAACCCAGCGCGCCAAGGCACACCAGTGGATTCAGGCGTGGGCCAAAAGCCCAGTTGAATACAGCATCTGCACGGGCAAACAGTAATGCGATGATGCGCTTCATGCTGAACGTCGCCATTCATGCACGATAAAAGTAAGGATTGCGCCAAGGCATATTACGCCGACGAATATCGTCATTAAGATCGAATAATCGAACTGGTAGCGACCGCTATTTGGGTCATAGACCGTGCAGAAAAAGCGAAACGTGTCGACCCAGTGCTCAATCACGCCGGCACTCCGTGGTGTGTCGAAGATCAGTTCCTTTAATGGCTCGACAAACGATGGCGCATCAAAGTCCTGCCCATATACCTGACGATAGACATTGCCGCTGGCATCGACAATGGTCGTTTGCGAGAGGTGGTCGAATCCTTTAGCACTGGCGAAGTATTGAAAGCCAACATCGCGGGAAATCGACTCAATCTCGCGCGCGTCACCGCTTAGAAAGTGCCAGTGTGACTGGTCAATACCGCGGCTGGATGCGTAGATACGCATTTGTTCCGCCGTGTCCACGCGCCAGTCAAAACCAATCGTGACTACACTAAACTTATCCTCACCGAAGGCTTCGCGTGCGATCGCTACTTTATCCTCAAGATTCTGCGTGATCATCGGGCAAACATGGTGGCAGCTCGTATATATCAGGCTGACAATAATGGGCTTGCCGACCAACTCCTGTAAGCGAAATGATTGTCCGTGCGTATTGCGAAAAGTGTAGTCGCCCAACGGCTGGCCGATAGCGGCCTGACTGGCGGTGAGTGCCGCATTGCGGTCGTATTCCTGGGCGGTAACTGTCGGCGCCATCGCGAGAGAGAGTACGACGGCGCCGACGACGGCTGTGATACGCATGTCCTGGGTCCGTGCGCCTAGCTTAACGGCCAGACTTCGGATAAGTACTTCCAATTGACAAAGTAATACAAGACAAAGGCCACGAAGAAAATACTAACCAGGAAAACCGTGCCGGGGATGTGCAGTTTCTCAGCGCTGCCATAGTGGCTAACGGTGGCAGCAGTCTGTGGTGGTACCTCGGGATAATCCGGTTTTTCGTCCTCGGCGAGTTTTCTGCCGAAGAATACCGAGCGTACGACAATGACGATATACATGACCCCTCCGGTCGCAGCCAAAACGGCGAATATTCCGTTCAGTCCCATCATCAAGTACGCAGCAGACGGATAGTCGAAGGGCAGTTGTGCATCAGCGAAGGTCATATCCCAGTGGCGCCGTGCGACTCCCAGCGTGCCCGCGCCCATCATGAATACCGAGATCCCTGCTGCGCCGATACCAAATACGTAGGGTTGCCATTGCGCCAGCTTTCGCATGGCCAGTTCACGGCGGAATATGAGCGGAATCAATAAATACGTAATGGCCATGAATGCGAGCGTGGTGCCGGCGACGACGGTGCCGTGGAAGTGGCCGGGCACGTAAACGGTGTTGTGCATGATCAAATTTATTTGTTCTGTGCCCATGACTACGCCGGAAATACCGCCGATGAAGCCAAAGAACACGAGCGACATGAACATTCCTGCGAAAGCGGGGTTCGACCATGGGGCCTTGCGCAGCCACTCGAACATACCCTTGGTGTAGCCGCGTGCCCGCTGCGCTGCCTCGATCGAACCCGGTACAGTCATGCCATGGACCATGCTCCCGAGCACCGCTAAATACATGGCGTAACTGGTGTTGAAGATCTTGAATTCCGAACTTAGTCCGGGCTCAACAAGCAAGTGATGTGCACTCGCGAGCTGCAGGAACAGGATGTACATGAAAAACGCCATGCGACTAACTTTTTCGGACAGCGGTTTTGCTCCGAATGTCAGAGCCGCGATTGCATACCAGACCGACACATGCGCGGCGACGTTAATTTGCTGCGAGGAATGTCCCATCGCCCACCAAATGGTTTTGTATACGATCGGGTCAATATGACTGATCAGACCGACCGACCAGAGGAATGTCGGTATGAGAATGATGGCGCCGGAGGCGATGGTGAACACCGCAATAATCGCTGCCGTTAGCGCGCCAAAAGTCACCAGCGGGACGGATCCTTCGTAGGTTTTCTCTCGCTTCGCGACGACCAGTGTGCCAAAGAAAACACCACAGCCAATCAATGCGCCAACCGCGAATAGAATTATACCCAGGTAGAATCCGGGCTCCGCCCGCATTGGTACGTAGGAGGTAAACATGACACTGGACTGGCCCTGTAAGACCACGACATTCGTAATCACTGCACCGACGAGCATCATGCCGAAGCCGGTCCAAGCCCAGCGTGGCCCTGCCAGCCTCGAATTCAACAAGACCGCAGAGGCGAAGTACAAAATAGCCATCTCGAAAAAGATGATCCAGACCAGTAAAACATCGAAACCGTGTGCCGTAAGAATCAGGTAAAACCAGTCGGCTGGAAGAAGATGTACCGCCGGCCAGCGTGTTAGTGCGACAAGTAGCCCGAACAGTCCGCCGATAGCGAGAAATATGACGGCGGCGACAGCGTTTGCCTTGATCAGTTTTTCTGCCGTGCGATCAACGCGAAGACCCGTAGTAGGGCAGGTACGAAAATCAATCAATGAGCTCATTGCAACACTCTCCCTACTCCACGACGTAGATTTTGCCGACCATCATGTGGTGACCGATCCCGCAGAATTCGTTACAGACAATGCCGAACTCGCCGGCCTGATTAGGTTTCAGGGTGACGACCATGTCGTAACCGGGGTGCACCTGAACGTTGATGTTGACTGGCTGCAGAGAAAAACCGTGTTGCCAGTCCATGGAAGACATGTGCACGCGATAGGACTGGTCTTTCTCCAGCTCAAGAATAGGCCACCATTGCCATAGCCGCGCTATCAGGTAAACGTCACTGCCAGGCGGCGGGTGGACAACGGGAAAGCCACCTTCGTCTCTAATCTTGTATTCGTCGATCATTTCCTGAGCATGCTCGGCAAACCGTTCCGGCTTAATCTTATAAGCCTCGTTCGACAGATTTTGCTCCCCGGCGCCATGCCAATAGATCATCATGAAAAACATGAACAGGCCCCAGGTAAAGGCGATGATGATCCAGATAAGTTCGACCTTGGCGATCGGTTGGCGCCACCAGATCCGGTCACTTGGCGGTGTAATAGCCATAGCGAATCTCCCCTAGTCTGCGAGCGGTATTTGAGTTATTTCGATAATTCCCCAGACGATGTAGAAAATCGACGGTATGGCGATGCCCAGAACGAGCAGTACAAACGGATTATCCAGCAACCGCTGCATCGCAGGAATTTGTTCCAGCTCTTCTTGTTCGTTGTCGTCCATTAGATGGTGCCCCCACAACATTTGGTGGATATGGGTACGCTAGCCAACAACAAATTAGCGGTAAATCAGGGGTTACCCGTATAGAGGCGAATCAAATAGAAACTGAGCATCGCAAGAATCAGCAGAATGCCGAAGAACAGCACGGAGCGGTATTCGAAGCGGCGGCCCACAGCGATCTCAATACGGTCCAGGATCCAGCTGGACAGGAGGTACAGCAGCGCGGCGGCGACGGTGAAATAGACGATTTCCAAAAAACCAGGCTCTGAACTCAGGCGCGTATTTCACGAACGCCATTATCACCGGCGATGAGCAGTACATCAGCCGCCCGCTGTGCAAATATGCCTACTGTAAGCACGCCAGGGATTTGATTGAGGCGAGTTTCCATCTCCAGCGGATTGCTGATCACAAGGTCGTGGACGTCAAGAATGTGATTGCCGTTATCGGTAACGAAGCCCTCTCGCCAGATCGGCTGGGCGCGTAATTTCACCAGTTTTCGAGCTACGAAGGCCTGCGCCATAGGCACAACCTCGATCGGTAGTGGAAATCCGCCAAGCATCCCGACCAGTTTAGTGTCGTCCACGATACAAACAAAACGTCGTGCAGCGCCGGCCAACACTTTCTCGCGCGTCAAGGCGCCGCCCCCACCCTTGATTAATTGCAGGCGCTTGTTTGATTCGTCCGCGCCATCAATATACAGGTCGAGGTCGCCCACCTCATTCAAGGTGCTGACCTCAAAGCCTTCTGCTTCGAGCAATTGCGTGGATTCTTTTGAACTGGAAACGACCTTGTCGATTCGGTCGCGGGCGCCGGGCAGTAAATCTATAAGGCAGTTGACGGTTGATCCGGTGCCGATACCGAGCGTCGTGCCGGGCTCAATAAAAGCCAATGCAGCTTCAGCGACGTTACGTTTCTTCTGTAGAGGATCCATAAGCGTTTCTTATTCCAAGTGCACTTATTTTACATACAAAAGTGCCCGCATATGCGGGCACTTTCGCTGTGCTGAGAAGAAGACCAGGCTTCTTCGCGGCTCAAAGCCTAGCGTTTTTTCCTGCGGGAAGTCTTTTTCTTGGCTTTCCGCTTCGTTTTGCGCTTGGCGACCTTCCGCTTAGCCTTCTTCTTGGCTTTTTTCTTGGCGACTTTCTTCTTCGCCTTCTTCTTGGTCTTACGTTTCGTTACTTTCTTTTTCGCTTTCTTCTTCGCCTTCTTCTTGGCGACCTTTCTCTTGGCAGGCCGTTTTTTTGACGCTGCTTTTTTCTTCGTTGCTTTACGTCTCGGCGCGGACTTGCGCTTCGACGCTTTCTTTCTGGACTTCTTCTTAGTAGCCATCAGTATTTCTCCGTGTCGGGTCCCCGGGGCTGAGTATATACAACAAAAGTGAAAAATCCAGCGAGTTAGGTGACGTGATTAACACTTTCAAAAAGCTGAAAAAGCCGCCTTTTTCCAAGCTGTAAATTGTTTTTCGGCAGGCAGCGAAAACACGATGAACCAATGCCGAAAATTTTCGCAAATTGAGGAGTGATTTTTTCGCCAGCTCGGCGCCAATTTTTGGCAGAACAGACGCACCCGCTTAATCGTTCGCAGGCAGCAAGGTAAGCAGCGTTCAGGCCGGGTTTGGCGCGGCGTGAATGTACGCATAGAGAGAATCGATCTTTTATTCTGCGTCGCTACAAACCCCGTGAAGCCGTATGTCCCAACGGTTTGACGCAATTTCATCTATTTCCTGGCAAGCGAACGCGACCCCGAGGAGCTTCGGATGTTGCCAGTGATTTCGGTGTCGCAAAAATGCGAAACAGCGATCGAAGTAGCCGCCACCCATACCGATTCGGTTTTTATTTTTGTCGAATGCAACCAGTGGAGTAACGACGAGATCGAGTTGCCTCGGCGACATTATTTCGCTGTCGACAGGCTCCCAAAGTCCAAAACTATTTCTCAAAAGGGTCGTGTCGCGGTCCAATTGGCGATAAATCATTTTTCGGTTTTTGCCGATGACTGGACAGAAAACGCGCTTATTTGCGCGCCAAGCGCGCTCGATGATGAAACCAGGGTCGACCTCGTCTCGCATCGGCAAGTAACAACCGACAGTCTCTGCGGAGAGAAAAGCGCGTGAACGAATTACTTTTTGGCTGATTATTCCGCTTGCGATATCGCGGTCTGCGCGACTCATTGCGCGACGCGCGCTAAGTGCATTGCCGCGTTGTTTTGACTTCAAGAAAAGCGCCTCCCGCCTGTGCCGTTAAAGACCGTCGCTCTCGAACCGGAGCAACAGGTGGGGTCAGCCGTGACAACAACAGGCTAACCGCTTTCGCGGCCTTGCACATATGCTGCCGACAGTGCACGACCCCGTGGTAAATAGTTAGGGTCGAAGGTATCCGGGTCAGTATCGAACACTGCAGGAGGCGCCAACTCTTATGACCATCCTAACGCATTAAAGATCCAATTGTTGTGAACCACCCAACACGGATTCAACGCGATCGGAAATAACTTTGAGGCGCGAGCTGACGTCACCTTCCAGAATGCGGTCACGAGCTTGCGCGTGTAATAAATCGTTCGCCATGTTGAGCGCGGCCATAACGGCGATGCGGTCGAGACCGACAATTCTGCCGCTGTCGCGAATCTCTAACATTTTGGCGTTCAACGCTTCTGCTGAATCCAGAAGGTCAGTTCGTTCACTTGCCGGGCATGCTACCTGGTATTCCTTGTCCAATATTCGAACGCTTACCTGGGTAGTAGTTTCATTCATCATTCTAGGATCCTTGCTCCATCGCTTTGAGTCGGCCGATCATCGCCTCGACACGTGCACGCACCTGTTCGTTCTTCTGTAACAAGTTGGCGCGTTCCGAAGTGAGAACATCCTGCCGTTGCTTTAACGACTTGTTTTCATCCTGAAGCTGGTCACAGACGCTAACCAGTGCATCGACCCGCTTCTCGAGGCGTTTAAGCTCGTGCTCAAACGTTGCATTTATATTGTCAGCCATACAGCCAATATAGACAGGCGCCCCGGCAGAATCAATCGGCATTTATCAGGAAGCGACCGCCATGGTCAGCGCTGACGATACGTGGGATCATTCTAAATGTAGCGAATGTTTTGGAAATCAAAGCGATGGACGAAAGGATAGGCCACGACACCCTTGAAGATGCCCTGAGGCGTTGCGGATCAACATGGGACGCATCCCAAACGCATGGCCTGTTGTCGGGTCGACTTGCGATTGCTGGCGCGGACAGCGGTTTTGACTGGCTATCGCAGGTGCTGGAGGGAACCGATTCGACGGACGCTTTTCGGGTCGAATGCGAGGCCATGCTTGGCAATCTGTTTGAAACCACCTATCGGCAGTTGGCAGAGCGTTTGTCAGCGTTTGCGCTGCTGTTGCCTGACGAAGGCGATACTACGGCAGCCAGGGCTACCGCACTGGCGCATTGGTGTGAGGGGTTTTTGCACGGGCTGGTTGCCGGCAAACACAGCGACGATTTGCGCGAGCGCCTTAAGGCGGAGCCGCTTTCCGACATAATCCGGGACTTGCTGCAGATTACTCGCGCAGCGGTTGACGAGAATTGCGATGAAGAGTCCGACGAGGCGGCCTACACAGAGCTTGTCGAGTATGTTCGTGTTGCCGCTCAGCTTGCTTATGAAGAACTCGCGGTCGTGCGCAAGCCCGTCGCCGAACCTGCGTCCGATGCTTTGCACTAGCCCTTGTGTATTAAGAACTGCAGGTCATAAGCAATGAAAAGTACGGAATTTGCCCGCCGCCGCAAGCAGCTGATGGGCATGGTCGGCCAGGGTGGAGTTGTCATACTGCCTGCCGCGCCGGTGCGGCTGCGAAGCCGCGACGTCGAATACCGATTTCGACAAGACAGTGACTTTTATTATCTGACCGGTTTCGCAGAACCAGATGCGGTAGCGGTGCTCGTGCCCGGTCGCGCCAGCGGTGAATTCCTGTTGTTTTGTCGCGATCGCAACCCGGACAAGGAGCTTTGGGACGGTAAGCGCGCCGGGCCGGATGGAGTTATGCGCGATTTTGCCGCAGACGACGCGTTTCCAATTGATGATATCGATGACATCTTGCCGGGCATCATGGAGTCCTGCAGTCGTGTTTATTACACAATGGGCCAGTACTCAGAATTCGATACGCGGATTGCCGAGTGGATTAACTCGCTACGGTCGCGTGAGTTGCGTGGCGTGCACCCGCCACAGGAATTCGTCGCACTTGATCATTTGTTACACGATATGCGCTTGTACAAGAGTCGTGCCGAAATTACCGCAATGCGTAAGTCTGCCAACGTCGCCGTCAAGGCACATCAAGCCGCGATGCGTGCGGTGAAGCCTGGCATGTACGAGTACGAGATTGAGGCAGAGTTTGCGAATGAGTTTCGACGCAACGATGCGTGCATGTCTTACAATCCGATCGTCGGCGGCGGTGCCAATACCTGCACGCTACATTACGTAGATAATAAAGATCGCCTGGTTGACGGTGACCTGCTGCTCATCGACGCCGGCTGCGAACTGGATTACTACGCCTCGGATATCACGCGAACCATTCCGGTCAGCGGTAAATTTAGCCCGGAGCAACGCGCAGTCTATGAGATCGTGTATGCAGCGCAACTGGCCGCGATTGAAAAAACCTGCAAAGGAAATCATTGGAACGAGCCACACGACGCAGCCGTGAAAGTAATAACCCAGGGCTTGAAGGACATCGGCTTGTTAAAGGGCACGCTCAAAACACTGATCAAAGACGGTGCCTATCGTGAATATTTTATGCATCGCACGGGTCACTGGTTGGGCATCGACGTACATGACGTAGGCGACTACAAAGTTGGCGACGAGTGGCGCTTTCTTGAGTCCGGCATGGTCACCACCGTGGAGCCCGGCATCTATATTTCTGCCGCAAGCAAGGCAGCGAAGCGCTGGCAAAACATTGGCATTCGTATCGAAGATGACGTTGCTGTAACCAGTAGCGGTCCCGATGTCTTGAGCAAGGGACTTGCGAGGGATCCGGACGATATCGAGGCATTGATGCAGCGCCAATGAAATACGACCTGATTATTGCCGGCGGTGGGATGATCGGGTCAAGCCTGGCATTGGCGCTTGCGCCTCTATCCCTGCGCGTTGCGATCGTCGAACCGATTGCTCGTACGGCCGCGGCGCAACCCAGTTTTGATGATCGCTCAACAGCCCTGTCGCGCAGCACGCAGCGCATGTATGAGGCCATGGGTCTTTGGGACGATATTCTTGCCGCCGCTACCCCGGTCACTCGCATTCATGTCTCGGACCAGGGGCGTTTCGGTTTTTCACACATCGATGCCGAGGAACAAAAAGTTGAGGCGCTGGGCTACATCGTCATAAATCGTGTGTTGGGATCGGTCTTGCAAACTGCACTCGAAACTGTGCCGAATCTCGATATTTTATGCCCGGCCGAAATTGCCGCCGCTCGAGTCGCGCCGGACAGTGCAGTAGTTACAGTGCGGCACGCGGATGGTGCGAGTGAAGAATTGCGCTGCCGTTTGCTGGTCGCCGCAGACGGCGCAAGATCAGCGGTACGCGACATGCTGGGGATAACCGCGAAGCATGTTGCGTATGAGCAACGCGCCATTGTCGGCAACGTGTTGCCCGAGAAATCTCCACACAATTGCGCCTACGAGCGATTTACAAAGAACGGGCCACTGGCAATGCTGCCGATCGCTGATGGCAGGGCAGGATTTGTCTGGACAGTGGCCGACGCTGACGCCGAGCGCATACTGGCGCTTGACGATGATGCTTTTCTCACCGAGTTGCAGGCTGCGTTCGGCTATCGACTTGGGGCGTTGTCGCGGGTCGGCAAGCGCGCCTCTTATCCATTGCACCTGAGTAAAGCGATGCGTTTGACAACGACGCGCGCAGTCCTGGTTGGCAATGCGGCACACGGCCTGCACCCCGTCGCCGCGCAAGGATTTAACCTGGGCCTGCGTGACGTGGCGGCTTTGTGCGATTGTGTCACCGATTTCGATCTGGATGATCCGGAATTACTCGAGCGTTACGCGGCCTGGCGCAAAGGTGATCAAAGCAAGCTGGTCGGGTTTACAGACGGTCTCGTGCGGCTGTTCAGCAGCAACCAGCGGCCGCTTCGAACACTGCGCGATTTGGGAATGTTGGGTTTCGATATCGTGCCGGGTGTGCGCTCGCTGTTCGCGAAGCACACGATGGGACTTGCCGGCCGACTGCCGCGGCTATCGCGCGGCGTGCCGCTGCCGTGAACGAGAAGTTTGATGTAGTGATCGTTGGCGCAGGAGTTGCCGGCCTGAGCGTTGCGGCATTGCTCGCACAAAGTAGCGTGGCGAAGCGCCTCAAAATTACACTGGTCGATGCACAACAACGCCCAGCGCGCCCCAAAGGCAAAGAGATGGCATTGCGGGTGTCGGCAATTGCGACGGGTTCGGCAGAGTTGTTGCAGAAACTAGGTGCCTGGTCATCTGTCGATGCAGAGCGCGTCGCTGCCTATAACAGTATGCGTGTCTGGGACGAGTCCTCCACGGCAGACAGTGGCGACGCCCTGAGCTTCGATGCCGCCGAGTTCGGAGTACCGCAACTGGGGTTCATAGTAGAAAACGTATTACTGCAAGCAGCGCTGCTTGAAGTTCTGCAGCAAGAGAATATAGAGCTCCTGTTCGAGTCGCCGATCGCGTCCTTGCAGGCGCAGGCGGCTGGTCAACAGGTGCGGCTTGCAGACGGCCGCAGCTTGCACGCGGATCTTGTCATTGGTGCCGACGGCGCTCGCTCGCTCGTGCGCGATTGCGCAGGCATCGAAACGCAGGACTGGGAATACGGCCAAGCGGCTTTCGTCACTCATCTGCAACCCGAGCGCCCGCATTGCAACACCGCCTGGCAGCGATTCCTGGGCACTGGTCCTCTCGGCATGCTGCCGCTTGCCGACGGTCGCATTTCGGTGGTCTGGTCTACGACGGAAGAGCAGGCACAATGGGCGCTGGCCGCAACGGACGAAGCGCTGGGAATCGCATTGAGCGAAGCGTCGGACCAGGTGCTGGGCAATCTGGCGGTGGCCGGCCCGCGCGGCGCTTTTCCGCTGCAGGCCAAACATGCCCGACATTACGTAAAGGCCGGCATCGCATTAATAGGTGATGCGGCGCACGCGGTTCATCCGCTGGCAGGACAAGGTGCAAACCTGGGATTGCAGGACGCGGCCTGCCTCGCAGACGTGGTATGCAAAGCGCTGCAGAACGGCGAGTATGCGGGCGACCGGCCGGTCTTGCGGCGCTTCGAGCGGTCTCGAAAGGGCGACAATGCCGCGATGTTGCATTTTATGACTGGTCTCAACCGGCTCTTTGCGACAGACTCTGCGTTACTAAAAGAACTGCGAACGACCGGGATGCGCTTATTTAACCACAGCGGACCGATTCGCGAGCACGTGGTAAGCGTCGCGCTGGGTACCAGGCGCTAACGCGGGGAGACCACGATGAAGCAAAAATACGTTTACGGACTTGCTGCAGTGCTGACACTGATCGGCTTGTCTGTGTTCGTTTACAAATGGCAGGTTCTCGGTTTCCCGGTCGTCGAAGACCAGGAAGTACCCGTGTGGACGATCGAATCCTCAATCCGCTTCGAAAGTGGCCCGGGCTCGATCAAGGTCAATCTACTCATCCCGACACTGACACCCGGCTTTCGAACGCTCAACGAGAACCCGGTATCCCGCGGGTACGGATTCAGCCTTAACTACGGTACCGGCGGTCGCGAAGCGCAGTGGGCTATCCGACGTGCTGATGGCCCGCAACATATCTACTACCGAATTTCTGTGTTTGCAGATCCGTCCAGCAACCAGACAGACACAACCCCGCCGTTCCCGCCGCAGCCGACGATTAACGAGCCGTTCAAAACTGCGGTCGATGTGATTGTCGCCGATGTAAAAGAGCATTCGGCGGACACTGCATCCTTTACGACCGAGTTGTTGCGGCTGATGAATGACCCATCGCCGGACCCGAATGTAGAACTGTTACGACTGGAGTCGCGGACGCGTGCCGAATTCGTGCAAACGCTTACGACTATTCTCGCGTCAGCGCGGATTCCTGCACGCATGGTGCATGGCCTGGAACTGGAAGGCCGGCAACGTGATGCGACGATGCTCACCTGGCTGGAAGTGCACGACGGTGATCGTTGGCGCTACTTCAACCCGATGACAGGCGACGAATCCTTGCCGAAAAATTTTCTGGTCTGGTGGCGCGGCAACGAACCGCTGATCAATGTCGAGGGCGGCAGCGACGTGCAGGTCAGTTTTGCTGTACAGGACAATCAACTTGAAGCCGTCGCCATCGCCAATTCGCAGGCGAACCAACGTGGTGCAGCACTCATAGATTTTTCGCTGTACAGCCTGCCGATTTCGACCCAGGCGGTGTACAGCGTGTTGCTGATGATTCCAATCGGTGCGTTGGTAATGGTATTGCTGCGTAACTTTGTCGGAATCGATGCTTTCGGCACCTTCATGCCGGTGTTGATCGCGCTCGCGTTTCGCGAAACCCAACTGCTCTGGGGCGTCATCCTGTTTTCAACTCTGGTAGCGCTCGGCCTGAGTATTCGCTTCCTGTTGGACAAACTGCGTTTGTTGCTGGTACCAAGACTGAGTGCAGTCCTGATTGTTGTAGTGCTGCTGATGATGATCATCAGCCTGGTGTCGCATCGCCTCGGCATGGAAACCGGCTTGTCGGTCGCCCTGTTCCCGATGGTCATCATTGCGATGACCATCGAGCGGATGTCGGTCGTCTGGGAAGAGCGCGGCGCGACCGATGCGATGCGTGAAGGACTGGGCAGTCTGGTGGTTGCTGTCGCGGCCTACATCGGCATGGGCCTGCCGTGGCTGGAGCACCTGATATTCACATTCCCGGAACTGCTGCTGGTGGTATTGGCGCTGGTCGTGCTGGCCGGACGATACACCGGTTATCGCCTGCTCGAATTGCGACGTTTCAAGGCGTTGGCTGACCAGTAATGCTCGCGTTGGCAAAAAAATTGCGACAGGCAGGGGTTCTCGGTCTGAATGAACGCAATGCCAATTACATTTCGCGCCTCAATCCACGTCGCTTTTATCCACGAGTCGATGACAAGGTTCTCACCAAGAAGCTGGCGCTGGCTGCCGGCATGGCGGTTCCCGAGCTCTACGGGGTCATCACGAACCAGGGTGAGGTTCGATCCTTCTCTGAGATTGTCGCCGAGCGTGACAGTTTCGTCGTCAAACCTGCACAGGGCAGTGGCGGCGACGGTATCGTCGTCGTGGTCGGACGCAGTAAGCGTCGCCGGGATTCCTATCGCCTGGCGAGCGGAATACTGGTCTCCGGAGACGAAATCGAACATCACATATCGAATATCGTCAGCGGCCAGTACAGCCTGAGCGGCAACCCCGATACCGCGCTGATCGAGTATTGCGTGAAGTTCGACCCGGTGTTCGACGCGGTGAGTTATCAGGGCGTGCCCGATATTCGCGTTATTGTGTATCGCGGTTACCCGGTGATGGCGATGGTGCGATTGCCGACACGCGCGTCGGACGGCAAGGCCAATCTGCACCAGGGCGCAGTGGGTGCCGGAGTCGATATGAGCCTCGGACAGACCTTGACGGGCGTGTTAGAAAACAGCCTCGTGGACGAACATCCGGACACCGGCGCATTGATCGCAGGACTGCAAATACCGCAATGGGATTTTATTCTGAAGTCGTCGGCGCGCGGCTATGACGTAACTGGTCTTGGTTACCTCGGCGTAGATATGGTTATCGATAGCGAGCAAGGTCCGCTGATCTTGGAAATGAACGCACGTCCCGGCCTGAATATCCAAATCGCGAATGGCACCGGTTTGGCGAGCCGGGTCACCCGTATCGATGAAATTTACGACAATAAAGTTGAGCCGGAAGAACGGGCGCACATCGCGCGAGTCGAATTTCCTGCGGCACGTCAGACCTCAATCAGTTTTGACGCCTGAAATCCAGTCATCCATGCGGCGCTCAAGCAGATCGAGCGGCAATGCACCGGCGCCCAGCAACTCGTCGTGAAACGCACGTACGTCGAACGCATCTCCCAGCGCAATTTCCGCCCGCTGCCGAATCGTTTGCATCCGTAGCTGGCCGATCTTGTAGGCAAGCGCCTGCCCTGGATTGCCGATGTAGCGATCAATTTCATTGATGATGTCCAGTTCCGTCTTGGCCGCATTGTCTTTGAAAAAGTCGATCGCTTGTCGTCGGGTCCAGCCTTTGTAATGAATGCCCGTATCGACGACGAGTCGGACGGCGCGCCACATCTCGTAGGTGAGTTGGCCGAAGCGAGAATAGGGATCGGTGTACAGGCCGAGATCGTAACCCAGGCTTTCGCTGTACAGACCCCAGCCTTCGGTAAAAGCGGTAAAGCCACCGTAGCGGCGAAAGTTCGGTATGTCGCCGAGTTCCTGTTGCAACGCGATTTGTAGATGGTGGCCCGGCATCGCCTCGTGCACCGTCAGCACCTCGATCTCATATTTGGGTCGTACGTCGGGTCGATAAAGGTTGACCCAATAGGTGCCGGCCCGGCTGCCATCGGCTGCGGGACCGGAGTAATACGCCGTGGTGGTGTCCGGCGCAATCGAGTCCGGGATGGGTTTGACGCCGTAGGGCATGCGCGGCAGCTTGCCAAATAACTTCACGAGCTCAGGGTCGATGCGCTTGCTCGTTGCCAGGTACGACTCATACAGGTCGTCGGCATTGTCAAAGTAGAATTGCGGGTCTGTGCGCAGAAAGACCAGAAAATCGTTAAAGCTGCCGCCAAAGTCGAGCGCATCAATTATCTGCTGCATCTCATCGCGGATGCGGCGAACTTCGCTCAGGCCAAGTTTATGCACGTCGTCCGGCGACATTTGTGTCGTGGTGTAGTGACGCGTTCGGTATTCGTACCAGGCGCTGCCGTTCGGCAAAGCCGATAAGCCAATGCTGTCGGTACACGCCGGGAGGTAGGTAGCATTGAAATAGCGACTTAGCTTTTCGTAGGCCGGCAGTATGGTGTTTTCAATTGTCGCCCGCGCAGCCGCGCGAAGACGCTCCTGTTCCTGCTCAGAAAACGTTGCAGGCAACTCCTCGAACAAATCGTAAAAAGGACTGTCCTCACTCTCGTCAACCAGCTGCGCTGCAATCTGGTCAGGTATGCGTTGCATCAGGATTTTGGGTGGCAGATAGCCTGCCTTGCGACCTGCGTCAGCGAGCTTGATCGTTTGTTCGACGTATGCGCCGACCTTACTCATGCGTGACAGCCAGTCGTCGTAATCCTTGATGGAGTCGAAGCTCAGATAATTGGTGTTGTTTTCGAGGTTCTGCACGCCGCCGCGGTGATGCAACGGCATCAGGTGTGCATTGAATTGATAGGCATCAACTTCGTCTTGCATTGTGCGGCGGAACAACTCGTAGTTGAGCTGATCGGTTTCGCTCAACGTATTCCTGTCGATCGAGTAGGCACGCCGCAGAAATCCCCGCGCTTGCTGTTGTTGCGCTTCAATCGCACTGACATTCAGGTCCGGCCAGAGTTCGTTATAACGGCGGTCGCCCAGCCGGGATGCGAATAAGGGTGCATTGGCAAGCTGCGCTTCCCATGCTTCGTCGAGCAGGGCTTTGAAATCGTCGCTGGCCTCGGCACAGGCAACCACAGTAAAGAACAGAGCATAAACAACAACGCAAAGGCGGCGAATGAGCATGCCGGTCCCCAATAATTGAATTGTCGGCATTGTCACTCGCGCCTCGCCGGGTGGCAACCGGCCTGACCATTGGCTATGATGCGCGCACCAATCAATAGCGCACGCAGAAGAGACCCCGATCAACTAACGGGGCGCCGAAGGCGCAACTCGCTCGGAAACGCTCAGGCAGAAGGACTGCGTTCGCTGATTGGCTCTGGAGAGAGGTCCACAGCGGCCCACCGAAGGGGTATGTGGCTCTAAGCCATTGATCTCTCAGGTTTTCAAGGACAGAGGGGCGACAGGCCGAAAGGGTCTGTCGCCTTTTTGTTGGTTAGTTGGATACTGAGATATGGGATCGAAAACACCGTTATACGCACAACATGTTGCAGCCGGGGCGAAGCTCGTCGATTTCGGTGGCTGGGACATGCCGTTGCATTACGGCTCGCAGAAGGAAGAGCATCACGCGGTTCGTGACAACGCAGGCATGTTCGACGTGTCGCACATGACCATTGTTGACTTGCACGGTGACGGCGTCCGCACATTCCTGCGCCAGCTGTTGGCGAATGACGTCGCGAAGCTGCAAATACCCGGCAAAGCGCTGTACACCACGATGTTGAATGAGGCCGGTGGCGTCATTGACGACCTGATTGTCTATTTCATGCATGCGACCTGGTTTCGGTTGATCGTGAATGCCGCGACTCGTGAGAAAGACATTGCGTGGATTCGCAAGGCGGCTGAGTCGTATGCGGTAACAGTGACCGAAAGACCTGAACTGGCAATGCTGGCGGTGCAGGGACCGAATGCCCGCGAGTTGGCTGCGTGCTGTATCGCTGACGAATGGCGCGAGCAGGCACTGGCCCTGAAGCTCTTCACGGGAATGGAAGCCGGCGACCTGTTCGTCGCAAGAACCGGCTACACGGGCGAGGATGGCTGGGAAATCGTCATGCCCGAACAGCGTGCCGCGGCGATCTGGGAGCAATTAATCGCCGCCGGAATTGCGCCATGCGGACTCGGCGCTCGCGACACTTTGCGCCTCGAAGCTGCGATGAATCTTTACGGTACTGATATGGACGAATCCGTTTCTCCGCTGGAAGCGGGTCTGGGCTGGACGATCGCCTGGGAACCGCAGGATCGTGACTTTACTGGTCGCGCTAAACTCGAAGAGCAACGGGTGGACGAGAATCGGCAGCGATTCGTCGGCCTGTTGCTGGAAGACAAGGGCGTACTGCGTAATCATCAGCGCGTTGTAGTCGCCGGGGTCGGAGAGGGGGAAATCACGAGTGGCGGCTTTTCGCCGACGATCGGACGCTCCATCGCTCTGGCACGTGTGCCAGCGGGTGACTACAGCACCGCACAGGTCGATGTGCGCGGAAAATTACTCAATGTACGAATCGTGCCAACACCGTTTGTACGTAACGGAAAAATTCAAATTGAAGGGGAGTTAAAGCGATGACTGATTTGCCTGGAGACCTGTTGTACACGCGCGAACACGAGTGGCTGCGTCGCGAGGATGACGGCAGTGTGACAATCGGAATTACCGACCATGCACAAGAAGCGCTCGGTGACCTTGTGTACGTAGAGTTGCCCGAAGTCGGGGCGGACCTGGATAGCGGCGGTGATATGGCGGTGGTCGAGTCTGTCAAAGCAGCATCAGACGTGTATGCGCCGATTTCAGGTTCAGTCACCGCGGTGAACGAAGATCTCGCCGACGACCCGGAAAAAATCAACGCGGATCCGTACGGTGACGGCTGGATCGTGCGCATGCAGCCCAGCGAAGCGATCGACGAGAGTGAGCTGCTTGCACCGCTCGATTACCAAACCCTGCTCGACGAAGAAGACGCCTGAGAGAAACGATGCCGTTTATACCGCATACCGAAGATGACACCCGCGAAATGTTGGCGGCCATAGGCGCCGATAGTCTCGACGACTTGTTCGACGAGATTCCAAAACAATTGCTGATCGAATCCCTGGACGGTGTTCCTGAGGGGCTCAACGAAATGCAAATAAGCAGACTGATGCGCGACCGCGCCGCCCTTGACGGTACGCCATTGTGTTTCATCGGTGCGGGCGCCTATGAACACCATATTCCGACGGCAGTTTGGGATATTGCGACGCGCGGCGAGTTCTACAGCGCCTACACGCCGTATCAGGCTGAAGCGAGCCAGGGCACATTGCAGGTCATCTATGAATATCAGACGATGATCACCGAGTTGACCGGTCTCGACGTCAGTAATGCGTCGTTGTACGACGGTGCCTCCGGACTGGCAGAAGCGGCATTGATGGCTGTGCGCAGCAATCGCAAGGCGACCTCCGGGCGTATCCTGTTAGCACCGGGCGTCAATCCGACTTACGAGCAAGTGGCCACTGCTATCGCGGGCAGCCAGAGCATCAGCTTCGAACGACTTCCCATGAATAGTGTGACCGGCAACGCCGTTGACGATCTGGATGCAGGCGACAGTCCGGTCGCAGTTGTGATTCAGCAGCCGTCGTTCCATGGCACGCTGGAGGACGTCGATCGTCTCACCGATTGGGCACACGCCAACGGCGCGCTGGTAATCGCGGTCGTCAATCCGGTGTCGCTCGCATTACTCAAAGCTCCGGGAAGCTGGGGCAGCGAGGGTGCCGACATCGCGTGTGGCGAAGGTCAGCCATTGGGTGTGCCGTTGTCTTCAGGTGGGCCGTATTTCGGCTTTATGACCTGCAAACAGCAGTACGTGCGGCAGATGCCCGGTCGCATCGTCGGGCGGACGACGGACCTGGATGGGCAGCCGGGCTTCGCACTAACGTTACAAGCGCGTGAGCAGCACATCCGACGCTCCAAGGCGACCTCGAACATTTGTACCAACCAGGGCTTAATGGTTACGGCGGCCACAATTCATATGTCCCTGCTTGGATTTGAGGGACTCCGGCAGGTCGCGTTGCGTTCGCACCAGAACACCGCGACCCTCGCCGGGAAGTTGCTCGAGCTGAACGGCGTTGAACGCCTCTACGAGGGACCGCACTTTCACGAAATCGCGCTGCGCCTGGGTCAACCGGTGGCGGGCGTGCTGGAGGCACTTGCGGAACGCGACATTCTTGGCGGCTTTGACCTCGGCGATGCCTTGCTCGTGTGTGCGACCGAAACCAAAAGCGAGGCAGATATCGACGCCTATGTGATGGCAATGGACGAAATTTTGAATTCAGGAGAAAGGCTTCGCGCCTGACAATATGGCTACTATTAAATACGAAAATACAACCTACAGGACTTTCGGCGACCTGCCGACTATTGGCAGTCGTGCGCCGGACGTGTCGCTGGTCAATACGAAGCTGCAGAACGCGACGCTCGCAAACTGGCTGGGCGTGCGCAAGGTGATGAACATCTTTATCAGTATCGATACGGATGTGTGTGCCAAGTCAGTCATAGAGTTTGATCGACGTGCCGAAAAACTCACCAACGTTGCAATGTTGAACGTGTCGTACGATCTGCCGTTCGCGTTCCGTCGGTTTCAGGAAGAGCATGGTTTGCAAAACAGCACCGGATTGTCTGCTATCCGGCATGCAGGCTTCGGCGAGAACTACGGTGTGCTGATTGTCGACGGGCCACTTGCTGGCATGTTCTCACGCGCTGTCATTGTGCTGGATGAAAACAACACGGTCGTGCACCAGGAGCACATCGACGATATCTCTACTGAACCGAACTACGACGCTGCGCTGCGAGCACTCGGCATCAGCACTGACGAGGACTAGCGGGAAGCACTATGGAAACTCTGATTTTCGAAAAATCGCGAAGCGGGCGCCGGGCATTTGCACAGTCACCTGGCACATCCGGCGAGGCGTCCATTCCGGACGCATTACGTCGCCAGGATACGCCACGCCTTCCGGAAGCCTCCGAGTTGCAGGTAGTGCGACATTTCACGCGCTTGTCGCAACTCAATTTCTCGATAGACACGCAGTTTTATCCACTGGGCTCGTGCACGATGAAATACAATCCGCGTGCCTGCAACACACTTGCACTGTTACCTGAATTCGCGGGTCGGCATCCTCTTGGACCGGTTAGTCATGGTCAGGGTTTCCTCAGTTGTATGTACGAACTGCAGGAAATGCTGCGGGAAATTACCGGCATGCAGGGAGTGTCATTGACGCCGATGGCCGGCGCTCAGGGCGAGCTGGCGGGCGTGGCCATGATCCAGGCCTATCACAAGGCGCGCGGCGATCTGGAGCGCAATGAAATCATTGTTCCGGACGCTGCCCACGGCACCAACCCGGCGACCGCTACGATGTGCGGATGCGTGGTCAGAGAGTTACCAACCGGCAAGGACGGCGACATCAATCTCGAAGCGCTGCGCGCAGCAGTCGGGCCCAAGACTGCCGGGATCATGCTCACCAACCCATCGACGCTGGGTGTGTTCGATCGTGGCATTGTCGAAGTCGCAAAAATTGTGCACGACGCGGGCGGTCTCTTGTACTACGACGGTGCCAATCTGAACGCTATTTGCGGCAAGGTGCGGCCGGGCGACATGGGTTTTGACGTCATTCATATGAATCTGCACAAGACTTTCTCGACCCCACACGGTGGTGGCGGTCCGGGCTCCGGCGCTGTCGGCGTCGGCCGCAGGTTGCTGCCATTCATGCCGATTCCTGTGATCGGGAAAAAAGAACAGGACGGCAAGCCGTTCTACGACTGGTTGGCAGAAGTCGATTTGCCGCAAAGTATCGGGCGATTGTCCGGCTTCATGGGCAACGCAGGCGTTCTGTTGCGTGCCTATATATACATGCGCATGGTTGGGCGTGACGGCATGCGCCGACTCGCCGAGTACGCAACCCTGAACGCCAACTATTTGATGGTGAAATTGCGCGACGCAGGTTTTGAGCTCGCGTTTCCCGAGCGACGTGCGAGTCACGAATTCATCGTCACCTTGAAAAATGAAGCTCGGACTCTCGATTTGACCGCAATGGATCTCGCCAAGGCACTTTTGGATCACAACTATCATGCGCCGACCACTTACTTTCCGCTGCTGGTGCCGGAGTGCCTGTTGATCGAGCCGACCGAGACAGAAAGCAAGGAGACGCTGGATAATTTCGTTGCGGCGATGATAACGATTGCCAAAGAAGCCGCCAGTGGCACCTCCTTCAAGGAAGCGCCATATTCGATGCCGGTGCGCCGCCTGGACGACGTGAAGGCAGCAAGGCAGCTCGATTTGGCTTTTCGACCAGAAGAGTGACCTGATCTGCTGCGGCAGGCGCGTTTATCTGTTGAAATAGGGAACCGAACGCCTCGACCCCAGTCCCTTAAGAGCAACGGACGCAACCACAGGTTAGCTATGAAAATTGGATCACTACTCGCTGCGCTCGCAGGGATCGCGCTGGCAGCAAGCACTGTGGCTGCCGAAGAAACGGCATGGACCAATACACTGGAGCGTATTTCTTCCGGTGTGGTTTCCATCCGGGTCGACAGCACGCGAGCGTTTGATACCGAGTGGAATTCCTCAAGCCAGGCAACCGGTTTCGTAGTCGACGCCGAGCGCGGGCTGATCCTGACCAATCGCCATGTTGTCACCCCCGGCCCGGTAGTTGCAGAAGCGGTTTTTCGAAACAATGAAGAAGTTCGACTGACGCCGGTGTACCGGGACCCGGTGCACGATTTCGGCTTTTTTCGCTACGACCCCGCGGCGCTGCGCTACATCGAGCCAACGGAACTACCGCTGGTCCCGGACGGTGCAGGGATCGGTCGCGAGATACGTGTCATCGGCAATGACGCCGGCGAACAGCTGTCGATTCTCGCCGGCACTATCGCGCGACTGGATCGCAAGGCGCCGGACTATGGTCGCGGCCAGTACAACGACTTCAATACTTTCTACTTGCAGGCCGCTTCCGGCACATCGGGTGGATCATCCGGCTCGCCGGTCGTCAACATCGAAGGCGAAGTCGTGGCACTGAATGCCGGTGCTAATAACTCAGCCGCGAGCAGTTTTTTTCTGCCCCTGGATCGCATCCATCGGGTGCTGGAGCTGCTGCAAAAAGATGAGCCAGTCACGCGTGGCACCCTGCAAACCATGTTTGAGCGCAAGGCCTTCGACGAACTGAAGCGTCTGGGCCTTAGCGACGAGTCAGAGCGAACCGCACGCTCTGAATTTCCAAAACAGACCGGCATGTTGGCGGTTGAACAGGTCATTCCGGAAACACCCGCTGCCGGCAAACTTGAGCCGGGCGATATCCTGATTCGCATTAATGGTCAGCTCATCACCGAGTTCGTGCCACTGGCAGCCATGCTCGACGACAACGTCGGCAAGACTGTTGAAGTAGAACTGGAGCGCGGCGGCCGACCGGTTGCGACCAGCATCGAAGTAACGGATCTGCACTCGATCACGCCGAGCGAATTTCTGCAGTTTGGCGATGCGATCGTGAACAACCTTTCGTATCAGCAGGCACGCCACTACAACCGTGAGGTAAGCGGCGTCTACGTCGCTAACCCAGGCTATCTGTTGTCAAAATCTGCTATTCCACGTGGCGCGGTGATTACCGAGTTCGGCAGCAAGCCGATTGCCAATATTGACGACCTTGCCAAGGCACTGGATGAACTCGCGGACGGTTCACGTGCGCAAGTTCGTTTCGTGACCATGGACAGCCCACAGAATTCAGCGGTACGTGCTTTTGAGATGGATCGCGTGTGGTTTCCGGTGTCGCGGTGCGTGCGCGACGACCGCAGTGGAATCTGGCCGTGTGAAGAGCTGGGTCCGGGGCCGGAACGCGAGCCTCCGCAATCAGGTAGCACGGCGCTGACAAAATATGATGACCCGCGAGTTGCTGCCGTCGCAGCGTCGCTGGTGGTCGTGACGTTCGACCTGCCATACACGGTTTCGGGCGTTGCTGACCGGCACTACTACGGTACCGGCGTAATTGTCGACAAAGCGCGTGGGCTGGTCCTGGTGGATCGCAATACAGTGCCAGTGGCGATCGGTGATGTAACAGTCACATTCGCCGGGTCGCTGGAGGTTGCCGCAAAGGTGGAGCAGCTACATCCGCTGCACAATCTGGCGATTGTCTCCTACGATCCGAAAAGTATCGGTGATACGCCGGTTCGCGAGGTCAAATTCAATACCAAGCCGTTACGCTCGGGAGATGATGTGCTGGTCGTCGGCATCAAAGGTGACCATCAGCTGGTGCATCAGCAGAGCACTGTATCGGCAGTCGAGCCGCTGATTTTGCCGCTGTCCCGCACGCTGCGTTTTCGCGACTCGAATATCGAAGGCATCGATCTCGTTAACCCGATGGATGTGGACGGCGTGCTCGTGGATAAACGCGG
>JBBKWL010000214.1:0-23017 GCA_037968975.1 Woeseiaceae bacterium | reverse complement strand
TCAATGACTGCCTTGAACTTCGCCGCGACGTCAACGCTGCTCTCGCCGTACAAGCTACGCCGTTCTGAGTGCCCAACGATGACGAATTCACAGCCTACATCCCTGAGCATCGAAACCGATGTCTCCCCGGTATATGCACCGGACACGTTCTCGGAAACCGTCTGCGCTCCTAGCATCAGTCTGCTACCGGCTATTTGCTCAGCAGTCGACGCCAAATACGGAAACGGAGGACAAATTAGCAGCTGGATCCGTTCATTATCCGGCATTCCGGCGAGTATTCCCGCCACGAGCTCGGAATTGCCGGCCGAATCGCCATTCATCTTCCAATTTCCGGCAACCAGAATGTCTCGCATGGACATTAGCCTCAAGCCTCAAAAAGGCGCGCAGGATACCGAGGCTCACCCGGCAAATCAATGTGCTTGATGGTCGATCTAGGGGGTCGCGTCAGCGACTACTGCTGCCAGGCGCTCTGCCAGGGCCGCAACCTGCTCAGGATCCTCTCCTTCTACCATCACCCGTATGAGAGGCTCGGTTCCGGATGCCCGCAGCACAACCCTTCCGGTGTCGGCTAATTCGACTTCTGCGGCGCTAACCGCATCCTGAATGACAACCGACTGGCTGGGGTCGAATCGCTTTTGCGTACGTACATTGAGCATGATTTGTGGATATTTCGCCATTCCTGCGACCAGCTCCGAGAGCTTCTTGCCAGTGCGCTTCATAATCGCCAACACCTGTAATGCGCAAACCAGGCCATCACCGGTGGTTGTTTGATCCAGGACCAACATGTGTCCCGATGCCTCTCCGCCGATATTGCCGCCCGATTCCCGCAAGGCCTCAAGAACATATCGGTCGCCAACTTTGGCACGCCGGAATTCAATACCCGCCTCAACCAGGGCATGCTCCAGTCCAAGGTTGCTCATCACAGTACCGACCACTGGCCCGGTCAATTTGCCCGCCAGATGTCGTGATGTCGCCAGGATGTACAGCATTTGATCGCCATCAACCAATGCCCCGGTCTCGTCAGCCATTACAACGCGGTCGCCGTCACCGTCCAGCGCGACACCTACATTAGCTTTGACCGCCGGCACCGTCAGTTGCAGCAGTTCTGTGTGCATCGAGCCGCAGCCGTCGTTAATATTTCGTCCGTTTGGCGAACAGCCGATGGGTATGACCTCTGCGCCAAGATGGCTGAGCGTTCTGGGCCCAACTTTGTATCCAGCGCCGTTGGCACCGTCAAATACAATCTTTAAACCGTCGAGAGTGAGGTCATCGGGAAAAGTGGACGCCGCAAATTGCTGGTAATGAATTCGAGCGGTATCTATACGTTTCGCCGATCCAAGCGAGCCTGACTCCCGGGTGATCGCCGGTTTATCCAAATGGGCCTCAATCTGGAGCTCGACAGCGTCGCTAAGCTTTGCGCCATTGCCATCAAAAAATTTGATGCCGTTGTCGTCAAACAAGTTATGCGATGCGCTGATGACGACGCCGAGATCTCCTCGCATATGCTGGGTCAGCTGCGCGATCGCCGGGGTAGGCAGCGGCCCTAGCAACATGACATCAACGCCAGCCGCGACGAACCCGGCTTCCAGCGCCGACTCAAACATGTAGCCGGATAATCGGGTGTCTTTGCCGATCAGCACGGTGCCTCCTTCGGGCACCAGAACCTGTGCTGCGGCACTGGCCAGCCGCATTGCGAAATCTGCCGTCATTGGATCACTGCCGACCCGTCCGCGGACTCCATCAGTTCCAAAATACTTCCTGCTCATCAGTTTTCGCCGTAGTCCTTAAATTTACTTTCTCTCAAACAAGCGGCAACACGAATTGCATCGCAAGTCTCCGCAACATCGTGCGCCCGAATTATCTGCGCTCCCTGTAAAACTGCTGCAACAGCAGCCGCAATACTCGCTGCCAAGCGGTCCTCTACGCCCCGTCCGGTGATAGTGCCCAGCGTCGATTTGCGCGAAACACCGATCAGGATCGGAAAAGACAGCGTCTGCAATTGTCGCAGATTCGCCAGCAATTCAATATTTTGCTGCGGCGTTTTGCCAAATCCAAAGCCCGGATCCAGGATAAGCAGCTCGCGGCCCAATCCAGCTTGTTCGCATTGTGCCACGCGTGCTGCCAGAAACTCCGTGACCTCTGCCACAACATCAACGTATTCAGGTTCGGCCTGCATGGTCTGAGGATCGCCCTGCATATGCATTAAGCACACGGGCAGCTGCAGCTCAACTGCTGCTGCAAGCGCTCCCTCCGCCTGTAACGCGCTGACATCGTTAATCATGCCGGCGCCTGCGGCTGCTGCAGCGCGCATGACCGCGGGCTTAGTCGTATCGATAGATACCAGGACCGGGCGGTCCCTGGTGATTGCTTCAATGACAGGGATAACCCGATCGAGTTCTTCCTGTTCACCAACCGGCGCGGCCCCGGGCCGCGTGGATTCTCCGCCGACATCAATAATTGCGGCGCCATCAGCAAGCATTTGTCGGGCTCGTTGGAGCGCAAGTTCGACTGTTGTGAAACGGCCACCGTCTGAAAATGAGTCCGGCGTGGTATTGAGTACGCCCATAACCACCGGGTTTGAGAGGTCCAGCACGCCGGATCGAACGCTAGTGTTCGCTTGCAGGACCACCTATTGACCCGGTCGACTCGCTTTCAGGCGCTTTAGGATCGATGTCGGTTGACGAATCGATGGATTCCTCCCAGTCCTTCGGCGGCTGCGGCTCCTTGCCATTCATAATATCTTTGATCTGATCGGCATCGATCGTTTCATACTTGACCAGTGCGTTGGCCATGGTATGCAGCTTGTCAATATTCTCCTTGAGAATTTCGGTAGCGCGCTGGTAATTAGCATCGATGATTTTTCGGACTTCAACATCAATTGCGTTCGCGGTGTCATCCGAAACTTGTTTATGCTGCGTAACCGATCGACCAAGAAAAACTTCACCGTCATCTTCACTGTAGGTCAATGGGCCCAGACGCTCCGAAAGGCCCCACTTCGTGACCATATTTCGAGCCAGTTCTGTCGCCCTTTCGATGTCATTAGAGGCACCCGTGGTCACACCACCAGACCCCAAAATCATGTCTTCAGCAATTCGCCCGCCGAACAGACTTGAAATCTGACTCTCCAGTGCCTGCTTCGAAATACTGTAGCGGTCTTCCTCGGGCAAATACATGGTTACGCCGAGCGCACGTCCTCGAGGGATGATTGTCACTTTGTATACCGGGTCGTGATCAGGAACTAAATAGCCAACAATCGCATGACCGGCTTCATGATACGCCGTATTCAGTTTTTCCTGCTCGTTCATCACCATAGAGCGCCTTTCTGCGCCCATCATGATTTTGTCTTTTGCTTTTTCGAAATGCTCCATGCTTACGACACGCCGGTTGCCGCGTGCTGCAAAAAGCGCCGCCTCGTTGACGAGGTTAGCAAGGTCCGCACCTGAAAATCCTGGCGTCCCGCGAGCAATAAGTGCCGGCTTAACGTCCTCGTCAAGCGGCACTTTGCGCATGTGAACTTTCAAGATCAGTTCGCGACCACGAATATCCGGCAGCGGCACAACAACCTGGCGATCAAATCGACCTGGTCGTAGCAGCGCGGGATCCAGCACGTCAGGACGGTTAGTCGCCGCAATAACAATGACTCCCTCGGTGCCCTCGAATCCGTCCATTTCGACAAGCATCTGATTCAGTGTCTGCTCACGCTCATCGTGTCCGCCACCGAGACCTGCACCACGATGCCGACCCACGGCGTCCAGCTCATCGATAAATATGATGCAAGGCGCCTGCTTTTTCGCTTGATCGAACATGTCACGCACGCGTGACGCTCCGACGCCAACGAACATCTCGACGAAATCCGATCCGGAGATTGTGAAGAACGGCACCTTCGCCTCGCCCGCAATGGCACGTGCCAGCAGGGTCTTACCCGTGCCGGGTGAACCGACCATCAATACGCCCTTCGGAATCTTGCCGCCGAGACGTTGAAACTTGCTTGGATCTTTGAGGAACTCGACGATCTCGGAGACTTCTTCTTTTGCCTCGTCGATGCCGGCTACGTCAGCGAAAGTGACGCCAACCTGATCTTCGCCCAGGAGTCTCGCCTTACTTTTGCCAAATGACATTGCGCCGCGACCACCGCCACCGCCTTGCATCTGACGCATAAAGTAAATCCATACTCCGATGAGCAACAGAATCGGGAAGGAACTGAAAAACAACTGCCCGAAAAAGTTTGGTGTAGGCGGTTCAACAGCACTGAAGTGCACATTGTTCTTTAGCAACAAGTCGAACAGCGGACCCGTTTCCGTTTCCGGGTTGATCGTGTAGAACCGTAGAGGCTCGCGATCGCCAAATGCGATCCGAGTGTTGTTCTCGGAAAATTCGGCAATATTGACGTCTCCTGATTTTACTCGCGACAAAAATTCGGAGTAATCAACTACCGAGGGCTGTCCTGTATTAACAGTCGACAGGCCCTGCACAACCGACAGCAGCACTACGATAATTACAATAAAAACCAGGACGTTTTTGGTCAGATCATTCACATTCGGGGTCCATGGCGAAAAACGCCGATAAAAAGGAGAATTAGATACACTCTAACTGCTTAGACACTACTACAAACGATAGTTTCTCGCTACCAAGTAGACCTCACGACTACCAGCCCTGGAGGCCTTGGGTTTCTTGACTTTTACAGTCGCAAAACTGCTCCGTACATCGGTCACAAAGGGGTCAATACCAGCACCCTGAAACAACTTGATCACGAAATCACCACGTTTGGCCAAAACTTGTCGCGCAAAGTCCAGAGCGAGTTCTGCCAAATACATAGCCCGCGGCTGATCAATTGCCCGATTCCCGCTAATATTGGGGGCCAAATCACTCATTACAAGGTTTACTTTTTCATCGCCCAACAAGTCCTGCAACTCTCGCAGAACAGAATCCTCCGTAAAATCGCCCTGAATAAAGTCCGTATTCGGCAGCGCATCCATCTGCAAGAGATCAATTGCAACAATCCTGACCCTGCCTTTGAGCTTTGTCGTTACGTACTGACTCCAGCTACCGGGCGCAGCCCCCAGATCCACACAGATCATATCCGGGCGTAACAAACGCTCCCTGATATCGATTTCCTCGAGCTTGTAAACTGCCCGGGATCGCCAGCCATCGCGGCGCGCCTTCTGCACGTAAGGGTCGCGCTCCTGACGTTCCCGCCAACTGAGCCCGGAGCCGCGCGGCTTACTCACGACGCACTCCCAGAACGTTGCGACAACCCTCCTTTCACACTGTTACACTTCGCGCCCATGGCACTCAGTGAAGCACAAAAAAAGTATTTGCGGGGCCTCGGCCACCACCTCAATCCCGTGATCATGATTGCAGAATCCGGCTTGTCGCCTGCCGTAGCAAGTGAATTCGAGATTGCTATATCCCACCATGAACTGATTAAGGTTAGCGTACGCGTTGGAGACCGCGCCGCGCGCGATGAAATTGTCGCCAGGCTTTGCGCGGATGCTACAACAGAGCTAGTCCAGCGCATCGGAAATACCGCCGTGCTGTATCGGGAAAATCCAGAAAAAAAGAAAAAGATCAGACTGCCGAGTCGTTAGTCAAACGTAGCTGACGGAAATTACCTCGTATTCTTTCTCGCCGCCCGGGGCAGAAAAAACAATTTCATCGCCTTCGTGCTTGCCGATCAGCGCGCGTGCAATGGGCGAAGTGAATGATATAAGCCCTTGCTTAATATCGGCTTCATCTTCACCAACAATCTTGTAGACGATTTCTTGGTTCGTTGATACGTCGAGCAATTCGACGGTTGATCCAAATACGATTTTTCCGTTGGCATTCACTGCAGTAACATCAATAACCTGCAGGTTGGAGAGCTTGCCTTCGCATTCCTTAATGCGCCCTTCGATAAACCCCTGCTGCTCTTTTGCTGCGTGGTATTCCGCATTTTCTTTGAGGTCGCCATGCGCTCGCGCTTCAGCGATTGCCTGAATCACTTGTGGGCGCTCAACACTCTTAAGCCGTTTCAGCTCCTCTTGTAGCAGCTCATGACCGCGTACCGTCATAGGCACTTTGTTCATGCTGCCACCTCGTTATGCAAATCCTGCAATCTGTTCACTTCACTGTTATCCAAATGTTCAATCGCTATGCAGGTCGCTATCGCAGCGCCCAATGTAGTGTAATAGGTTACTCCTCTTCGTACCGCTTCGGCCCGAATAGAGTGCGATTCTGTAATTGCCTGCTTGCCTTCGGTGGTATTGACGATGAATTCAATCTCATGATTTTTGATCATATCGACAATATGCGGCCTGCCCTCTCGAACTTTGTTCGCGCGCCGACATGATACCCCTGCAGCCGCAAGAAATTGTGCAGTTCCGTGGGTCGCAATAATATCAAAGCCGCGCTCGAGCAATATCTTGGCCAGTTTCACTGCACCGTCCTTGTCGCGATCACGGACACTTATCAGCGCAACGCCCTGACGGGGCAACACAACGCCTGATGCCAGCTGCGCTTTCGCGTAAGCCTCGCCAAAGGACCGTCCGACGCCCATCACCTCTCCTGTTGACTTCATCTCGGGGCCGAGAATGGGATCGGAGCCCGGAAATTTAATGAACGGGAAAACAGCCTCCTTGACGGAGTAGTACTCTGGAATTCGTTGATTGACGTAGCCTTGCTGAGCCAGCGATTCTCCGACCATAACTTTGGCGGCAATCTTCGCCAAAGGAACTCCGGTCGCTTTTGAAACAAATGGAATCGTACGCGATGCGCGTGGATTCACTTCGAGCAAATAGACAATTTCGTTCTGAATCGCGTACTGCACATTCATAAGGCCTACAACATGCAAGCCCTTGGCCAGCATTATGGACTGGGCTATCAACTCTTTTTGTACTTCGGCAGACAGACTGAAAGGCGGCAACGAACACCCGGAGTCACCCGAATGCACACCGGCCTGCTCGATGTGCTCCATGATGCCGCCGATCAGTACGTGCTCACCATCACATATGCAGTCGACATCAACTTCAATCGCGAGATCCAGAAACCGGTCCAGCAAAACCGGGCTGTCATTCGAAACATTTATTGCAGCGTCCATGTACGCAGCGAGGTCCTCTTCGCTATGCACGACTTCCATTGCGCGACCACCAAGTACATATGACGGACGCACAACCAGCGGAAATCCAACTTCTCCACTAAGGTCCAGCGCTTCTCGCTTACTCCTCGCAGTGCAGTTGGGTGGCTGCTTCAGACCAAGCGAATCAACGAGTTGCTGAAATCGCTCGCGATCTTCAGCCAGATCAATTGAATCCGGCGTCGTTCCGATTATCGGCGCACCGGCAGCCTCCAGATCGCGTGCGAGCTTTAGCGGTGTTTGTCCGCCATATTGGACAATGACACCCTTCGGTTTTTCTTTATGGATGAGCTCCATAACATCTTCAAACGTCAGCGGCTCGAAATACAAGCGGTCCGAAGTGTCGTAGTCCGTTGAAACGGTCTCGGGATTGCAATTGACCATGATGGTTTCATAGCCAGCATCCTTTAGCGCCATCGCTGCATGCACGCAGCAATAGTCGAATTCAATGCCCTGGCCAATGCGATTTGGACCGCCGCCCAGGATCATGATCTTAGGCCGGTCGGTTGGGAGTGCCTCGCACTCTTCCTCATAAGTGGAATACATGTATGCGGTATTGGTAGAAAACTCGGCGGCGCAGGTATCAACGCGTTTGTACACCGGCCGAATATCGAAGTTGATGCGTCGTTTGCGAACCTCCTGCTCCCTCTCTCCAGTCAGCTCAGCGATACGCGCATCTGAGAATCCTTTGCGCTTGACCGCACGCATGGAAAACTCGTCCAGCTGCAGCAGCCCGCCCTGCCGAATTTCTGCCTCAGTGCGCAACAGGTCGGAAATTTGTGCCAGAAACCAGCGATCAATTCCGCTTACCGAAGCAACCTCCTCAAAAGTGAAGCCCAGCCGCATGGCGTCGGCAACATACTGCAGGCGCAGGGGACCCGGGATTCGCAACTCATTGCGCAACCGGTCCCGGTCCGTGTCTGAGTCAATAGAGGTCGTGATTTCGTTCAAACCGGTTACGCCGGTTTCCTGACCGCGCAGTGCTTTTTGCAACGACTCCTGAAAAGTCCGCCCGAATGCCATGACTTCACCGACCGACTTCATTTGCGTCGTAAGACGATCATCCGCACCCGGGAATTTCTCGAACGTAAAGCGCGGAATTTTGGTGACAACGTAGTCAATACTGGGCTCAAAGGACGCCGGAGTTGCACCACCTGTGATGTCATTCTTCAGTTCATCCAGTGTGTAGCCGATCGCAAGTTTCGCAGCGATTTTCGCGATCGGGAATCCGGTTGCTTTGGATGCCAGAGCAGACGAACGTGAAACCCGCGGGTTCATTTCGATGATAAGAACCCGGCCGTCGTCAGGATTAATCGCGAACTGAACATTCGAACCACCTGTCTCGACCCCGATCTTGCGCAACACATCGATCGATGCGTTGCGCAGTCGTTGATATTCTTTATCCGTCAATGTTTGTGCTGGCGCAACGGTAATCGAATCGCCGGTGTGCACGCCCATCGGGTCCAGATTTTCGATTGCGCAAACGATGATGCAATTGTCGTTGCGGTCACGCACAACTTCCATTTCAAACTCTTTCCACCCGATTACAGATTCTTCGAGCAGGATCTCCGTGGTCGGCGACATTTCAAGGCCGTGAATCACGATGCGCTCGAACTCTTCCTGGTTATACGCAATACCCCCGCCGGACCCGCCAAGCGTGAAGGACGGCCTGATTATGGTTGGAAATCCAATTTCCGACTGCTTCCTCTGGGCCTCTTCGATCGTGTGTGCGATTTCAGCCCGAGGTGACTCCAGGCCGATTTCTGCCATCGCCTTGCGAAAGAGATCACGATCCTCCGCCATATCGATTGCTTCGCGTGATGCCGCAATCATTTCGACCCCAAATTCTTCGAGCACGCCCTCGCGCACGAGATCGAGCGCACAATTGAGCCCGGTTTGGCCGCCCATCGTTGGTAGCAACGCGTCTGGACGTTCCTTTTCGATAATCTGCCGAACCGCGGTCCAGTGCACCGGTTCAATGTAAATTGCGTCGGCTGTTTCCGGATCCGTCATGATGGTTGCCGGATTGGAGTTGACCAGTATGACGCGGTAGCCCTCTTCCTTTAGCGCTTTGCACGCCTGTGCGCCCGAATAATCAAATTCGCAGGCCTGGCCAATGACAATTGGCCCTGCGCCGATAATCAGGACACTTTCGATGTCAGTGCGTTTGGGCATATATTACTCTAAGTATTTTCATTAAGTATTGTCGGTAACCTATTGTTATATAAGCTAGTTCGCTATCGCCGAACGAGCAGCAGCGAGCTTCCTGGCTTCCATGTCCTGAATAAAGCGATCAAACAGGGGCAGCAGATCGTGCGGACCTGGACTTGCCTCAGGGTGTCCCTGAAAGCTGAACGCGGGGCGATCGGTAAATGCGATCCCTTGCAGGCTCCCATCGAAAAGAGAGCGGTGGGTCGCTTCGACATTCTCCGGCAGGCTGCTTTCGTCCACTTCAAAACCGTGATTCTGACTGGTGATCATCACCTGCCCGGTGACAAGGTCCTGTACCGGGTGATTCGCGCCGTGATGCCCAAATTTCATTTTGCTGGTCTGCCCGCCTGCAGCCAGCCCCAGGAGCTGATGCCCGAGACAAATGCCAAAAATCGGAATTTCCGTTTCCAGCAGCGCCTGAATCGCCGTGATCGCGTAGTCACATGGTTCAGGATCGCCGGGACCATTCGAAAGAAAAATTCCGTCCGGCGCCAAAGCCATCGCCTCCTCGGCGCTCGTCGTGGCCGGCACAACGGTCATGCGGCAATCGAGATCAGAGAGCAGACGCAGAATATTGCGTTTGATGCCAAAATCGTACGCCACGACATGGTAAGGAGCGATACGCCGGCTGAGAATTCTGGGGCGCCGGTCAAATTCGGTGCCCTGGCACCACTGGTACGGCCGATCCGTCGTAACGAACTTGGCCAGGTCCATGCCGCTAATGCCTGGAAATTTTCGCGCATGAGCGATGGCAGTATCCGGATCTGCCTTTCCCGTCATGATGCAGCCCGATTGAGCGCCCTTTTGACGGATGAGCCGGGTAAGTTTGCGGGTATCAATTTCCGCAATGGCGACCGTGCCGCCCTGACGCAAGAAATCCCCAAATGACCGCTCCGACCGCCAACTGCTGTCCAATAATGAGCTATCGCGAATTATCAGGCCGGACGCGTGCGTTCGCGACGACTCCATATCTTCACTGTTGGTCCCCGTGTTGCCAATGTGCGGATACGTCAGAGTGACAATCTGGCGACAGTACGAGGGGTCGGTTAAAATCTCCTGATACCCGGTCATTGCAGTATTGAAGACCACTTCACCGATAGTTTTGCCATCTGCGCCAACAGATGTGCCGTGGAATATCGTTCCGTCTTGTAGTGCCAGAACAGCAGGCGTACCCAAAAAGCGACCCTCAGTCAGTTGCGAACCCAAGATCGCAAGCGGGCGTCTGTCTCAGATGCAAAAAAGCGGAAGGACATGGCCTCCCGCTGGTTGTTTCGCTGACCGCCCAGCGATCCGGCGTAGTTTACTGAAGCACGGCAGATCGCGCCAGACCACAATGCAGTTTTTTTTCGAAATTCAGGCGTCGCCAAACAGCACGTCACACATATCGTACAAACCCGGTTTGCGGCCTACTGCCCAGCGCGCTGCGCGCAGCGCCCCGTCCGCAAAGACCTGCCTTGTTGTAACGCTATGCTTAAGGGTAAGGGTCTCGGTCGGGCTGGTAAAAACAACGCTATGGTCGCCCGGTACCTCGCCGCGACGCTCGACTTCGAATTGAATTGCCGCATCATTCACCTTATTCCCGTTGCCGGCCGTTACGGATTCAGCGAGCTTCAGCGCAGTTCCTGATGGCGAATCGATTTTGTGGACATGGTGTGTTTCCTGAATTTTGACCGCAAACTCGGGCCCCAGCGAGCCGGCCACCTGCCGAACGATACGGTCCAACACCGTAATGCCCTGACTCATATTGCGGTCGAATACCACTGCCACGGTAGCTGCCACAGACTCCAGTGCGTCCGCCTGCTCTGCATCGAGCCCGCTTACCCCACACACCAACGGCTTTGCATGTTTGCGAACGCCCGCGATGACTTCTGCGTTAGCGTCGGGAAGACTGAAATCCACCAGGACGTCCGACTCCGACAAGACTGCGTCTAGCGAACCGCCACGCATCCATACACCGGACAAGACCAGGTCGTCAGCGAGTTCGATCGCTTCTTGAAGCGCCTGGCCCATGCGGCCGGCACCGGCAATACCTATGCGAATGACTGCAATGCTGAACTACTCCTGCTAACTGATGCGGTCGAAGAATCGTTTCACCGTATCGAGCCAACCACCGGCCCGCGGACTGTGTTTTTCTCCGCCTGCGCGAATCGATTTGTCGAGTTTTTTGAACAACTCTTTCTGTTTCGCTGTCAGGTTTACCGGTGTTTCCACCGCGACCTTGGCAAACAGGTCGCCCTGACGCGGATCTCGAACAGTAATAACACCTTTGCCACGCAAGCGGAAAACTTTGCCTGACTGTGTTCCTGCCGGCACTTTCAGGGACACGTTGCCATTGAGTGTTGGTAATTCGACCTCGCCTCCCAATGTCGCGACTGCGATACTAACGGGCACTTCACAGGCGAGATCGGCACCATCGCGACTGAAAATCTTGTGCGGGTTGGTGCGAATCTCTACATACAGATCGCCGGCCGGACCTCCATTGCGACCCGCTTCGCCCTCACCGGACAAACGGATTCGATCGCCATCATCCACACCCGCCGGCACCTTTACCGACAATGTCTTGGTCTTACGAATTCTGCCGCGACCGTGGCACTCAGGACACGGTTCCGAAATGACAGTGCCAGCGCCCTTACAAGCGGGACAGGCCTGCTGCACAGAAAAATGCCCGCGCTGCATGCGTACCTGACCTGCCCCTTTACAGGTTGAGCAGGTGACCGGCTCTGTCCCCTTTTTCGCGCCGCTACCAGCGCATGGCTCACAAGCGACCTGGGTCGGCACATCGATCGTAACCGAATCTCCACTCACGGCGTCCTCAAGATCGAGACGGAGTTCGTATCCTAAATCTGCACCGCGATAAACCTGGCGGCCGCGACGCCGGCCACCGCCGAGAATGTCGCCAAAGGCATCGCCGAATATGTCACCAAAAATATCGCCAAAACCCTCGCCGCCAAATCCGCCGTGGCCGCCCTGCCCCATATTCAGGCCGGCATGGCCGAACTGATCGTAGGTAGCGCGCTTCTCGCTGTTGCTAAGAACTTCATACGCTTCTTTGGCTTCTTTGAATTTCGCTTCAGCCGACTCGTCGTCAGCATTGCGATCCGGATGATGCTTCATCGCAAGCCGGCGATAAGATTTTTTTATCTCATCGCCGGGCGCTGTCTTGGAAACACCCAGTACTTCGTAGTAATCGCGTTTGGACATAGCTCTTCATTAAAAAGCGCCGCGAACGGCGCTGATATTAATTGAATCTGAAGTTACTTTGACTTGGACTCGTCGTCTTCAACTTCCTCGAACTCCGCATCGACAACATCATCGTCTGCCGGAGCGTCATCTGACGATTCGGTACTCGCCTCAGCCGCTTGCTGCTCGTAGAGTCTTTGTGCCAGCCCACCTGAAGCCTCAGCCAGTGAGGCAGTCTTGGCTTCAATTTGCTCTTTGTCATCGCTTTCCAGCGCTGATTTGAGGTCCGACACTGCGTTTTCAATTTGCAAGCGCTCCTCACCAGTGGCCTTTTCACCCAGGTCATTCAGGGTCTTTTCCGCACCATGGATCAGTCCATCGGCCGAATTACGCGCATCGACCAACTCGCGGAACTTACGATCTTCTTCCGCATTACTCTCTGCATCAGACACCATCGCTTCGATCTCATCTTCCGAAAGCCCACTCGAGGCCTTGATCACGATTGCCTGGCTCTTGCCCGTCGCCTTGTCTTTGGCAGACACATTCAGAATACCATTCGCATCAATATCGAACTTGACCTCGATCTGCGGCAAACCGCGCGGCGCAGGCGGAATATCCGCCAAATCAAAGCGTCCGAGCGATTTATTGTCAGCCGAACGTTCGCGCTCACCCTGTAATACATGAATCGTAACGGCTGTCTGATTGTCGTCGGCCGTCGAAAATACCTGCTCGGCGTTTGCCGGAATGGTTGTGTTCTTGGTGATCAACTTGGTCATCACGGCGCCCTGCGTTTCAATACCGAGCGACAGCGGCGTTACGTCAAGTAGCAACACATCTTTTACATCGCCGGCAAGTACGCCGCCCTGAATAGCCGCACCCAGTGCGACCGCTTCATCCGGATTGACGTCTCTGCGCGGCTCTTTGCCAAAGAAGTTCTGCACCTCTTCCTGAACCTTAGGCATACGCGTTTGGCCGCCGACGAGGATGACGTCGTCAATCTCGTTAACCTTGAGTCCGGCATCCTGTAGCGCCACCTTGCAGGGTGCGATCGTGCGATCGACCAGCGCCTCTACCAGTGACTCGAGCTTGGCACGTGTCAGCTTGATAATAAGGTGCTTCGGTCCACTCGCATCCGCCGTGATGTAAGGCAGGTTGACCTCGGTCTGCTGCTGTGTCGACAGCTCAATTTTCGCTTTCTCGCCAGCCTCTTTAAGGCGCTGCATCGCGAGCGGATCGGCGGTGATATCAACGCCGCTTTCACGTTGAAATTCCGCGGCCAGGTACTCAATGACACGCATGTCGAAGTCTTCACCGCCCAGGAACGTATCACCATTGGTAGCCAATACTTCGAACTGATGCTCACCGTCGACTTCTGCAATCTCGATTATGGACACGTCAAATGTGCCACCACCCAGATCAAATACCGCGATTTTCTTGTCGCCGCGCTTCTTGTCCATACCGTATGCCAGTGCGGCTGCAGTCGGCTCATTGATAATGCGCTTTACTTCGAGACCCGCGATTTTGCCAGCATCCTTGGTTGCCTGACGCTGTGAATCATTGAAGTAGGCAGGTACCGTAACGACAGCTTCAGTGACTTCTTCGCCAAGATAGTCCTCAGCGGTCTTCTTCATTTTCATCAGGACCCGTGCTGATATTTCAGGTGGCGCCATTTTCTTGCCGTTGACTTCCACCCAGGCATCACCGTTGTCGGCCTTCACAATTTTGTAGGGCACCATTTTGATGTCGCGCTGTACCACATCATCTTCAAAACGACGGCCGATCAGCCGTTTAACAGCGGACAAGGTATTTGTTGGGTTGGTGACACCCTGGCGCTTAGCCGACTGACCAACCAGAATCTGGTCGTCCTTGCTAAACGCGACAATGGACGGCGTCGTGCGATCGCCCTCGCTGTTTTCAATGACCTTCGGTACACCGCCTTCCATCACTGCTACGCAGGAATTGGTGGTGCCCAGATCAATACCGATTACTTTTCCCATTTTTCTACTCCGAAATCTTTGTCAATATCGTCAAAACTTGTTGATAGGTGGGGCCGCAAGCAAAGGTTTCAAGCAGCCCGGGACAACTAATTTTCAGGTTAACCCGCCGGACTCCTGTTCGTCCGGCATCTCCCCGGCAACGACCACCATCGCGGGTCGCAGCAAGCGCCCATTCAGCGCGTAGCCTTTTTGCGCAACCAACAGGACCGATCCAGGCTCTGCGTCCGCTGCGGGTTGCATGCTGATCGCGTCATGTAACTCCGGATCGAATGGCTCGCCAATTGGGTCTACCTCACTAATTCCGAAACGCTCGAGCGTTGTGGACAGCAACTTCAGGGTCGCCTCGTTGCCCGCAACCAGACTCGCCGCATCGGCAGATTCGGCGGCATCGATTCCCAATTCGAGGCTGTCTCGAACAGCAAGCAATTCCTTCGCAAACGCCTCCAATGCGTATTTGCGCGCATGCTCCACGTCCCTGGATGCCCGTTTGCGAACATTCTCGGTTTCTGCTGCTGCTCGCAAGTAGCGGTCCCAGTTTTCGTCCGCTCGCGCTTGCAACTCCTCCAGCGTAACTTCGCCCCCTCCTGCCTGCTGAACCTCTTCTTGAGATTCTGCAACTGCTTCAGAATTTTCCGACTGCTCGGCGTCGTCCATGGGACGATCAGACTGGCCATTCATACTTGGTAACTCCGCATAGTTCAAAAGCCTTGTTTCAAGAGGTTGGGAGTGTGAGGCCACGCTGACAAATATCAAGACCCCCGGCCAAAAAACTGGCCAAATTTTCGCGATAAATCGAGATTAGCTGAGCGCAGACTTGAGCAGACGTGCCGTGATATCGACGATGGGGACAACTCTGTCGTACGCCATGCGGGTCGGACCAATCACCCCCAGTACACCAATCGTTTCGTCGCCCAGCCGGTACGGAGCGGTAACTACGCTGCAATCATCAAGAATGCCATGACCCGATTCGGCGCCGATAAATACCTGCACCCCTTCTGCATTAATGCTCCGATCCAGCAAGTCCAGCATCAGGCGTTTGCGGGAAAAAGTCTCGAACAGGCGCCGCAACGTTTCCACATCCGACAATTCCGCGAAGTCCATTAGATTGGTCTCCCCGGCGAGCACGAATTCACCAGCATTATCATTCGTGCCATCCATCGCAGACTGAGCAACTTCAATGATGTCGTGCATAGCCTGATTCATCGACAAACGAGCGTCATCCAGGTCCGCAAGAATGCGCTTTCGGACCTGAATCATTTCAACACCGGCGTAGTGTTGATTGATGAAATTCGCCGCCTGCTGCAACTCTGAGGCAGAATATTCGCGATCAACCTGCAATATGCGGTTTTGAACGTCGCGATCATTAATTACCAGGATGGCGAGAATTCGGTTTTCGGACAAGGGCAGAAATTCTATTTGTCGTAGCGCCGCGTGTTGGCCGCGCTGGATCGTGACCACGCCGGCAAGGTTGGTAAATTCCGACAATATGCTGGACACCGAGGAGACCAAAGAGCCGGAATTGTCGCTACCGCGCTGAATCTGACTACGCAACATGTCGATGTCGCCCTCTTTCGGCTGTCGGTAGCGAACCAACGTATCGACAAACAGGCGATATCCCTGCGGGGTCGGAATCCGGCCTGCGGATGTGTGCGGCGCGGAGACCAGGCCCAAATCCTCCAAGTCTGACATCACGTTGCGAATCGTGGCCGGGCTGAGCGCCAACCCTGAGTCTTTGGATAGTGTGCGCGAGCCAACGGGCTGGCCATCCTTGATATATCGCTGGATCAGGACTCGTAGCAGCTGCTGCGCGCGCTCATTTGGCGGAGAGGTTATTGCGTCTGATGGCATGCTTAAGTATGCAAAAAATTCGCAAGGAACTCGCTGTGTTAGGGTATCTTTCACCACGCTAACAACGCCTTGGCAGGCGGTCAAGGATTACCAAAGATCAACAATTTCCGGGTTTTGCAGACATACACATGAGTACAAAGATCGAACGAGTCGCAATACTGGGTCGCTACGAGGACCCGCATGTCGCGGAGCTAATGGCCGTATTGGTCGAGCATTTAACAAAAGCTGGGATCGTGGTTCTGGCAAGCAATGATTTAGATCTGGATTTGTCGGTAGAACGCGCAGCTGAAGCCGACCTTGCAGCCGGCGTCAACCTGATGATTGCGATAGGCGGCGACGGCACCATGTTGTACGCCAGTCATTTAATTGGAACATCCGACGTGCCGTTGCTCGGCGTCAATCGTGGCCGTCTCGGATTTCTTGCGGACGTGTCACCGGATAAAATGCTAGACAGCGTTGACAGCATTCTGGACGGCGATTTCAGCCTGGAGTCACGTCTCACGCTGGTCGCACGCTTGCAACGCGCCAACGGCACAGTGATCACTGGAAATGCGCTGAATGACGTTGTGCTGCAGCGCTATGAAACCGGCCGCATGGTGGACATGGTCACCAGCGTTGATGGCACTCTCCTGAATTCCCAGTCGGGTGATGGCTTGGTTGTCGCAACGCCGACAGGCTCAACCGCCTACGCCTTAAGTTGCGGCGGACCGCTCATCGACCCGCGTCTGGACGTGGTCGTCGTAGTTCCCATTTGCCCCCACACTTTAACCGTGCGGCCGATCGTAATTCCCGCCAATCAGACGATTTCAGTTCGAGTGCTGCAGCGGCTGGACACCAAGGCTGAGGTCGTCATCGATGGCAATTCAATCGGCACCATAGGCCCCGATGACATACTCACCATCGAGCAGTCCGAGCACCGCATACAATTAGTTCACCCGCCAGACTACGACTTCTACGGCATTCTAAGGTCGAAACTATTCTGGGGCCGTGACAACCGAATCCGCGGCGTGGAGTCAGACTAACGATGCTATTGAGTTTGCAGGTTCGGGATTTTGCAATTATCGACCAGGTCGAAGTTGAGTTCGCGCCTGGCATGACAGTTCTGACCGGGGAAACAGGTGCCGGTAAATCGATACTCGTTGATGCCCTCGGCCTGGTACTCGGTGAGCGCGGCAGTAGCCAACTCGTTCGAAGCGGTGCCAAACGTGCAGAATTCAGTGCCGAGTTCGACATTCGAACGATGCCCGCGGTACAGCAATTGCTCGTCGAACACGCAATGGATCAGGACGAACAATGCCTGTTACGTCGTGTCATTAACGCGGATGGTCGCTCGCGCGCCTTTATCAACGGCAATGCAGCCACGATTCAGCAACTCAAACTATTGGGCGAGCAGTTGCTCGACATTCATGGCCAGCATTTTCATCAATCGCTGGGACGACGCGCGGTTCAGCGTGACCTTCTCGACCACTTTGGTGACTTGCTTGATCAACGTGAGGCCACGGAAGCTGCCTTTACACAATGGCGAGTCCTTGCAGATCGTTTGCAGGAACTGATGGCGGCCGATGCGAATCGCGAGTCGCGTCTTGAATTCTTGCAGTTTCAACTTGCCGAACTCGACTCGCTTGCGCTCGGACAAGACGAAGTCGCTGAGCTGCAAAGTGAACGCCAAAAATTGCTGCATAGCGGTCGGCTCGCGGACGGCATTGGCAACGCCCTTACCCGCCTTGCTGACGACGATTCCGGCAACGCGAATACGAATGTTGCGGAGGCACTCAGACTAATAACGCCTTTGGTTGAATTCGACAGCGGGCTTGCGTCAGTGCACCAGCTACTGGAAAGCGCCTCCTTTCAATTGCTGGAAGCAGCAGATGCATTGCAGCGCTACGGTGACACTTTAAATATGGACCCGGCGCGCCGCGATTGGGTTGAAGAACGGCTGGATGCGATTCAGTCCATCGCTCGCAAGCATCGTACTGACGCCGAAGAAATTCCTACCCTGCACTCCAGGCTCGCAACGGAATTGGACGAAATTCAACATGCGGAAGAGAGAGGCCAACAATTACAGGAGGCTGTTAATTCCGCGCGCAACAATTTTCTGATTCTTGCCGAAGCGCTGTCTTCTGGCCGCGGCAAAGTAGCGAAGAAGTTTTCGGCTGCTGTCAGCGATGCGATGCAGGGCCTTGGAATGCCCGGCGGCAAATTTCAAGTCAAACTCAGCAAACTGGCCGATGCCGATGCGCGACCATGGGGCATCGACACGATTGAATTTATGATTAGCGCGAATCCGGGTCAGCCGATGCAGACACTCGCAAAGGTGGCATCAGGCGGCGAGCTGTCACGTATGGCGCTGGCAATACAGGTCATCGCGAGTGATGGCAGCTCCATTCCCAGCATGGTTTTCGACGAAGTGGACAGCGGCGTCGGCGGCGGTGTCGCAGAAATGGTCGGCCGGCGTCTGCAGGAATTAGGCGCACGTCGGCAGGTGCTGTGCGTCACTCACTTACCGCATGTCGCCAGTCTTGCTGATGCGCACTTTCGGATCAGCAAGGTTACCGATGGCAAGGCGACACGGACCGGAGTGCGAAGGCTTGCAGACGACGAGCGCGTTCAGGAAATCGCGCGCATGCTGGGCGGGGTCGAGATCACTCAGAAGACAATTGACCACGCGGCCGAAATGCTCTCCGGCTCGCGACGTAAGCAAGCCTGAACCAGGCTAAGCGCTTTCTGCCCCGGATTTTTTTCGTTTGACATATAAGACGAGGCTGTGGTCAAGCAGTTCATAGCCATGCTCATCCGCCATCCTGCGCTGCAAAGCCTCAATTTCCTCACTGAAAAACTCGACCACCTCACCAGAATCCACACACACCATGTGATCGTGATGCTCACCATCATCAAGCTCAAATACCGAGTGACCGCCCTCGAAATTGTGCCTCGTTACGAGGCCTGCGGATTCAAATTGAGTCAGGACTCTGTAGACCGTAGCCAGCCCAATTTCCTCGTCGGACTGCAACAGATCCTTGTAGATGTCCTCAGCGCTCAGATGGCGATGTTCCGCCTGCTCAAATATCTCCAAAATTTTAAGTCGCGGCAGGGTTATTTTGAGGCCGGCTTTGCGTAATTCCTGACGTTGTTCCATAACTGAATTTCCTGCCCGATTCGGGTCTGAAGAATATGGCTGTTTTGCTGCAAGGCAAGCAGGTATGATGCGCGCCTATTATGACCAGATATCTTATCATCGCAATTGTGCTGTGCTCGTTGGTGGCCGCCAGCGGCTGCGTCTATCGCCAAAGTATCGCTCAGGGTAACCTCATCGAGCAGAAAGATCTCGATCAAGCTGAAGTGGGCATGACCCGCAATCAAATTCGGTTCCTGCTGGGTACCCCGATGATTGACGATCCATTCCACCAGGACCGGTGGGACTATATCTACTACCTGAAGGTCGGCCGCAACGATGCCACTTTCAAGCGCTGGGTCTCAATCATCTTTGAGGACGGGCTCGTCAGCGAGATTCGGAAGGATCAGGAGCTGGCACCGAAGCTTTAAGGCGCCGTGCTTCCATCGGATCGATTAACAACTCACGATAGATTTCAACCCGGTCGCCGTCACGCAGTACCTGAGTTACTGTCGTCAATCGCCCCCAAATTCCGACCGGCAATTCTTCCAGTGCGTACTGCGGGAATGCTGCTGCGAGTCCCGACAACGCGATTGCTTCTGCGACCGTCGCCTCTGGCATAAGTCGAAGTTCAACCAATAGCTGAGATTCCGGCGCTGCGAAGACCACTTCGACTGAAATTTCTGTGGTCACGAGTCAGAAGACCCGAAAATCTGATCCGCGCGCTGCGTAAATGCTTTGACCAGTGAATTGCAGACTTCTTCGAAAAACGGGCCGAACACCACATCTACCATGCTGCTGGAGAATTCGAATTCCAGATCGAGCGCAACCTTGCTTCCCGCTTCCCCCAACTGTGTGAAAGTCCAGCGACCTTCGAGTTGACTAAACGGTCCATCAACCAGTTGCATATCGATTGATTCTTTGCCGAACGCAGTATTTCGCGTCCGAAATTCCTTACTAAGGTCCCCGCGCCGCAATTCCAGCGTCGCCTCCACAACGTTTTCCAATCGCGAATGCACCGTTGCATTCGTGCACCATGGCAGGAATTGCGGATACAGCTGCACATCGTCTACCAGTGAGAACATCTCGGCAGCGGAATGACGCACCAGCGCACTTCGTTGGACTTTGCGCATCCCACTAGGACAGGTCAGGCAACAAACCGACCGCCTTCAGGAACACGAACAGGATTCCGATGGGAGCAACAAACCTCACCAGGAGCCGCCATAGCTTGTAGGAAGTTCCAGCACCACCAAGTTCCTCAGCAGAGGAATTTCGGCACATGATCCAACCCGCAAACACCGCGATCAACATACCACCCAACGGCAACATGATGTTGATCGTCAAATAGTCCAGGTTATCGAAGATCGTGCCGCGCAGGAATTTGAAGTCGGCCAAAATGTTGAACGAAAAAACAGTTCCGAGGCCGATCACCCAGATCGACAAACCGATCAGCAGGGCCGCTTGCGCACGCGTCTGGTTGCGGTGTTCCATGACCCACGCAACCGCTGGCTCCATCAGGCTTATCGCAGAAGTCCATGCAGCGAACGACAACAACACAAAAAATATTGTTGAGAAAAACACACCACCCGCCATCTGGCCGAACGCCAGCGGTAAGGTGATGAATACGAGCCCCGGACCGTCGCCCGGATCCAGATTATTTGCGAAAACCAACGGGAAAATCACCAATCCGGCCAATATCGCGATCGACGTATCGGCAAGCGCGACTGCTGCCGACGCCCCCGTAATCGATGTTTCTTCGGGCAGGTAGGCGCCGTACGCCATTACCGCACCCATGCCGATACTAAGCGTAAAAAATGCCTGGCCCATCGCAGCCAATACACTATCCCAGGTCAGTTTGCTGAAATCCGGCGTAAACATGAACTCCAGTCCAACCCCAAAATATCCGGAGTTGATCGAATAGCCCAGCAAGATCAGCATGAGTACCAGCAGCGCGGGTACCATGAAACGGACCGCCTGCTCCAGGCCACGCTCAACGCCTCGTGCCACCACAAATATAGTGAGCCCCATGAAGATGGTGTGATACAGGCCGACTCGCTGCCAGCTGCCGATAAACGCATCACGTACTGCAGAAACGTGTTCCGAGCCTGCATTGACGAAAGTACCCGAGGCACTGTTGAGCACGTAGGAAAGTGTCCAGCCGCCAATAACGCTGTAATACGAGAGAATCAGGACACCGGCTATCACGCCCAAAGCCCCAAGCCAGCTCCAGGCGGTTGACTTGCCCTCTTCCTTGCCAAGCAGCGCCATCGTTGCGATCGGATTGCGGCGTCCGCGTCGGCCCAGCAGGATTTCGGACATCATCACCGGCATGCCGATTAAGGCAACACACGCCAGGTAGACGAGTACGAACGCGCCACCGCCATTCTCGCCAGCCACATACGGAAATTTCCAAATGTTTCCAAGACCGACGGCAGAGCCGGTAACCGCCAGAATAAAAGCCATTCGTGACGACCAATGGCCATGCAACGATGCACGCTTTTCCGGGTCGGGAGCCTGATTACTTAGCATTATTATTCTCAACAGGTCTGACGATGGGGCGATTCTCATACAAATGCACAGATCAGACAACAGCATCGCTATAATCATTGGCCATTATCTAACTGTCGTAATCATCCATGACCTCAAAGAAATCCAAAAGCGGCGACAATCGCATCATCGCCGTCAACCGCAAGGCGCGCCACGACTACTTCATCGAGGACAAGCTTGAGGCGGGTCTCGTGCTCGAAGGATGGGAGGCAAAAAGCCTGCGCTCGGGGTCAGCGCAGATAACCGAGGCCTATGTGCAACTCCGCAATGGCGAGGCCTGGCTGATCGGTGCGCATTTCACGCCGGCGAAGACGACTGCCTCGTACGTCAAAGCCGACCCGACCCGGTCGCGCAAACTGTTGGTGCAACGCTATGAACTGGACCGCCTGGTTGGCGCCGTAGAGCGCAAGGGCTACGCCCTGGTGCCACTGGACCTGCACTGGACCAAGGGCCGGGCGAAACTTGAAATCGGCATGGCCAAAGGCAAGAAGCAACATGACAAGCGCGCAGCCGACAAAGACCGGGACTGGCAAAGACAAAAAGAGCGAATTCTAAAAAGTTAGTTAAAATACAATTGGTTAGTCATACTAATTAAAGTGTTCTATTACCTTGTATTTCTCGAAAAAGCCCATAGACTACGCATTCACACGGGGGTGACATGGCTTCGACGTGGGTCGCGAAACTCTGAGTGCATGCCGAGGGACAGATTACCTCGTTAAACCAGCTGTAAAACCTATAGTTGCCAACGACGACAACTACGCGCTAGCTGCTTAAAAACCAGTTTAACGCCCTCTGACCAAATGTGCCTGTGCGTTTGGGGTTCAGGGGTCACCGACACGGGACCGCGGCAAGAGCGTGTTCAGGGCTCGAACCGTTAAAACCTTACTTGAACTGGCTATGAGTTTTCCCTGCCCGTCGGGTAGCTAATAGTGAGATTAATGACGGAATAAGCATGTAGATCTTGGTGCGGAGGACTTGCGGACGTGGGTTCGATTCCCACCACCTCCACCA
>JBBKWL010000213.1:0-4458 GCA_037968975.1 Woeseiaceae bacterium | reverse complement strand
CACGTGCACCAGTCGCTTGCCAAGGGTGGCGACAACATCTTCGCAGGCGAGCTGTACGGTGGCCTGTCCGAGACCGCGCTGTTCTACATCGGCGGCATCATCAAGCACGCCCGCGCGATCAATGCGTTCTCCAATGCGTCGACCAACAGCTACAAGCGCCTGGTGCCGGGCTTTGAAGCACCGGTCATGCTGGCCTACTCGGCGCGCAACCGCTCGGCGTCGATCCGTATCCCGTATGTCAGCAATCCGAAGGGTCGCCGCATCGAGGCGCGTTTCCCCGATCCGACCGGCAACCCGTACCTGACCTTCTCGGCACTGATGATGGCAGGCCTGGACGGGATCCAGAACAAGCTCCACCACGGCGACGCCGCGGACAAAGATCTGTACGACCTGCCTGCAGAAGAGGCGCTGGCGATCCCGACGGTGTGCAGCTCGCTCGACCAGGCACTGGACTGCCTGAACGCGGACCGCGACTGCCTCACCGTCGGCGGCGTGTTCACCGACGATCAGATCGATGCCTACATCGCGTTGAAGATGACCGAGGTCACCCGCCTGCGCATGTCGACCCACCCGGTCGAATTCGACATGTACTACTCGCTGTAGGGCTCGCAGCAGGGCACGCTTGCAGTGACGAGTGACGAGGGCCCTGGCAACGGGGCCCTTTCTCGTTACAGACCATGAAAATCGTCGCCTTCAGCGATCCGCACCGGGATCTGGATGCCGCACGTGCGCTGGTTATTGCCAGCGTCTATGCGGACGTGGCTACCGGCGCCGGGGACTTCGGTGATCGGGGCGTCGGTGCGAGCGAGGTACTGGAGGTACTCGCAGCCGTGCACTGTCCGTTGCTGATCGTGTCCGGCAATCACGATCGGCTGACAGAACTTGCCTGCCTGGCTGACCGTTGGCCGCATGTGCACCTGTTGCACGGCTCGACGATCACGATCGACGGAGTCGTCTTCGTCGGACTGGGTGGCGCTGTCGCGCGGAGCGAGCCGTCATCGAACAGCGAGTGGGTCCATGAAGCTGACGCAGCGACGTTGCTCGAGGCGCACGAGCGCTGCGATATCCTGATCAGCCACACGCCACCGGTCGGTGCTGCCGATATTCATCCGGACGGCACGTCGGGTGGCAGCACGGCGGTGCGCACTGCGGTATTGCGGATGCATCCGGAACTCTGTCTGTGCGGTCATGTGCATTGCAGCCACGGGGTGCGCGCCCATGTTGGTGCAACCCTGGTACACAACCTGGGGCCGGACATCGCTTCATTCCGGCTTGGTAACGGTCCGATGGGCGTCAGCCTCAGCGCATTCGCAGACTGAACTGCGTAAAATACGACTCCCCCGGATCCCGCCTCGCAGTCGTCGCGCTCAGCACGTCCTCCTCCTAGATCACCGACGACAAGGCGAATTCTAGTGCTGACGCGACGAAGCGATAGCGCAGGAGTGACAGGGTAAAATTGCAGCCTCATCGTTCTATTAGATTTACCTTGCCGAATTCCATCGTACAGACTCAGTAACGTCTGCAGTCGATCCTGAGTAGTCTCAGGCTATCTTCTTTGGCTGCCCGCGAAAAAAAGCCAACGTAAAAAATGGCGGATTTTTCTGGTAAACCGCTCACCAGTAACGCGATTACAGACGCGTGGATTGTATTAAATTGCTATGGTGAAAATACACTCTTATCCCAAATGTGACTATCTGACTGATTTTTAAATGGTATAGCCTTCCAATATCTGGTGCGCGTTCCAACTGGGAAATCATACGCCTGTCGAAACGGCGTCTTTTCCAGTGACAAATCCGTAACTCTCCATGATGAGGTGAAATACCACTTCCAACTCATCCTTTGATACAGGTGTGTATATCATCACGAATCCCTTCAATCCTCGTTTTTTAGCGGCCCATGGGTGATGAATGGCCCAGCCAGCTTCTATTGCCTTTACCGCCAGTTCCGGAGGAAGCGAAGCGTGCAGACTACCGTCAGGGTGCAAATGCGCGAATTCACGTCCGCGCACAATCGCCCCGGGACGGACCAACTTTACTTCCTCGTGCAGCCTAAACCCGGTCGACCCGGACCGACCAACGACCGTGCCGCGCAAGTCAACACCTGCAATCTTCGACACTCGCTGCAACAACTCCGCTGATAGTTCGGGTACAGCCACAACATCAATTTGAATGTGCGGAACGCAATCCGTGGTTTCGGGTCTTGGGTTTTCCCGGATTGGCAAGTCACGAAATTCCGCAGAAGCAGAGATAGCCCAAAAGGCACTTATAACGATGATCAGCAGGCAATAGCCTCTGAATGAAGATTCCATACGCTTCACTTCTCCGATCCGGATTGTCTGCTGTCTTAGGTTTTGCACCTCAAGTCAACCTACATTCGGGGCTAGTGGGTTGGTATGCGGCCCCGGCCAAATGCCGAGAGCAATTTATTACCACGTCAAACCTTAGTTTGGCGCGACCCAGGGGTATGGGCCCATCCAAAGATCCAGCAACAGACGTTGCGCATTCAATGCAAGCCAGTCTTCATAATGGTTCCAATGTGCGTATTGCGGCAGCTCGACTACGGATGGAATCTTGAAAGGCGGAGTTCCCTTTTCGAACTCAGCGAAAATCGCGTTGCGGAGGTCCTTGATGAATGCTTGCTCTTCTGCGACGTGCTCCATGGTGCAGCCATTTAACGCCTCTTCAGCAGGTAAATCGTTGTGCGAACAGACAGCGATGTCAAAGTTCAGGGCCAATACTTCTCCCAATGTTCGCTCCCATTCTCCGATGTTGAAATCGGGAACAATCGAGAACATGACCCTGTTTGGAGTTACCAAATCAGCAATGTAGGCAACGCGGCGCTCGGGGATTACAAAAATGGTCATACCAAGACCATGGTTCAGCCCAAGGTGGTGCAGTTGAATGGTGACGTCGCCCAGTAGAACGTCGTGACGCGCACCGTCCCAGGTAATGTCGGGTGTAGACGTGTCTCTTCCGTAAGCGCCAGCAAATCCGCGTCTTTCCTGCCGTGCTAATTCGGATGACGATGCCATCGTCATTCGAACCAAGCGTTGTCAAGCCATGCAGAAGTCCAGGTCCGCGACCTCACACGCAGCGACGCGCGAGCTCTGGCGGCGCCATGTCGCCGAGCAAGCTCGCAACACTCTGAGCCAACGGGCGTACTGCGAACGGTACGGGTTGACCCTCTCGAGCTTCACGCGATGGCGTCGGATTCTCTCGCAGGACCCCATTGTCGATCATGCAGCAGATCGAGGAGAGTCCGCATTCGTCGCCGTGGCCGTCGAACGATCTGCTGCAATCCCTTCCGGCATCAGCCTTACGCTGCCGAGTGGCCTGCGCATCGACGGCGTGCAGACGTCGGACATCCCTACGGTTGTCGCGCTGGTACGTGCACTGTGAGAAGTCGATCGCTACGTCCAAACGTCGACTTGCCCGAAGTGTTCCTGCACCGATGGCCGGTTGACTTCAGGAAGAGTCACCGCGGCCTGACAGCCATCGTCGAGATGGAGCTCGGACACGACCCGTTCTCCGGAACCCTCTATGTGTTCGTCAACAAGGCGAAGAACAAGATCAAGATTCTGTTCTGGGAGAACAACGGCTTCGTTCTCTACTACAAGGCATTGGCCGAGGAAACGTTCCGCTGGCCCGAGCCTGGTGAGCAGGTGATGACGATCGATGGCGAACAGCTGAACTGGTTGCTCGATGGTTACGATCTTGCCGCAATGACACCGCACAAAGTGCTTCGATACGAGTCCGCATGCTGAGAGACGCGCGGTTGGCGTTATAATGCAAGCCATGTCGTCGCTCGATTCCACCATCGATCTTGCAAGTGTCATTGGCGGCGCGCTGCCGACGCCCGACGCGCTGGTGCGCGCTGTTCTCGAGCAACAGAAAGAGCTCGATCGACACGTGGATATTGTCGCGAAGAAGAGCGCTGTCATTGCGAACCAGAAGGCGACCATCGCCGTGCTCCAGGAGCAGCTTCGGCTCGAACGACAGAAGCGCTTCGGTAAGAGCAGCGAGAAGAACGTGCTGCAGGACGACTGGCTCGCCGACGAGACCGAAGCGCTCGCTGACGGCGCGCCGGATCCTGATGACGGTGAACGCGACGCGGACGAGCAGCCCGGCCCGGGTACCGATCCGGCGACCAAGCCCCGCAAACCACCTCGGCGCAAGGGCTTGAACCCGGATCTGCCGCGGGAACGTCGCGAGATCCTGTTAAGCGACGCCGAACGCGAAGGCGCAATCGACACCTTTTTCGTCAAGGTGAAAGAGGAGCTCGACATCGCGCCCGCCCGGGCGCAGGTCATCGAGTACTTTCAAGAGAAGGCTGTCCGGCTGGACGAGGACGGTGAGCGCACGTTGGTCGCGGCAACGCGCCCGGCGCATCCGCTGGGCAAGGCGATCGCCTCGGTGAATCTGCTGAGTTGGCTGATCATCGCAAAGTACGCAGACGGTT
>JBBKWL010000212.1:0-3490 GCA_037968975.1 Woeseiaceae bacterium | reverse complement strand
AATAATGACATCGGCTCCAATCACATCATCACTGCCAGCGCGGAACTCGAGTACAGAGTATTTGAAAAATGGTCCGCTGCCGCGTTTGTCGATACCGGCAATGCGTTTAACGACTGGGGCAAACCCGAACTCAAGACAGGAGTTGGGGTGGGTGTACGCTGGTATTCGATTGCCGGACCGATTCGGGTCGATGTCGCACAAGCGCTCGACTTCACCGGCAACCCATGGCGCATTCATTTTACGATCGGCGTGCCGTTGCTGTGACGCGCTTTCGTCTCATCTTGTTGCTGCCGTTTTTTCTACTCGGGCTCGCCGCCTCGGCGTGGTACTGGTTGCTGCATACAGAAGCCGGCGTTCAATGGATCTGGGCGCGTGCCCAGTTGGCAACGGCTGGTGCGCTGCAGTCTGAGCCGCCACAAGGCGACCTGGGCGCGGGCATACGCATACAGCGGCTCGCATACTCGTCGGAGTCTGTGGCTGTCACAGTGGGTGAGCTGCGACTGGTCGCTGAACTGGACTTGCTGCCGTTGCAACTGCGGCTCAGCAATGTCGTAATTCATGATGCCGATGTAGAACGCCGCACTGTCGGACAGGATGCCGCAGGCAGCGACCCGCGCGACCTGTTAGAAAAACTGTCGTTGCCGCTACCGGTACTATTCAATAACGTCCATGTCGACCGGGTATCATTTTCGAGTGGCTTGCAAAGAAATGCTCTGGAGCTGACCGACGTTGTGCTTGCCGGAAGCTGGGGCGATGACATTGTTGTTGATCAGCTGGCCTTCAACGCGCTGGATAGTAATGCCCGGTTGCATGCCGCACTTGATCTTGACTCGCCATTCGCCGCATCTGTCGGCGGTCAAATGACGATTGCCCCGGCGCTAACCGGACTGGCAACCGCGTTGGCCCTTGAACTGCAGGGCGAAGGGAATCTCGACGAGCTGCACATCAATGCGACGTCGTCGCCCGTTGCGATATCGCTGCGCGGCTCGCTTTCTGACTTACTCGACTCTCTGACCTGGGACTTGCAGGCGCAAGTCGTAGAAATGACGCTTGCACTTGGAGAGAACGAATCCGAACTTCATATCGCGGACGGAAGTGCCGCCAGCATTGGCGATATCGATAGGTATTCGCTAACCGCGGCGGCAACGCTGGCCACGCCAGACATCGAGGCAGTTGAGTCTCATATCATTGGAGAGGGCTCCCGTTCCGGCATCACGTTCTCCGCATTAGAACTCCAAAGCGCCGACCTCAACCTGAGCGGGAAGGGTCAATTCATATGGGGCGCGGAATGGTTGCTGGAGTCGCGCGTCAGTGTTGCCAGGTTCGACTTGCATACTGTGCTTGACGATTGGCCGGCGGAGCATCCAATCAATGGCGAACTATCGATGCTACTGAATCGGAAGCAGCTGGCCGTCAGCGACTCCTATCTTGCCGCAGCCAACTCCGACATGTCGGTGAACCTTGATGCCAATGTTGACCTGACAGCATCCACCGTGGAAGGTGCCCTGCGCTGGAAGAATGCGTTGTGGCCGCTCGTCGGAGCTGAGCCGACCGTCACCAGCAATACCGGATCCATTACTGTCGACGGCTCTCTGGACGACTACCGCATCGACGGGCTCGTTGCGATCGGCACCGCAGCAACCCCGCTGGGTCAATTACAGATTGACGGCTTCGGCGATCGGGATCACTTCGAAACCACAATAGCCGAAAGTGCGGTACTCGACGGCAACGTGTCCGGCTATGCGTCGTTTAACTGGCGCAATGAAAAAAATTGGTCCGCCGGCCTCAATGTGAAGAGCGTCGAACTTGTGGCGTTCACCAGCGACTGGCCTAGCGATGTTACCGGCAGGGTCGACGCCACCGGCCGATTATCACCCTTTCAACTCGACCTCGAACTAGCGAAGATCAGCGCCCGGTTTCGCGCTGCGCCGCTGACAGCGAACGGCCACATCAGTTTGTCGGACGACCGAATCACGGCAAAGGCGCTGCATATAACGCATGGCGACACCCGCCTCACTCTCGACGGAGATCCGTTCGCCAGGTCCGGTCTTGAATTTGATGCCCTGGTCGTTGACGCCGCACAGTATCTTGACAACGTGGATGGCGACTTTGTAGCGAACGGGCGCGTGTCATTAGATCCCGAGAGTCTCTTTCTGCAGGTCGACGCAAGCAGTGCGGAGTTCGAGTACGGCGATATTCGGGCCGAGGGGATCGAGGTCATCGATCAGTCCGGCGATGCCGGGGTGATGCAGGCGGAAGTGAACATCGCACAGCTCAACATAGGCGACCGGCCTCTTGAAAATATAACCCTCGGCCTGATCGCCGACACCCAAACGCAGAGTCTGTCCTTCGCCGCGTCCTATGACGACGTAGAGGTAAGCCTGTTGGCGGTCGGCGCAGTCGATGACCTCCGGCGACCGAGTAGTTGGCAAGGTAAGTTGCAGGAACTGCGACTTGCGCTGGCAGCGGACAGGGCCGCGGAATTGTCCGCACCGGTAGCGTTCATGTTATCCGAGCGCGCCGTAACCCTCGAACGTGCTTGCATCAACGCTAGCACCGGCTGGGGATTATGTGCGGAGGCCGGTTGGTCGGACGAAAAATCTCTGGACATCAAAGCGGACCTTGCCGATGTTCCGGTCAATCTTTTGAAGACTTTGGTTGATACCAGCTTTCAGTTTGACCAGTTTGTGAGCGGCAATTTCGAATGGACGCAAAGCGCATCTTCCGGAACCACAGGTAAGGGCAACCTGACCACAACTGCTGGCACTATCCTTAGCAGCGATTACCCCGATATCCTGATCGAGACAGAGCCGGGTCTGTTGAGCTTTGATATTGCGAATGGGCGACTACTGTCCGGCAGCGCGACCTTGCCGATGTCCGAATTCGGTCATATCGGCGCGCAGTTTTCAATTGCGGACATTGAACAGGGGACCAGCAGCAGGATCGACGGGATATTTGATATCAACTTGTCAGATATTGCATTCCTGGCCGTGCTCGTACCCATGGTTGATGAGGCGCACGGAAGCTTTCATGCTGACCTTGTACTTGCCGGCACACTATCCGACCCGGAGCTGGTCGGTGACCTGGCTGTAAGCAATGGCAGCCTTACCTATCTCCCGATCGGCCTGCATCTTGAGCAGATCGATTTATCGAGCCGGCTGCGCGAGGACGGCCAGCTTGAGCTGAGCGGTGACTTCCGGTCTGGCGACGGACGCGGCAGAATTGTCACACATGCAGACTACGCCAGTACCGTGGCACAAGGCTTCGCAGTCGAACTGCGTGGTAACAATATGACGCTGGTCGACGTTCCCGACCTCAAGGCGCGTGGTGATCTCGATCTGCGCATCAACTACGACTATTCAAGCCTGACCCTGAATGGCAGCGTCCTGGTATCGCACGCACGGGTCAAGCCCTCGAATCTCGCAGTTTCCGGCGTTAAAGAAAGCGCGGATGTCGTTATCGTTGCCGGGGAATTGCCCGATCTGGCTTC
>JBBKWL010000211.1:0-2927 GCA_037968975.1 Woeseiaceae bacterium | reverse complement strand
GGTGCAGTCGTCAATCCGTTAGCCAGGAAATTGCCCGGTGCGGCATACATGGATCCCGAACCGCTGACCTGGTCGACGCTCACCGAGAGGGTGCCGTTTGCGCCGCCGACGAACTCGCCGGTTGCCGCATCGCTAATTGCACAGGCGAACTCGTTATTGGCTGCGACGACGCAGCCAATGTCGTCGGCTGCCTGCGAACTCGGAAAGCCGTAATTGAAGGAGTCGATAACGACCTCGCCGTTCACGACCTCCACTTTAATGCTGCCAATAAGCGCCTCGCCCAGGTCACGGTCACGTTGCACGTTTATCTCTGTGAAGGTGTCGGTCACCACGAAGACAAGGGGTAACAGATTGCTGCCAATGAGCACATTGTCGTCGGGGTCCAGGAACGTCACCGTGGCGATGCCGGTTACGGCGACGGCTCGGGTAAAAAACGACACCGACGCTGCTGGCGTCTCGAAACCGACCGTTCCGGTAGCGGAAGTGTCGACGTGCCACGAGTAAATGCCGTCGTTGTATAACGCCGCATTGCCACGAGTCTCGGCGACGCCGCCCTGGAAGTCGGATGAGAACGGTGTGGCGCCGACGACAAATCCGTCGGCGTCGTCGAACTCAAAACTTGTCGACGTGTCGAGAACATCCGGGGTGACTGCCTGACCGCCCCATGCGCCGGACGGCGAATCATCAACCGGGGGGACTGGTGGCGGTGGTGTACGCGACGACGATGAGCCGCCGCCGCAACCCGCGATAAATAGCGTCATCGATAACGCAGTCAAAACTGTTTTAATGTTAGTCATGATTCTCTCCATTTGCCGACACGACGCGGTGCCAGCTGTTTTGTGAGGTGCCAAATCTCGAGGCAAAATGTGGGAAATGACGACCATAATTAAACACCGAATCGCGGCGGGAAAATGTTAAACCAGTCACAGGACCATATATGGTCCAGTCGTTAAAACATTGAAAAGTTAGGGATTTCTGGACCAACATGCTGGAACTGGTCGAACGGGGCGCCGTGCCGCCCATGCATGAGTAGAATGAGCGACTTTCACTGCGAATAAGACCACGGAGGCCAGTGTGCCAACCAACTATGTCCTGATCGACTTCGAGAATGTCCAGCCGAAAAACCTGGGCATTCTTGCCACGCATCCTTTCAATGTGTTCGTTTTCATCGGCGCGAACCAGACCAAAGTCCCCCGGCATGTGGCCGTGGCGATGCAGGTGCTCGGCAACAAAGCAAAGTACATTGAGATTGATGGAAGCGGGCCGAATGCGCTCGACTTTCATATTGCTTACTACATCGGCGAACTGGCGGCAGCAGATCCGGCGGGCAGCTTTCACATCATCAGTAAGGACCGGGGTTTCGATCCGCTGATTCGCCACTTGAAGGGTCGCAAGGTCCGTATCCGTCGGGAAAGTGATCTTGCAGAGATACCGAACCTGCGGATACCGAAAAAGGCCAAGAAGGACGACAAGATCGACGCGATCGTTAAAAACCTCATTGGGCGTGGTCAGTCGCGACCCAGAAAGGTCAAAACGCTGCAGAATACGATCAGCAATCTTGTCTCCGAATCCCTGACCGAGGCGGAGTTGTCAGCGCTTGTCGACGAGTTGATAAAGCGCAAGTTGATTGTCGTGAGCAGGGGCAACGTTAAATACACTTTGCCTAACTAAGTGATTACCACTTGAGCGTCATGGCAAATTCAATCCTGCCAGCGCGTCAATCATGGACTTGATTGCGGCAACCTGCGGGCCAGCTTTGGTCGCGTAATCGTCACCCGTGTAGCCCCACCAGTCCCAACATCCCAAAGGATTGGCTGGTGCTACTTTGCTGCTCGCAACTTGCGGATACAGCACCAGCAAATCATTCGACTCTGCCCATTCGTTGTAACCAGCACCGGTGGCGAAGGTAGCGTCGATGAACTCGGAAGACTGCTGGCAGCCGTGCAGCGCTACGTGTAAGCCACAACTCTCACCGTCGGCGCAGTTCCTGGGGACGTATAGAAATGCAGACTCAAGCATTTTCGCGTTGTCCGAACCGGGCTGCATAATGGTACGTAGCTCACTGTCCGCTGCGACTCGCCCGTGCAGCGGCCCGTACATGGCATGCAGCAAGTCCCCGGCAGCGTCGTAGTCGCAGGAATTCAGAAACGGCGGCGCCATTGTGTCGCATGCGGCACCCACTGATAGCGTGGGCATACCGTGCACGGCGGCCACATCAGTGACGGCAACAATCCCGCCGGATGCTACCAGCGGTTCGTAAAAATCCGCTGTCGCAGTAACGACTCCGGCGCCGACGACAGCGTCGTTCGCGCCATGAAAGAGCCAGACCCGGTCTTCAGTCAGATTCGCGAGTGCGTCGATCTGGCCCGCGTCCGATAGCTCGCGTGCGTAATTTAGCAATCGTGAGGGATCAATGTCGTCACCGGTAAGACACGGGCCGAGCCCTTTCAGGATTGACCCTTCGGCGCACCAATAGGGGCCGCCTGCCAGAATCGCAACACCGCTAAACAAATTCGAGTGTGCAATGTGCAGCTGCCCGGCCATGTAACCGCCAGAGGAAATTCCGGAAACGGTGATTCGGTTCGTATCAATCTGGAAGGTGGTAGGCGGCAATTCTTCGCGGCCATCGTCGCTATTGCCGCCTTCGTCGCTACAGGCAACGCCGACGAGAATAGAGAACATGACGGCAAAGTGGCGTATTTGTTGGTGGCGCATTACATTACCTTATTGAGAAAATGATCGATCGCGGCAACACACTCCGGTTCGTCGAGCAGGGGTGAATGGCCTCTGTTTGCTACCGCAACTATTTCGATATCGGGCTTGCGGGCTTGCACCTTGGCAACGAGGTCTGCGGTCAGGATGTCGGACAGGCGCCCCCACAAAATAACCGTTGGAATCGGTGCAAGCGCATCGAATTGCTGCCATGG
>JBBKWL010000210.1:0-2553 GCA_037968975.1 Woeseiaceae bacterium | reverse complement strand
CCCTGTTCCAGCCATTCTGCAGTAAACGTAGCGGCGAAAGCCGCATACATTTCAATTTCGGACTGCTCATCAAACTCGAGAGTGGTCCGACGCGCCGCCGCGCCACGAGCGAAAGCGTCGAACGCTTTGTCCCACTCCTCCAGGTCTTCAAGTTCTTTGCCAAGACCGTAGTATAGAAATGCCAATGACCTTTGATTTCGTTTCTCGTTTTTTACCAGGCGTTCCAACTGGTCCACATGCTCCCTGTCGGTCGCTTTTTGGACATTGGACAAAACCCAGTGTGCGTTCGCGTTACCCGGGTTAAAGCTGAGCGCCTTGCGTAAACTGACCTCAGCATCGTCCAGATCGCCGAGAAACATCTGATTGTTTGCCAAATTGACCAGGAACGGCACGCTCTTCGGATCCTTCTGCACCGCCTTGTTGATCCACAGCGAGGCTTCCTGCTGATCGCCGAGCAAGCCGTAAACAGACGAAATCGTATCCAGCACAATCGGGTTGCCGTCATGATGTTCGACCGCCTTTTGCAACGCCGCGTCTGCACGCCCTGGTTGCCCTGCGAGCGTAAAATGCCGCGCCAGATTTGCCCACGCGGCCGCGTGCTCCGGTTGCAATGTCGTTACCGAACCGAAGGCCTGGATCGCCGTCAGCGTTTGCTTGAGCTCGGTCGCAATCAAACCAACCAGGAAATGTGCCTCGACCAGATCCGGTTTGGCACTTAGCAGCTTGCGGCAGCACTCCGATGCTTTTTCGGCTTGTCCCGACTGCAGCAAGCGGAACCCTTCCTGAAGCGTCTCTTGCATCCAGGGCGCCGACTTGTAATTTGAATTCGTGATCGCGCTGTTCGTCATTGTCGCAGTGTATCTCGATGCCCGGATGCGGCGCGAATCAAGTGTCCCGGCGCCCGCTGCCTATGATTGTTCAGATCGAACGAGCCAGGACGGCGTTGCATAGATTTCGACCGTCACTTCGTCACCGGCTTTTATGACACCGCTTGCTTCTACTACACCGACGATACCTCGGGTCAGTTTGGCTGCTTTCGAAAACGCGGTCGACGAAATTGCTGCGCCACTTTTGGTCGAATACAGAGAAGCAATTTTTTCGCCCATATATCCGCACGGCGGGTTGTATTCTTCGACCATGAGCTCGGCGCCGGATGGAAATTTCAGGAGTGTACCTTTGGGCAACCGTGACAATTGCGGAATGCCACTAAAGCAAAGGTTCGCCCCCAGGCAGGTGGCGGTTAACTGCTCACTTAAATCCAGCGCATCGGAAATCTCAGCCAATTCTTCCAGAGACACTGCCGACCATTGCCGCTCGTTGCGTCTTGTCGTGCCCTCGCGTTGCTTGTCACCCGCCCAGGCCTTACGGGTGTAAGAGCGATGAGCATCGCCGACAATGCCCATCAATTCGACCTCAATTCGCGGCTGCGGATTTTTGCTCGAATCTTTATTTGAACCGGAGTGGACAGAAACAACCTGAGCTACAATTTTCTCCAAGAGACGCCTCCATCAATACAAACCGAGCTGCACGGTCATGCGCAGCTGCGCTAGGATACAGCGACAGAATTTGAAAGTCAGGACTTCATCGCCGCACCCAATCGAATTCAATGAGGGCTAGTTTGACCCATGGAATCACAACCTCACACAGGCTCTTACTACGCGGCCACGGTGAACCACACCACGAATTTCGCGTCATTGCGCGGCGAGCAACGGGCAGATGTTTGCGTTATCGGCGCGGGTTTCACCGGCATATCGACCGCCCTACACCTCGCTGAGCGTGGTTACACCGTCCATATAGTCGAAGCGCACAAAGTCGGTTGGGGAGCTTCGGGTCGCAATGGCGGACAGCTTATCGCGGGCATTCCCGGCGAGAGCACGATTGCAAAACAGCTCGGGAAGGATGTCGAAACGGTTTTTGGCGAACTTCGCTGGGCCGGGCACGAGATCATCCGCGAGCGGGTGCAGACGTATTCGATTGCATGCGATCTCAAATCGGGTTACGTCGATGTTGCGGACAAACCCCGGCATTTGCGCGCATTTGAAGAAGACTTCACTCGACTGCAGCAAGCCGGATTTCCTCACGAAGTCCGACTCTTGTCGGCGGAGGAAACCGGCGACTTGATTGGCACCAGTGCGTATGTCGGTGCGCTCCTTAATATGGGCAATGGCCATCTACATCCGCTGAACTTATGCATAGGCGAAGCGCTGGCCGCGACATCACTTGGCGCAACGATTTATGAGCAGTCGCCGGTAACTCATATTGAGCACGGCAACAGACCGCGAGTCGTCACCAAAAATGGCTCTGTAATCGCAGACGCAGTCGTCATCGCCGGGAATGCCTATCATCTGCTCGAGCGACAATTGCGCGGCGTCATGTTTCCGGTGAACAGCTACATAATCGCGACGCAGCCGTTGTCCGATGAATTGGTGGCCTCGATTAATCCGCACGACCTTGCAGTCTGCGATCAAAACTTCGCAGTGCAGTACTTTCGCTTGAGCGCTGACAAGCGACTCTTGTTTGGCGGCAGAGCGAATTACTCTGGCAGCGACCCGG
>JBBKWL010000209.1:0-46498 GCA_037968975.1 Woeseiaceae bacterium | reverse complement strand
CAACATCCGCGCGTTGCTGAATAAGGCTCGCGAGATCGGCGGCGTCCGATTCTGAAGCGCCTGCTTTCAAATACACTGAGAAATCGAGAGCGTTGTCCCAACCGGCGCTCACAGACTGCGCGTTTTTTACAACCAGATTTAACGCTGCCGGAATAGCAAGTGTTACCGCAATGACAAGGACAATCATCAGGCTCGCAAATGGTTGGCGAAACAAGCGACCGAGTGAACCAATCGCAGTACTTGCGTGCCGTGTAAGCCAGCCGGTCATTCCCATGGCTCCAGATCCTCGGGCGGCGGTGCAAGTTTGCCGCCGTCCAATTCAATGCGGCGGCAGCCGAGTTTGTCGATCAATGCAATGTCATGACTCGCTATCAGCAGCGTTACGCCAACTTCGTTGAAGCGCCGGAACATTCGCATCACTTCCAGCGACAAGTCCGGATCCAGGTTGCCGGTTGGTTCATCGGCAATGAGTAGCTTCGGACGCGACACGACTGCGCGAGCAATACCCACGCGTTGTTGTTCTCCTGCCGACAAGGTCGCGGGGTTTTGCTTTTCTTTATGTAGCAGATCCACATGTTCGAGAGCCGGTCGAACCCGGCGACCTGCATCGCGATAGCTCATGCCAGCGATAATCAGCGGCAGCGCAACATTGTCAAAAACAGTTCTGTCGTACAGTAGCTTGTGGTCCTGGAACACCATGCCGATCTGGCGGCGATAGGCCGGGATCTTGCGACGTTTCACGCGTCGTGTATTTTGCCCGTCCACAATAACCTGCCCGCCAGTTGGACGTTCGATCAAAGCAATGAGCCGGAGCAACGTGCTCTTACCAGCGCCCGAATGCCCGGTGACAAACACCATCTCACCTTTTTCAACCGTAAGGCTAAGACCAGATAGTGCTTCCTGCCCGCCAGGGTAGCGCTTGGTAACGTCCTCAAGATTAATCATGGCTATTCCATGCCTGCCAACAAAGCATCAACAAATTCGTCCGCATCAAAAGGTTGCATATCGTCGGCTGACTCACCGATGCCAATGAAGCGCACGGGCACTCGCAGTTGATGTGCGATGGCCAGCAGAATGCCACCCTTTGCACTGCCGTCCAACTTGGTGACCGTAATTCCGGTTAGCCCCAGCGCCTCGTGGAATTTCTCGGCCTGCACAAGCGCATTTTGTCCCTGGCTCGCGTCAAGGACCAACATAATTTCCTGCGGGGCGGTCGCATCGTTACGAGCCGCAACCCGTTTTATCTTGATCAGTTCGTCCATCAGCCCTTGCTGGTTCTGCAAGCGCCCGGCAGTGTCGGCGAGCAGCACGTCAATATTTCGTGCGCGTGCAGCCTCCCAGGCGTCAAAAATTACAGCTGCCGGATCGGCTCCGGAGTGTTGCGAGATGACTGGAACTTTGTTGCGTTCACCCCAGGCCTGTAGTTGCTCAACTGCAGCGGCGCGAAAAGTATCTCCGGCTGCGAGCATTACGGACAGCCCGTCATTCTTGAGTCGCCGCGCTAGCTTACCGATAGTTGTGGTCTTGCCAGCGCCGTTTACGCCGACCATTAAAATAACAAACGGCCCGTCGGTCTTTTCAATGAGTAGCGGCTGGGCGACGGGTCGCAGAATAGATAGCAGGGACTGGCGCAGACCTTCTTTGAGTGCAGCGACATCTTTGAGCTCTTTGCGAGCAAGACTGTCCTGAAGATCCGCAATAATTCGCTCCGTCGTTGCGATGCCAACGTCGGCCATCACCAGAAGTGACTCGAGTTCCTCGAGCACATCTGCATCAATGTTGCCGCCGGGCGCAAGGTTTGCAAGGTCGTAACTTAACCAGCTGTCACCCTTGTTCAGCCGCGCGCGCAAGCGCTTGATGAAACCACCTTGCTCGGCTGACTTATCCTTTTCCTTTTCCTTTTTTCTTTTTCCAAACATCGGTAATCAAATTCACCTGTGGGTGATGAATCGCCTACACTGGCGATGTTAAGGATGTGTCAATTGGCAAAGCGAAACGCTAAAAATCAAACTCAGCCCGGACGGCTGCGTATTGTAGCGGGAAACTGGCGCAGTCGTCTGTTAGAAATCGCGGATGTGCCGGGTCTGCGACCAACCTCTGCGCGCATCCGGGAGACCTTGTTCAACTGGCTGGCGCCGCGCATCGCCGGCGCGCGCTGCCTCGATCTGTTTGCCGGCACCGGGGCACTCGGTCTCGAAGCCCTGTCACGCGGTGCCGCGTGCTGCGTTTTCATCGAAAAGTCGGCCATAGCAGCGAGGACGTTACATACAAACATAGCGACTTTGCAGGCAGCGAATGCCCTGGTGTATCAGACCAGCGCAGCGAAGTTCTTACAGCAGGACAACGTCGCCCCTTTCGAGATCGTGTTTGTCGACCCCCCATTCGGCGACGAATTGCTGCCTGACTTGTGTAGAATTCTGGAGGAAGGCTCGCTTCTCGCAGACAATGCACGTATCTATGTCGAGGCAGATCGGAGCAAGCCGGAGCTCAGGTTGCCGGAGCAATGGCAAGTGCTGAAAACGAAAACTGCAGGCAATGTGCGATATTCGCTACTGGATGCCGGTAAGCAAACCTAGAGGATGCGTCAATGACAGTATCTGCAATGTACCCGGGAACGTTCGACCCGATCACTCTCGGTCACGAAGATCTAGTGCGTAGAGCAGCGCAGCTGTTTGATCGAGTTGTTGTGGCAATTGCCGACAATCCGGCCAGCAAGGCGCCGATGTTTTCAACCGAAGAGCGGGTCAACATGGCGAAAAGCGCTCTGGCTGATCTGGATAATGTCGAAGTCTGCGGATACGCCGGGCTTACTGTGGACTTTGCAGAAGAGCGCGGCTTGCGGGTGATTATTCGTGGACTTCGCGCAGTGTCCGATTTTGAATACGAATTCCAACTTGCCAATATGAACCGGCACTTGACCGACGAGGTTGAAACCTTGTTCCTTACGCCGACGGAGAAGTACAACTTCATTTCATCGAGCCTGGTCAAAGAGGTTTCGAGCCTGGGTGGCGATATCAGTGAGTTCGTATCACCGCAGGTCAGGCAGGCCTTGCTTAGCAGAGGCGGTTCGCCCTAACGCTGGCAATGCTTGCAGTAATAGGTTGAGCGCTGGCCTAAAACGACGGCTGAAATCGGCCGCTTGCACTGCAAGCACGGATTACCCTCGCGGTCGTACACAGTAAGCTCCTGTTTGAAGTAGCCTGCTTCGCCATCACCGCCGTAAAAGTCTCGCAGGGTCGTACCGCCGGCAGCAATGGCTTTTCGCAAGACGACCTGGATGACGTCGGCAAGTTTGTCGTAGCGGTGACGCGCAACCCGACCCGCAGCACGCAGCGGACTGATGCCGGCCAGAAACAATGCTTCCGAAGCATAGATATTGCCGACACCAACAACGATGTTGGCGTTCATGATGAACTGCTTGATCGTAACTTTGCGTCCGCGAGAGCGTTGCCAGAGATACGAGCCGGAAAAGTCGTCGCCGAGCGGCTCGGGTCCGAGTGATCGAATGAGTTTGTGCTGCTCAGGACTCTTGGTCCAGTGCAGCGAACCGAAGCGCCGTGGGTCGCGGTAGCGCAGCGTCTTGCCAGACGCCAGGCCAATATCGAAGTGCTCATGAAAACTGGCGGGCGTATCGTGATCGACGATGTAGACGCTTCCCGACATACCGAGATGAATCATCGCGGTGCCGTTGCTGGTGTTGATCAGTAAGTATTTGGCGCGTCGCGTGACGGACTCGACTGTCTGGCCCGTGAGGTTCTTTGCCACGTCGGTGCGAACCGGCCAACGCAGGCGCTTTTCTCGAACGATGACCTGGTTAATGCGCTCGCCGACCAGAAACGGCTCGATGCCGCGGCGGCTGGTTTCTACTTCAGGAAGCTCAGGCATGCCGCATGAGCGTTACTTGATCTTGGCTTCCTTGTAGATCACGTGCTTACGAATCGTAGGATCGTATTTCTTCGTCTCCATCTTTTCGGGATGGAGTTTCTTGTTCTTCGCCGTCGTGTAGAAGTGGCCTGTGCCAGCACTCGAAACGAGACGGATTTGTTCGCGATTACTCTTAGCCATCGATCAATCCTGCGCTTTAAATTTTCTGGCCCTGCTCACGCAGGTCCGCAACGACTTTATCGACGCCGTGCTTGTCGATGATGCGCATGCCTTTCATCGATATGCGCAGGCGCACCCAACGGCTCTCGGCTTCCAGCCAAAAGCGCTTGTTCTGCAAGTTAGGCAAGAACCGGCGACGTGTTCTGTTATTGGCGTGAGAAACGTTGTTTCCGCTCTGCGGGCGCTTCCCCGTGACCTGACATACCTTGGACATGACGTATAAGTCTCTGTTTTAACAATAAAGTTGCCCGCGGTTGGCGGGCAGAGAGCGGGACTTTATACCAGCCCGAACCGCGCAATACAAGGGTTCCCGGCGCGAATCATAGCAGGCCGCGGCTGGCCAGAGAGGTGGTTTCGACGTTCCCAATAATCAGGTGGTCCAGAAGCCGTATATCGACCAGTTCCAGGGCGGATTTGAGGCGCCGTGTGATGCGTTCGTCCGCCTGGCTGGGCTCGGCGACGCCTGAGGGGTGATTGTGCGCGAGAATGACAGCCGCGGCGTTGATTGACAGCGCCTCTTTCACCACCTCGCGAGGATAGACGCTGGTGCCATCAATAGTGCCGCGAAATAGCTGATCGAAGCGCAGGACTCGATGCCGATTGTCCAGATACAGGCAGCAGAACATCTCGTGTCCAAGATGCCGGATTTTGGCGTGCAGAAAGGCCTGTGTGTCACTGGGGCTCGTAATCGCCGCGCCGACAGGCAGCGATTCCTCAAAATATCGCCGCGCAAGCTCAGGCAAGGCGCGTAGCAGCTCAGAGCGGCCGCCGCCAATGCCCGGTTCTGTTGTGAGTAGCGCAGCATCGGTATGCAACAAGGCGCGCAGACTGCCGAAGCGGCGCAGCAGTCGCTCGGCCAGATCCTGGCCGCCGATGATGGGGGCGAGTAGTTCGGCATCTGTCATGGCTGCAGCCTGCCAGCCGCTGCAAGTGCCGCACAAGCGTCAAATCAGGTCAAAACTTCACTTTGAAGTTGATTACTGCAAGGTGGTTGCTGACATCGACCGCGTTTTCTCGCAAGTTATATTGATTCATGTAGCTGGTTTCGATGGTCAATTTATCGTGAATTTTCCAGCCGACGCCGGCGGCGATTCGGTGCTGAATAAGACCGGACTGGCCAGCCCAATCGGTGTCATTAAGGTTGAAAAACGGCTCAACGCTGATCAGCAAATTCCGCGAGCCATCGGTTGTGAGGGGTCGCGTGTACTTCGCCATGATGCGGAACACAACTGCTGTGTCATCGCTGCTGCTGAGGGTGCGCTGCAATAATCGAGTACGCATACTGATAGCGCCGCCAAAGGCATTGCCTGCTGCCCAATTGATCTGCTGAAAAAGGCGGTCCTCATCGAGCTTTGCACCAGCCCTGTTGCGAGACCATATATGGGCGTAACCCAGCCAAAACTGCAGATTATCGCCCGGTTTATAGCCTATTGACGGTCGCACCAGGTACTGGTTGATTCCGGTGCCAATGTCGAAATAGCGGGCCTGCGCGTCGAATGCGTATGACCAGCGGTCCGGGCCAGCATCGGACGGGATGACATCCGTCGTCGAAAAAACCGTCCATATCCCGATATCGTCCTCAGCAGCCTGTGCCTGCAGCGAGCAACAACTGAAGAGTGTTGCCACGACGAGCGGAGCATAGAATGTGCGCAGCATGAATTTCCACCTATGTTGAACGAACCAGTACGGAGCACTGTCAAATTCGGTCAATACGCGGGCGATCGTACAGGAAAATATGCTTGCGCAAAGTACGCTGAAAGGGGACTATCGAAACGACATCATGCATACCAGTATTCGCAAGACTAAAAGTCCGGGATGGACTGCGTGCGTTGTTGCGCTGGCGACACTGTCTCTGGGGGCGATCGCACAGGCGAACGACGCGGCAGCCGAGCGGCCGTTGTTCGAGCTCGACGAAGCGACCTGGGCCATGTTTTATGACCTGCCATCGCGACGTTTCAGGTCGATTCGGGATGCATTCATACGCAAGGATTTAGACGCGGCGTCCCGCGACTTGCAAACATCTATCGGGTTTCTTTCTATAGAGGCAGGTCGCGCTGTTGAGGGACTCCTCCTTCCATTGTCGGAGAACGTGGAAGAGCTGCAGCGGATTCAAGGCAACATTGCCGATGTATCAGTGACAGTCGGTGCCCTCGACTCGGCATTCGCACGCGCGCATTGGTTATTGGCACAACATTACCTGATGCTCAGTTTGCAGTCTCGGGATACGAACAGGCACAAGATGGCTGGGCACTACCTCTGGGCGACCGCGCACCATCTCGAGCGCGCAGTTTTGTGGTCAGATGCGCGTATTGATCGAGCCACCGTGAGTTCGCTCGAATCGATTCGGAAATTGGGTCAGGAGTTGCAGACGAGTTCGAATCCGCAACGAGTGTATCGACAAAAACCTGTCGCAGCGGCGGCAAAAACGCTGGTCAAGATCGGCGAGCACTTAAACCGCAAAGTCTGGATCCAGCCGCAGCTCTGAGCGTTCAAAAACAGAGCGAAATATCTGTGTTCACAGACGCCCTTTGAGTATGAGGGGAGGTGGTAAGCTTCTGCTATGAACGTGTTACTTGGTATTTCCGGTGGAATCGCCGCGTATAAGACACCCGAACTGGTGCGGCGTCTGCGTGAACGCGGCGCGGAGGTGCAAATCGTCATGACGGAGTCGGCCGCGGAATTCGTAACCGAAACCGCCCTGCAAGCGGTTTCAGGCAGGCCCATTCGCTCCAACCTGTGGGATAAGGAAGCGGAAGCATCGATGAGTCACATCGAGCTCGCGCGGTGGGCAGATGTCGTCCTGATTGCACCGGCGACAGCCGGGATTATTGCGCGGCTCGCGTCCGGCGCGGCATCCGATTTGCTGACAACGGTGTGTCTGGCGACCGAGGCGCCACTCGCAATTGCGCCGGCAATGAACAAAGTTATGTGGGCAAACGCTGCCGTGCAGTCGAACCGGGACACACTGGCAGCGCGGGGCGTCAAAATTCTTGGGCCGGATAGTGGCTCGCAAGCCTGTGGTGATGTTGGCGAGGGGCGCATGCTCGATCCTGACGAAATCGCAGCGATTGTCTGCGGGCCGACCTTGGTGGGTCGGGACGATCTCCGGCTAAGCGGTAAAACGGTCGTGGTCACCGCTGGGCCAACCCGCGAACCGATCGATCCCGTTCGTTTCATCACTAATCGCAGCTCCGGAAAGATGGGCTACGCGATCGCCGCCGCCGCATTGGAACAGGGTGCACGCGTCGTCTTGATCAGCGGACCTACTTCAATTTCGCCACCTAACGGAGCGGACGTTTATCGAGTCGAAAGCGCACAGGAAATGTACGACGCTACGCACGAACATATTGCGGACGCAGACATATTCATCGCGACAGCGGCGGTATCGGATTATCGGCCGACCAAAATGCAGACGCAGAAGATCAAGAAAAACGCTGCGACCATGAGTATTGATCTGGTTCGGTCAGAGGACATTCTCGCCTCGGTCGCAGCATTGGATGATCCGCCGTTCACGGTGGGCTTTGCTGCTGAAACTGAAAATGTACGTGACCACGCGCTTGGCAAGTTGCAGCGAAAGAAGCTCGACATGATCGTGGCGAATCAGGTTGGTGACGGGAAGGGATTCGACAGCGACCAGAATGCAGTCAGTGTTTACTGGCAGGCTGGGGAGCAGGCGTTCAATACGGCAGAAAAAACCGAGCTCGCCCGCGACGTTCTCAAACTCATCGCCGAGCGTTTCGAGATCGCGTACAGTTCCGGGGAATATGCGATCAATTGAACTGAAAATCCTGGACCCCCGGATCGGGGACGCAATTCCCCTGCCACACTATGCCACCGACGGATCTGCCGGCCTGGATATGCGCGCCTGTATCGATGCGGCACAGACAGTGCAGCCAGGCGAAACAACCCTGATTCCGACCGGGCTGGCAATTTACATCGGTGACCCGACGCTGGCAGCGGTGCTGCTGCCTCGTTCCGGGCTGGGCCATAAGCACGGCCTGGTGCTTGGCAATCTAACCGGGCTCATTGACTCGGACTACCAGGGGCAGGTGTACATCTCGTGCTGGAATCGCAGTAGCGCGAGTTATGAGATTCAGCCGGGTGAGCGAATCGCGCAAATGGTTTTTGTGCGGGTAGAGCAGGTTGAGTTCAGTGTCGTCGACGAGTTCGACGATAGCGCCAGAGGATCAGGCGGATTTGGTCACTCGGGTAAAGCCTGAGCGGTTGTCATCGGAAGACCCTTAAGGCTCTTAAAGCGATGAATGTCGCCATCGAAGCGTTGGATGATGTCCGCTTCTTCCTGTTGATACTTTTCCAGATTTTTCTGGTGTCGCGAAATGGTCGACTCGGTTTCCTGAATCTCACGCATTAGTTTGGGTTCGACCATAGGTGCGCTTGGATCAGAGCTGTAAGGACGAAACTTCCTCGACTCTGCTTTCAGTTGCAGCAAGCGACGGTCCAGGTTTCGCAAATAGAGTTCGGTTACCCGCGACTGAGCCTGGAACAACTCGATTCTGCGATCACGGTGCATTTCGATTTCATCGACATTCTGATACGTCGCCAGCAAAGCGCGGTCGGCGCGCATTTGTAATTCTTTCTCGACGGCTAATTCCTTCGCGATGCGCTCAGCCTCAATCTCTGCTTCGGATTTTTTGCCTTCGATATGACCAACTATGACGCCATGTTCATTAATGACCGACTTTGGTTTGTCTGCATACTGCGCAGGAATCTTGTCGCCATAATGGCGTACGCCGTCGTCATCCACCCAGGTGTACGCCGCGCGCTGCTGTGCTCCAGCGAGGAGCGGGAGCAGAAGCAAAACGGCCAGGGCGTTGAAATTTAGTCGCATAGTCAAATAATGCCATCAAAGGCAAGTCCATGAACGGGACTGGTTCGCGAAAACACAGCTTAATCCGATCTGGATATTGTGTAAATGAGTTCCACAATTAATAGTAGAAACAGTTGTTTATTAGGTTACCCCGTACTTTTGCCGGTATTCGAGAATCGGGCCCAGGCAGGATTCATACTCGCTCGACTCTTCAAGAGTAACGATCAGGTCGTTTAGACCGATGATACTTATGACCGGGATGCCAAGCGCCTGCTGAAGTTCCTGTACGGCCGAGGCGGGGCCCTGACCTCGTTCTTGCCGGTCCAGCGAAATCACCAGGCCGGCGACCTCAGCCGCAGCGGCGGAGATAATCTTATAGGCATCACGGACGGCGGTGCCCGCCGTAATCACATCGTCGACAATGAGCACTCGGCCCTCCAGCGGCGCGCCGACAATACTTCCACCTTCCCCATGCGCTTTGGCCTCTTTGCGATTATACGAAAAAGGGACATCGATGGCCTGATGCTCTGCCAAAGCGGCTGCGGTGAGCGCAACGAGCGGAATGCCCTTGTAGGCCGGGCCGAAAATCATGTCGAACTTGAGATCGGCATCGGCAATGGTCGCTGCATAGTAGCGACCCAGCCGGGCGGCGGCATAACCGGTATTAAATAGACCGGCGTTAAAAAAATAGGGACTTACACGACCCGATTTGAGCGTGAATTCGCCGAAACGAAGCACACCAAGTTCGATGGCGAGATCGATGAATTCTTTCTTGTACGCTTGCATGCTTCGGTATGATGGCGGCCTTCGAGATCATTTTTGAGTATGACATACGGCAAAAGGGGACGCAGATTGTTTCGGGTAATTAGTTTGAATGCGAACGGCATTCGCGCCGCGGCCCGCAAGGGGTTTTTTGCATGGCTGCAAGAGAAGGATGCGGACGTGATTTGTATTCAGGAGACCAAGGCTCAGGTACACCAGCTAGTCGACGAATGCTTCGCTCCAGCGGGCTATCACTGCTTCTACGAAGATGCGGTGAAGAAGGGGTATAGCGGTGTCGCGATCTACTCAAAACAAAAACCCAGGAAGGTAGTTCGCGGCTACGGCGACAACGAGTTTGATAATGAAGGTCGCTACATCGAAGTGCAGCTCGAGGGTATCAACGTGGTTTCTGTGTACCTGCCGTCTGGTTCGTCGAGCGAGGAGCGACAAGCAGCCAAGTTTCGATGTCTCGAAACGTTCACCGAGCACTTGCACAAACTGCGTCGCCGCCGCTCCGAAACCATCATTTGCGGTGACTGGAATATCGCGCACAAGGAAATCGACCTCAAAAACTGGAAAGCGAATCAGAAGAACTCTGGTTTTACCCCCGAAGAGCGAGCCTGGATGGACAAGTTATTTGGCGAATATCGCTGGGTCGATGGATTTCGAGTCGTGCAGCCAGAAGCAGACCAGTACACCTGGTGGTCCAACCGTGGTCGTGCCTGGGACAACAACGTCGGGTGGCGACTCGACTATCAGGTGGTTACAGAAGGCCTCAAGAATCGTGTTGTATCGACTGATATCTTCAAGGAGCAGCGATTTTCCGATCACGCACCGCTGATCATGGATTACGATTGGCCACGCGATGACTAAGGTAAGCAGCGACACGCGCGATGATATTTTCGGGTGGCACCATCTGTTGCAGAAAAATGTTCTCGTCATCTTGTTGCTGGGTTTTTCCTCTGGCCTGCCGTTTCCGTTAGTTTATTCGACGCTATCTGCATGGCTGTCGGAAGCCGGCTTACAGCTGAGTACCGTTAGTACCTTCGCCTGGCTCGGTTTCGCTTACAGCTTCAAATTCGTATGGGCGCCAATAGTGGATTCGCTTCGAATTCCCGGCCTCACAGGGCTATTGGGGCGTCGCAGAGCCTGGATGTTGCTGGCGCAAGTATCGATCGGCGCCAGCCTGATGTTTCTGGCCGTGATGGACCCAACGGAAAACATCGGTGCATTTGCTGCCGTAGCGCTTGCAGTCGCGTTCTCATCCGCGACACAGGACATCGTCATCGACGCATATCGGATAGAAAGCGCGGCAAGCCGAATGCAGGGGGTGCTCGCGGCTGCCTACCAATACGGTTACCGAATTGCGATGCTCGCGAGTATGGCAGGCGCACTGGCACTTGCCGAGTATGCGTCCTGGTCGACAACGTATATGGCGATGGCAGGCTGCATGCTAATTGGTGTCATTACGACATTGGTCTGTCGCGAGCCCGCAGAACAACTGCGCCAGACTTTATACGCTGGCAAGACTGTGCTGCAGAAATCCTCCCTTTGGTTTCATAGCGCGGTGGCGACGCCATTTTTAGACTTTGTCAAACGCTTTGGTCGATTCGCAATTGTCTTGCTGTTGTTTATATCGTTGTATCGAATCAGCGACTACGTTCTTGGCATTCTTGCAAATCCTTTCTATTTGGAAATCGGTTACACAAAAATTCAAATTGCGGCGATAGCAAAAGTGTATGGCACATGGATTACTCTTTTAGGCGTCGCAGTCGGGGCGTGGGCTGTTCTCAAGCTGGGTGTCGCACGCTGCTTGTTTACTGCAACGTTATTAATTGCCAGCACCAATCTCTTCTTTGCCGCGATGGTGATCGTGGGTCCGGAACCGTGGATGCTGGCGATAACAATTACAGCGGATAACCTTGCCGGCGGTTTCTCGGGCACTGTTCTTATTGCGTATCTTTCCAGCCTGACCAATTTGTCGTTCACTGCGACCCAATACGCGCTTCTCAGTTCGATTATGTCCATGCTAGGAAAATTTACGGCCGGGTACTCCGGGAACGTTCAGGAGTCGATCGGCTGGCTTGGATTTTTTCTGTATGCAGCGGCGCTTGGCGTGCCGGCGATAGTCTTGTCATTTGTTGTCGCCCGGCGACACGATGAGCTCGTTGGGCAGTCATGAGTGATTTCATAGAGCTTGCCATCGGCAAACTCGACGAACTCGGCGACCCGGGCTGTCGCGAGTTCCAGATTGGTGACGGTGACTGGCCGCTGTATGGCTTTATCGTGCGCCAGGGCGACTCTGTATTTGCCTACGAGAATTTCTGCGCGCACGTTGGTCATCCGCTCAACTGGATGCCCGATTCGTTTCTGACCAAAGATCGCAGTTCAATTATTTGTGCGTCGCACGGTGCGCTTTACGAGATCGATACCGGCCTGTGTTTCGCCGGACCCTGTCTGGGCAAGTCGCTGCGTACTGTCGATGTCGCGGTGCGCGACGGTGTGGTGTATGTCAGTGGAAAGCCGGCTCGCTAGCGATACGCTAACTAATTCGGTTCGTTAAGAAACTCGAATAATTCGTGAAAGCCAGGCGGGATATCGCTTTCCTTGATACCGACGTAGTCATCCGGGTCCATGTCGACTGAGCCGGACCAATCTTCCGGTGCACTAACTTCGACTGTAAACAGTTCGCTCCAGGCTTCCAGGTCGACTTCTTCAATGGTGGCATCGAAATGCTGAATTTCGATTGTGTGATCATCCTCGTCAACAGCAACAACCTCGAACATGCCGCCGTTCGGGCGACGAAACCACTTCCCTATAACCGGATACGCGACTGCCATGGCATTCACCTTTTCGAAGTGCCTACTATTAGTTATAGATCAATTTTTTGAAAACGCCAGTCCCAGATTCGATGTCCTTTTCGCAGGCCGCGGCGCTCAAATTTGGTAGCCGGGCGATTCAGTGGCCGGTCGCCACCGTGCTGACGACGCTCGGCACAGGCAAACAAGGGAGATTCGTCAAGGACTTCATCAATGTGTTCCGCATAGTTCGCCCAATCTGTCGCAATATGCAGTGAAGCCTTTGATTGCATCCGACTGGCGCACAGTTCCAGAAATGTCGGTTGTACGATACGCCGCTTGTGGTGGCGTTTCTTAGGCCACGGATCCGGGAAGTACAGATTAATTCTTGCAAGCGACGCAGGAGCAATCTGGTGCTCGAGGACCTCGATCGCGTCGTGCGCAATAATTCTGAGGTTGCCAACGGCCGCGGCGCGCGCGGCGATCATGCAGTGCCCAATGCCCGGGTCGTGTACTTCGATACCGAGAAAATCTGCGGACTTGTCTTCCTGCGCAAGCTGCACCAAAGACTCACCATTGCCGAAACCGATCTCGAGGACGATCGGTGCAGTGCGGTCGAAGGCTTTCCGGAGGTCCAAAAGTTGCGGCGAATATTCAATGCCAAATTCGGGCCAAAGCTCATCCAGCGCTTTTTGCTGCGACGCGGTCATCCGGCCGGCGCGCCGCACGAAACTACGAATGGGCCGCTTATGTTCGTCGTTTGCCACGCAACATCTGCACAGGGCTGGTCTTCTCGGGGCTACGACCGCCCACCGATTCGTAAAACGAGCGGATGATGGTCATGTCCGCTTCGACATCACCTGACAGCATCATGACCGGGCCGAATCCCAGTCGTTTTTGTGCGTAGTCGAAGAATCCGAATACGACCGGTACGTTAGCTTCTTCGGCGATTCGATAGAAACCGGATTTCCAGCCTTTTGTCTTGCTGCGCGTGCCCTCCGGGGCGAGGCCAAGCAGGTAGTCGTCATTGTCATTGAATGCAGCGACCGCTTGCTTGACGGCTGAACGTGAGTCGAGTCGATCGAGCGGTACGCCGCCGAGGCCGTTGAGCAGGACGCTCATCGGAAACCAGAACATTTGCTTTTTCACCAGAAACTTCACGTCTACGCCGTACGCGATTTTGTAGACCAGCAGCCAGTAGCCGTCCCAGTTGGACGTATGCGGTGCGCCAATGATGACCGCTTTTCTCCTGCCCGGCGTCGGGCCGACCGGTGTCCAGCGACCCAGCCAAAGCAGAAATTTAGCGACGCGTGGCCAAAACAACTGTTTACTCCTTAACTTTTTGCTGCGGGCTTTCGGTGCCGCAGGATGATCGGCAAAATCCACAGGGTCACAACGAGACAACCAAATAAAGCGCCGGCAGCCTGTGCGCCGAACTGTATCAGGCTCGGGCTCTTCGCGACGATGAACGCGCCGAAGGCTGCGATCGAGGTCGCAGTCGTGACGACCACAGCGAGGCCGGTTTCTGCAAAGACAGCGCCCATATCACCGCCGTGGCGTCGCCACGATGCCTGCAGATGCACGCCTCCGTCGACGCCAATGCCGAGCACCATCGGAATGATAGCGGCAGTAACGATTGATGCGGCAACCCCACCAAATGACATTGCACCTGCAACCCAGATCAAGGAGAGCACCAGCGGCAGCAAGACCACGAACGGCAGTCCGACACTGCGCGTGCCGATAGCCAGCACCAACAAAATCAATCCGGCGGCAAGGGGCAGGACGAATCTAATATCCGCATACAGCAGCTCGTCGATGCGCGCGTTCATCGCCGGTGCGCCACTAAGCTGCCATTTGCCAAGCCCGAGGCGCTTAATCTGATTTTCGATATCCCAGGTTACGGCTTCGTAGTTGCCGCGTATAAACGGATTATCAACCGGATGTACCTGCACCAGGCCGTCAACATCAGGGACGTCGACGAGGCTTGCGATGCTCTTGGGACGTTCGTCATCGGCCATGAACTCGATCGCATCAAAGTCGTCGTCGAATCGAACCAACAGGGGCGACGCGCTAAGCCCATATTCCCGGGCAATGCGAGTTTGCAGCACACGTGCCTGAAGATCGCTACCCTCAAGTGAGCGTATGTCGCTAAGGATCTGGAGATTGGCGGCGCCATACGCGGCAATTCCGGTAACGGCGACGGCGACGACGGCGATCGCAACGGCATGCACATGGATCCAGTGAGCGAAGCGCCGCAATGGCGCGGCGAACAGTGCCCGACCGGACAACCAGTGTTCGGGGCACTCCAGCAGGATGATCGGCAGCAAGCTGATGCAGGCAATGTACACGCCAGTCGACACCAGCGCTCCCGACAAACCGAGATCCGAAAAGCCCTGCAATTTGGCGAGCGCAAGCGCGCAAAAAGTGGCAATAGTCGTAAAACTGGCAACGGTAATCGGTAACAACAGCCGCCACCAGGCAGACAACACGGCTGCTTCACGCGTTAATCCTTCTTTACTAATGGAGTAACGGCAGGCCTGAATCATATGAATGCAGTGATCGACACCGATGCCGATGAGCAGAGTCGGCACTGCTGCCGCAAACAAGGTCAGCTCTGGTCGAAAAAAACTATATGCAGCCAATCCCCATGCGATGCCAACACTGACCGGCAGCAGCATAATTACGGCCAGCCAACCGATGCGATACAGGTACGAGAAGAGCAAAGTGACCAGGACGACGGCGACAATCAGCGCCATGACGAGGTCGAGGTTCAGTCGCTCGTGCGTCTCAACAATATAGGCTGGCGTGCCTGCCAATCCGCAACTCGGTGCCATTGCAGCAAGCATCGCGCCAATACGATTGACGACGACACCCGCATCTCGATAGTCCGCCGGGTCGCCGGTCAACGAGAATGCGTACAACGACGACTTGCCTGGCTGGATATAGGTACGGGTATTCGCACCTATCTCGGGCAGTGCAACAGCCTTGTCGATCGCGAGACGCGGCATATAACGCCCGGGTTCGCACACGACCAGCAATTCCTCGAGCCCGGTCGTCACGGCGGCGAGCTCGCGAAAGGTCTTTACTGCCGGATCGTTGTCACCGAGCAAACCGTATAGATCGCCATTGATCTGCAGACCTTCCAGTCGCACCGCAGCGAATATCGTCAATAGAACGCCTGCAATCAGGACCGGCAGTGTTGGCCAGCGTGTGGGTGCGTTCATTTCGCCTTGCTGGCGAGATAACGAATAGCAGCGGGCAGGTCGCGCATGACCTCACGAAGCTGCGGCAGGAATTCGCGCAGATCCTCAAGCATGGCGGCCGGACCAACCTGCTCGTTCATCCACTGTTTGAGCACCGGGTGAGCGGTTTTCCACAGATCCAGTTGCGGATAGAGTTCGCGACCAAGCCCTTCGATATTGAACAGCGTCTTGTGCAGCAAAATCATTTGCGGCTGAATCTCGACATCAAAGCGTCGCGCGACCCGGAACAGGCGCATGAGTACCTGGGCGAATGAAATCTCGGCAAGCGGCTTGTTGAAGATCGGCTCGCAAACGGTCCGGACTGCCGTCTCCAACTGATCGATGCGTGTCCCTTCGGGCACCCAGCCGGACTCAAGATGAAGTTTCGCAATGCGATGGTAGTCACGATCGAAAAAAGCGAGAAAATTTTCCGCAAGGTAGCGCTGGTCGCTCGGGCTCAGCGTCCCGACGATGCCGAAATCAACTGCCGCGTACTTCGGTTTCTCGGGATCAGTCGCTATGACGAAGATATTGCCCGGGTGCATATCAGCGTGAAAAAAATTGTGTCGAAAAACCTGTGTGAAGAAAATTTCGACCCCGTTTTCCGCCAACAACTGAATGTTCGCACCCGCTTTCCGCAGCGCCTCCATATCGCTGATCGGAATGCCGTAAATTCGTTCCTGCACCAGCACTTCGGGCCGGCAGAAATCCCAGTAGATATCCGGCACGTAGAGCATGTCTGAGCCAGCGAAATTGCGCTTTAGCTGTGCGGCGTTCGCGGCCTCTCGCATCAGGTCGAGCTCGTCGATAATGGTGCTCTCGTACTCGTCGACCACTTCAAGTGGCCGCAGGCGCTTGCCGTGCTCCCAATAGCGGTCGGCCAGCCCGGCTAGCATGCGCAGCACTTCGATATCCCGTTCGATGAGTTCCTGCACGCCGGGCCGTAACAATTTGACAATGACTTCGGGACCGTCGGGCAGTTTCGCCGTATGCACCTGCGCAATGGACGCCGCGGCGAAGGGTTCAACATCGAAGCGTTCGAAAACGTCATTGACGGGCCTGCCGTAGGCGGCGTCTATAATCCCGATCGCTTCCTCTGCCGGGAACGGCGGTACGTTGTCCTGCAGCTTGGCGAGTTCGTCGGCGACATCTTTCGGCAGTAAGTCACGTCGCGTTGACAGCGCCTGCCCAAACTTAATGAAAATGGGCCCAAGTTCTTCCAGCGCCAGACGAATGCGCTCACCCAGCGGCGCGGATGTATCCCGGGCGCGCGGAAACAGATAGAACACGAATCGCAGTGGTCGCAACAGATGCGTCTGTTTAATGAGCTCGTCGAGGCCGTACTTGACGAGCACGCGCTGGATGCCGATCAGCCGGAAAATAGTTTTGCGGCTGGCCATCAGCGATTGCTCTCAAGGCGACTGAGTCTTGCGGCAACGCGTTCGACGTCGTCACGCAACGTGCCAACCTGCTGTCCGAAGCGATCAACCTCATAGCGGGTCGGCACCTCGCGGCTTTCTTCCTGCAGGTACTCGCGAAGGTTGCCGCCCATTGTTGACCGGGCGGCGCGCGCCCATTTGCCGACGCCGCGCGCAATCTCCGCAATGCGGTGCGCGGCGACGTCGCCGATAACGCGCGATAACTCTTCTTCAATATCCGGTTGTGCCAGGTCGAGCAGTTTTTGGAAGCGTTGCGCGGTCGCTGCATCGCCGGTCAGATCCACATCACCGTTGCGAATGGCAGCTTCTCCCGAACCTTGCAGCATCCGGGCCAGCGTGACCAGCGAACCGCTAATGACGACGTCCGGGTCATCCACATACTCGGCACGCAGCGCGACGACATCCTCGGCAAATACAAAATACGCGCCGAGTGCAGTAGCACGGACACGAATGGCGATCGTCGTGCCGTCGAGCTCTGCAGCGATTTTACGCGCGGGAGTAATTTCAGCAATATTACGATTGAGAATGTTGGCGATGGGGCGCAGCAAAGCTTCTAGAGGGCTGGCCATGGCAAAGTCTAAATGCGGTAGCCGCTGTGCAGGGCGACAATACCGCCTGCGAGATTCTGGTAGCGGGTCCGCTCGAATCCAGCGTCCTTTAGCATGCCAAGCAGTGCTTCCTGATCCGGGTGCATCCGAATCGATTCAGCCAGGTACTGATAACTGTCGCCGTCCTTAGCGACCAACTTGCCGAGCAGCGGCAGCACCTTAAAGGAATACAGATCATAGGCAGGTTTGATCGCTGCGTCGGGTTTCGAAAATTCGAGAATCAACATCTTGCCGCCTGGTTTGAGCACACGAAACATGGAGCGCAAGGCCGCGTCCTTGTCGGTCACGTTTCTAAGGCCAAAGGCGATTGTTATGCGGTCGAATGATTTGTCCGCGAAGGGTAAGTTCTGCGCGTCGACCTGCGCGATGGATAGATTGCCGGCTACACCGGCATCGACCATTCGACTGCGACCCTGTTGCAGCATTGCCGCGTTTATATCGGCCAGAACGACATGCCCCTCTGGGCCTACCAGGCGTGCGAACTCCCTGGCCAGATCGCCGGTGCCACCAGCGAGATCGAGAACTACGTGTCCTTTGCGGACCGCGGCTTGTTCGATGGTACGACGCTTCCATAAGCGGTGCAGCCCGCCCGACATCAGATCATTCATGATGTCGTAATTGCCTGCGACCGAGTCGAAGACGCCTTTTACGAGATTGGCTTTGTCGTCGACCGCTACAGTCTTGTAGCCGAAATCGGTGGTTTCAGCGTTTGTGTCGGAGTTGGCCATGTGTGGGTGTTATTCGGGCTTTTTGCGAGCATACCCTGCTGCTGCAAGGCGGTCGAGATAGCTCCGCCAATTGCCGGTCATATTGGTGCCCAATTCGTGCAGGTATTCCCAGGTAAACAGGCCGGTATTGTGGCCATCATCAAATACCAGGCGCACGGCATAGTGGCCGATCGGCTCGATCGCCTGTATGCCAACGGTTTCTTTGCCGGTTTGCAGTGTCTCCTGGCCAGGACCATGGCCTTTGACCTCGGCGCTGGGCGAATGTACGCGCAGGTATTCGCAGGAAAACTGAAATTCGCTGCCGTCATCGAAGCTGACCAGCAGTATCCGTGAGGCTTTCTTCAGTCGAATCTCGGTCGGCGTGGGCATCTACAGGATGTACCTGCTCAGATCCTCGTTTTTCGAGAGTTCGGCCAGGTGATTATCAACATAGCCAGCATTGATCTGAACATGCGAACCGCTCTTGTCGGACGCCTCGAACGAAACGGTCTCGAGCAAGCGCTCCATCACTGTATGCAGGCGCCGCGCGCCGATATTCTCGGTGTTCTCGTTAACGTGAAAGGCAACTTCAGCAATTCTGCGCACGCCGCTTTCCGTAAACTCGACCTCAACTTCCTCGGTGCGCAGCAAGGCCTCATATTGCGCGGTCAGAGACGCGTCAGGCTCGGTCAGAATGCGCACAAAGTCATCGGTCGTCAGTGAGTTGAGCTCCACGCGAATCGGAAACCGACCCTGCAATTCCGGAATCAGGTCCGACGGCTTGGCGACGTGAAATGCGCCCGACGCAATAAACAGAATGTGGTCGGTGCGCACCATGCCGTACTTTGTATTGACGGTGCTGCCTTCAACGATAGGCAAAAGATCGCGCTGCACGCCTTCGCGTGACACGTCCGCACCCTGGGTGCCTGAGCTGCGTGCCACCTTGTCGAGTTCATCGAGAAATACGATGCCGTGCTGCTCGACCGCTTCAAGCGCCTGCGCCTTGAGTTCATCCTCGTCGATGAGTTTGGCTGCTTCTTCATCAGTCAGGTGCTTGAGCGCATCCTTGACCTTCAGCTTGCGCGCCTTCTGCCGGCTGGTACCGAGATTCTGGAACATACCCTGCAACTGGCTGGTCATTTCTTCCATGCCAGGCGGCGCCATAATTTCGACGCCCATGGGCATCGTCTGAATATTGACCTCGATTTCCTTGTCGTCGAGCTTACCTTCGCGCAACATCTTGCGAAATTTCTGGCGCGTTTCATTGTCTTGTGGCGCCGGGTCGACTTCGCTCGTGAAGCCAACTGTCGGTGCCGGCGGCGGCAATAAAGCATCGAGCACGCGATCTTCCGCTGCGTCCTCAGCGCGATGCCGGAACTTGGTCATCGCCTCCTCGCGGATCAGCTTGATCGCGACATCCATCAAGTCGCGAATGATGCTATCGACTTCACGTCCGACGTAACCGACTTCCGTGAACTTGGTCGCCTCGATCTTGATAAACGGCGCTTTGGCGAGCCGCGCGAGACGACGAGCAATTTCGGTCTTGCCGACGCCGGTCGGGCCAATCATCAAAATATTCTTCGGCGTAATTTCGCTGCGCAACGGCTCGTCCACCTGAACGCGACGCCAGCGGTTGCGCAGGGCAATAGCGACCGCGCGCTTGGCATCGTCCTGGCCGACTATGTGCTTGTCCAGTTCCTGGACGATTTCTCTGGGGGTCATCTGTGACATGGCTACAGCTCTTCTACCGTAATGGTCTGGTTGGTATAGACACATATATCGCCGGCAATGCTCAATGCCTGTTCGACAATGCCGCGCGCATCCATGTCCGTATTCCGCAGTAGGGCAAGCGCGGCTGCCTGTGCGTATGGACCGCCTGAGCCAATGGCCATGAGATCGTTTTCCGGTTCGATAACATCGCCGTTACCGGTAACAATGAAGGAGCTCTCGGCGTCGGCGACACAAAGCAGCGCTTCGAGGCGCCGCAGGCGTCTATCGGTGCGCCAGTCTTTGGCCAGTTCAATTGCCGCGCGGGTCAGGTTGCCGTACTGCTCCAGCTTGCTCTCGAATAACTCGAACAGGGTGAATGCGTCAGCGGTGCCGCCGGCGAATCCGGCGATAACTTTGCCACCGGCGAGACGCCGCACTTTGCGGGCGTTTCCTTTCATAACGGTGTCGCCCATGCTGACCTGACCGTCACCGGCGATGGCGACTTTGCCATTACGGCGGACTGAGACAATGGTTGTCCCTCGAAATTGTTCCATGCTGTTGTTCCTCGAGCGGGCTAGTCTTTTTTACGTGCCCTGGGATGGGTCTTGTCGTATATCTGGGCGAGATGCTGGAAGTCAAGGTGCGTATAGATTTGCGTCGTGGAGATGTTGGAGTGGCCCAGTAATTCCTGCACGCCGCGCAGATCATGGCTGGACTCCAGCAGGTGGCTGGCGAAGGAATGTCGGAACAGGTGCGGGTAGACGTTGGAATCGATGCCCTGGCGCTTCGCCCAGTAGGTGAGGCGCGCCTGCACGGATCTGTGGCTCAGCCTGCTGCCACGATTGCTGACAAACAATGCTGGCTCCCCGCTGTCTGCCATGTCGAGGCGCGTGACGTGCCAGCGCTCCAATGCGGCCAGCGCTTTGCGTCCAACCGGCACTATGCGGTCTTTGTTGCCTTTGCCGGTGACGCGGACGGTTGCGTCGCGACTATCGATGTCGTCGACATCAAGGTCGATGAGCTCCGCCAGTCGCAGGCCGGATGAATACAGGAGCTCAAGAATGGCCCGATCGCGATCCACAATGGGGCTGTCGCCCGGTATATCGAGCAATTTCGCCATGCGGTCGGCGTCCAGGTTCTCGGGCAGGCGTTTGCCGTGTTTGGGCGCGGGTACGGACTCGACCGGATTGCGCTGCACGTGCTTCTCGCGCAGCAGATAGCGAAAAAACGTACGCCCGGCAGACAACCGCCGTTGAATGCTGCGTGCGGACAGGCCGCGACGGAAACTTGTTCCCGAAAACGAGCGAATGTCTTCGCTGTCGAGGTCGGACCAGGCAGCTCGCTCGATCTCGTCGCAAAATGCAGCTAACGCAAGCAGGTCACGCCGGTAATGTTTGCAGGTGAGCGGCGACAAGCGGCGCTCATACTTGAGGTGGCCGATGAACTTGTCGATCCAGTCTGTTTCCGCACTGTCCAACGGGCGGCTCCCGTGGCGCTAGTGGCGCGCCAGCGCTCCGGCGACCAGGTCGCCGACGCGGGCGAGGAAGTCGATACTCATTCCCGGATGGAAGCGGTCAGCGTCAGCACTGCCAATCGCCAGGAACCCGATCTGGGCGTTCTCGCCCAGCGGAACGAGCGCAAGTGAGCCGATCTCGTCGCTATCGTCGTGGAACAGGAACGAACTTTGCGAATCTCGCACTTGTCCGCAACGTGGGCCGTTGGCTTCGAGGAAGGTATCGAAAGGCTTCAATGCGCTGCTGTCGCGCGGTACGGCGCGGAAGAAACGACCCGCATCAATATCCTCAAACAGGGCAGGATCGGCAAATAGCACCAATACTGACTGATCCGCACCGAAGCCGCTGCGCATCGCCTTTTCGACGACAGCAATCGTGTCGCCGAGCTCTCTGGTCGCGAGCAATTGCAGGCCCAGCTCATGAATCTTGGAGGCGAGTACGTCATTCGCCCGGGCAACGTCGATCAGGTCCTTGAGTTGCCGCTGCAGCTTGAGTTCTTTTTGCCTGAGCATGGAAACCTGACGTTCGACCAGGGATACGGCCTCACCGGAACCGTGCGGCACGCTCAGCTCGGAAAGTAACGCGCTGTGGCGCTCAAAAAAGTCCGGATTGGCCACCAGGTAGTCACGAACGGACGCGTCTGATAACGCATTCTCGACGAAATCCGGCTTGCGTTGTGTGCTCATAAATTGATTTTGCCCTTGCTGATGAATTCAGCGTCGCCAGTCAGCCACGCGGGCTCGACGCCGCCGCGCCAGCTTACCACGAGTTGCCCGCCGGGCAGTTGCACCGCAACTTCGTCATCCAAAAGCCCGCGGCGGTGTCCGGATGCGACTGCAGCACAGGCACCGGTGCCGCAAGCAAGGGTTTCGCCGGCGCCGCGCTCAAATACCCGAAGCTCAATATTGCTGCGATCAATAATGCGCATAAAGCCCACGTTGATTCGGTCTGGAAACCGCGGGTGATGCTCTATAGCCGGGCCCAGGCCCGCGACATCGGCCGTACTGACGTCGTCCACATCCAGCACACAATGCGGATTGCCCATCGAGACGATATTGACGCGTATGTCTGTGCCAAGAACATCAAGAACGGCAATGGCGTCGTCAAATTGCGGCGTCCCCATGTTGACCGAGGCGCGGTTGCTGCCAATGACTCTGGCCGTAATGATGCCGGCGGGGCTGTCGAGCAATATCTCGTTCTGGCCAGCATTTTCGGTAGCCAATAAGACCGCGACGCAGCGTGCGCCGTTGCCGCATTGTTCAACTTCCGAGCCGTCGAAATTGAATACCCGGTAACTCGCGGTCGAAGCCGTAGTTTGTGGCGGGGAAAGCCACATCAGCTGATCAAATTCAGCGCCGATATTGGAATTTCTCACAGCATCGAGAGTTCGCGCTGACGGCGATACCGAAGCGTCGCTGCGCTGGTCGACGATCAGGATTCGATTGCCGGCGCCCTGCATTTTTTGAATTTCTAGCTGCATCACGCGAGTGTAACAGTGAGGTTTTGACGGATGGACTTTTGAAGTCTGCGTCTGTAGTTTACATAACTAACGCATCTATCTAATAACAAAGCCCTTGGAGAGAATCATGCGGCACATAATGGTCCTTAATGCGAAAGGCGGCTGCGGCAAAAGCACACTCGCTACCAACATCGCATCATATTTCGCCGGCGAAGACGCGGAAGTCGCGCTGGCAGATTACGATCCACAACGTTCCGGCCTCGATTGGCTGGAGCGCAGGCCCGACAATCGGCCCAAAATAACGGGTGTCGCAGCGTATGACGATGGTCTTCGTCGTGTGCCGCGCAACGCCGACATCCTGGTCATTGATGCGCCGGCGCGATCGCACGGCGCGGAACTCACTCAACTGGTCAAACATGCTGAAACGATTGTCGTGCCGGTTCTGCCATCGACAATCGACATGCAGGCGACTACGCGATTCCTCAAAGAGTTGCAGAATCTGGCTAAAGTGCAGAAAAAAGACGTGAAAATTGGCGCAGTGGCGAACCGAGTGCGCGACAACACGCTGATTTTTGATGATCTTGATGAGTATCTGACCAAGGCTCGCGTGCCCTACATCGCGGCACTGCGTGAAGCGCAGAATTACGTGCGTGCCTACACTCGCGGACTCGGAATTTTCGAGCTACCGGAATATCTGGCCTGGCCGGATTGGGAAGAGTGGGAGCCGCTGACGTCGTGGCTGCGCAGCGTCCGCAGCCAACCCTGAAAAAAAACCAGGGACAGTTAACCTATTTATTCGAAAATCGGCGACAGTTTCGGAATAAATAGGTTAACTGTCCCTGGTTTTTAGGGTCGCGCGGATTCCGTCCGCTGCATTCGGATATTTTGGGGTCACGCCAAGAACGTCGCGCATGCGGGTTGCATCGACGACGCGCGATTCTGCTGCTAACTTGCCGGCTTCTTTGCGGCTGATCTCCGGCGGCATCTCCAGGCCCGCCTGTAGCGCCACTTCTTTGGCAAACGCTGTTGGCGAACGATGGTCGCCATCACCCACGTTGTAGATGCCAGCTGGCGCATTGCCGCGGAGTGCGGCGATGCAGCAGCTCACCAGGTCGTCGACGTGAATGCGGTTCCCGGGATGGGCGTCACTCTCACGGATCTGCGGCTCCCGGTTCCGGATGCGTTCAACTCCAAGTCGTGCAGGTCCATAAATAGCCGGCACCCGCAAAACCGTTACCTCCACATCGCGCTCCTGTGCCCAGGACCGCACTATCGATTCGGCTGACAGCCGCCGCTTCGACCGGTCCCGTGATGCGAGCAGTGCCGACTGCTCATTGACCGTTGCGCCCCGGTGATCGCCATACACGCCCGTAGTGCTGATATACACGAAACGCTGCGGCGGGGGCTGCAACATGTTGATTAGTTTTTGCAGTCGGACGTCAGAATTCTCGTTGGGAGCCGGTGGCACGGTATATAGCAGGCAGTAGGTATCTGGCAATGCCACTGGCATTGTCTGACCGTTCTCGCTGTCGCTGTCGCTATCCAAATCCAGCGACGTGGACCGACCAAGCCCGATGTTTGCTGCGTCGTCCAGACGTTGCAGAACGCGTTTGCCGACATACCCTGCGCCGATGACAACAATCGGTGAATGGCCCAACGTGCAGCCGCCTCAGGGGTCTGGGGAAAGGTGTGGGATCGCGGTCAAAGGTACCTCGGTGATCAACCCTAAGCCTGCGCGATAGGCATTAGCAGCCTCATCGCCTTCGCCCAATTGATTGAGCAAGCTGCCGTAAACCTGATACGCCTCCGGCGTTGGTCGAAAAGCGATAACAGTTTCGAGGTAACTCCGCGCTTTGCCCCACAATTCCGTGCGCAAACACAAACGTGCCGCGGCCAGCAGCAAGTCTGCGTCGTCCGGACGCTGAGCCAGCCAGTTCTCGGCCAGCTTGAGTTGCTTGCTGGCATTAGGGCCCTCAACCAAACCGTAAAGTTGTACCAGCGGCGCTCGCCAGTCCTTCTTCAGGGCCGCCACCAGATCTTTCTCGGCTTTCTGGTGCATATCGTTGCGCATCAGCGCCACGTAGTAGGCATTGAGCAGTGCAGTATCACCTTTCAACTTCTTCGGGATGGCCGCCCACTCGGCAATTGCCTTGTCGCCACTGTCTGCCCGGGCCAGGTTCTCAATGAAAACCCGGATCGTCCAATGGTCGATGGTTTCCTGATTGATGCGCCCATGCTTTTTCAGGCGCGGCAGGATCTCGGCCAGATGCGTCCAGTCTTCCAGGCGATAGTAGAGCTGGCCAAGCAGGGCGATGGCATAGCTGTGATCTTTGGAATTTTCGTCGAGTCGACGCAAGGTTGCCAATGCCTGTTCGTATTGTTCGCGGTCGAGTTGCAGTTCGGCTTGTGTCAGCAGGACGGCGTTCGCCGCTTCGGGAGTTTGTTCGTAAGCGAGTTTGAGCCATTCATCGCGGCGCTCATCCTGACCCTGCAGGTGCGCTGCGCGTGCGGCTTGCAGATAGTTAAACAGCGGCGCATCGCTGCCGGAGGCAGCGCGAGCCAGTAATTTTTCGCCTCGAGCAAAGTTGCCTTCGGCGATCTGAATCATGCCCTTGGTCAGTTTCTGTCCGGCGCGACCTGCCCGCATGCGGCCGGCGACCTCGCCCAGTTTGCGCGGTGCGCGCACGATGAACCAGATCAGCCAAAGCGCAAAACCGGCAACAAAGAACAGCGCCACCAGAATCGGTACGGACATTTCAACAATGTGACCGCGAAAACTGATGATCACCAAGCCCGGATCGCCAATCAGAAAATGGGCCGTGATGGCACCCACAATCAGTGTAATAACGACCAGCAGGGCAAATTTCATTGCGCAGACTCTACAACAGAGCTGTATTGACGCAACAAGCGCAGCGACTCAGAAATATCCGGGGTTTGCGCAGCAAACAGGCTGCCGTGGAGTTCATCAATCGATTCGATGGCTGCTTCGACCTGTGAATCGTTGGCGTCGAAATATTGCTTCAGCCAGGTAACCGCATCGTTAAGGCTTGCTTCGAAGACCTGCTGCTCGCCGCGCAATAATGCCAGGCGGGCAGTCTGCATTTGCAATGCCAGGTTCGTGCGCAGGAAATACTCCGCTTCCGGCGAGATCAGCGGCATGATCTCCTCATTCGTGGCGCGGTGTTTGACCAGGTCGGAGGTCGCGTTCTTGATCGAGTTCCAGGCGCGATCAAGCCGGCCGACTTCTTCGCCAGCCGCGTCGTTCGCTGCGTCGTCGCTTCGCTGCAGCGGCCGTAGTGGCAGAGATGCAACGATGCGCGCCAGGCTGGCGAGTTTGAGAGTTATGCCTTCAACATCGGGAGTTCGCATTCCGTTAAGCGATATAACTTCATCCGCAATCGCGACCCGCACATTGGTGAGCGCCGGATTCGCGAGCTGAGTTATTCGCTCGTCGGCCATGTTGAGCGCCAGAACGGCCAGTTCCGGATTGCCGGCAAGCTGTAGCTGAGCATTGGCAAGCTGCATGTAGTACTCCGCCTCGCCCAGCAACCAGGTATCACGTGCGCCGGCCGAAACACCCTGCAGCGTCGCCAGGGCTGCCTCACTATTCGCAATGCGCGAGTGTAATGAATCGAGTAGCCGTAAGCGCTCGTTGATATCACGTTCCAGTGAGTCGACCCTGCCCGAGACGCTCGCATCCGTTGTAGCCAGTGCGTCGAGTTGTGCCGAGGTGTCGGCCAGTTTGCTGGCGGTGGCATCGATTCGACCTCCGAGGTTGGTCAGGGAGGCCTCGATATTGCCACTGCTCAGCTCGAGGTCCTGCTGCGTGCGCCAGTCCTCATAAATCGTGTAGGCAACCGCCGCGAAGGCCACGACGGACACCAGCAGCGCCAACCACGCGACGCCGTTGCCCGAGGATTTCGCTGCTGGCTGTGGCTCGGGTGCGGTCTCGGGTGCTTCTGTGTCGCTGATTGGTTCTTCTGTGTCACTCATTGGGTTTATCCGGGTATTCGGTCAATTGCGCGGACCACGCCGCGAACCATCTCATTTGCCGCCGGCCCCGCGGCCAGCGTTGTGTGCATTTCCGGGAACAGATTTAATGCTTCTTTTAACACACGTTCGGCTGGCGTCACCAGAGGCGTTCTCGAGAGCAATGGTCTGGCCGAATCCGGCAGTAGCTCCATAAGGTTTCTGAAGGATGCAACGCTCATCGCCGTTACAACATTAATTTGCCCGGATTCCCACACTGCGAGCAGCGCTTCGACATCATCCAGGCTGTAAATCGGCGGCACTCGTTCGTACACTTGCAGGTAGTCAACCTGCGCACCACGGGCCCGCAAGGTATCGGCCAGTAACTCCCGGCCGTCCTGGCCGCGGATGATGCGAATGCGTTTTCCGGTAACGCTAAACAGCTCCGCATTACTCAGCAAATGTTCGCTGTCAAACCCTGCGGCAGACTTGAGGTCGACCGTACTTCCGGCGGCCTCAACCGCGCTCGCGGTGGCAGGGCCGATCACAGCAATGCGGGCGCCTTCAGCATACTGTAATCCGTGCTGGACTGCGTTGCTGCTCACAAAAATTACAATCTCGGGTCTGGCAAGCCGCTCGGCGTCCGCGGCCACGCTGGCGGCGTCACGGGCAATGATCTCTATCGTCGCGAAGCGAATCGGTTTGCCGCCACATTCGCGAATAGCGGCAATCAGAGCCTCGCTTTGATGTCTCGGTCGCGTCACCAGTACGCCGACGCCGGCGAGCGATATATCGGCCATCAGTGGCCGCCGATTGTGTTGAGGATTTCCCGGGCGCCACTCGCGATGAGTTGCGTTGCGAGTTGCGTTGCGAGCTGTTCTGCATCGTCCGCCTGGCCGCCGATGCTGTCGCGAACGACGCGGCTGCCATCCGGCATTGCCGCAAGGGCAGTCAGATTCATGACGCTGCCGACCGTGGTAGCGTATGCGGCAACCGGCGACTGACAGTCGGCCTGTAAATTTCTGGCAATGGTGCGTTCGGCCAATGTCGTCCGTGATGCGGTCGGATCGTTCAGCCCGGCCAGTAGTGCCCGCAGCTCCACGTTTCCGGACAGGCACTCAATGCCGATGACCCCCTGGGCGGCCGCGGGCAACATTTGCTCGGGCGTAAACAGTTGGCCTATGTGTGACTCCAGTCCGAGTCGTTCGAGTCCCGCGGCGGCCAGCACAATCGCGTCAAAGTCGCCATTCTCGAGTTTCGCCAGACGTGTATTAACGTTGCCACGCAGTGGTTCGATGTTCAGGTCCGGACGCAGCAGCTTGAGTTGTGCAGCACGACGCAGGCTCGAACTGCCAACGCATGCGCCCGCGGCTAGTTCGTCCAGGGTTTTGCCTACGAGTGCGTCCGCCGGGTTCGCGCGAGGAAAAACAGCGCCGATGCAAAAGCCGGTCGGCATGTCCACCGGCACGTCTTTCATTGAATGTACCGCGATGTCGGCACGGTCTTCCTGCATTGCGACTTCCAGCTCCTTGATGAACAGGCCTTTGCCACCAATTTTTTGCAGGCTGCGATCGAGAATCTCATCGCCGCGAGTCGACAGGGGCACAAGTTGTACAGTACTAACGTCGCCGCAGTTGCGCAGAATTTCTGCAACGTGCTCAGCCTGCCACAAAGCGAGCTGGCTTTGGCGCGTTGCTATGCGAATCTGCATGGTAACTAGTTTCCTTTTAGTCGGCGGCGCACATCTGCAAGGTGACGACGGCTGATAGTCAATGCACCGTCACCGTCAACAGGTCCATCGCGCAGCACGACATGGGTTTTACCGTCCGCAGTTTTCTCGAGGCGATCAATCTGACCCAGCGCGACCAGAATACTGCGATGGATGCGCACGAAGTCGTCGACGAATTCTTCTTCCAGCGCTTTGAGCGAGTCGTCGATCAGGCTTTGACCGCCATTGTGGTGAACCGTAACGTACTTTTGATCTGCATTGAAATAGCGAATGTCCGAGATCGGGATGAGGCGCAATTCGCCACGTTCCTGGGTACAGACATGTTGGCGGCGACTTTTGAGGTTGGAATCGTCGGCCAGCTGCTTGAGCACCTGGCCGGTGATGCGTGCCGCGTGCTCCAACGCGCGTTCCAGGCGTTCGCGCCGCACCGGTTTCAAGACATAGCCAATCGCACGAGCATCAAAAGCGTCGATTGCGTACTCGTCATAGGCGGTCGTAAACACGACAGCCGGCGGGTTCTCCATCGCGTTCAGGTGTTGCGCGGTTTCTATGCCATCGATGCCTGGCATACGAATGTCGAGCAGCACGACATCAGGTGTGTGGCGCGTAGCCATCGCAAGCGCATCTTCGCCGTTCGCGGCTTCGGCGACTACCTCGTGTTGACCGTTATCGTCGACCAATTGTCTGAGACGCTCGCGCGCGGGTTGTTCGTCATCGACGATGAGCACTTTCAAGACACCTGCTCCTCGTAGGGAAAGCGAAGATGCACAGAAAACGAGCCGTCGCCGTTTTCAATCTCTACTGTGCCTCGACCGGCGTAGGCCAGATCGAAGCGCTGTTGAATGTTGGTCATCGCCATCTTGTTACCACTCCTGGCGCGTTCCACATCGGCGGCCACAGGATTCGACATCGAGATATGCAAATAATCGCCGTCCCGTCTGCCTGACACGAGCACCTCGCCGCCGTCAGGCAACAATTCTATACCGTGATAAATGGCGTTCTCGAGCAGCGGTTGAATAACAAGGCTGGGAATCAGCGCACGCATCGGCAACTCATTGACTTCCCACAGTACATTGAGACGGTCGCCGAGCCGCAACTTTTCGATGCGCTGGTAAATCGCGGCCACTTCGAGTTCGGCCTTGAGCGTGGTTTTCGCGCCGGAGCCGCCCAGGTTCGCACGCAGCAAGTCGGACAGATCTTCGACGGCTTCTTCAGCTTGCCGAGGATCGGACCGCGTTAGCGAGGCAATCGTGTTCATGGTGTTAAACAAAAAGTGTGGACGAATCAGGGCCTGCAGCGCACTGATGCGGGCTTGTGCCTCGAGAACAATGCTGCGACGCCACTCGCTGGAGATATACAGGTAGCGCATGGCGAGCGCGATCACGATCGAGCTGATGCCGACGGTGCGAATCAGAAATCCGGCGTGAGTGTCGTCAATGATGACCGACGCTCCAAAGATCCGCGTAATCTGGTAGGCAATTTCTGCGAGTGCGAGGCACAGCAGCAACAGGACGATAAAACTAACAACAAAAGCCTGGGTCTTCCCGGCGCTCTCGAGTCGGCCCCGAAACAGGCACATTACGACGGCGCTCAGTAGTCCCAGCCACAGTACGAACAATGAGGTTTTGGCCAGTTCGATCATGAACGTGCCAGGCGTGTCGTACGCCGCAAGTGTCAACAGGATCGCAATGAGTTCGGCGACCAAAACCATGATAAAAACTGAACTGGCGGCACAAAAATCAGGCAGGTATGCCTGACCTTCTGTGTGCTCAGAATCCGGTTTTGTGCCCAAGCCGGGTACTCCTAAGGATCAGTTAGCGAATTGTACCGCTACCCGGTATTGAGTGGGCCGACTTTCAGGGGCCCGGAATTCAGCGAGTCGGACTAGCCGCAGTACTTTTGGATATCTTCCTGCGCTTTAGATCGAGCATCCATGATCTGACTTTCGTCGAGGTAGACGCGTTCGCCAGCTTCACCCTCTTTATAGAGACGGCGTGCTGTGAGGTACATCTCCATACGGGATCGCGAGTCCTCACATTTTTTGACACGCTCGGCTGCGAGTTGCTGCTTGTTGGCTTCTTCCTTGGCTTCTTCATCGCGGCTGCCACGTGCCTCCGCCCGGGCGTTGTCACGCGCACGGCGCGAAGCAATCCTTGTCTGTACTGCAGAATTGTTGGTGTTGTTGGTAAATGCTACAACCTCAGCCTCGTCAACCGTTGGCTTATCCTCGTAGTGCACATTGCCGTCATCGTCCGTCCACTTATAGATCTCGCCCGACAACGCTGCGCCGCTGAACGCCAGGGTAGCTGTGGTAAACATAATCATCGTCTTGCGGAACATTGGATTCCTTCTATACATACTTGGCAGTGCAGCTATTAAACCATGCGCAGGCTGACTTTGATGTGACCACGTTCACAGGCGATTTGGCGCACTCGGGCAGGCATTATGGTGAACAAAAAAGCGGGCCCGAAGGCCCGCTAAGTGCTTGTTTCTTATGAAGGGGATCTTAAGAAACACGCATTCTGTTCAATCAGCAGCAGCGAATTCCGGGTAGGCCTCAAGACCGCATTCCGAAATATCGACACCCTCATATTCCTCTTCTTCGGAAACCCGTATTCCCAGGGTCTTCTTGATGGCAAACCAGACCACAAAACTCGCACCGAAGACCCAGGCGAAAATGGCGGCCAGGCCCATCAATTGGGCGCCCAGAGTCGCGTCCTCATTCGTCAAACAGACCGCCAGAAGTCCCCAGATGCCAACCACACCATGGACGGAGATCGCGCCGACCGGGTCGTCAATTCTGAGCTTGTCGAGGGCGACAATGGAACCGACAACCAGTAAGCCGCCGACACCACCAATCAGCATGGCCTGAATCGGCTCTGGCGTCAGTGGCTCCGCGGTAATTGCGACCAGGCCGGCCAATGCGCCGTTCAACGCCATCGTCAGGTCCGCTTTGCCGAACCAGAAGCGCGACAGCAATAGCGCGAGTACCAAACCACCGGCAGCAGCCATATTGGTGTTGACGAACACCAGAGAGACGGCATTGGCTTCGCCAACGTCGGAGACCTTCAGTTCCGAGCCGCCATTGAACCCAAACCAGCCCAACCACAGGATCAGGGTTCCGAGCGTTGCGAGCGGCAAGTTGCAACCAGGAATGGCATTGATCTGACCCTTCTCTCCGTACTTGCCTTTGCGTGCCCCGAGTAGCAGTACGCCTGCGAGAGCGGCAGCGGCCCCACACAAATGCACTACACCCGAGCCGGCAAAGTCGAGGAAACCGGCCTCCTGAAGAAAGCCACCACCCCATTTCCAGAAACCCTGCACCGGATAAATGAAGCCGGTAAGAACGACGGAAAAGAGAAAGAAAGACCAAAGCTTCATTCGCTCCGCGACTGCGCCGGAAACAATCGACATCGCAGTGGCGACGAACACGACCTGAAAGAAAAAGTCGGACAGATTTGAGTAGTAGGCGTCACCCGCGAGCACGGCATCGGCTGCATTGTCGCTGCTTCCCAGGACGCCGATGTTGGCGAGGCTGTTAAACAGTCCGCCGGCAAAATCGTCGCCCGGATACATGATCGTGTAGCCACAAAGCATGTACATGATGCAGGCGATCGAATACAGCCCGACGTTTTTGGTCAGAATCTCGGCCGTGTTCTTCGCGCGCACCAAACCGGCTTCCAGCATCGTGAAACCTGCGGCCATCCACATGACCAGAGCGCCCATAACAAGAAAGTAAAAAGTATCCAGCGCGTAGGCCAGTTCAGTGACCTGCGCCGAAATTTGCGTGACTTCATCCACGTGAAGTTCCTCCGATATATTTTGAATTAAACGGCTTCGGCACCGGTCTCACCGGTGCGAATACGAATGGCCTCAAGAAGTTCAGTAACAAAAATCTTGCCGTCGCCAATTTTTCCCGTACGGGCCGTGTTCGCGATTGCTTCGATAACCTGCTCCAGCAATTCGTCGGTGACAGCCAGTTCGATTTTTGCCTTGGGAAGAAAATCGACAACGTACTCGGCGCCGCGATACAACTCTGTGTGCCCGCGTTGTCGACCGAAACCTTTGACTTCCGTTACGGTAATTCCCTGAATGCCGATATCGGCAACAGCTTGACGAACGTCGTCAAGTTTGAAGGGTTTGATAATTGCAGTGATCATTTTCATTACGGTGATCTCCTGTTAAAGATCGAATACTTTGCCAATGGTGAAGACGATGGCCTCGTCACTATCACCGGCGATATCCGAATCAGCGAAGATCAGCGACAAGCCGAGATCGATTTCCGAGACCGTGGTGCCATAACCGGCTTCAAAATAGCTGCCGTCGAAATCCTGCGAGAAGGTGCCATATTTGCCGTAGAAACCGTTCCTTTCGTAGGTCAGCGAGGCGAAGGTGTAGTCCTGGGTCGGGCCCGCAAAGTTGTCGTACTCACCAATAGCGACATCCAGGCTCAGGCCCTCGAATCCTGCGCCGAGGTTTATTTCCTGATAGGTGTCGTCGAAATCGCCGGTGTAGTAGTAACCGGTAAAGCCCACACTCAGGCTGACATCGCCGACGTCAGTGCCGTAGCCACCGTAGATATCGACCTCGAGACCATCACCAACATCGGCTGCCCAGGCGCCGATGTTAAATCCGCTCGAGTCGTAGTCGAGGCCGGCGCTGGCGGACGAGTTCTTTTGAAAAAAGCCGCGGTAGTAGTACTCGCTCGCGAACCCGACGTTGGCGGAGAAGTCCGCGTTGGCTGCTCCGGTCGTGGCCAGCAAGCCGACCAGTAGCCCGGTTCTTAAAAAGGTGTTCATTCTTGCGCTCCCAAAAAGGTTATTAAAAAGATTCGCTACCTATAGAGCAGCAATCGTGCCAATACGAAAACATTTAGTATTTACAACTACTTATAAATTTCGGATTCGAGTAGCCGCTCCTTTTTGGAGCACGTAATTCCGCGTATGCACCAATTTGGGCAGTACCGCCGCTTATGCGGCTGGTGTTTTTCCCGGCACTGCGGTATCAATCGACTATGAACAAGACACCTATAGAAGAGCTGGTCAAAAAGCTGGCTGATTCCGTCCCGGATGGCTTGCGTACAATGCGATCCGACCTCGAAGATGGTTTTCGCTCGGTTCTGCAATCCGGACTTGGCAAACTCGATCTGGTTACGCGCGAAGAATTCGAAGTGCAGGAAGCCGTACTGCAAAGAACGCGCGAAAAACTCGAGGCGTTGGAAAAGCGTCTGAGTGAGCTGGAGGACGCGTAGGCTTCAACCCCTGTTGATTCGCTGGCCAAGGAGGGCCTATGGGTCTCGCGATATTAAAGAGTCGGGCGCAGCTCGGCGGCGATGCGCCGCCGGTAACAATCGAAGTATTCCTCTCGGGTGGCTTGCCGGCCTTTTCGATCGTCGGCATGCCGGCCACAGCGGTCCGCGAAAGCAAGGATCGTGTCCGCGGCGCCATCCTGAGCTCCGGATTCAAATTTCCGCAAGAGAGAATCACCGTCAGTCTCGGCCCCGCCGACATGAAAAAAACCGGCGGGCGTTTCGATCTGGCAATCGCACTCGGCATTCTTGCGGCAGGCAAACAGCTCCCGGTCGAGTCTGTCAGAGGCATCGAATTTTTTGGTGAGCTTGCGCTGAGTGGAGATCTGCGCGCGGTGCCAGGTGTGTTGCCGGCAGCTCTCAGGGCTGCGCTGGATAACAACAGCGTAATTGTTCCGTGCGCGAACTCGGCGGAGGCCGCTCTCAGCGAAACCGAAGCACGAGCAGCTGCATCGCTGCTGGAGGTGACGACGCACCTTGCAGGCACGGAAGTGCTGCAGGTGCTGCAGCAGATTCGTCCCGCAATCGTTGCGCGCACGGGACCGGACCTGTCCGATGTAAAAGGCCAGGCGCATGCAAAGCGGGCACTGGAAGTTGCAGCAGCCGGTGGTCACAACATTTTGTTTATCGGCCCTCCGGGCACGGGCAAGAGCATGTTGGCGCGGCGACTGCCAGGCATCCTGCCACCGATGTCAGAGCACGAGGCGCTGCAGACCGCGGCCGTCAATTCAGTATTGGGCAGGCCTATAGACCTGGATTGCTGGCGCAGACGCCCGTTTCGTTCGCCACACCATACAGCTTCTGCACCGGCGCTCGTCGGCGGGGGCGCAGGACCACACCCGGGTGAAATCTCGAGGGCGCACAATGGGGTCCTGTTCCTCGATGAATTGCCCGAGTTCAATCGCAACGTTCTCGAGGTTTTACGCGAGCCGTTGGAGGCGGGTGTCATCACGATCGCGCGCGCCGGAAGTCACGCGGACTTCCCGGCGAATTTTCAGCTCGTCGCGGCAATGAACCCCTGTCCATGCGGTTATCTCGGCGATGTCGCCAGCAACTGTGGTTGCAGCGCGCAGCGGGTCGAGGCCTATCGCGGCAAAATATCCGGACCGCTCCTGGATCGTATTGATCTGCATGTCGCGGTTGGGCGGCCCTCCCGTGAAGCATTGCGCGCGCGCGGACCGAGTGGTGAGTCGAGTGAAGTCGTCGCCGCCAGGGTGAGTCGGGCAAGAGCCGTGCAAATAAAACGCAGCGGCGTTTGCAATGCGCGCCTGCGACCGGAAATCGTTGAGACGATCTGTGAGTTGGATCAGCAGGGTTTGAAAATGCTCGAACAGGCGGTCGACAAATTCACGCTGTCGGCACGGTCCTATCAACGGGTATTGCGGGTGGCGCGGACAATTGCAGATTTGCAGGGTGTAGAAACAATAACGCCCCCGCATGTTGCGGAGGCGTTGAGTCTGCGGACACTGGATCGCTGCTAGTGCTGCGCTCTAGGAGCCCTGCGCAATCATGTAAGCCACAGCGTCGATAATTTCTTCGTCCGACAAATCGACCCGTCCGCCTTTCGCCGGCATGTAACCAACGTCGGTGTAGCCGTTAATCGCGTTGCTGCCAAGGACATCATCACCTTTGGCAATGCGCGGTGCCCAGGCGGCGGCGTCGCCCAAAACCGGAGCGCCGCCGATGCCCGCGCCGTGGCAGGCAATGCAGGCTTCGTTATAGACCTGCGGTCCGCTTAAGGCCGTTGCGACCGGCTCAACCGACGCCGCAGTCTCAACCTTCGGTGCTGACGATGCACGATGCTCTCCGGACAAATAGACCTGTCCGACCGGCTCAATACGACTCGCGATTGCTGCCTGATACTCGGCGGCATCACGGGTATACACACCCTGGGTTAGATCTGACATTTTCATGGACAGCACGAGCACCGCCAGTGCAATTGCGGCGAGTACGCCGATAACAATGGAATAATTGTCGAAAAATTTCTGATCGCGACTCAACTTCTTGCTCCGGGACTGGTACTAAAGTTTGTGCCGGGCAAAGCCCGAACAGTGGCGGGCGATTATATAACAAGTGTACGCTCCGTTGGAGAAGCAGCTGTCATCAGGGTGGAAACCGCAATGAACTACCTAAGATTCCTGGCCATTTTTCTGGCGTTTACGCTGGCGCCGCCGGCCGCAGCCGATGATTCGCCACAAAAGGTCTTGTTCGTTGGCAATAGTTTCACGTACTACAACAATAGCCTGCATAACCACTATCGCCATTTCCGCGACGCCGCGCATGACGGCGAGTCGTATGGCCGGGTCAGGGCGATGGCCATTTCGGGGAGCTCTCTACCGGAGCACAGGCTTGGGTTGCAGCAACGACTGGAAGCAGACGATTGGGACATTGTCGTGTTGCAGGGTTACAGCGTTGGGCCGATCACAGAGGGATATGCAGAGCCGTTTCGTGAGTCAGCTCGGGAGTACTCTGCAGATATTCGTGCGGACGGCGGTGAGCCGGTATTTTTCATGACCTGGGCCTACACCGGTAAGCCCGAAATGACGCAGCAGCTGGATGAAGCGTATACGTCAATCGGCGATGAACTGAACGCCATGGTCGTGCCCGTTGGTCGCGCGTTTGCGAGCGCCCTCGAAAAGCGGCCGGATCTGGATCTCGTGGTACCGGATCTGAAGCATCCGACGCTGGCCGGAACCTATCTGGCCGCCTGCATGTTTTACGCTGCGCTGCATGGCGAGACGCCGGTTGGCGGGACCTACACAGCCGGTCTGAATGATGCTGATGCTCGCTTTCTGCAGCAAGTCGCCTGGGACAGCTGGCAGGAATACCGCACTAAGCGGAACTAGCGACCTTGGCGTCATGTTTCAGTCGCATGACGCGCGCACGGCTGACGTGCAGCAAGTCACTAATCTTGAGGACCAGCGAGTCTTCATATTTGTCGAGCTCGCCGTCGGCGTAGGCGATCTGCCAGAGCAAACCGACAATGCGTGCCTTTTCGGCTGCATCAAGATACTTGTGCAGCTCACTCGTAAACTCATAGGCCGAAATCAGATCGTCTGCCTTGTCACTGGCGAGGTTAAGCAATTCCGCAGCGTCCTCCGGGTCCAGCTTGAAATGAGCTTCGATCAGTTGCAGCACGCGTTCGAATTCGCTCTCTTCGAACACATGGTCGGCGCGTGCCACGTCGATCATGAGCACAGCTGTCGAAAGCCGTAATGCGGCAGCTCGATCCTCGGCATTGTCGTTCTCAGCCGCGGGGGCGCTGAACGTGGTGCTTACCCGTTGTAGCAGTTTTTTAATCAATTTTTATCTCGTCAATTAAAGAAGTTTCAAAGGTATGATCTTGTTTGGACTGCGCAGAAGCAAGAATGATCCGGAGATTTCCAGAAAATGAATGGCGAAGTGAATCTGCAACCCACACTGATCGGCGCACGAGTCATTGTGCGGCCGGTCGTCGCCGCCGACTGGACGGGGATGTTCGCGGCGGCCGCGGACCCCAAAATCTGGGAGGTGCATCCGGAATCGGATCGCTACCAGGAGGCTGTGTTTCGAACGTATTTCGACGGCGCGCTGGCCTGCAAGTCGGCGTTTACGTTTGTCGAAACCGTCGTGTTCTGGGTTGGCGAAACAAATATCCGGTCGCGACGAGCGATGGAGAAGATCGGAGCGGCGCTGCGCCCGGGAGTGCAGCATCGCGATATCGCTGGGGAGGATCCGTACGTGGTTTACGAAATCAGATCAGTTTCCTGATTCTGGTTCGCAAAACCGGAATCAACTCTTTTTCAAACCAGCGGTTCTTCGCCAACCAGATGTTATTGCGCGGACTCGGGTGTGGCAACGGCAACACCGATTCGCCATAGTCTTTCCAGGCACGGACTGTATCGGTCAGGTTTTTCTTCGTCGCATCAAGGTGCCATGCCTGCGCGTACTGTCCAATCACCAGCGTCAGTTGCACGTTCTTTAAGTAGTCAATCGCCTCCTGTCGCCACGTTGTCGCACATATTTTTAGCGGCGGCAGATCGCCACTCGGGTCGTCAAATGGCACCCCGGTTTTATGTACACGCGAACCCGGCGCCTGTCCTGCGATTAGAATTTTGGCGTCGGGATGCAGCTTTATGATCGGCCGCGGTCCAAGCGGCAGGTCTTTCTCACAAATACGGCAGTCTCGAATGCGTTGTACCAGAGTCATTACAAATCGAGATCGCCAAGAGAAGGATGGTCGTCACGGCCTGCCAGAAACTCATTGCGATTTCGCCAGCGCGTGTCTGGTGAGTACACCAAAACACATTTATCCGGGTCGCGCGTATTCCAGGCATCTTCGGTCATACGGACCTTTTGCACGGCAGTGGCATGTGTAAAGGCGGTAGTGGTGGCTTGGGATCCATACAGAGCTCCGGTTGAACTGGCATTCTGCCAACAATCGTCTCACTTATGTTTAATTCCGGTAAACCGATTGGCTCTTTCCTGCACCAACCCTGCAAGCACGCTCAGAAGGAAGACAATGACTAACACTCGATTCACAAGGACGCGATTGAAGTTGGCCGCTGTGCTCGCTGCAGCACTATTGATTTCTGCCTGTGGTGGTGGCAGCAACGGTGGGGGCAACACACCGCCACCGCAACCGCCGTCCCCGCCGACGCTCGCCGAGTTAAATGCGGCCTCTCGTCTGGCCGCACAAGCGACGTTTGGCATGAGCTACTTCGGCATTGAAGGGATTGCGAGGCAAGGAGCAGAAGACTGGCTCGACGATCAGTTCACTTTGCCCATGACCGATCATCTTTCAATTGCAGAGAATATCGTCGCACGTCGTGAAGCCGGCGAGTTCGACCAGTTCGAAGATGACATCGAGTACCTGGTCTACGCCAGGCGTCTTGCCTGGTGGCATCGTACCGTGACAGCAAACGACGTTTTGCGGCAGCGGATCGCCTTCGCGCTGAGTGAAATATTCGTTGTCTCGGACAATGTTGATGACCTGATCGTAAATCCGTTTGCACTCAGCGACTATTACGACACATTGCTCACGCACGCGTTTGGCAACTACCGGGACTTGCTTCGCGAGGTCACTCTGCACCCGGCCATGGGCATTTACCTGAGCCACGTCAATAATCGGCGCTCCGATCCGGCCAACAACATATTCCCCGATGAGAACTACGCGCGCGAGGTAATGCAGTTGTTCTCTATCGGCTTGTTCGAGCTGAACATCGACGGCTCACGTCGCCTGGACAGCTCGGCCGATCCCATTCCGACCTATTCCAATGTGGAAATTCGAGAGTTCGCCAAAATATTTACCGGCTTGTCGTTCGGGGGCCCGAACGCATTCTTCGGCAAAACGCTGCCGCACTTCCTGGCGCCCATGCAGATGTTCGACACGGAACACGAGCCGGGGAGCAAGAATCTGCTGAATGGATTCGTAGTGCCCTCCGGTCAAAGCGGGATGCAGGACGTCGATGCTGCAATCGACAATCTCTTCAATCATCCCAATGTCGGACCCTTTATAGGCAAGCAGCTGATACAAAGACTGGTTACCTCGAATCCGTCTCCGGCCTACGTAGAAAGAGTGGCGCGCGCGTTCAACGGGGATAGCTCCGGCGTGCGCGGTGACCTGCAGGCGGTCGTCCGCGCCGTACTGTTGGATCCCGAAGCTGCTGCCGCAACCACGACGCTGGCAGAATTCGGCAAACTTCGTGAACCCGTGGTTCGGTATGCATCGATCCTGCGGCAGTTCGGCGCCAACAGCAGTGACGGGTTTATCGCCAATACCGGCTACTTCTTGCAGGAGCTCGGCAAGCAGCACCCCTTATCGGCGCCCAGTGTCTTCAATTTCTTTCTCCCGGCACATTCTCCACAAGGCGAGATCGACGCGGCCGGACTGGTAGCGCCCGAATTTCAAATCACGACCAGCAACTCGATTGTCGGAGTATCGAACCTGATCGACTTCATGATTCTTGCAGATGTCGTGACTGACGCGCCACCGCCGTTCGCCCCGGTCACCCTCAACTATGACGAGTACATCGAGATCGCAGGGGATATTGACGCCCTGTTGGATCGTCTCGACGTCGTTCTCACGGCGGGCACGCTGGACACGACAACTCGGCAGGCGATCGAAGCCGTCATTACGGACCTGGATGATTTTAATCTGCGGGTGCGAATCGCCATATACATGTTCTTACTTTCATCTGACTACGCTGTGCGGCACTAAGGAGACACATCATGATGACTCGACGCGGTTTTCTTTCTCACAGTTGTTCGCTCGGCATAGCGTCAGCGACTGTGGCCTCTACTGTCTTGCAGCTCGGTCTTGCCAGAACTGCTGCTGCACAAAGTGCACCGGGCTATCGTGCGCTCGTCTGCATTTTGCTGGCGGGCGGTAACGATTCCTACAACATGCTGGTACCGACGGACAATGATCAGTTCGGCGAGTACAACAGCATTCGAGCGGACCTCGCACTGCCGCGAAGTTCGTTGCTGACCTTGCCCGGTACCACTGGCAATGGCCGCAGCTACGGGCTGCATCCAGGCATGTCGGAACTGCACTCGCTGTTCTCGAACGGCGATGCCGCCATGATCGCCAACGTCGGCACGTTGCTGGAGGCCTATGACGCGCAAGCCGTTGAGAATGGCACCGCAAAACTGCCGCTGGGCTTATTCTCGCACGCCGATCAGATCAGCCAGTGGCAAACCGCAGTGCCCGATGGTCGTGTTGGACAAGGCTGGGGCGGTCGTATCGCCGATCGGATGCAGGACGTCAATCTGCAGAATGGCGTATCGATGAATATTTCGCTGTCCGGCTCGAACGTCTTTCAAAGTGGCAACCAGGTTGGCGAGTACAGTATTGATGCGACCGGCGATGGTGCGCCCGGGCTCAATGCTTACGACGACGGCACGGAATTCGGTGCGTTCAAGAAGCGCATGGTGGACGACCTGTTGGCAGTACAGCAGCAACACATCTTACGGCGAGAATATTCACGCCGACTGCGCGGTGCGATCGATGCGCAGGCTGTGTTTGTCGATGCGATGCAAACAACCCCTGCGTTGAGTACGGAGTTCTCTCCCGGTCCGTTTTCCCAAAGCCTGCGCCAGATTGCGCGGGTAATCGGCGCACGTGATGCGCTCGGGGCGACGCGGCAAACGTTTTTCGTAACTGTTGGTGGCTGGGATCATCATGACGACGTACTCGATAATCAAGCCAACATGCTGCCGGCCGTGAGTGCGGGGCTGCAGGAATTTCGCGATGCCCTGGTTGAACTCGGCGTGTTTGATGAAGTGGCGACATTTACTACGTCGGACTTTGGACGCACACTGACATCCAATGGCAAGGGATCGGATCATGGCTGGGGCGGACACCACATCGTTATGGGTGGTTCCGTCAACGGCGGCAATATCTACGGTGACTACCCGATCCTGTCAGCGTCGAGCCCATTGGACGTTGGACGCGGAGTGTATGCCCCGACAACATCGGTTGATGAGTACTTCGCGGAACTGGCACGCTGGTTTGGTGTGCCGACCTCGGAGCTTGACGAAGTCCTGCCAAACGTTCGATCTTTTTACTCGCCAGAAAGCAATCAGGCACCCATCGGATTTTTGTCAGTCTGATGGTTCAAAGTGAGCATGGACGATTCCTCCGATGTTGAACTGGTCCGACTTTTCAAGTCCGGTAACCCGAATGCCTACGATGCCATTGTGCGGCGTTTCCAGGATCGCGTGTTTCGACTCGCCTGCGTCTGGTTGTATGACGAGCAGTCGGCGGCGGACGCAACACAAGAGGTTTTCGTTCGGGGCTATAAAGGTCTGCGCAGTTTTCGGTTTCGCTCAGCGCCATTTACCTGGCTGTACCGAACCACAAAGAATGTCTGCAGCGAGTTCAATCGCGTGCGCAAGACAGAGCCGCTCGATGATGAGCCGCAGGACCCGGGATCTGCGCCTGAAAGGGATGTTTCAGATTTTGAAAGCGCACAGCGGGTTCGGCGGTTGGTCGAGAAACTGCCAGAGCGTCAGAGGGAGGTCGTTGTGCTGAGGATTTTTGAAGACCTGTCGGTCAAAGAGACGGCACAGTCGATGAGCTGTCGCGAAGGGACAGTGAAAGCGCTGTTGCACAAGGCAACCGCAAAACTGAAATTGAGCATGCAAATAACAGGATTTGACAATGACTGACGAACTGGACGACCTGAAGCGCGACTACCGGGCCATTGCCGCGCCGCCGCATCTTGCGACTCGCATACACGCCAGTGTTGCGGACTCGCGAACCCGTTCGAGTTTCTGGATGCCGGCTGCAGTGACCTGTACAGCGATTGTTGCCCTGTTCTGGATGCTGCCATTCACAACACAAGTGTCATCGGATGCGACGGCAACGCCGGCCAGGCCGAGTATGTCTGCTTTGGCTGCGCTGAAACCGACGAAACCTGCAGGGCCCTCACCAAGTATGTCGCAGCTGCGTAGCGTAAGCGTGCCGAAGATGCCAACCAAACCGAAGACGGCGACACGGTCGCAGCCACAAACGAACTATCACTTTGAGAATAAGACTTTGAAGGAGAACGACGATGCATACATTTAGGAAATTATCGATAAGTATCACGGCGGCAATGTTGCTGATTGCCGCGCCCGGTGCACACGCGCAGGAGCAGGAGAATCTCGAATTGATGCAGACTTTCCTGTCGATCATGAGCGACTACTTCGACATCATCGAATCGACCTACGATATTTCGTCGGACCCGGAGAAAGCGGCGATCATGCAAATGCAAAAAATTCAGGAGGTGTACGAGCAGCGTGGCGAGAAAGCGCGCTCGACCGATGTCCTGAAGCAGGTCCTGAAGGACAGCAACAACACGACAATCAGAAACGCCGCGTACATGTTGCTCGGAGACACGCTGAAAGAGACGGGCCGAGCGGACGAAGCAATAAAACTGTTACGCCAGGGCCTCGACGAAAACATCAAAGCGGCCCAGTAGTACCGCCCCGCGGTCAACCACTGACCAACTGGCGCGTTATAGAGAAACTACAGGCACAAATTCTGACCAGGGAGGTCTGAAATGAACAAGGGAATGTTTAGTAAAATCATGCTATTAGCTTCGATCGTAGCGCTGAGCGGCTGTGCCAGCGCGGGTGCGCAACTTGCGACAGACAATGGGCCTCGGCCGATCCTCAGCGCTGCCGAGGTGGAATCCATGATCCGCGTAACGGTGGTTAAGCTGCCCCCGCCGGAGGAACAAGAAGAACGCGAAACGATAGTCGCCGCCGCCGATTAACAATCGGTGCAGACTTTCAAGTCTGCTAGTCTGGGCGACGTAGAATTTCTCGTCGGACTCGTACAAACTGCGAATGTCGTCACGTCCTATGGGACGAGTTACTCCTCTGGCCTGTTCATTTTCGGCTGAGGAACATTAAAACCTGAGAGCACATTGCCATGGCAGTAGCCGAATCCACAATGCTCGAACTCGGCACAGCGGCGCCTGAGTTCAACTTACCGAAGCCCGATGGAAGTCTTGTGCAACTCGCAGACTTTGTCAGCGCCGACGCGCTGGTCGTTGCGTTCATCTGCAATCACTGTCCATTTGTCGTACATATTCGTGAAGGCCTCGTCGCCTACGCAGTGGAATACGCGCAACAAAACGTCGCGCTGGTAGCCATCAACGCAAACGACTTTGTTACCTACCGTGGTGATTCTCCGGAACGCATGCAGGAGGAAATAGACCAGTTCGGCTATAGCTTCCCGTACGTCTATGACGAGTCGCAGGAGGTTGCCAAAGCCTATCGCGCTGCCTGCACGCCGGAGTTTTACCTGTTTGATGCTGATCGCAAGCTGGTTTACCGCGGTCGCTTCGACGCCGCCACGCCGGGCAATAGTGTGCCGGTAACAGGTGACGAGCTGCGCCGCGCGACCGATGCCTTGCTGGCTGGAGCCACGCCCGATGCAGATCAGAAGCCCGGGATCGGCTGCAGTATCAAGTGGAAGGCGCCTTAAACTTAGCCGCCGGCGACTGCCCCGACGATCATGAATGGCTGTTCGCCGGCGGCGATGGATGCCGGTAGCTCGGTGTCCGGTGAGTCATGGCTCACATCCTCGCCGGCCGCAAAGAAGCGCACGCGCGGGCGTCGTTTCCGGGTCACGTGCTCCCGTACCGTGCCACGCAACATCGGGTAGCGTGCCTCAAGCGCGTCGAGAATCGAACACTGAGTGACGCTGGCGCCGACATCGAGCGTGACCTCGCGTTCGCAGCTGGCGAGGGTTTGCAGGTGGTGCGGCAGCAAAACGCGAATCATGAAATGGTCTGTGCTTCGACGGACAACACGGCCGGGAGGTCGCGAACGATCGCTTCCCAGCTATCACCATCGTCGTTCGATGCGTAGACCTGGCCGCCGGTCGTGCCGAAATAAATTCCACAGGGATCCGCCGTATCGACGGCCATCGCATCGCGCAGCACATTTACGTAGCAGTGTTCCTGCGGCAGCCCTTTGGTGAGTGCTTCCCATTCTTCGCCGCCGGAGCGGCTGCGATAGACGCGTAACTTGCCGTCTGGCGGATAGTGCAACGAGTCGCTCAGTATCGGTACCACGTAGATCGTATCCGGCTCGTGCGAGTGGACGGCAATAGGAAATCCAAAATCGCTCGGCAGGTTGCCGCTGATCTCGCGCCACGAGTCGCCACCGTCATCGCTGCGCAGGACGTCCCAGTGCTTTTGCATGAACAGCGTGTTCGGGTTGGAGGGGTGGATCGCAATACGATGCACACAATGACCAACCTCGGCGGTCGGGTCGGGAATGTACTCGGAGTGCAGGCCTTTGTTGATCGGTTTCCAGGTTGCGCCACGGTCGTCGGAACGAAACGCGCCGGCTGCCGAAATGGCGCAAAAAATTCGATCTTTATTCGACGGATCCAGCAGCACTGTGTGTAGACACATGCCACCTGCGCCGGGCGCCCAGTCAGGCCCGGTTTCGTGCCCACGCAAACCTGCCAGTTCATGCCAGCTAACGCCGCCGTTGGTCGTCTTGAATAACGCCGCATCCTCGACGCCTGCGTAACAGGTATCCGGATCATCGAGCGACGGCTCGAGATGCCACACGCGCGCAAACTCCCACGGGTGTTGTGTGCCGTCGTACCATTGGTGTGTTGTCAGCGGTTTGCCAGTTGCATCCGAGGTGTCGTAAACAAACAGGTTGCTCTCGCCTTGCGGCATGCCGCCTTCGGCAGGCTTTTCGCTGCCGTCGGAGCCGGGCTGCGACCAGGTCTTGCCGCCATCATCCGAGCGCTGAATGATTTGCCCAAACCAGCTCGAGGTTTGCGACACGTACAAGCGGTTCGGATCCACGGGCGATCCCTTAACGTGGTAGATCTCCCAGCCCGCGAAGTGCGGCCCGTCAATTGACCATTGCTTGCGCTTGACGTCGGAGGTGAGGATAAAAGCCCCTTTGCGGGTACCAACGAGAATACGGATAGCGGTCACGTTTGTTCTCCTGCGTTCTTATTAATTGCCTACATACTTAGCATAGATGCTGCGGGCCACGCTGGCATCATCGGTGCCTTTTATTATTGCCCGGCCGTCGCGAAACAAGGTAATTTCGTAGTTCTTAGCACCATCTTCTACCGTTGTACGCAGTATGAATTCGTTGCTGCTGACCATGCCCGGCAGGCGCGCAGCGAGCGCATCGAAGTCGATACTGTCGGGTTGCTGGCGGTGCCGGAGCTGCACGGCATTGCGGCCGCAGAGCGAAGCGGCACTGGAGCCGGCGGTGCCGTCGAGATAGTCAAACTGGCGGTGCTTGCAGCACGGGCAATCACCCTTTTCCCAGGCGTTTGTCACCTTGAGCTGCTGGATCTCGTTTGCCCACAGGTCCAGGTTGAGCAGCGTGCGGCTGACGCGATCAAAATTGCCGGTGAGGATCTTGAGCGTTTCAGCGACCTGGAAATTTGCAACGATGCCAACGGCAGGGCCGATGACGCCCACGGTGTCGCAGGTGGCGCTGGTGCCAGGTGGTGGCGCTTCTTCGAACAGGCAGCGAAAACACGGCGTCGCGTAGCCACCACTTTCCCAAAGCGCAGTATTCGAGCCGTGCGGCAGGATTGTGAATGCCATGCCGGTGGTGCCGACAGCAGCGCCGTAGACATACGGCAGGCTTTGCCGCACCGCAAAATCATTCACGAGGTAACGCGTTTCGAAATTGTCGAGTCCGTCGACCAGTACATCGACACCACGCGCAAATCGTTCGATGTTGTCGTGGTTGATGTCATCGACGATTGCAGTGACTTTCACCGCGGAATTAATTTTGGCGATGCGACGCTTTGCGGCTTCTGCTTTAGGCGTGGCTGCGGCGACATCATCCTCGTCA
>JBBKWL010000208.1:0-6247 GCA_037968975.1 Woeseiaceae bacterium | reverse complement strand
ACGATCAGAGGCACGGTACCGACCAACGACAGCAGCAATGCGCCAACATAGATCTTCCAGTGCGCGGTTACCGGCAACTCCAGCGTTTGCGTGAACAGAAACGGCAAGGCAACGAAACTGGCTGTCAGGATCGCGTGTAGCAGGAATACATAGAAGTCGAGCCGCAGCAGGTCCGGGCGTATTGCCGGCCGCAATTTCCATTCAGTCCTGGCGACCGGCTGCTCGATATCGTAGGGAATAAGTCGCAGTAGTGCGGCACCGACAAGCGCGAGCAATGCGGCGAGCCAGAACAGTGCCGGTACGCCGGCATAAGCGGCGATCGCTGGCCCGGCTATCAGCGCGATGACAAACGACAGGCCAATGCCAATGCCAAATACCGCCATCGAACGAGTACGGACCTGGGCGCGTGTGCCGTCAGCGATCAGGGCCGCCAGCGTTGCGGAAATAGCCCCTGCCCCCTGCAGGAGCCGGCCCACTATCACCATTTGAATGGTATCGCCGGTCGCGGCCACGGCGCTACCGATCGCAAATACGAACAGTCCGCCGATAATCACGGGGCGCCGCCCTATCCGGTCGGACAACATTCCGAGCGGGATTTGTAATGCCGACTGAGTGAGCCCGTAAGCGCCCACGGCCAGCCCGATCAACAGCGGCGTCATGCCATCGAGACTGGCGGCGTACAACGCAAGCACCGGCAATAAGGCAAACAGGCCGAACATGCGCAACATCGCAATTAGCGCGGCAACAGCAACGACGCGCCTCTCGGAGGACAGCATGGTGACAGTGTCACTACCGTTTTCTGCTTGCATTGGAGGCACTCTTTGCGCCGGAGTTGCGGGGCCGCGTATATTAGCAGGTTGGTCCACGTTTACTGAATCACACTATGAAGTCCATCGATATCCGCGGCGCACGTACACACAATCTTCGCAACCTCGATCTGAGCTTGCCGCGGGACAAACTAATCGTGTTCACAGGCCTTTCCGGCTCCGGCAAATCGTCGTTAGCATTCGACACCATTTATGCTGAAGGCCAGCGGCGTTACGTCGAGTCTTTGTCTGCCTATGCGCGCCAATTCCTGTCGATGATGGAAAAGCCGGATGTAGATCATATCGACGGACTGTCGCCGGCAATCTCGATCGAACAGAAATCGACCTCGCACAATCCACGCTCGACGGTCGGCACCGTGACTGAAATCTACGACTATCTGCGGCTCCTGTACGCCCGTGCCGGCACACCAAAATGCCCCGACCACGACACCGACCTCGAAGCGCAAACCGTCAGTCAGATGGTCGACCAGGTACTCGCAATGCCGGAAGGCACGCGGCTGATGCTGCTCGCGCCGGTCATCAGCGACCGCAAAGGCGAACACGTGCAGCTGATGGCTGACCTGATGGCGCAGGGGTTCATCCGGGCTCGCATCAACGGCGAAGTCTACGAACTCGACCAGCCACCCGCGCTGGACCTGCGCAAGAAACACCGCATCGATGCCATCGTTGATCGTATTAAAGTTAGCGACGACATCCGCCTGCGTCTTGCTGAGTCATTTGAGACGGCACTGCGACTCGCCGACGGCATCGCCAGGGTTGCGTTTATGGACGACCCTGATGCTGAGGAAGTCACGTTCTCTGATCGCTTCGCCTGCAATATCTGCGGCTATAGTTTGAGTGAGCTGGAGCCGCGCCTGTTCTCCTTTAATAACCCGTCCGGCGCCTGCCCCACTTGCGACGGCCTGGGTGTCAAACAGTTCTTCGACCCGCACCGGGTCGTCGTCAACGCGGATCTGTCACTGGCCGGCGGCGCGATTCGCGGCTGGGACCGCAAAACCACTTATTACTATCAGATGGTGAAGAGCCTCGCCACGCACTATGACTTTGATCTCGAAACCCCATTCTCACAGCTATCCAAGAAACTGCAGGACGTGGTTCTGTATGGCAGCGGCGGCGAGAAGATCGAGTTCTATTATGAAAACTCCCGCGGCATGCAGATCAAGAAGCTGCACAAGTTCGAAGGCGTAATCCCGAATCTGGAGCGCCGCTACCACGAGACAGAATCCGGTGCTGTACGCGAAGAGCTCGCCAAGTTCCTGAATAGCCAGGACTGCCCCGAATGTGGCGGCACGCGACTGAATCGAGCCGCGCGCCATGTCTTTATCGCCGGCCAGTCGATACCGACCATCTCCAACATGTCGGTCGGCGATGCCCGCGCGTTTTTTGCAACGCTCGCGCTGGAAGGCTGGCGCGCGACGATCGCCGAAAAGGTTGTCAAGGAAATTGGCGATCGCCTGGGTTTCCTCAGTGACGTCGGTCTCGATTACTTGTCGCTGGATCGCAGCGCCGATACATTGTCCGGCGGCGAAGCGCAACGCATCCGGCTCGCGAGTCAGATTGGCTCCGGCCTGGTGGGCGTCATGTACATACTCGACGAACCATCGATCGGGTTGCACCAGCGCGACAACCAGCGCTTGCTCGGAACACTGACGCACCTGCGCGACATCGGAAATACCGTCATCGTCGTGGAGCACGACGAAGAAGCTATTATGTCTGCAGACTACGTTGTGGACCTTGGCCCCGGCGCCGGTGTTCATGGCGGCGAAATTGTCGTTGCCGGCACCCCTGAAGAAGTGCAGAAGTGCAGCAAATCTTTAACCGGTCAGTATCTGTCAGGCAAACGTGCGATCGCTTTGCCCGAAAAACGCACCAGCTTCGATAAGTCGCGCTCGATTTCGATTCTCGGCGCCAGCGGCAACAACCTGAAAGGAATTGACGCGGTCATCCCCGTCGGTCTGATGACCTGCGTAACGGGCGTGTCTGGCTCCGGAAAATCGACGCTGGTCAACGACACACTCTACAAAGCCGTGGCCGACCTGCTGAATCGGAGCAGCCGTAACCCCGCGCCGCACAAGGATATTTTGGGTCTGGAGCAGGTCGACCGTGTGATCGATATCAGTCAGAGTCCGATCGGGCGGACGCCGCGCTCGAACCCGGCCACCTACAGTGGCCTGTTCACCCCGATTCGTGAATTGTTTGCCGGCACGCAAGAGGCTCGCTCGCGCGGCTACATGCCGGGACGCTTCAGTTTTAACGTGAAAGGGGGTCGCTGCGAAGCCTGCCAGGGCGACGGCGTCATCAAAGTAGAGATGCATTTTCTTCCCGACGTCTATGTGCCGTGTGACGTCTGCCGTGGCAAGCGTTACAACCGCGAGTCGCTGGAAATTCGATACAAAGGCAAGAACATTCATGAAGTCCTCAACATGACCGTCGAGGATGCGGCCGTATTTTTCCAAAACGTGCCGGTGGTGTCGAAGAAGTTACAGACCCTGATGGATGTCGGTCTGACGTATGTGCGGCTCGGGCAAAACGCCACAACCTTGTCGGGTGGTGAAGCGCAACGCGTGAAGCTGGCTAAGGAACTATCAAAGCGTGACACCGGCAACACCTTGTACATTCTGGACGAGCCGACGACCGGATTGCATTTTCACGACATCGAACAACTGCTCAGTGTTTTGCATCGCTTGCGTGATCGCGGCAATACGGTCGTCGTCATCGAACACAATCTTGATGTCATCAAGACTGCGGACTGGGTAATCGATCTTGGCCCCGAAGGCGGTGACGGCGGCGGGGAAATTATTGCCATCGGAACACCCGAAGATATCGCCGCGAACAAAGCGTCGTTTACGGGCGAATACCTAAAACCCCTGGTAACTGCGCCAGCTAGCGCTCGGCGCGCCGGAGCGACTCGATGACAACGGGCTCGTTGATGAGCTGGTTCTCGAAGTAGTCAAATTCCGTCGGCGCATCGGCTGGCGCCTGATGAATCGCGTGCACGACATCCATGCCGGCGACAACCCGGCCAAACACGGCGAACCCCTCGCCGTCGGCATTGCGCGTGCCGGCGAAATCAAGCGCCGGCTGGGCACCGATACAGATAAAGAATTCCGTACTGGCCGTTCCTACTTCGGAACGCGCCATGGAAATACTGCCATCCAGATGCGGTAATCCCGTTTGTTGCGTGGTTTCGTGCGCAATCGATGCAAACGGGCTCTCTGCGTCGCCGATGCCACCCTGGATAACCGAGATGACCGGAGCGCCATTGTCATTTTCCGGTGACACCGTGCGGTAAAACGTAGCGCCATCAAGATGACCACCATCGGCGAGCCGCACAAAATTTTCGACAGTGATTGGCGCCTTGTCCGGATACAGCTCCAGCTCGATGTCTCCCAGCGAAGTCTGCATCGTCAGGTGAATAGTTTGCGGCGCCTGCTCCGTGCAAGCTGTCGCCATTAGTGCCATTGCAAGTGTGATGATCACGCTGACTTGTTGCATAGTCTCTTCTCGTTAGTGCTTGCTGACATGTTTGTCGAACGCTGCCGCAAAGCGCGTCGCTGCCGCGTCATCCATGCGCAGGTATAGGGATGGTTCGATCAACTCTAACTCCATAAGCAAAAATTTGCCGTCGTCCGCACGCACGAAATCGACCCTAACGTAAACCGGTTCGGGCTCCACCAATGCCAAAACTTTGTTTCCTGCCTCGAGCAATTCCTCGCCGGGCTGTACGCTGCGGATCTGCGAGCCGTGTTCTTCCTGCGAGCGAAAGTCGCCGGCGGTCGGCGTCTTGAGAATCGCATGACTGTATTCGCCGGCAAAATAAAACAGCGAGAATTCACCTTCTGTCCGGATGCTGTCGATAAACGGCTGCACGAAGAACGCTCGGCCCTGGAATGTGGTCGATAAAACATCTCGAGTTGCAGCGTCGACCGGATTTGTAAGGACAAAGGTGTCGTGCGCGTTGGCGCCTACTTCAGGCTTGATGATGACTGTGTCCGTGCCGTGGGCGGCAAACCAGCTCGACAGGTCCGCGGCGGCAATATCGCTGCACCACAGGCTTGGCACTATGTCAGCGCCCCTCGATTCAAGATCGCGTAAATAGGTTTTTCGCAGCGTCCACTGCACCAGCAACAGTTCATTCACGAGCAGTGCCGAGGATTTCTCAATGTTTTGCAGCACCGCGATAAACTCGTCGAGGTGCTGCGGATAGTCCCAGGCCGTGCACAGGTACACCGCGTCGTAGACGTCCCAATCGATCTCAGGGTCGCGCCAGGCCACTGCGTCTACGGCCCAGCCCTGCGCCGCCATTGCGGCATAACTGAGGTGATAGTCGGTGACGTAATCCCCGGGGTCCTGCATTGTCAGGTAGGCGCATTTCTTGCTTGGCATGCGCGCATACTACGCGACCGCGACTATGGCGTGCCGTTGAAATACGCCACGGTAGCGTCAAAAGCGTTGTTGCCGATCTGCTCGCCAATCAGGCGCCCCGGAATATCGTCGGCCGGCGGATGAATGCCTCCCCAGATTCGAGACAGGCTGCATTGATCGGACGCATCGCGATAGGTCGCCCACTGCAAGGTCATATCGACGCTCGGCCCTTCTTCGAATACCAGGAATTCGTTCGCCGTGATCTCAAACCCGCTCATGCCACCCGGGAAATACTCGCTGCCCGTCAACGACGTCAGTATTTCTGCGCCGGCGCGTGAGTAGGTGGAGTGTCCGGACAGATAACCGGCAAATGGTGGCGTGACAAAAGACGGTCGCTGATAGGGCCACCAGTTTTCTGCCAGGATCCAGTCGACTCCCGCTTGATCAACGAATGGATTGTTGACGTAGTCCGGGCCGCGCCAGGCGTACACCTTGATCTTGCCGACATGCTCGTCAGCGGCGCCGGCCAGCGGATCGCCGGCTGCCACCAGTTCGATGAAGCCGGGTTCCAGCGGCAGGCCGTCAACGGAATACGACGGCAACAACGGGTCCGAACTCTGGCCATTGTCGGCCATGGCACGAATTGCCGACAATGGCCGAATGTAGTCGTACCAGCCCTTGATGCCCCAGGCTGCGATCGCGGAATCATGCATCGCACCACCAAGCATGAAGTAGGACTTCACATCCCACTCCAGTGGGCCGAGTTCTGCGCCCACGCCGCCGAAGCGCTTGACCAGATCCGGGTGATCGTTGACTTCATTAAGAATGACGAACCAATGCCCCGGCGGTGTCTCTGACTCGGGACCGTCCGCCCAAAACTCTGCCAGCACCCGCGCGTAGTCACCGCGCGGCACTATCTGCGGCGTGTACGCCGCACCGGTTACGGGGTTGGTTGTATAGCCGACGCTCGAATCGCCGCCGTTCAACAGGTCGTAGAACATTGGATACTCGCCGACGCTCGCCGGGTATTGCTGGATGTTGCCAATACTGGCTGG
>JBBKWL010000207.1:0-4228 GCA_037968975.1 Woeseiaceae bacterium | reverse complement strand
CTCAGTCATCGACGAGCCGGCTGCGTTTGCCAGCAGATAGTTGCTGAAGAACGCGATGAACAGGCCGGAAATGATTGCGATCTGTTGCACTGTCGCCAGCGAGCCGCGGTAGCGCGCGGGTGAAACCTCACTGATGTAAGCCGGCGCAAGAATACTGGCGGCACCAACCGCGAGCCCGCCGAGTACTCGATAGACAACAAACTCGAGCGAACCGGTTGCAATGCCCGATCCCCAGGCGCTGATCACGAACAACACTGCAGCGACCCGCATGATTGCACGGCGACCGAAGCGGTCAGCCAGGCGACCCGCAAAATAGGCACCAACAGCACAACCAAGAAGCATCGATGCAACATTGAAACCGGTACCCACGCTGTCCGAATTAAACGCTGTTTGCAGCCCGTCAACCGTCCCGTTGATCACGCCACTGTCGAAGCCGAACAGAAAGCCTCCCAGCGTCGCTATGCAACTGATAAGAATGATGTAAGACGTGCGGCCGTTTTCCTGATTTGAATGAGTCACAACTACTTCCCTCTGTTCTTATTATCGTACTTGTGGCGTTGCATCAGACTGCCGCCTGATCAATGTGAAGTCCAGCATTTCGTGGCGGGACTCTTCCTTTTTCCCTGATTGACGGGCGCGAGATTTGCGCACCAAGAGATCCGCCGCTGCTCCTGACAAATCGCTCATGGGTTGCCGAATCGTCGTCAACTCCGGCCAGATCATCGAGATCGAGTAACTGCTCCGCCACAAGCCAGCCTGTTCAGCTAATTCAGCGGAGTCTTCTTGCGTTACCCATGTTGCGATCAGAAACGGCGTCGACAGGGTGGCGGTCGGTCTGAGAACTGGCATATTTGGGAAAATGGGTAGTTGAGGGCGTACTTTCGGTGCAGTGCGCCGGACGCGGGGAAGATTCTCGGCGTGCTCGGGATGCTAAGTGGGCTCAACGGCGTGTCGATGGCAGTGGGTGGTGATGGACAAGGCCCTTTATTCGTCCTATACCCGTGTCGGTGCTTTCTTGGGCTATTCGATCTGCTACCGCTTTCGGCACGTGTTCGGTGAAGGACCGATTCGGTATTGTGACTACATCGATTCCGAAATTGTAATTAGTCGATTCAGTTCAATAGCATGATCGACGGTCTGAAATTCCCCAGATGGCCAAGTCACTTCAACTCGATCTACTTCAGTGTGATTGCCAAGGCCAAAGTAAAGTGGATATAGGCTTTGAGAAAGATAACCAGACTTACCGTCCTGCTTTTTTGTGTAGACGTCATTTCCCGCGATGACTCTTACCGTTGCACCTATGCCGCTTTTATTCGATTTGCTCCCGACGAGTTCTACCTTCAAATAGTTGAGCTCTTTCTTTTCGCTTAAATTACTAGTAAGCACCATGGGCGGCTGATTCATTTCCAGTGTCACGATATCCAGGTCACCGTCCTGATCCAGATCAAAAATAACCGACGATCGAGACCCCAGCGCGCCCCAAATTACACGGCGACCCCTCGATGATCCGCATAATCTATGGCCTTTGTCTCTGCTAGAACACATCAATTCAAACAACGGTGCAGCCGTCACGCCGCCGTCTCTGGGCTCCACGCCGATCACGTATTCGCTATCGAGGAATCCCGTGCCCGCGTTGTTAAGAAGCAGAGTGTTGGCCGCATAGCGAAAGGGATAGTTCATACCCGAGGCGATAAATACGTCTTCGAAACCATCTGCGTTCAAATCGCCGGTACTTAGGCCCCATGGCCAATAGTTTTCCGCACCGATCTGATCAGAGACTTCCGTGAACTGGCCATTGCCATCGTTGCGATAGAAAGCATTACCAAACAGACTATTTCCACCGGTCCGCAAGAATGATTCTGGGTAATGCGTTGTCATTTTCCGCTTTTCATCGGAACTATCTACGTTTGCAGCCATGTCCGAGTGCATGTCCGTGACGTAAATATCCATGTCGCCGTCGTTATCATAGTCGAACGATCGAATGCCCATTGAGCCCCAGGGTGTTTTGGGGAAGCGCTCTCGGCTCCTGCGAACGAAACGCTCGCCCTGGTCGTTTTCATAGTATTCGTCGTTGCCTTGCATATTGAGCAAGTACAAATCTGGCCAGCCATCACTATTGGCATCTATAACTGTCGCGTCGCCAGTCCAGCTTGAATCAACAAGATCCACGTCTTTGGAAACGTCCTTGAAGCGGTTGCCACCCAGGTTTTTCAGCAACACGCTGAATTCCGTGCGCTCCGGTTTCATGTGCCCGGCAAAGGCGTCCTTCAAGCCGACGTAGTATTGATAGTCAGTGCTCGTCTGTCCTTGGTCCGTGTAAAGAGTCACATTCGAGAGAGTATCTGAGGTATATCGGCCAACATTGGAAACGAAGAGATCCAGCAAGCCATCGCGATCGTAATCGAAGAATACCGCGCCGGACGAATGCGCCTTAAGTCCTGTTCCGGAATGGTCGGTTATATCTTTGAAATGACCTTTGCCATCGTTCTCAAATAGCAAGTTGCCAACTCGAACGTTTGTCAAATAGAGGTCCGGGTCACCGTCGTTGTCGATATCCGCAAAAGATGCAGCAACACCGATTCGATCGTCGACGTTCAATCCTGCTTCCGTGGTGACATCCTCGAAGCGACCGTTCCCAAGATTTCGCCACAGTTCATTGCTGCCAGTCTGAGTAGTGAAGTAGATATCATGAAGTCCATCGAGATCGACATCAGCTACAGCAATTGCATTTCCATGATCGTAATGAACCGCTTTGTATACGATTGCCGCATCATCGACCACGCGGTGACGGAAGGTGATACCGCTATTTGTAATTGCGTCGTTGAATTTGAAACTACTAAATACGTCGGATTGCTCGACCCGACGGTTTTGCGTTCGCATTCGGTCATCGACCCAATCAGGTTTTTCAACCTCAGGAGGGAAATACACGCGCTCGAAGGCAACTCTCGCGATATCTCGTTGCAAGATTCGTACTTCTTCATTTTTTGAGCTGTTGTAATAGCCTCGAATCCGACCTTCCCAGTCGACTAATACTAGCTGGTCGCTACCCATCAATGGCACGTCAATGCCATTGGTGTCATCACCCATTGGCGATTTGAGGCCGCCCTCGCTTAAACGCCGAATCGAGTTTCGCGTCCCGCTCAGAAAATGCCATTGTGTTGTGTCGAGATCATTTTCAATAATGTAGTCCGTTAACGATTCAGACGTATCGTTATCCGGATCCACGCCAATACTTATCAGACGAATATGTTTCCAGTTGTCGGACTCGCGCAGACTACCCTGCAAAGTCCGCATTACGTTAAGCTGTGCAACGCACGCATCTTTGCACCGCGTGGACATGATGTTTGCAATCCAAATATGCCCGTAAAGGTCAACCGAGGAGATTTCGCTTCCGCTTTGGTCTGCCATTGAAAAATCCGGCACGCGGTTTATTATCGGTACCGAATCAGGGTCAATCATTCCGGCGGCGATTTGACCATCGGCCGCTTTGGCCGTTGCGATGATTGGCTGATGAACAGTCGCAGTCACTCCGATGCACAGCACAATCGCGAAAAAACCGATTAGGTATTTTGGTAAAGTCAGCAATGTCTGTTTCCCTGGTTTTTTGCGAATAGTATTCCGATTCGAATTTGTCCTTCTCACGAAAATATTGAGCGTTCGTGTTGCGACCGATGCGAAACGCTTGTTGTCGGATCAATAATGGTTGTCACCTTCAATTCCGACATGAACTTTCCCAATCAGTGTTTCATGAGCGAAGCCGCAGAACTGATCGCCCAGTATCTGCAGCGTTTGATCGCCTTTCGTGTGGAATTGCAATTCAAAACTCAAGCCAGGTACAGCGACCTCGCGTAGATCAAGATCGGGCAGCGCAAAAGAGTACAGGTAGTCATTACTTGTCAATTTCAAAACTATTTCGGTATTTTCAGGTAGAAACAAATCTTGTACAGAGTGTTGGTCGTCATCGGTGTCAAGCACTCCATCCCGACCCGGATACCGAAAGTACCAGTTGAATTCGTCACCTGTTACTTCTACGGCTAATAAATTGGTTGGCGTCAGGTCGCTGTTCATGTCACAGCTGGCGCTCGACATTAATAAGAAGGGCAGTGCTAGTCCGTACTTGGTGCATCTGCAAAACATTACCGAAAATTACCTATTCGCCGCTGGTAGATGGCGTTCGCATTCCAATCTGATTGAGTAGATTGCGGTTCGTTGGCAAAGATGCGATCAA
>JBBKWL010000206.1:0-5846 GCA_037968975.1 Woeseiaceae bacterium | reverse complement strand
CGCCACCATCAGGTCGTCCTCGTAGGGGGCGCTGGCGAGCGAGAATGTGCGAGTGTTTCCTTCCGCGTCTGTCTCCGGCGGATTGGTAAGCGTGAAATCGCCGAACTGGCCCGCCTTGTACGAGAACTCCGCCGGCTTCTCGAAACGAAACGCCATCGTGCCGGACGCGATTTCTTGGCGGCCCTTCAGTTTGACCTTGTAAACTGCCATCATAAATCTCCTTGGAGTATGCTGTCCTCAAGAACGTTCCAAAAAAACGCATTCCGGTTCATCAATCGGGCCTCGGGTGCGAAGTATAAGCAGATGATGAGGGACTCGGGCAACGCAAACTCGTTCACCGTTTGTTCTCCTGGCTATTGAGTCTGAATGACAAAGTGGGCAATCAGGCTGTGCCGTTCGTAGGATAGCAGGTAGACGTGCAGCAGGTCGGAATGCTTTTCGTCCCGATGCAGCACGGGGCCGTCGATAGCGAAGCTGTGGTGATCGATCCACCTGTCCTGTTCGTCCACCAACACACTGACGTAGGGGCTCTTGTCTGGCGGGTGTTTCTCCAGTTCCTCGTAGGACTGGTAGAAAGGCGGAACGCCGATTCCCATCGGCATGTAAAGCCCTTTGGGGTAGTCGGTTTCCGGCAGTTGCGGCAAAGTAGCCAGGTCGAAGCCGCTGACGAAGAACCGGATCGTTCCTTCCTGCTTGGTACTGGAAAAGATAAGTTCCAACTCGTGAAGCATCTTGTCGGTGGCCGGGGACTTGATCTCTCGGAGAATCGCCTTGTCAAAACGGTCGATGCGGCGGTACTCGTTCTTCCAGAGATGATTCAGGCTGTACTTTCCCGGCGGGATGAAGGAGGCGAAGCGAATCTTACGGCCGTCGTAAAAGTCGCCCCAAGTCCTGACGTTCTCGTCGACAGTGGTTCGCCGCTTACCAACCTGATCACCAACAGCAATCACACGTTCGGACCTATCGAAGGTCGCCGTCACTTTTCGCTCACTGACGATTTCCCGCAGCTTGTCCAGCGGTACCGGCGTACCGGCTGGATCGAACCAGTGCTCCAGGTAATACCAGTGCCTCCAATATGGCAGGCCCGTGTTGATCTCGAACAACTCCTTGTAGTGGCCCAGCGGGAAGGTGAACCAGCCCTGATAGTACAACGCCTTGTCCCCGCCTTCCTTGGTGAACAGCAACACCTCCCACAAACCCGCGTTCAAGCAGTTGCGGGCTAACTCGGCGGAGAACAAGTTCTCTCTCTCCCAGCCGTCGCCGCCAGTGATCTCGACGTGGGCCATGCCGGGACCGCCGAAGCTCACCTGCTGGCGGTTCCACTCCCTGTCAGTCAGGGCAATCTGCAAGATGCCTGGATCGTCCTTCGCCCAGGCTGGCGGGTTCATGGACAACAAGCTCACGTCCACGTCCTGGAAGACGACTCTGGCGACGGGGGTGTGGTCGGACTCGAAAACGAAGTCGAAGTGGGTCGCGTCCTTCTTGACCAGGGTGAGCCGCCGGCCGTCATATTGTCGATGATGCAGGCTGCTGTTGGCCGGGTCCTCGGGGTACTCCGCGTTCGTGTATTCGCGGACAGCCAACTCCATCGTGTCAGCGATCTTGTAGCGTAAGTGGGTCCGTACGCTTAATCCCACAACCGCGACCAGTAACATCCCTGCTACGGAAAGGCCCACCGTTCGCCACCGCACTTTCCATTGGATAAATTTGCGGACGGCCAGGGGTACGACGCCAAGCAGTGCCAACGACCCCAGCACGTTCCACGACAAGAAATTGGCAGGCGAGTCGAAGGTCGCCAGTTCCGTCCCGGCGTTCGCGTACAGAAACGTACCCATCAGCATGCCCAGCCAACTGACTCCAGCGAACGTCGTCACTCGAATCGGCGTCAAGCCCATGCCCAGGTTGATGAGGAAGAACGGTACGACCGGGACGAGTCGCAACGTGAACAGGTAGTAAGCTCCATCCCTCTCGATTCCCTGGTTGATCTGCCCCAGGCGGTCGGCGAATCTCCGCTGCACCCAGTCCCGCAGAACGTAGCGACTGCCAAGGAACGCCAGCGTCGCTCCCAGAATCGAGGCGAAGCTCACGACCCCCGTCCCAACCCAGCGTCCGAACAAGGCCCCTGCCACCATTGTCAAGATGGCCGCCGCCGGCAACGACAAAGCGGTCACGGCGACGTAGACCAGGAAGAACACCATCAGGGACAAGACGAGATTCTCACTCACCTTGGCCTGCCAGCTGTCGAGGTTGCTGCGGACGAAGTCCCATGAGAAATAGCGGTAAAGGCCCAGAATGTAGAAGCCGACCACGGCCAGCACCAGAAGGGCGCCCAGGCCCCAACGAGACCATTTCGCCCCCTTGAGAGGATGCGACGTCAAGGGTTGGTTGGGGCGACCGTCGGTTGGCTGCTTATGGTCTGCGGCGATTCCCACGCGCATTATGATTTCTCCTTGATATGTCGCAGCAGGTCATGGGTTTGCTGGCAGACATTATTCAGAACACCGGCGCTCCCAAGCTCGAGCTTTGAAACGCCGGACTTACTATTGCCCAGGTCGATTGGACGAGCCTGCGAATCACGCCTTCATTGTTGCGACCGCAATGGTTAGTGGAATCGAGGATTCAACCAAACCAGTGTGGCAGGATCACAGCACCAACTCTGCGGAATTACCGAAGGTCGCGTTGAACAATCCGCCGATGCCTGGACCGGCACGCCAATTCCAGGGAAGGAGTTCGACATCCGAACGCTAACGATGTTGGTCCTCGGTGTGTCGCTGCTTACAGTTTCGCGTAGTGAGCAAATCACAGTCATTGAGCGATCAACCAAAGCAACATGGCGGATTCCATTATTTCTGATTCCTGGCAGACCGGTTCAAGTGGTATCCGAAGCCGCCCGGCAACCGGCAGATCGGTCGATCACTTCTTTTTTTGGTGATGATCGCGTTTGTGCTGTTCGTTATGGATACGTCAACCCGCCGTTTGCGAAGACCTGACGTACGCTGCGCCCGCCGCGTCTCGGTTTTCACGCCACGGCTGGGTCCATGCTGTTCGGGTCGATACCGAGTGTTAGCATCGCTTTGGCAAGGTTGGCTTCGTCAAAATCATTTGATTCGCAAAGCGCTCGTAATGTCGCGTATACCATGTGTTCGGCATCCACTTCGAAGTGACGTCGCAACGACGAACGAGTATCACTGCGACCGAAGCCGTCTGTTCCCAGCGTGATGTATTTGCTCGGTACCCACTGACGAATTTGATCCGGAACGAGTTTGATGTAGTCGGTGACGGCAATGAACGGTCCTTTCACGCCTGCCAGTGCTTCGTCTAGGTAACTTCGGCGTTTCGGTTCGTCTGGATGCAAAGCGTTGAAACGATCAGCCGATTGAGCGTCACGTCGTAATCGACAATAGCTGGTCACGCTCCACACGTCGCTTCCGATTCCGTATTGATCGGCAAGGATGCTTTGCGCTCGTAGGGATTCGGGAAGTAACGAACCGCTGCCCAGCAACTGAGGTCGCGCTGTGCGGCTTGATGGTAGTGGGTCGGCGCTTTGCAGCCGATACATGCCCTGCAAAATCCCCGCTTCGGCGCCTTCAGGCATTGCAGGCATACGGTACAACTCGTTGTAGCCGGTTAGGTAATAGAAAATGTTTTCGTTTTCGACGTACATCCGTCGTAAGCCGTCTTGAATGATGACAGCTATTTCATACCCATAGGCTGGATCGTAGGATTGAAGAGTCGGAATCGTCGTCGCCACCAGCGGGCTATGGCCGTCGCAGTGCTGCAACCCTTCGCCTTGCAGTGTCGTGCGACCTGACGTCGCGCCAATCAAAAACCCTTTTACTCGAGAATCGGCAGCGGCCCAGATGAAATCACCAACCCGCTGGAATCCAAACATCGAATAATACAAATAGAACGGGATCAACGGTGTTTGCAGATGTGCATAGCTTGTCCCCGCTGCGATGAAACTTGCCATCGCACCGGCTTCCGTGATCCCTTCTTGCAATACCTGTCCGTCTTTGGCTACGCGATAGTACATCAACTGACCCGCATCGGCTGGTTCGTAGAGTTGGCCTTTGCTGGAATAGATTCCGTAGGTGGCGAACAGTGAATTCAACCCAAACGTGCGTGCTTCATCGGGAATAATCGGCACAATATATTTGCCGATGTTTTCGTCCTTTAACAACTGAGCCAAAATCCTGCCGATAATCATCGTCGACGCGGCTTCGCGGTCCTTTGTACCTTGAAGGAGCCTGCTGAAATCGTCCAAGCCGGGAATACGCAATCCCGATGTGTTCGTATTTCTGGCCGGCAGGAAACCGCCCAGCTCTTTTCTGCGAGATTTCAAATATGAAATTTCCTCGCTCGAGTCGTCGGGACGGTAGAACGCCATTTGTTCGAGTTCGGCATCGCTGAGCGGAATTTCAAACCGTTTGCCGAATACACGCAACTGCTTGGCGTTCAGATCGTGTAGCTGGTGTGCGACGTTGCTGGCCTCGCCGGCTGTACCGAGGCCATAGCCTTTAATAGTCTTTGCAAGAATCACCGACGGCCCCTGTTTATACTCCGTTGCAGCCTTGTAAGCAGCATACACTTTCTCTGGATCGTGACCACCTCGCCCCAGTCGCCGTACTTGGTCATCCGAAAGATGCGACACCATCGCTTGCAATTCCGACGACTTACCGAAGAAATGCTCGCGAATGTATGCACCGGATTCAACGGCATACTTCAGGAACTCACCATCAACAACTTCGTTCATGCGCCTTGCCAGCAATCCATCCTTGTCTGCTGCAAACAACTCGTCCCAGTCGCCGCCCCAGATCGCCTTGATGACGTTCCAGCCCGCACCGGTGAACACGCCTTCAAGTTCCTGAATGATCTTTCCGTTGCCACGCACCGGGCCATCGAGTCGTTGCAAATTGCAGATCACAACGAATGTTAGATTGTCGAGATGCTCGCGTCCGGCCAGCGATAACGCGCCCAACGATTCTGGTTCATCGCTCTCGCCATCGCCCATGAAACACCACACACGTGAATGCGAAGCGTCGATGATGCCCCGGTTCGTCAGATATTTCAGAAATCGGGCTTGATAGATTGCCATCAATGGCCCCAGGCCCATGGAGACTGTGGGGAACTGCCAGAACTCCGGCATCAACCATGGATGAGGATAGGATGAAAGGCCGGTTTCTCGAGGCGTCTCACGGCGAAACCGTTGGAGATCGGACTCCTTCAATCGCCCTTCCAAAAACGCACGTGAATAAATGCCAGGAGATGAGTGACCTTGAAAGTACACACAATCGCCAAAGTGATCCTCTGTAGGCGCGTGAAAAAAGTGGTTGAAGCCCACCTCAAACAATGTGGCTGCCGAAGCGTACGAAGCCAGATGACCACCGATGCCCGGAAATTCCTGATTCGCGCGGACGACCATCGCCATCGCGTTCCAACGGATTAGATTGCGAATGCGTTTCTCGATTGGTAGATCGCCCGGGTAATCGGGCTGCAGATGACACGGGATCGTGTTGAGATATGGGGTTGCCGTGGCGAGCGGAATCACCGTTGGATAGTTTCCAGCGCGAGCGCGGAGCGCATGCAGAAGTTCGGCAACGCAATCCGAATCATATCGCGCCGCCACACTGTCAAGAGATTCGTACCAATCTTTCAACTCTGCGGGGTCAAGTTGTGTTTGAACTTCGTATTCATTTATTAAGTTCATCGTTAGGTTCCAATTATTTTCGTAGCTGGATTTGCGGTGCTAGAATCTTCCCATTGGTCAATTTCAAGATTGTCTTTCTTTACGCCGCGCGGCCAGCGACCGTCACACGTTGATAGAGATGACTCCGCTGACGTTCATC
>JBBKWL010000205.1:0-3929 GCA_037968975.1 Woeseiaceae bacterium | reverse complement strand
GACCTTGTGCGGTCCCTGAAGTCTGACAACAGGAGCTGATTGTCTGATCGATCCTCAACCGACCATGCCGCGAACTCGGTCGCTTGACCGGACGCCAGTCGAGCCAACTGTGTATCCGTCGAGGGCCGCGATAATGCCCATTTCAAGATGAAGCGCTCCAGCTTAAACAGCGCTGTTGAGTAGAACGCCTGTACAAACTGCTCCTGGGATACGCGCACAGGGATTTCTGTGAAATAGCAATCAGTATGGACGCCACTCGTCTCGTAGCGGCGGAGCAAAGCACCTGATGGCATGGGGCATGGCTTTACGGTGGACATGGCTGGTTCACTATCGTTGAGGCCTGACGCTAAGCTAACACGCACTTGACGAGAGATCGCGTGGGCCGGCAACGCACATCGAGCTGGAGCTTCCTGTCGACTACGCGGGGACATAGTCCAGCAAAAAAAACCCACCACGTGGGCGGGTTTTCGCGAGCTGTTGAACCAGATCAGGCTTTCTTTCTGCGCCTGGCCAATCCAATTCCGAACAGGCCCATACCCAAGAGCGCGAGGGTGCCTGGCTCGGGAACCTGAGTCGATGGACCGCATCCTCCATTGAAGGATGAAAGCGGCTGTGTTGTTGTACCGTCGAATGTGGTCACTATGCAGTCTATTCTGGTTTGAGCGCTCCCATAAGCAGCGAATTGTATCGACGTGACATCTCCAAACATGCTGCCAAATGTCGCTACATATCCCGTATTCCAATCCAAGGCACCGGCCGCGCCACCACCATTGTAGGATGTGACATTTGCATATGTTTGCCCTAGTTGAAACGTTGCGACTGCACCATTTGAACCCGTGACACTCATGTAGTTTCCGCCAAACTCGCCCCTACCAGTCAGCAGGAAATAGAACGAGTCCAATGTGAATTCGAGGTCAATTCCGGAAATCACAGGGTCTTTGTTTGAAGATCCCTGTAGTGTTGGCCCAAACTCGGGTCGCGTCATACGGGGCAGATTCGTCTGTCCGCCTTCAATAACGCAGCTACCATTCCCGCCATTCGTCGAGTCGGCGCACAAAATGGATGACTGCAGGTTAGTTGGATCGAACAGAAAGTTGTTGTCCACATCGCTGTACCACTTCCAACCATTGTTTGCGTCGTCGAAGTGGATCAACTGTGTAACCGGGTCCGCGTTTGCAGACGAACTGAAGATCATTGCGGTCGCAAACAACGCGATGCCTCCAAGTCGTCTAACTGTGTTCGTTTGTTTCATTGCGTACGCTCCAGTCTGCAATATTCTTATTGTTGGATAATGCGTACGATCTTGCAAAGTCTGTGCCAGAACGCTAACTTACTGATAGTTATATCGTTTATGTCGGTCACGCCGATTGTTCATCGATAGGATGTAAAAATTTCCGACGTCAGATTGGCTCATCCTTCCACCGGCCCATATTGTTAGCCGGATACGAAATGTAAAACTTTCCGATGTAAAGGTGACTCACCAGATCACTTTTCTCGTCTGTAGGCTGGATTATGTTGTATTGCCAGGCATCACTTGCGCACGAACTCCATTGTCCAGTTCGTTTCCCAGGTCTTGCCGCAGTCTGCCGAGAATGCCTGCTCCCAGAGTGGGTTCTTCCCCAGGTTGGCGTTCCAGGTGAAGCGGACTGTGATTGGCTTCCCATCCAGCTCGTCTTTGGCAAGGAAGATGCCCAACGGACCAGAAAACCTGCCAACGACCGGTGCGTCGAGTTTGTGCGGTGCGCGGCTATCAATCCACCATATAGCCCACTCTTGCGACTCCCGGTCGAAGGAACGAAAAGCCGCAGCACTGACTTCTCCGTCGGGGAACTGCAGGACATTGTCCTCGACGTTTCCAAACCCCCCAAGAATTTTGCGTGTGGACGAAGTGCCCAAGAATTCGGTCCAGTCGGTGCAATCGGTCAACCTGGAGTTGAGACGACGATGCCGCACCTTCCACTCTCCGATTATGAAGTCGAAGTCGGAGGGCGCTATCGTAGACATGGAGTATGACATTCGTATTCCGTAGTGAGAGAGTCGATGAGAATCTGCTTTAGACCGAATAATGCGCTGCTCGATGCTGCGAACCTAACGTTTGCGTTCGCGAACAGCGGCCGCTCAACTAGTGGTACGCAGATCATTCTGCACGCTCCCTGTCGACCAGAGGGGTCCGTTCGTAGTGTCGTTGTAGCCGGTGGAGAATGCCCTGAGTTTGATGCTATTGGCTACTCCGGTTGTTGCACGAATATGGCAACAACGCCTACGCATCCGATATATCGGAAAGCGATGGGCAACACCGACCCGCCAAGTTCGGATTGCCAAAGTAGAAAGTAAGTTTCTGCGGACACGATGAAGCCACCAAACAGCATTGCGAGAATGATTCCGCACCCGGCCAATGCGAGTGACTTGGAGTTTTGGAAGGAATCGGCATCCTGCGATCGTGACCGCCACATGGAGTACGCGCCGCCAAGGCACAAAGCGGCACCGCCAAGCTTTGCCAATGGAATTACCGCCCACGCCATCCAGATTAACAATGGGGTTTCTATCGTTTGCCACGATGCCAAACCAGGCATCGTCGTTAGATCGGGAGATACCACAGCAGCGACTGCCTCGAACCCAGCGCCTGCATAGATGACATTTTGAATACCTCCAATCAACCCCCAGAGCACGACCAGCAGGATCAAAACGATTTTTATTATTCTTAGCGCCATGCTCACATCCTTTCTCTACTAGTCGGCAATGTCCGCATGAGGTTGCAACCAAAGTCGTAAACTCAAACGCACGTATCTTAAGCTTCTGTCTCGAAATCGCTGACATCTGGATTAGTTGATTATGAATTTTTTTGCAGCATCACCTGGATCAGCGCTTTTGATGAGCCTGGGAAATGAGGTGACTGACGATCAGCCACTCTCCATCATTTTTCTTCAGGACACGTAGATGATTGATATGCCGATCCGGCATCAGACTACCATCCGAAGTGCGCTGCCCTGCTCGCACCAATTTGCTACGAACGATGGCTACGTCCGGCTTGATAAATGTTATGTCAGCGAATTCGTTATCGGTGGACTCTCCTGACATGACGAAATCCAGACCAAAGATATTCATTAGTCCTTTCAAGAACGCTGCTTTACCTACGAATCTGTCACCGAACGCATTGGTCCAGTCGACGTTTTCCGCATAGTCACTAACCGCTAGCTCGGCATCACGCTCGGCCCAACCACGGTTCCACGAATCGAAAGTCTCGAGAATCTCTGCTCGATCAGCATCTGACTGCGCCTGTGCCAGATCCGCGAAACTAAGTAACACGCCTACGACGATCAGGTATCTAATCACAGCGCTGCTCCTACGTTAGTCGTTGTTGCGATTGATATGCCAGAATAATTGAAGTCCACGCGAACGTCTAAGCCCACCCGTATTCGGCGCAAACCGGCAAAGCCAGGAAGGCTGGATCATGTGACCGATCCAACGCAAATTCAGTCGTCGTTGCTGGCAATGGCTATCCGCTCGTATTCATTGTTTATCATTTGTTTGCCGTACTTTCGTTCAAGATTGCGAACGATAAAATGACCCGTCGCGATATCCTGAAAATGGTTAATAAATAACGTGTTAACAACTGCGCCGCCGATGCCACCAATAATCGGCACAAATTGTGCTGCCGCCTTCGTAGTGACGGGAACGCTGAATCGAGCTGCAATTTGCGCCACAAGCCTGGCTAGTAGCGGTGCACTCTCTGAAGTAGCTGCACTTTTGGCCAGGTAGCTGGCCGCATCGGAAACCAATTTTCCTAACCCGGCGCGAACCGCGTAGTAGCCGCTCTCGGCTGCATCGTCGTCTTGATTTGGCCCTCCAAGAGCAAAGACCTCCAGGCATGCCAGTTGGCATTCGATCGCTTTCAGATCCTCACCTTGACACCTCGCAATATCTGCGAT
>JBBKWL010000204.1:0-18264 GCA_037968975.1 Woeseiaceae bacterium | reverse complement strand
TTGTCCGACGTGTACCGTCCGCCGACCGAAACGCTCCACTCGTCGCTCAGGTCGTAGGTGAAGTCAGCGAACGCCGACCAGGTATCCGTATTCACGTCGCCAAATGTATTGGCGTTCAGCCCCGGAATGCTCAGCAGCGGGCCTACCTGACCCAGCACGACGTCGAATTCGTTGAACGCATTGGCGTCAAGGTAGTAAAGACCCATGATGCCGCTCCAACGGTCGTTGTCGTACATCAATTGCAGCTCGGCGGAGGTCTGTTCGTTGGTGTAGATGACTGGGACGTCGAGGTCATCGACGGGCAAGGCATCGAAATCGATGGGGGACCAGGTTTCGTCGTCACGCGTCGCCAGTATGCTCTTGAAGGCCCAGGCATCGTTCAGTTCCCACTCAGCCACCAGCGACAGACCCTTTGCCTCTACCTGCTGCTTCGGCACTAATAGCCCTGCACGCGTGTCGTACTCATCGGCGAGAATCGGCGCACCGGAGAGCGCACCCACGAGCACGCGATGGCCGCTTTTCGGCGAGGAATTGTCGTCGGTATAGTCGCCGGCAAGCTTGAACGTCAGGCGGTCCGTCGCATCCCATTCCATGGAAGCCCGCACGCCGAGCACATCCTTGTCGTACTGCTCCAGGCCCGGAACATTCAGGTTATCGCCATAGCCGTCACGGGTGAATTTCACGAGACTGCCGCCGATGCGTAAAGCCTCGTTGATGGGCATTGAGCCGCTGACTAATCCGTCAAGCTGCTGATAGGTACCCACGCCGAGCCGGAATTTCAGTTCGGGTTCATCTGAAAGTGGGCGAGTGACGTACTTGATCGCGCCGCCAATCGTGTTGCGGCCGTAAAGTGTTCCCTGCGGTCCACGCAGGACTTCTATGCGCTCCACGTCGTACAAATCGAGAACGGCGGCATGGGGTCGGTTGAAGTAGACATCGTCGACATACAAGCCGACGCCTGACTCGAAACCGGCGACGGGGTCCTGCTGTCCGACGCCACGAATAAACGCGGACAAGGTCGAGTTGGTGCCGCGCGACACTTCGAGGGTGAGGTTAGGACTCATCTGGGCGATCTGGATAATGTCCGGAGCGCCGATGCGTTCCAGTGCGTCGCCGGTGATCAGCGACATTGACAGCGGGACTTCCTGCAGTGATTCCTCGCGGCGTCGCGCCGTCGTTACGACGATTTCGTCGATAACATCCGCCGTAGATTCGCTTTGCGCATTTGCCGGGACCGCGAGCATGAAAGATGCGCCCCCTGCAAACACGGACGCAAGCGCGAGGGCGAGTGCGCGCGCCGATATTTGATGTTTGATTCTCTTGCCTGTGTTCATGACGGCCTCTCTGGTTGACTGTTTTCCTGCTGGATTACTGATACACCCGCTGGCTCGCCCCTCAGCCCGTCAGCGAATTGTTTGAGTACTGCATTGAATCGTTCCGACTCCTCCAGGTGCGGCGCGTGTCCGGAGTCGGAGAAGCCCACGCGTCGTGAATTCGAAATGTTGTCTTCCATCCATGTGAAAGCATCGTTGCTGTACAGCTGTCCCAGCTCGCCGTGGACGATCAGGGTCGGCACGGTCAGCGCCTGCACAAATGTGCGCAGATCCTGTTCTGCCAGCGAATGCCAGAGAATTGCCATGCAGTCGGGTCGGTTGTCGCGAACCAGTGCCGTCAGCCGTTGCAACAATGCGCTGCGCGTCGTCTCGTGACCCCGCGCCACGTTGTTCGGCAGGAATTCATCGACGAATGCCGGCCAGTTGTCTCGCATGCGCGCAATGTCATTGTCGTAGGTGCTGGCGTTGTCGCCCTTGCGCAATCCATGCGGCCAGGCGTCGTCGCTGAGTATTCGCGGCACCATGTCAACCACGACCAGGCCTGCGACCCGATCGGCGGCCGGGCCCTTCATCAGCTGCCACGCGACCATGGCACCCATCGACCAGCCCACGAGGACGACTTCTGAAAGATCGAGGTGTTGCAGGAGTGCCGCGATGTCGTCGGCCAGGGTCGTGATGCCCTGGCTGGCATCGACCGGGCTGGATTTGCCATGGCCGCGGAAATCGGGAGCGACGAGGTGAAACCGGCCTGCCAGCTCGTCGAACTGCGCATCGAACACTTCCTTACGCATGCTCCAGCCATGTAACAGGACCAGGGGATGACCTGAACCGGCTTCGCGGTAGCGCAGATATGCGCCATCCTGTAGCGGTAATACCGGCACTTAATTCCCCCTGACGCGGCGCGTGGTTTGACGTAGCCTGACCTGCCAAGGACGCGGAAATCCGCGTCACTATTGACTGATTGCCATTCGAGTATGCAATATCCTGAAACATGAATCAATATTCAACTTCTGGTAAAATCCCCAAAACCCGACGGGGCCGCGAGACCCGTGAAAAGCTCCTGCAGGCGGCGGAAATCGAGTTCGGCGAACGGGGTTTCCACGAGGCAGCGATCAGCGGCATTACACAGCGAGCCGGGGTGGCGCTGGGGACCTTTTATGTCTACTTCGACAGCAAGGAGGAGATATTTCGAGCGCTGGTTTACTACATGGGGCAACTGACCCGTGGCTGGATTTCGGAGCGCGTCGCGAAGTCACCAAACCGCCTGGCGGCCGAACGCGAAGGCCTGATGGCGTTCATCGAATTCGTACGCGGGCACCGCAATCTCTACCGGATTATCTCGGAGGCCCAGTTCGTCGCAGAGGACGCCTACCGCGAGTACTACACGACCTTTGCGGAATCGTATCGGGAGAACCTGTTGCATGCGGCGGAAGCGGGCGACATACGTGAGGCTGACTATGACATCTGGAGCTGGGCACTGATTGGCATGAACGTTTTTATCGGCATGCGCTTCGCCGCGTGGGACGACGAGCGGCCGTCAGAAGAAATCGCTGCGTCGATCGCTGATCTCATCGGGTCCGGCATGTCCGGGACTGACAAGACCTGACGCAACATGCGCGCGGCAATTCCCGATATCATCGCCAGACGCGCCCTCCTCGATGCCGACGGCGTTGCCTTTCGCGAAATGGCGAACGGCACTGCGGTCAGCTACGGGCAACTCGAACAGCGCAACAAGCGAGCCGCCGGACTGCTGAAGTCACTCGGCATCGAAGCGGGACATCGCGTGGCAATCATTTGCCGCAATCGTATCGAGTTCTTCGAGATTCTTTTTGCCTGCGCCAAGCTCGGCGCAATTCTTGTGCCTCTCAACTGGCGCATGCCGGCAGCGGAACTGCAGCCGCTGGTGGACGAAGCGAGTCCGGGCCTGTTGTTTTTCGGTGCGGAGGATCGCCACGTCGCCAAAGCGTTGTGCACAGGTGGGCTGTCGTCCATCGGCCTGGACGATCCCGGGGCCGGTGGATACAAAAAACTTGCAGCACAATCCAAACCGGTCAGGGGCCGGGCGACCTGGCCGGCAGATGAGTGTTGGTACGTGTTGTATACCTCCGGCACGACCAGCCTGCCGAAGGCCGTCATCCAGACCTACGGCATGGCGATTGCGAATTACGTCAATATCCGCCAGGCCATGGGGATCACCGGTAAGGACGTAACGCTCAATTACCTGCCGTTGTTTCATACGGCCGGGATCAATCTCGTTACCTTGCCAACCCTGATTGAAGGTGGCGAAGTCCTGATTACGGCGGGCTTCGACCTGGAGGCGACGATCGACGTGTTGCGGGACGGCCTAATCGACACGATGTTTGCCGTTCCCGCCGTCTACCAGCAGATCAGCCTGCACCCCGACTTTTCGTCACTGGATCTCGGCAGGGTGCGCAGCTGGGGCTGCGGCGGGGCGGCGCTGCCGGAAGGCCTGATCACCCGTTACCTGAAACGCGGCGCCAGGATTTGCAACGGCATGGGGATGACGGAAACGGGGCCGACCGTTTTTCTCATGGACGAAAACGCCGTCGGGGAAAAAATCGGCTCGGTCGGCAAGCCGCAGGTTCTCGCTGCCGTGCGTATCGTTGACGCCTGTGGCGAGGACGTTGCAGTCGGTGAAGAAGGCGAACTGTGGTTTGCAGGACCCGGCGTTACCCCTGGCTACTGGCAGAGGGATGCAGCCACGCACGATGCGTTCAGCGATGACGGCTGGTTCAGGAGCCGCGATGTCGGCCGTCGAGACGCTGACGGCTATTACTACATCGTCGGCCGCACACAGGAGATGTACATCTCCGGCGGGGAGAATGTCTACCCTGCCGAAGTCGAGAATCAACTCGTGGCACATCCCGACATCCTCGAAGCGGCTGTCATCGCAAGACCGGACCAGACCTGGGGCGAAGTCGGGTCGGCTTATGTCCTGCCAAGGCCCGGACACCGCTTGCCGGATGCCAGAGAAATCACGCGTTACTGCCGTGAGCGTATGGCGGCCTACAAAGTGCCGAAGCAGTTCATTGAGGTTGACGATTTTCCGCGAACGGCGTCCGGGAAGATTCAGAAGCACTTACTCGGAGAAAGATGAATGTCACGCCAGCGCATCGAAACTGACAGAACGCTTTCGCAGCAGGAATTCGACGCTTTCGCACGTCTTAGCGGCGATGACAACCCGATTCACGTTGACCCGGCGTTTGCTGCCACAAGCCGTTTCGGTCGCACGGTTGCGCACGGGATGCTGTTGTATGCAGTGATCCGCGGTCTTCTTGATCAGCTCCGGCCTGGCGCAAAGCAAGTGACCCAGAACCTGATGTTTCCTGCACCCACGTTTGCGGGTGAGGCGATGCGCTTTTCGGCGCAGATCGAAGCGGAACAGGGTGACGACATTGTTGCGTCGGTTTCCTGCAAACGGCTTTCCGACAATGTTGTAACCTGCAGCGGAACAACCCGCATGTCGCTGCAACCGGGCTCCAAATGAAAGTCGGGGACGTGGCTGAAACGCGGCGAACGTTCACAGCGGACGATGTCGCGCAATACGAACGCATTTCAGGCCACGCCGCCGGCGCAGGTGTGCCCGAACCGATGCTCGGCGCACTGTTCTCGTTCCTGCTCGGCGTCGAATTGCCTGGCAAGGGCACGAACTACCTGAAACAGGAATGGACGTACTCAAACACGGCGAGTATCGGCCAGGAATTGCGGGCGCGTGTCGAAGTCACTCGCCTCAGACCCGGGAAACACCTCGTTGATTTACGGACAAGTTGCGTATGCGGTGACAGCACGCTTCTCTGCGAGGGACGTGCGCTGGTCTATGTCGGCGACGTTCAGGAATGACTACCCGCGACAACAATCGCGGAGCGTTGTTCAATGAGCGTTTCTATACCTCGGACGACGGGCTGGCACTTTACTTTGCCGATTTCCCGGGCCCACCGGACCCGACGCTCGCGCCCATCGTCTGCCTGCCAGGCCTTACCCGAAACAGTCGGGACTTCGAGCACCTCGCGGCACAGCTTTGCACTTCACACCGAGTGATCTGTCCGGATTTCAGGGGCAGGGGAAGGTCGGAATACGACCCGGTCTGGCACAACTATCGTCCCGCGCAGTATGCAGCCGACGTGCTAACACTGCTGCAGCACATCGACGTTCATCGCGTATCCCTCATCGGGACTTCACTCGGGGGTCTGGTGTCGATGCTGCTGGCCAGCGACCGGCCGGAACTTCTTGCCGCGGTTGTGCTGAACGACATCGGACCGGACATCGATCCCAGAGGCCTGCTTCGAATCACCGCGACCGCGGGCAAACTGGCGCGAGCCGACACATTCGACGCGGCGATGGCGAACACCCGCGCCAACTACGAGATCGCGTTCCCGGACTGGAGCGAAGCGGAATGGCAATGGTATGCGGGCATAACCTATCGCCAGACCAAGTCCGGCGATTTCGACCTGAATTACGATCGTGGCATCGGTGAGGCCGTGCGATCCGGCGCCGCCGGCGTTGCGCGGGAACCATGGTCCGTTTTCGACGGGCTCGAAAATATACCGACACTGCTGGTAAGAGGCGAGCTGTCAGACATCATGACGGCGGCCATCGCGGCAAAAATGCAAAGCCGTAAACCCGACTTACAGGTTGTGGCAGTCCGCAATCGCGGCCACGCTCCTGTGCTGACTGAACCGGAGGCCCTCAATGCCATTACCCAACTCCTCGCTGACGTATAGGACGCTTGCCTTTTTATGTTGCGCGCTCGCCGTCTCCAGCGGCTGCGAGAAGACCATGACGAATTCTGCGGATGACAACACAACACGTACAGAGATGGATATCGATGACATGAGAAGTAAAGTAACGCTGTCCGGCATTTCGTCAGGCGGCTACATGGCAGTTCAGACTCACGTCGCGCTCGCCGATCGTATTCGCGGCGCCGCCGCCATCGCCGCCGGCCCCTATCATTGTGCGGAAGGGAGCGTGACCAAAGCCCTGGGGCCCTGCCTGAAAGGCGATGGCCTGTCCGTCGCGCCATTACTCTCTTTCGCCCGTGAGAATGCCGGGGCGGGTAAAATTGCGAGCCTGGACGCGTTGGCCAAAACGCGCGCCTGGGTTTACCAGGGTTCGGCCGATGCGGTCGTGTCGCCCGCGGCGGGGCAGGCGCTGGCCGACTTCTATGCCGCGTTCCTGCCTGCTGACAATATCCGCTACGTAACCTCGATTGCATCGGGCCACGGTTGGCCAACTGAAGCAACGGGCGTGCCGTGCCCGGAGACAGGTGGAGACTTCATCAACGCCTGTGGTTTCGACGCTGCCGGGGAGTTCCTGAATTTTTTTTACGATGGCCTCAAAGCGCCGGCTGGCTCCGGCCTGTCGTCGTCGCTGCAAGAGATTGATCTGTCCGGCACGATCGCTTCAGGCAGCGCAATTTCCGACAGCGGCTTTATGTATGTGCCGACGACTTGCGCCACATCGATGGACGATTGCAATCTGCATATCGCGTTTCATGGCTGCCGCCAGGGCGCCGAGTTCGTCGAAGACCGGTTTGCATCGCAGGTCGGCCTCAATGAATGGGCGGACAGCAACAACATGGTGGTTGTGTACCCGCAGATCGAGAAAAGTCTGTTGAATCCCCAGGGTTGCTGGGACTGGTGGGGCTATTCCGGCAGCGACTATGACCTTGCGAGCGGGGAACAGGTCGCCGCGGTGAACTCAATTATCGAGGCCTTCGCGCGTGACGAACTGCTGCGGTGAGCAGGCACGGACCCAATGGAGCGTCCGACGAGATGGGCTCAGTTATGTTTTCCGTCAGGCCGCTCATCGCTTACCAGGTAGTCGATCGGACTGTATGAGAAATTGTTGGATTGCCCCGCAGCGCAGGCGGTCAAGCCAACGATGAGGTCCTGGGCAGCCTGAAACACGATACGATCGCCCGGTTTGCTGAGGGGAGGTTCCACAGAGATTTTCCCGGTGTCCGGTTCGACATCGACGCGCATGAAAATATTGAATGCGATCGGTATGGCGTCAGTGAGAATGCCGAACGGCTCCAGCGCGGCTTCAAGGTTTCCCTGGCAGCCGCGGTGCGGCGACGGATCGTCGTAAATGATTCTAAATGTATCTCGAGAACACGGTGTCAGGGTGAAGTCATGCCTGCCGACGTCATCGGCGATGATGTTGAGCATAGGCTCGCTCCGGTTGCTGTACAGGCAATCCCCGGTGGTGAGAAACAGTCGGCCGGCGTAATCAATGGATCGTCCCGAGGACAGGTATTCGGAGTTGCGATGGCGGTTGAATGCCACCATGTCCGAGACCTGCTCGCCTTCAGGATCAATGACTGTCAGGAATTGACCCTGCTTCAGCTCAAATGCACGGCCGCTACGCGCTGGAATACGATCGGGTTTCATCCAGGTTTCGTTTTTTTAGGCTCGAAAGGTGCCTGCCAGTCCGACCCTACCTGCCGGCCGCTGTATTGCCTCGCTTCCGATCCGTCTCCGTAGTCTGCAATCATCGGGTTCACATCTCCCGCAATCGCAGCATCGCGTTCACGTATGACCTTTTTCATCTTGTCGAAGCGCCCGTCTTCACGCAGTCGCTCAAATTGCGCGTGGGAGTTAAACACCATCGCCGGCGTGTCGAAACGACGCGCAGGTCTCGATGCATTGGGATGCAGGCCAATAATAAAGAAAGCGTGGCCGCCAACACTCATGGAAAAATGCGCTGAGTCCGGATCCCGGGACGTCTGCTCGTTCCAGGACTCGCCTGATACCACGTCGAGGTTATGCAGACATTGCAGCCGATTCCACAGCGCCGTTTCGAATTCGGCCTCCGAGAGATTTCGCGGACCCTCGAACAATGCGGCAAATGACTGCACCAGGGGGCTGTCCGGCTCGAGACTGTCACCAAATTCATGCAGTGCAGTGTGCAGCTCGACATCATGGCTGGGTCGATCAATGTCACCGCCCTGAAATAGGGTCAGCTGATCCTGGACCAACGCAGATTTTGCGCCGACGCAGGGAAATTGCACATCCTTGATGAAAGCTTGAAAACGGGATTGTAAATCTGACTCGTCCGCTGAGCTCGCGACGGCGCGATCATCTTGGCGAATGCACTGATATGCAGGCATTTCAGGGTCCTTGAATTCATCGTGACATTACTGAAATAGCAAGTTCCGTGCCAATCGTTGGTCGGGATGCTATTGAGGATACCTGGGATCGTTATCCCGACATTTCGGCGACTAACGCCGGCCGAAGAGAAAGCTACGTAGCGACGAATTTACAGAACGATAGTAAGTAGCACGACGGATCTCTCCACGCCGATCAATGCATGTGAAACGCCTCCATCAAGGAAAGCTAATTGTCCTTTCTTCAAAGAAATTTCCGCGTCCTGCGTCTTGAGCGTTATTCGCCCTTCGATACAGTGAAAAACGGAAGCCCCGTTCACGCTGCACAAGTCCGAACCATGCATGTCAACACCGGCTTCAATCACCAGTCGCGCCAGCTCAAGCCCTTCTGTTTTTGCAATAACCTTCGATTTCTCAACTTCCAGATCGTTTGCCCACGATTCCAGATCAACGATTTCCCCTGATGCTGCATGATGTGTTGCCACTGTTTATTATTACCCCTTTAAACTGTCATTCACCGACGAGCGGCTACCCCGGAAAAACGTCAACTGCCGCTTAGTGTCTATCGACGTTTGGCGTCAATAGCCTATAGTACAGTACGCCCGATCTGGATTTTTGGCGGCAGCTTAGACGGTACCTAGTTGAAGCGAAATGAACTGCAAGCGGTGACGAATTAGGCGATTTCTGGCGACGGTCGATATCGCTGGCGACTGCGAAAACTTTCGGAGTATGCTCTTTGCATAGCGTCGCGCAATCCGGGAGAAGCATGTTCGATCTCGAAACTTTTTCGCAACTGATGCCGCTGATCGACATCCTTGCCGTGGTCGTCTTCGCAGCGACGGGAGCGCTGGTCGCTTCCCGCAAAGGTCTGGACTTGCTCGGGTTCATGTGGCTTGCCGTATTAACGGGTGTTGGCGGGGGCACGTTTCGCGACATGATCCTGGATGTACCCGTCTTCTGGCTGATTAACCCCGCTTATCTCGCGGCGTGCCTGGCTACCGCCGTGGTCGTACACTTTACCGCCTCATTGGTGGAATCCCGTTACCGGCTGCTGCTGTGGTTGGACGCGCTCGGTCTTGCATTATTTACAGTAGCGGGCACCGCCAAAGGACTGGAACACGATACCGGCGCCCTGGTTGCCATCGTGATGGGGGTAATAACCGGTTCGGTTGGCGGCATTGTGCGGGATGTCATCGGCGGTGAGCCATCAATCGTTCTACGCCACGAAATCTATGTGACTGCGTCCGCGCTTGGCGCCAGCTGCTACGTGCTGCTGATGGCGTCGGCTGTTGAACCGACAGCTGCGGCAATAGCCGGCTTCCTTGTGACATTTGTAGTACGCGGCCTGGCGATCGCGTACAACTTCAGCCTGCCCGTGTGGCGCCGAGCGGTGACGGTGCGTGATGACGAACACTCCACTTAGCGGTGGAATTTTGTCAGGCTACGATAAGTGCCAGTGGGAATAGTTCGCGGGAACGGTCGTCGAGCGACTCCGGCTAAAGACGCAGTTAGCGCTTGCCGCGCTTTTATGCGCCGCAACCGGGTCGAACGTCATTGTCATGACCGTAGAACGACACGATCCTCCACTCGTCGTCGATCTTCTGCAGCACATACAATGTCGTTCGAATCGCCGGTGGAATCGGCTCGCCGTCCTGATTCAGCCTCGAGTAGCGAGTGTCCACGAGTGCGAGCGTATCCGACGCCAGGCAGATCTTGAGATCGCTTATTCGGGATTCCGCCCAACCCTGCCCCTCGAGCTGTTCGTATAAGCTTTCGAGACTTTCGGCCGCACCATCCGGGTCCGCCATCACACTATGACTGGCACCACCGCCGATATGCACGGGTGTTGAATAGACATCGCTGACGATACGGCTTATCGCTTTCTCGTTAAACGCATCGAAATACTCGTACAACTTCGCGCCCGCATCATCCGCATCGTCAGCGATTGCAATGCTTGCTGCCAGAGTGGTCAGAATCGAAAAAATCAGATGACGCATGCTGTCTCCCGCGTGTTTCGTTAGAATTGTCGTCAGCTATGATTGTTTGCTGAACTTGCCAAATATTGTAGCGCAATCAGCAACGACGTGGACGGGCAGGTCTTTTCAGCGGTGAGCCGCCCTTATTCGTCAGCTCACGGCTGGAAAGGCAAAATAGTAGAGGAGTTGGGTGGTTACCGACCTGGCGGAGACGCTGCTGCGCTGCAGAAAACATCGAGCGCCGGACGTCTGCTTACGGTCGTGAACAGAAGTTGCAGTATTAAACAGCTAATCGATTACCGCTGACCGAAGCCGGGCTTCCCTACAATCAATCTATTGCGCAGCATAATTGGGTTACTTAGAAATGAGCTTGACTGACAACTATGAAAACACACGACTCATTTGAAAGTTGGTTTAAGGATCAAACGCCGAAGCAGAAGTTAATAATTGCCAAGCTTCGTACGCTGGTCAGCAAAGTTGCTCCGAAGTTGACCGAAGATAGCAAATGGTCGAACGGCGTTTGGCTGAAACATGATTTACCCATTATCTTCATTCACACGAAACCGGATCACATTCAATTCGGTTTCTTTGCCGGAGCTTCTTTGACTGATCCAAGGGGTCTGCTTCGAGGAAAAGGAAAATACGTTCGTCATATTCGTGTGGAGAGTATGGAGGATATAGATGAGGCAGCGTTTGCGACGTTGATTCGAAAGGCTGTCAGGGCGCCTTCATACAAATAGAAATCGATACCCAACAGATGTATAACAATGCGAAACACTAGTAGCTGTGACTCAAAGAGGACGAAAGGCAGGCAGGACATGTCTGAACCGTTGACCGTATGAAGAAGAAAATCGCAGGTGGACTTGTACACGAATTGCCCACGGACTTAATTAATGCGTTGACTAAGTCGAAAGAGATTACTGGTCTCTGGGAAAACCTGACGCCGATTGGTCGAAACGAGTTCATTTGTTGGGTGGAAGACGCAAAACAGGAAAAGACTCGCGTTCGACGAATCAATCGGACAGTAGACGAGCTACTCGAAGGTAAAAAACGCCCATGCTGCTGGGCAGGCTGCATTCATCGCACTGACAAGAAACCCAGCAAGTGGCAGCAAGACGTGTTGATAGACAAGAAACCGAAACAGTAACTGGCGGTCGCTTAACTGTCGCGATTGCGCGATTACGCCTCATTGCCCATAATGAGGTGTGACGGCAATAACAGATCATGACGCTTACATCGCGGCAGCCCCTGAACCACTTCGCCCGCTTCTGGTTCAATTGCGAGCACAGCTTGTCCAAACACTTCCCGACGCTGAGGAAATCGTTGCATATAATATGCCCGGCTTCGGATTTGGAAAATCGATTATCGCGGGCTATGCCGCCTTCACCAAGCAGTGCGGTTTGTATGTTTCCAAGGGCGCCATCGCCGCCTATGCTGATGACATTCGCGCCATGGGCCTTAAGGCAACCAAGACGGGCGTCACTTTCTCACCAAGCAAGCCGATTTCTGACCAACTCATTGCCAAACTGGCACTCGCATCTCGGAAGGAATTAGGCTTGTAGTGAGAATGATGTGAACAAAAGCTTACAGGGATGTCGTATCGACGGCGGCGGCAATAGCCGGCTTCCTTGTGACATTCGTGGTTCGCGGCCTGGCGATCGCATACAACGATAGCTCGCCCGTGTGGCGCCGTGCGATGACGACGACTCTACATATCTGCCGGAACATTATCGGGCTGATTTTAGTTCCGGTGTTATTTGAGCGCAGGACTAACCGCATGGGTCTGCTGTAAGTTGACGCACAGTTGAATATCTTGAAAAGCACATAGGGCCCCGACTTGGGTGAGGCTCTATGCGTTCATGCAATTAGCCCATTCAGCCTTTCAGTTTTGCTTCAAGGTGATTCATAAGTTCACCCATTTGGTCGCTTGGGCTGAACTCAATTGCCTCGTAATCCTCGTCAACTCTAACCGTGTGCCCTGGCGGCCAATAGTAAACCTCGCCGGCATTCACCGTCTCTTCAGTGCCGTCTGCATAAGTCACATGAATGGAACCTTTAACTACGGTTCCCCAGTGCGGGCACTGGCATAGATTGTTCGGCAATCCCTCAAGCAGCGGAGTGGCGTCTGCACCAGCAGGGAGCCGGACGCGAGAGACGTTAATATCTCCCCAGTCCTGGCCCTGAAAGCAGACACCGCCAGCTTCGAGGCGAGTCGGTAGTTCGTTCTTTGCTTTCTTCATCAGCATTCCTTTGTTTTGGCGGGACACCCGCCGGTGGAGATCGTCTGTTAAAAAAACAGAAGTAAATGATACTCCGAAAACGCTCATGTGAGCGGCAAATCTCGGACGCAAAAAGTGACCGGGCTCTATATACGAGGCCCCATCTGGTGGATCGAAAAGAGCATCAAAGGATGAAGAGTGGCCGAAAGCTGTGGCGCGACCAACCTCGCGGTGGCGGAGCACTACCTAGCGTTTTGCCTGAACGAGATTCGTAAGCCCATGGCTTTTGGCATTCGACCGACACGGACGTTTCGGCAGGCAGCAATCAAATATCTCGACGACACGCAGCACAAAAGGAGCCTGAAGCGATATCTCTACGCGTTCAATCACGCCATTCCTCACGTTGGCCATCTACACCTGGATCACAATCACAATGACACCCTCGCCCAGATCCGCCGGCCCGTTGCACGGACGGAGTTTCAGACGATACGATCAACAAAATTGGGAAGTCCGCCTTCTACTGGTACGCAGAGGAGTCGCCGGTAACTCCCTCAGACTTTCTCGCCGGATTTTCCGCCACCAACGAAACTTCCGAAGGTAGCAAAGCTTCATTTCCAGGCGCCGGCGAAGAATTGAAACGAGCACGCCGAGAAGCAGCGGGCGCATCGACTCGAGCAGAGGGGACGGTGGACGATTCTAGAATTTCGATGTCTACTCCATCTGCAACATCCTCCTCTACGATGATAGAGTCTAGGTGTTGCAACGATCGATTGAATCCGCAACCCTAAGCGGCCATTCAATGTTCTGCCTCTGGCAAGGCATAATCCGTCTAGGTTTCGCGCAATTGCTCAATTTGGAAGACCAAATACTTTGTTGTTTTACCGTTCAAGTACCGGTTAAGCAAATCCATCCAAAATGCCTCGCAGCGGCGTCCCGCTCTTTCCACGACTGGTGAAAACATGTTTACGAAATTCGGCGTGATGATGCTTCTTATTTGGTCCACCTGCACGATTGCGCAAGACGCTGTGCAGACTGATGGCGATAAGTACAAAGTGATTTTTGAAAACGAATGTGTCCGAGTTCTTGATTATAGGGATCTTCCCGGCGACAAAACACGACAGCATAAACACCCAGCGTTCGTACTGTACGCACTAGATCCATTTAGACGTTCGATAACTCTACCCGACGGAAAGGTTCTCCAACGTCAATTCGAGGAGGGAGACGTAATATGGTCTAATTCGCAAACCCACGTTGGCGAGAATACAGGAGAGACTCCGTCTCACGTGGTGTTGGTTGAGCTAAAAAGCGATATTGGTGCGTGCGCCAGTAGGTAACTCGCGACAAGATGTCCATTTTTAGTGCCGCCGACAGCGTGTGATCGATGGAGGACGCACCGTATGCCTAGACTCTCGCTATTTGAGCGGCCACCTTTCTCGAAGGGAGCCGTTCGGCTCGCCGCACGGTGCAACCTAACAATGCGCTGCACCCGTCCCTTGACTCAGCCCGCCTTGCGCTGCCGCTCCCGGCGACCTGCGTCAAGTGCGGGTGAGCTTAGTCGTTAGGCCGCACTCATGAAGTTTAGTAGCGTTTACAAATGACTCGGCGAATCGTAACTTTGTTAGGAAGAACTATTAGGGAGGGAACCTTTGGGCCGTTTGTCATTAGTCTATTGAGGGAACTAGACTCAATTTTACGCTCTGGATACTAGGATGCCGGCGGTCAATCATTTCGATAACCCGACCTGTCCAATCTCAATCTAAGCGGAGGATACCAATTTGCGACTTTGCCAATATGCTCGAGCCAATTTGAAAGACTTAGTCGGCCACGTCAAAATTGGCGTTCCCCGCCGACGTGCGAGCCCGGCCCTCTGTTATTCAGTTAACCGTACGCACACTTTGATCGGTATAGGGTTCGCGTTCTTGGTCATCAGCGTAAATGCAGCAGCCGATCCGCCCAGCTATTGGATGCCACTGCAAACTACAGGGAAGGGATGGAGTACAGGGCAAGTACAACCTGCACTAGACGGCGTGGTGGACCCGCTTGAGTACGCTAACGGCATCAAGATAGGTATCAACGATTTCAGCGCCACCGGATTCGACGGCGAGTTGTTTCTAGCTCTTTCCGATAACGTAGACTTTGGTGATCAGGAGGTCTGCTATCAGCTAGCCAGCAATTTAGAGTGTGAAGGCAGCACACTTTTTGTCGGCCTGACACAACACGCACAAAGTGATGAACTCGGGGGTGAAAGTGGTGTCGCCGTACTGTACCTGGATGTACACCGGCAAGACAGCATAGAAAATAATCCCTGCGATCCGAACGTAATTGGGCCAGCCGGAAGCGCTAATTTGCCTGGCTATGCCGATCGCAGGATTCTGCTCAGATACAATAGCCCTCAACCGCCATTCGGTCGAACCGATCGAGTACCGCTCAGCGTGACACCGCTGCAATTTGCAGGTGACTGCGCAGGCGGTTGGAATCGGCTGTTTTCGGACGATCCGGAAGCGTGGCCGGTCAATGTTGTCGCAACCGAACATGCCGATCCAAAGCTCGGTAGTACCTTGACATTTGAACTAAACATAGTGGCTCAGCCGCAACAGGCACCGGCCCTATCCAGTACGATTGTTAAGGAAAAACTATTCGGGCTCGGAATTCTGCATCGCAGCCAAGGTGATGCGCTCGGACAATTCCCGAGTATTTACAATGTGGCCCCCGGCGATACCCAAACGACGAGCTGGGCCACGCTGGATCTACGTGTTCCGCGGCGGCTAGACCTTTCCTTTAGCGCCTACAACATCGGGCAACTACAAGCACCGGCGGGAGACGGAGGGCAAGGCGAGTCAGAAGACTTCGCTGCACTTACCTATCGAAGCGACGTTATCTGTCTGGTTGAGGCGATGGTTGCCGATGAGCGGGACGCGATAGTCAATCACATCAATCAAAAACGCCAGTCCGAAAATCTTTCTACTGTAACAGCGGTATTCCCCGAAAACGGAGACGCGCCAAACAACATGATACTTTCTGCAACGCCGACCATTGCCTCTACATACATCAAGTACGGTGATTTAGCTCAGGTATCGGCCTATTGCGGTTCAGAACCAAATGCGATACCCGTCTCCGACGACGAATGCTCCGGAATCGGGGATCCGGCCAGTTATCCTGGGTTAAAAGGAATCACTTGGGCGCGTATTGCAACAAAAAAATCGGAATCAACCGCCGACGCTGCGGGAGCGGGTCCCGGCAAGACCGAAACATGGTACGGCGATCATTTCATTGATGTGTTCTGCACACACACGCAAGCAGATTATGCGGCAGATGGTGATTTTGCACAGGATCAATGGTGCGACGAATCGTTCGGCTCTCCGGCTGTCGGGAAGTACTGTGAAAAGGGACCACACGGGCCGGCCGAGAACCCTTGGCTGGCAAACCTCCGTGAAGAGCAATGGGATGCTTTAGCTAAATGGATGGACGAGAAAAGAAGTGGCGGTGGCGGGTTACCAGATGGACGTGACCGCCCGGCAATACTAATGGGCGACCTGAACCAGATCGGTCCGAAAGGCGTTTCGTTGACTTCACCAAACACCGATGTTGCCGCGTGGGTAACCAGTCATTCGCAAGTCGGGTTTGGCGATGAATACAGGGCGATGCGTTTAGGGCTCGGCAACTGGAGTGCCACTGCGTTTGATTCCGCTAATGGCTGGGCCTGGGATCTCTACGATCTATTGGCGCGCGATAAGCGTGGAACATGGATTGGCAACGGCAGTGAAAGCGGCGTTACTGATGGCAGCGCAGCAGATTGCATTACGGGCTCGCAGGCGGTCGGGTATAACGTAGTCGCCAATTTACCGAACGAAGCGAGACTTGATTACATTATGGTCATACCGGCACAAACGGACTTTCCTTTCTATGCAATCACAGGTCCTTCGGACAGCCCGCTTGAGCCCATCGTGGGCGTCAGTGCTAACGCCGGTGGTTGGCACGATGGACTGGGCTGCGCGTCCGACCACGCAGAAGTCACCGCCCGGATCGGTTTCGCGGAGTCTGCGGTAAGTTCAAATTTCAATCCAAACAAGAAACACCGAATCACCTATCGCGTCTCTAACCTGGTCGACATAAACGATGCTGATGACGGAGATACCGACTGGTACGTTCCAACCGACGGTTTCCTCGTCCACGCGTTTAACGCAACCAATAACCCTGCGAACAATTCGCCCATTGAGACCTTTCAAAAAGGATTCCCCGACGATCAGGTGGACGACGGAACTCATGTTGGCGTTGATTGGCACGGAGCAGTGACGTTATTGCAGGATCAATATGCGCGAGCACGAGTTGTTATTTGGGATTCGGATTGGCCAAGCGGGGATGACCTCTACGATGGTACCAGCGTAGGTCAAAATTCCGTCTCACCTGCCTTCGAATTTAAACACGCTTACCCTGGCACTTTCTCGGCACTCCAATCGATAACGTCACCGACCCCCTATTTTCTTTGCTCCGCCGGACCCACCCCCTCAGATCCATCCGGAAGTTGTGCCAACGGTTTAGTTGGTCATGTGACGGTGGGCGATGGTGACGGAAGTGATCCCGAAGACGTCGTAAGAATCGTGCAAAGCCTATATTTGGAAGAGGTCGAATGAAGTGATCTCGGTAGGCCTGGCAACGTGGTTCAAATGAAAATACAAACGGTCTCTTGCGGCAGTACTTCCCGAAGGGAATGGATCTATCGGACATCCATCAAAACAAGCTCGATGCTATTGCTCGACAACTTAACGGGCGACCAAGGAAAACGTTAAACTTAAGAACACCAGCTAAAAACGATTTGATCAATGTGTTGCGTCGACCGGTTGAAGTCGCAGAGAAAAGAAGCCGCCCAGATCGAGTGCAAAGTATGGGTCAGCACTGACTACCGGCCAATACTTTCCGCTTGAGCTCCCCGGTATTCACCTAAAACTTGCCGCTCACGAACGGCTGCTTTTCGCGAATGGCTAGGTCCGCTATACCCCCAATACCAGCCGCTCAAACGGCTGCTTCCGGGGTATCATGGGGGTCTGCAAATGACCCATTGCGGCTGTTCGCGAAAAATCTCTTTTCTGAGCTGAAAAGTAGGAATCTTCGGTGAGCTCAAAGCACGTGATCATAAGTCTTGTTATCGCTCTGGTTGGTTCAAACTTGTACTGGCTGCTCGGCGCTGTGGATGACGGCGTAACCCTTACCTATGTTGAGGCAGACGCAGAATTGACCCGCAATGCGCTTGATCAAACCATTGTTTTGGCCAATGCTGATTTGATTGGATTGTCGGCTGACGAAGTTCTCGAGATGCTACCTACAGATATCAGTGAACTTGAGCCGTTCGAGAAGGAAGGTTGTCTGTATTACCACACCGTTTGTCTCAAGTTGAGCGAAAGTAGAATTGTGACAGGTATTCGAGTTGGTGCTGAGTGACGGCTTGTGGCCGAACTGAGACGGCCGCCTGGATTGCGGTAGAATAACGGCTGCTGACCCTATGTATGGACTCCTCCAACCTAATTTCTTAGGTTGGAAGGTCGACCAAAACCAGAACGGAGTCCATACATGTCCTATTCAACTACAGTCGGGGTCGACCTGGCAAAAAACGT
>JBBKWL010000203.1:0-10523 GCA_037968975.1 Woeseiaceae bacterium | reverse complement strand
GCGGGGATGCGACCGGTTCTGATCGACTTCGACACCGTGCAGCCCGATTCTGACGCGACTCTGTGGCTGGACGGGATCGATGGTCTGCTGCTGAGTGGCGGCGGTGACGTTGGTGCTGTGCACTACGGCGGCGACGTGACCATCAGCCGGGAAGTGAATGCGGCCCGCGACGCCTTTGAATTGCGGTTGCTGGCGCTCGCCGATCGCAACAACATGCCGATGCTTGGGCTCTGCCGGGGCAGTCAGCTGCTGAACGTTTATCGCGGTGGGACGCTCGGCGACTTTCGCAAAGATAGCGCGCGTTATCGGCGTCACAAGCGGATCTGGAGCGGGCATGCCGTCGAAATTGACGCGGGTACCCGGCTCGCAAAAATATTCGCTACTACGAGCCTGGACGAGATCGTCACCTGGCATGGCCAGTATGTCGACCAGCCAGGCGCCGGAGTGAGCATCACAGCCTACGCACCGGACGGCACGCCAGAGGCAATCGAAGTCGAGTCGGCTGAGCCGTTCGGCATGATCGGTGTGCAATGGCACGCGGAAGTGCTGCCCTGGGACAATCGCCAGAAAAAATTATTTGCCGCGTTTCACGATGCGGCGCAACGCTATCGCGCGGCGCGCAGGCGGCAGTAATCGACGAAGGCCTGGAACAGGCGTCGCTGATCGCGTCGTTGCGGCATATATTCGGGATGCCACTGTACGCCGACACGCAACGGCGCAGCGACAGCCTCGATGCCCTGAACAATATTGTCCCGATCGCGAGCGCTCACCTCGAAACCCTCGGCGACATCTTTGACGGCCTGGTGATGCAGGCTATTGACCCTGCTGGTTTGTGCCCCGAGCATGCCCGCCAATTTTGAGTCGGCCGACACCGTGACATATTTGCGCGGCAACAGCGTCCCCCGGTTCGAGGTATGTTTGCGTAGCGGTTTCAGATCGCCATAGAGCGACCCACCTGCGTGCACATTGAGCAACTGACTGCCACGGCAGATGCCCAGTACCGGCAGGCCTCGCTCGGCGGCGAGGTCGAGCACGGTCAGTTCAAATTCATCGCGCAGTGGATCGATGTTGCGCGACTCCGATACGTCGCCGGCATAGATCGCCGGGTCGATGTCGTTGCCACCGCCGATAATGAATCCTGCGAAGTCGCCTTCCGGGTAGCCGCCGGCCGCGGTGAGGTACTCTGCGGAGGCACCGCAACGCCGCAACTGCCAGCGACTCGCCCACCAGGCCCAGCGTATGCCGCGACTCGGGCCCGTAACGCCGATCAGGATTGTTCGACCCACCGCCGCACCTGATCGCGCCACTGGTTGTCGACCGGATGCAGTACACGCTCCGTGTCTGTCAGCAGTTGCGCACAAAGTGCGGCTCGTGCATCGCTGTCCGCCGCAAGCTGCTCGATTTTCAGCCAGCGACTCCAGGGGTCAGCAATACTCCAGCCGGGTTCGTCGACGCAACTATTGGCCAGTCGATAGTGAAACGTCGGTCGTGCTTTGACCCGGTCGTCATCGACCGCTGCCTTAATGGCGGCCTCGTCGATCATCGAGAACAGCGGCAACATGTCCAGCCCGCGATTGCGGGTGGCGTTGTATTCGAGGTAGTCGGCAATCAGCTGTGAGTTATCCGGCCTATAGTCAGGCGCGATGATCAGTTTTTGGTAGTCGAGCGGGAAAGGATTGATATACGGTGTCACGCGACGCGAAAAATCCACCTGGCCCGCCCAGACAATCCAGTCAAACAGGCAGACGAACGCCTGCAAATAGGCGAGCACGGTCTCCGCCCGCAAATCGACCGGTTCGACATTCAGGTGGACACCAAACGCATACATAAGCGACCCGCGTGTACCGCTGGCACCGGCGTCACGAACCGCTTCCACGATGGCGTCCATCGGTGCGGCGAATGTCGTCATGGCGAGCGGCGGACCGACGATTTCGCATGGGACCACCAGCGACGACACCGCATCCACCGCATCAATCGCCAGCGTCAGTGGCAAAGGTCTATCGGTCTCGCCAAGCTCCGCCTCTTCTTTTGCCATCTTTTTCAGCAACTCGTAGTCCACCTCGACCCGGTAGCTACCCTGGTCGGGCACATCTACTTCGTAAACCGACCGCGAAAGTTGCCGTACCGATCCCCCAAGCGCATCGCCTACGAGCTGCGCCAGTTGCTCGACAGAGATGCCGATTAATTCGATCTCGACGCCGACGTGGCGCGGCTCGCCGTCGGCTTTACGGGTGATCGCCGGCAGATTCCAGTCTGGATTTGAGATGGCCCGCTCCTTGGAGTATGTGCGTTCGTGTCTGGGTCAGTCACGATGCTACGCGATATCAAAGTTGGCTGCAGTGCCGCTGGCAGCGCCAGGTTTGCCAGACAATGGAAAACTTCAGGCTCGACGGTTGCAGAAATGAGGACAATAACAATGCGAAAAGTCATTTTATGCGCGACACTCCTGGGCCTGACAACAATCGTCATGGCGGACGAATTAACGATGCGGGTCGAAACAGAGCTCGCCGCACTGGGATACGATGTTGGCCCGATCGACGGCGAGGAGACGATGGAAACCGTCATCGCAGTCTCAAAATTTCAGGCGGAAAGTAACTTGGCGGTGACCGGTGAAGTGTCTCCGCAGTTGGCCGACGCCATTTCGGCGCGCGCCGCGAATCCGGGGCAAGCGGGCGCAGGAGCATCGGTAACGGCTGCGGGCACAAGCGCGGCGGCTGCACCGGCGGATACTGCTGCCGAATTGCAAGCTGCGCAACAGGCATGCCTCGAGCACAAAATGGCAAAGGCGCAGGAGAAATCAAAAGTGAAGCGCGGTCTTGGCCGACTGGTAAGCGCAGTGACACGCAATGCCTCGCCTGAAACCAACCAGGAGATTTCGGCAAAGGCGAGTGACGTCTACAATGCGAACGCCACCGCTGACGATCTCAGCGCAGCCGCCAAGGACCTTGGTCTAAGCAAGAAAGATGTGGAGAAGTGTCAGAATCCGGGGTGAGGTCCAGCAGAATCGTCGGATAACTCCAGATAACTGCGGGAGACCGCCCATCCCACCATCTGATCAAACATCCCATCTTGTTCTGCCGTCACGAACGCGCGTCTGAAGTCCTGGATGTCAGATAGCGTGGCAGCATTCTCGATCGCGGCCGCTTCGCTCAGACGACTTTCGAAGGACCTTGTGGAGTAGTCCACAATGACTTCAAGAAACCGACGGACCTGCACGAGATAATCTTTATTCTCAAGAACCGGCGCACCATGTCCGATGACAATTTTCTTGGCGGGTAGTTTTTCGAGCGCCTTAAGAGTTTGTATATAACTGGCCGGATACGAAGACCACGCCCATAGAATTGGCTGAGTAAGCAGGTCGCCGATCATCAGCACCTCCTGTTCGCGGCGGTAAACAATCGAGTCCGAATTCGTATGCGCCGGGTAGAGGAAGAAGATTTCAACTGTGTGTGGCTCGCCGTGCAAGGTTACTGATTTTTCATAGGTCAGGTTTGCCAGCTCGAATCTGGACCCGTCCCGAGCTGCGTATTCGACTTGCCCTGTATGAAATTCTTCGATGTCGGCAAGCTGCTCATCGCTGAGCGGACGATCATGAGAATCGATTCCTGCGGCAATGGCATCGGTCGCCATTTGAATCGGCATTTCCCGGTAGGGTGCAACGTCAGCAAACTGTTGTTCCCCGAGTACCGGAATGTCGGTGCGTGTTTCGTGGTGAGAAATGAACACCACATCGTCGCCATACATTTCTTTGTAGGCTTCGTTTCCTGAATGGTGATCAACGTGCCAGTGCGTGTTGATGACATAGCGAATCGGCTGGTCACTGATGTGAGCAACGGCCTGAATCAACGCGCGCGCCGATGCGGGGCTGCCGTGGGTATCGACGACGATGTTGCCAGTGCTGTTGAGAATCAGGGCGCCATTGGCACAAGCAACACTGATCCCGTATCAATCTCGCCATCCGCAGAAAAAGCAGGACTTCCGAAAAGTAGCAGCACCAAGCAAAGCAAACGGCGGAATCGAATTTCACGCATAGCGGTTTCCTGTGCACAATCAATACTATTTGTCAGGTCACATCGATAATGGTTCCACAAACGGGCGAAATTCCCGGACTGGCAGCTAGCCTGAAACCGGATCGTCGAACTGATGCTCTGTTTGCAACGCGGCGAGATCGATCCCGTTCGCAAACACGGAAAATGCGAGGTAGCCACCAAGCCCGGTCGTGCGTGTCATCCATGGCGGCAGGTAGTTTGGAGCGAGCAGAGTGTCGTCAAGGAAAAAATCCTTGTATTTCACGACGTCGCCTAATGTCATACGACCGGCGAAGAAGTGTTCGCACAGTTGAAATTTCTGCTCTTTGAATGCCCAGCGAAAGAATGTATGCACTTCAAGCATGCCACGCAGATACACGGCGTCCTTGGTAAACGCATGGCCGCCGGTCAGCGGTGCGCCGCGGAATATGCGCATCGTTGAGTTGTAGCTCTCGTTCAGGGTCTGGTTGGCGTCGACAAAGTATCGAAACACGTCGATGAAATCCGCGCCGCCGAGCGCCATGTCCGTCGCGATGATGCGCATCGCTATGCGTTCCAGGCGCGAGATATCGATCGAGCCTGTAACGAGTTCCGCAAAGGTCGCCAAACCCTCCTGCGCGGCAGTAGTTCGTGGCGCCCCAAGGCTCATGGCGCTGATTACTGGCTGGCGCCGACCATTCAGCGCGGTCAGGGAATGCACAAAGGCCTCATGTTGCAGCAGTTGTTGAGCGTCGTACTCTGAAAAACAGGTGGCATCCCGTAAGCGAATGCGCGTGGCACCGGCAGCAGCTTTTGACGCGAGATGCGGGTCAACGACAACACTGACCTCATTGTCTTTGAATACCGCCGCCAGGCCCGCTTCGATTTCACTTTTCACTGTGTCGGCGGTAACACAATAGTCTGTTTCCTTAAGCGCGCTGCTGCGATAGAACTCGCTCCCGACACTTAGAAAGTACTTTGCTGCGTCAAGGCTGGTTGTGCCGTTACCGCCGGTGAGCGGGCTGGCAGGGCGGCCGTAAATGCCGATCGACAATTCAGTCATCTGGTCTGTGCCCATGCAGGCGATCATGCATGCCGCGTCGAGATAAGACTGCGCCGTGTCTTTGAGAAAGTTGCCTAGCGGGTGGTCGAAGGCGGCCGCTCGTTTGGCGATCGACTCAAGCTGCGCCATCTGTTGCGAATGATCAACCTTGCCGTAGAGAACCTCGGGCAGGGCCGGGTCACGGCGCTGCCATTTGGCGATGAAGGAATGCTGCAGGTCCGGGTCCCAGGCAAACTCAGACAGCACTTTGATGTCCCGCGACGCATTGACGAGTTCTTTGTCGAGTGCGATCAGGCCATCGAGTTCAGCCATGACGTATTACTGGCATAAGATGCTGACCTTGCGCGCTGCGGTCTCAATTTCCTGCTCGGTGGCCGCGACCAGGAGCTGATCCTTCGCCGCATGACACTGTTGCGCTTCTTTGATATGTGAATCGTCTACAGTCTTCGCCGGCCCGTTCTGGCACAGGACACTGGCGACCCTGCGAATATTGGCATACTCACCGCGTTCAACAGAAACACAGTCACCAACCCGCAGGTAGCCCTTCTCCGTGATGAATTGCGAGACTTCGTCGTTCGCAAACCGCAGTTTATAGCCATAGCCGCGACGGTCGCCCTCGAGGGCCTTGGTTGCCAGGCCGCCGAGTACGGCACCGCCAACGCCTGTTGCCAATTGCCGGCCCGGCGACTTGTTGCGCGCAATCATCAGCCCCGTAAAGCCGCCGACCATGGCACCGGCAGGTGCGTTCGATGGCAGCGGTACACGCTCCACATCAATAACCTCTGCGTAGCGGATACGAATTTCATAGCCTCGGGCCGGCGCAGTCCCGGAGGACGCACATGCTGCGAGGATCAGGGTAGTTGCGAGAACTGCCACTGTGCGGGCGACTCGCTTTTGCGAGGGTCTGCGGCAGTACGGGCTACTGAACATTGCTGAACTCCTGGCCGAACAGGCCGGTCAAATGCGGTTACGAGTATAAGTCGTTTAGGTGGTCGTCGCGATGCCGGGTAGCGGCCATGACTTTGATAGAGTGTCGCGTATGTACCGCCTGCCGTTCGTCTTTCTTCTGCACCTTATCGCCACGGCGCCAGCGCTGGGTGCCGATAATCCCGAATTGCAGGGATTCGTCGAACACATATCCTCCGATGCCTGGACGATTACCGGTTTTGCCTCGGTTCTTGAGTTGACGGAGGCGGGTCTGCGCGGCGATTTTCACATCGATCGGATCGTCCTGGCAGATTCCGGTCAGACCTTTGACGACATAGGCGTCACCTGTGTGACGATCAGTCTGTCGACGCACAAAGTGATCTGTGAGCAAGCGACATTTATGGCCGCACTGCCGGGCCTCGGACGCCAAACGCTCGCCGGTGCGTTCACCTACGATCGCCGCACCAGCAATACCAATGTCCGCCTATCTGGCGTGGCTGTGGCAGGAGGACGGGCCCGGTTTGATGTCCGCACCAGTACGGCTGGAATTGAAGTTCGCTTTGCCGGTACAAAAATCCAGTTGCAGGAGCTGCTTGAATTGGCGGGTGAGTATAGCGATGCGCTAGCGACGTATTCCGCAGGCGGAATTGCCGACATATCGGGAACGCTTGAAGTTCCGACCAGCGGCTCACTAAAAGTCATCGCGATAGCCGATATCGACGCGGCATCAGTCGCGAATGACGCCGGCACAATTGCTGCCGAGGGAGTCAAGGGAAAACTAAGTTTTGACGTCACGTTTGCCAAGGAAAACACGACCGCCAGCCTGACTTTTGATAGCAGCCAGGGTGAAGCGTATATCGAGCCGGTGTACGCGAGTTTCTCAGAGCACCGGTTTCACCTGCGAGCACAGGACATCGTCACACCCGACTTTGCATCCTTCAATGTTCGGCGCTTCGATTTGCAACAAGAGTCACTGCTGGACGCGGCTGGCTCAACGACACTGAAATTTCCGCTCGACGCAAACGCGCCGGTAGATATCACAGCAGTTGTCGAACTCCGTGATTCGTCGGTGGCCAACCTGTACACCAGCGTGGCACAGATTCAGCTTGCAGGAACGGTGCTCGGAGATCTCGATACCGATGGTCGAATATCCGGCACGGTGAGCATTGCTGCAAACTCGCTGCGTTCGGCAACCTTGCAGCTTGACGACCTGATTCTCGACGATCGCCAGGGACGGTTTGCAGTTTACGGATTACGTGGCAACGTCGACTGGAGTGTGGACGAAACCCGGGTAGCCGCTGCCAGCCAGTTAGGCTGGGACAGCGGCACCGCATACGACATCACGGTGGGTGGCGGCGAGACGAACCTGCGGTTGGGCGATAACGACATCGAATTATTAACGCCACTGCGGATTACCACGCTGGGCGGCGCGCTGCGGATAAACCAGTTCGCGTTGCGTAACTTCGGTAGCGAGCATGCGACCGGTGTGCTCGATGCGGAACTCGAACCGATTCAACTCGGCCAGCTTGCCAGCGCGTTTGGCTGGCCTGCATTCTCCGGTACCCTGGCAGGTAGATTGCCGTTGCTGCAGCTGGTCGAAAACACGGTTACTGTCGGCGGCACGCTGAGCGCCCGGGCCTTCGACGGCACGATTGATATCTCAGAGTTGCGTATCGAGCAACCTTTCGGGCGGGTGCCACGAATGCAGGGCGAAATGGCGTTTCGTGGGCTGGACCTGGAGCGGCTGACGGATGCCTTTTCTTTCGGTCTCATTCAGGGTCGGTTAAGCGGCGATGTTGCAGGATTGGAGCTGCAAAGCTGGAGCCCTGTGGCTATGGACATGCACTTCTACACGCCGCCCAATGACAAGACGCAGCGTCGCATCAGCCAGCGTGCTGTTGAGAACCTCGCCAGTGTCGGTGGAGGTGGCGCAGCCGCTGTTTTGTCGACCGGGTTTTTGCAATTTTTTGAGGTTTTTGCCTATGATCGAATCGGCCTGCGTTGTGTGTTACGCAACGGCGTGTGTTCCATGAGCGGCGCCGGAGCGGCAAAAGACGGACCGCAGGGCAGGGGCTATTACATCGTTAAAGGTCGCGGGCTCCCCAGAATAGACGTTGTGGGCTATCGCGATACGGTAAGCTGGCCGAGACTGATGCAACAGCTGGCAGCGATTACGCGTAGTGGCGCGCCGACAGTCAAGTGACCACGGCGCATGGGATTGAACAGAGGAGTTTGATAGCGATGAGCAAATTAGCAGTCAGTGCGACAGCTCTGCTCGCAGTTTTTGCGGTGGCGTGCGTTACGATCAATGTGTATTTCCCGGAAGCGGCCGCTGTTGAAGCTGCGGACCGAATCATTGACAAAGTTCGCGGCGAAAGCACGGATGAGGCGGCATCATCGCTGCCGTCCGAAAATAATCGTGCCAGGCCTGCGCTACTCACGCTCGCAAACGGACTCAGTCGGTTTTTGATTAGCGACGCAAACGCACAGCAGCCGGTCGACTTTGACAAGCCGTCGCCTGAAAAACAGGCGCTTGAGAATTCACTTGCCAGTCGGTTTCCGTCATTACGACCGTATTTCGATTCCGGTGCGATTGGTCTTACTGACGCGGGTTTAGTTGAATTCCGTGACCGCAATCTGGTGCCGCTGAAGGATCGTAACAACGTTGTGCAACTTGTCTCGGCGCAGAACAACGACTGGAATGCGTTGTACGCAGAAATTGCGAAGCTCAACAATCACCCGGAATGGCAGGACAGCATTCGCCGGACGTTTGCGGAGCGCTGGATCGCAAAGGCGAACACGGGTTGGTACTACCGCGTGAATGGTGCCTGGAAACAGAAGTAAGCACAGCTGCGTTGCGGCAATCGCCAGGTCGTGGTGGAGGTTGCCGCGATTGCAGTGCTTGAAAATTCGCAGGCCCACGCGCCGCCATTGCTAATAGCAGGTAGCTCGAAGTCGGTATCCCGCTCGGTCGCATTGAACAAAAATGCGACGCCGTCGTCCATCTCTGTCAGCAACATCATTAAAACATTACCGTTCAGCCATTGCTCTTCAGTCAGCGCATGCCCTTGCGGACTGAGCCATTCAATGTCATAACGGCCCGCCGCATTCTTATCATTGCCATGTCGGTAGTCGGAATTGCCGATCAGGTCTGTATTGCGTCGTAAGCAAAGCAGCTTGCGCACCGCGTCTGTGAAATCGCGGTCATCATCAGCGTTGTCCCAGTTGAGCCAGCCAATGGCATTGTCCTGCGCATACGCATTGTTGTTGCCGTCCTGCGAGTTTCCGAACTCATCGCCGGCGAGGAGCATTGGCGTGCCTTGTGAGAGTAGCAGGGTCGCAATCATGTTCAGTCGCTGGCGGCGACGCAATGCATTGATCTCCGCGTTATCGGTAGGTCCTTCAACCCCGTAATTGGCGCCAAGGTTATGCGTATGTCCGTCGCGATTTTCCTCGCCGTTAGCCTGATTATGACGTTGTTCATAGCTGACGAGATCGTTGAGCGTGAAGCCGTCATGGCTGGTGACGAAATTGATGCTTGCGTGCGGCGCGCGACCGCTTGCTTCGAAAATATCAGCCGAGCCATGCAAGCGACGCGCAAACTGCGGCATTTCGCCCGCATCGCCACGCCAGAAACGCCGCAGCGAGTCACGATACTGATCGTTCCATTCTGACCAGCGACCGGAGAACTGACCCAGTTGATAACCGCCCGGTCCGATATCCCACGGCTCTGCGATCAGTTTTGCGTTCTGCAGCTGTGGCTCACTCCCAATACGTTCAAGTAACGGGTGTGCCGGGTCAAAGCCGTCCATTCTGCGACCCAGCACTGTTGCGAGGTCGAAGCGAAAACCGTCAACGCCCATTGCATTCGACCAGTAGCAAAGACTGTCGCAAATAAGGTCCTGAACTCGCGGATGATCCGCGTCCAGCATGTTGCCGCATCCCGTGTCGTTGACATACTCACCCGGCGCAGCCGGCAACGTGCGGTAATAGCTGAGGTTATCGATGCCACGAAAGCTCAGTGTTGGGCCGGCTTTGCCGCCTTCTGCGGTATGGTTGTAGACCACGTCAAGAATCACCTCAAGTCCGGCGTCGTGGATTGCATTGACCATTTCTCGAAACTCACCCACGTCGTCGCCACCGAGAAGTCGATTGGCCGGGGCAAAGAAATTGAGCGTGTTGTAGCCCCAATAGTTACGCAGACCGCGTTGTGCGAGAAATTGCTCGTCGAGGAAATAGTGAACGGGCAGCAGTTCGACGGCGGTAATACCGAGTGCCTTCAGGTATTCCAGAACCTGCGCGTTGCTCAGGCCTCGAAAGCGACCGCGATCCGCCTCCGGAACCGCAGGATGCAGCATTGTGTAGCCGCGGACGTTGAGCTCGTAAATGATGGTATCTGCCCAGGGGATCGACGGCTTGTTACCAGCAGCCTGCAATGTTTCGCCCTGAACAATCCCGTGCGGTACAGACGCGGCGCTGTCGGCGCCGGCAGCGAACAAGGCATCCGACCAGGTCACTGTGCCGCT
>JBBKWL010000202.1:0-2817 GCA_037968975.1 Woeseiaceae bacterium | reverse complement strand
CGCCCGTACTTGGCCGTCATCGTCTGGTTCAGCTTGGTTTCGTCCAGGGAGCCGCTGCACAGCGGCGGGCTGTCTTCGAGCAAGCAGTAGATTAGAAATGCCTCCATGAAGCGCATCGTGTTCTGATTGATGCCCGCCGGATCGTCGACATTGATGTCGAGGGACCGAATCTCCACGTATTCAATGCCGCCGCGACGCAAAGCGGCCGTCGGCCGCTCACCGGACATCGCCACGCGTTTTGGCCGAACGGAACTGTAGTACTCGTTCTCAATCTGCAAACGATTGGCATTCAGTTGCCGGTATTCACCGTCGACTTTGATACCAATTTTCTCGTAGTCGGGCTCTCGAGTTTCGATCGCCGCGCTGAGGTCACGAACATAGGCATCAAGGCTGTTCAGGGAAATATTCATTTTCGACTGATTCTGATTGCTGTAACCCAGATCGCTCATGCGCAGCGATGTGCCGAACGGCTCATACAGAGTCTCCGCGTTAAGCGCCGGCATGTTTACTTCGGAGTCGCCGGCGAACGACTTACACATCGCCGGCGAAGATCCAAACAGGTACAGCACCAGCCAGCCAAAACGTCGAAAATTGCGCACCAGCCCGAGATATTGCTCGGAGCGAAAATCGTCGTCGCTTTGCTCGCTGGCGAGAACGTCCTTGTACATCGGCCAAAAGTCCTGCGCGAGTGAGTAATTAAAGTGCACCCCGGCGATGGTTTGCATCTGCCTGCCATAGCGATAGCCCAGACCACGACGATAAATGGTTTTCATGCGTCCAACATTCGACGTGCCGTATTGCGCCAGCGGTATTTTCGCGTCTGCCGGAATGCGACACGGCATGCTGGCGGTCCACAGCAGCTCATCACCCAGGTTTGCATACGTAAACTGGTGGACATCGCAGAGAAACTGTTGCGCTTCCCAGGTACTGGGAAACGCCGGCGTTATGAACTCGAGTAATGCTTCCGAAAAATCAGTGGTGATATTGCTGTTGGTCAAAGCTGACCCCAGCGTGGCGGGGTGGCCGGATTGCGCGAGATAGCCGTCTGCGTCGATACGCAGAGACTCTTTCTCGATGCCAATCAGTCCGCCGGCAAGGATGCTGCAATCCCTTGCCGCAATTGCGCTGAAGCGCTTTTCAAATACCTTGCTCGTCATCAGTATCGTTTTACCATAAGCGCGCGCCGATCGCGCCTGTCATCTGCAACACAGCCGCCTAAGGTATAATAGGCGGCACAGGCTTATGAGCATACTCAACCCAAAAATCGTAGCCACCGCGGCCATCTTGCTGCTGTCGCTGATGTTCGCAGAACCAGCGCACGCATTTCGCTGTGGCAGCAAGCTGGTTAAAGACGGCATGCACGAGGCTCAGGTTGTCGGGGTATGTGGAAAACCGACGACCCGCCGTAATCTTGGCATGGCCGTGCGCAATTATGACTACCGAAGCCGTCGCCAGACGTCGCCGGGCTGGTCTTCTAACCGTAATATTGGCTACGGCTATCTGGTAGAAGAAGTCATTATCACTGAGTACGTTTACAACTTTGGGCCCAGAAAGTTAATGCGCCGGCTTATTTTCGAAGCTGGTGTTCTGGTCACAATCGAATCAATCGGCTACGGTTACAATTAGTCAGCAATTTCGTCCAACTACTCGCTTCGGAGCAATACCCACATGAATGACTCTCAATCGCGACGACTGCGCGACCGCGCAGCCGGACCCGCCACACTTATTAGTGAAAGCTGCAAGATCACCGGGATGATTACCGGCGACTGCGATTTTCAAATTAGCGGCGAAGTTGACGGAGATTGTGATCTACAGGGCACCGTTACACTCGCACAAAGTGGCGCTTGGGTCGGAACCATCAGAGCGGGCAACGTGATTGTCGCCGGCCAGGTTGAAGGCGACATTATTGCAAGCGGTCATGTCGAGATCACCGAAACAGCCAAAATCTCAGGCACCGTATCGGGTGAGGCCATAGCCGTCGCCGAGGGTGCGGTCGTAGACGGCGTGATGAAGACCACTGGAAATGCCGGGCCGCAAGAATTTGTAGAAAAGCGCCAGGATGACTAAATACAAGACACCTGTATATATGGTAATTTTAATTCATATATAGACGTTTTTCGACCCAATTTGGAAAGCGGTACGACCCAAATAGGCCAGTGATACACTCATTGCCACCAAGATCGGTGCGATCTGATCGCTAGAAAAACAACAATGATCGGCAAAAAACTACCGCAAAATCTACTTTCAGGTCTGGCGCTCGGCGTTTGCGTCGGCGCGATTATGCTTGCGTTGTTCTACGGTCAGTATCGTTGGCTCGCCAGTGAGCTGGTCAATATCAGTGCCGCTGAGCACGAAGTTGTTTTGCGGGAAAGTTTCGAGCGTCGGTTTCGTGCTCAACTGCATGAATTATCCGATCAGGTTAGCGTAGAGATAGAGAGCAAAGACGCAACTCAGCTTGCCGAGATTTTTGCCGGAATGATTGCAGACAATGCCGCGCTTTTCGGCCTGCGCGTTGTTATGGACAATATTTCTCCGGTGCACGTTGGCAATGTGCCTTTGGCAAACGCCGAAGAGACTGTCTGGCTGAGCAATTCGATTACCTTGTCTTACCCGGTACTCAGAAACGACGAAACTATCGGCGCGCTGTACGGCGCGTTTTTGCTCGACGAGCTGCATGTTGAATCGACAGCGTTCGCAACCGACATTGCGAACAAAGAAGAGAACAGGCGCCGAACCAGCTACATCTGGATTGGTCTCGGCACGCTTGCCACATTAATCACCTACCTGCTGGTTGTCTGGGTCATCGCACGCAACCAG
>JBBKWL010000201.1:0-8151 GCA_037968975.1 Woeseiaceae bacterium | reverse complement strand
AAGTCAGGCAGCACGAAGCGATCTTGGTGCTATTTAACATCGAATATCGTGCCATTCAATCTCACTTAATGTTGTGAATCGCCCCGATTATTCCGGAGACTCGTTAGTTTGAGTCAGGCCTGCCATGGCTAACTCTTGCTGTTGCTGATAGTACTCGATTTCTTTTTCCCTCGGTGGCACGTTGCCAATCAGACGCGGGCCGGTATTAGACGCGGCGAACGATACTTTGACTATGGTCATAGAGAAGGAGACGGCCGCGACGCCAATCATGGATTTCGCGATTGCGGATAGTACAGCCCGCGCTCCTGACAGCTGGTTCTGATAAAGCCAAGGAATATTCGCCAGGAACAAAGTGTCTATGTTGGCGTCAATGCGATCACTTACAGTAGCCAGCGCAATTGCCCCGACAACCATTACCGATGGCATAATCCAATAGCTACTACGGATATTGCGTAAGACACCCAGGAGATCTGCTTTCACATCACGGTCTCGTCAGTTCCCCGGGCCACGCTAAGCGTCGTCGGTTTTGTCCGAAGGGTCTGTTTTGAGATTAGTCATGTATCGGAGAGTCACGAAGTTAATCGCTGACATCACCATCGCGATTTCATAGCGACCAAATGCAACGGCAATCCCGATTAGCCCGGTGTTCCAAATGCTAGCGGCGGTCGCAGTCCCGGAAACGCTACCCTTGTCTTTGAGTATTGCCCCACCACCTATGAAGCCAATGCCGGTGATTAGCCCTTGGAGTACTCGAGCTTCCGCGCTCGGCGACTGAAGGACCGAAACGGCCACCAACATGTAACCACACGCGGCAACTGCCACCAAAGGGAATGTTCTCAAGCCGGCACCCCGCCGGGCACGTTCTCGGTCAAAGGCCATGGGTAGCGCTAACAGGTAGGCGAGACCTAGATGGTACAGGTTGAACCAAATTTGCGGCCATTCGATATCCAAGTACACGCTAGCCTCCCGAACAATGATCCTAGCCAAACATCGTATCACCCGCTCGGCCCGCCATATTGCTAAAAGTGTTGAAAGTCTTACAAATCTGGACCTCCCCCACAGGAATGCATACTCGGCTTGGGTTTAACCCCTTTATCGCGGACGCTTACGAAAAGGCCGCGGACCAATCCCGGTATGACGGACGTTCCTCCAGACTGACCGGAAAAGTGCTGGTACGGAGGGCATTCCTGTGGCTGCGTTCAGTTTCATCTTTCGAGAGCAACGTCCCGATAGACTTATGGCCAACCATCGAATCCGGTTGCGATCAATTTGGATCAGATTACGTTCAATCGACGGTTGTTTGTATGTCCGGAAATGGCCGATTTCAGCCGCTCAGATTAAATGCGAAAAAAGGGTCAGGACCTGCCGTACGCCCTACCCCTATCCGTTCTTAACTTTCGCCAATTTCTCAGGCATCCACAATCAACCAGCTCGTATCGTATTGATCGCAGGAATATCCCATGCTTCAGTAATCCTGTCGTCAACCACCCGCCAAATAACGACTGCATCGAATTCAATGCTACTACCCTGAAAATCCATGCGATTACAAACCTGAGTGATGACGAGTTCATCGCCTGCAGCGCGAGCGTCAACCACTGTCACTTGAAAACTATCGTTGCTCCGTTCGTTCAGTCGTGCGAAGAGTTTCTTCAATCCCTCCATACCATGATGGCGTCCTTCGAGGTCAGGCAATCTTGAATTGAAGTAGTGCCAGGTGAAGTCATCCGACAAGACGTTGGCACACGCCTCCAGATCATGCAGGTTCAGTTTTTTCAGAAGCGCTAAGTTCGGGTGTACTGGTTCTGTCATGTCGCCCCCTCCTCCAACAGTGCTTTAAACGCACCTCGTCATCGTATTGCATTATTTGCAGACAATGAATAAGGGACATCCGATCCTCGGTATCCACTTATTGCTAATTGGCGGCGCAAATTTACACTCGTGTGCAAGGGGAACAAATCATGCACACACGTCAACGCAACATAGTTCTTTCGACCATGCTTGGTGCAGTCATCGCAACGGCTGTGGTGTGGGCACAAGACTCTGAGAAGCTTCTGCTTATCGACATGCCGGTTGATCAGGACCTCTACGCTGCGAGCCGCGAGGTGAGTATCAAGACCGCAGTGAACGGTGACGTTGTTGCCGCCGGGCAAAACGTCACGGTAGACGGTACGGTGACCGGCGATGTTTTAGTAGCGGCCAGAGATATTGAAATCTCTTCGGATGTGGGTGATGACGTACGCGCGGCCGGTCAACACATACGTATAACTTCCCCCGTTACAGGCCATATTGTCGCGGCCGGTCAAACGGTAACGATCAGCGCTCCGGTCGGCGAGTGGGCCTGGCTGGCAGGAAAAACCGTAAATGTGCTTGCCGATGTGGGTGGCGAACTCAAGGTTCACGCCCAAGAGATCAATATCAATGCGAGGATCACCGGTAATGCGGAATTGATCGGCGAGAATTTTAGTCTTGGGCCTAAAGCAGTCGTGCTTGGCGATCTGACGTGGCGCAGCACGAACGACGCAGATATCGATCCCGAAGCGCGCATAGAGGGCGAGTTCATAAAAGAATCGCTACCCGACTACATGGAGGGGTCTGACTCTGACAGTGGACTGTTCTTCACGCTCAGCCTCATCGTTGCTGTTGCGGTGTTATTCCTGTTGTTCTCACGCCCAATGCGCGCAACAGCCGAGCGGATTGCAGCCCAACCTGGCTTGTCGCTGATAATTGGTTTTGTTGTATTAGTCGTCACGCCAGTGCTGGCAATAATTCTACTCGTTACAGGAATAGGCCTGTGGCTCGCTTTGGCATTGCTCGGGTCCTATCTCGTCGTACTGTTGCTTGGCATGCTAACAGGCCTGTTTTCTCTGAGTGATATAGCGCTGCGTCGGTTACGACCGAACCCCGCGACGTGGCAAGTGCTACTCGCAATTTTTATCACCGTAGTCGCGGTGGGTCTGCTCACCTATGTGCCTGTACTGGGCTCGTTGGTGGTGCTAGCGCTTTGGTTGCTCGGTGTCGGAGCGCTTTGCCGGGGCTCTTGGATGCTTATTCAGTATTTCCGGCACGATTCGCTGCAACCCTCATGACAAATAAAACGATCGTGACAAATATTTTGCATTTGTCATCCCCGTTGTCCGATCAGTTCAGATCGTACCGGTCGAGAGACATCACCTTGACCCACGCGGCGACAAAGTCGTTCACAAACTGCTCTTCACCATCAACAGACGCGTACGCTTCAGCAACCGCACGCAATTCGGAATTTGACCCGAATATAAGGTCCACCGGAGTTGCGGTCCACTTCAGCTCGTTGCTGGCGCGGTCCCTGCCCTCGTAAGTGCCCTCGGCCTCGGCAGACTTCGACCATTTTGTGGCCATGTCGAGCAGGTTCACATAGAAGTTATTGTTCAGCGTTCCTGGTTCGTCCGTAAGCACACCGTAGGCAGTTTGCCCGCTATTGGCGTTAAGGGCACGTAAGCCACCGATCAGCGCAGTCATTTCCGGGATCGTAAGGGTTAGCAGGTCGGCTTTCTCGACCATCATCCTCGCTGGTGATGCATAACTCGCGGAGCTGTAGTAATTACGGAAGGCGTCTGCGGTCGGTTCCAGCATCGCAAACGATTTTTCGTCGGTCACCTTCTGCGATGCATCGCTGCGCCCGGGTGCAAAGGGAACCTTAATAGTATGCCCCGCCTTTTTTGCAGCCTGTTCGATCGCAGCAGCGCCGCCCAGAACAATTACATCAGCCAGAGAAATTTTCTTGCCTCCAGACAGCGATCGATTGAAGTCCTGCTGAACCTTGCTCAGAGTACGCAGAACCCTGGCCAGTTCTTCTGGATCGTTAGCATCCCAGTCCTTCTGCGGAGCAAGGCGAATGCGCGCGCCATTGGCGCCGCCGCGCATGTCGGAACCACGGAAGGTGGAAGCCGACGCCCAGGCAGTTCTCACCAATTCTGGCACGGTCAAATCGGATTTCAGGATCCTGCCTTTCAGATTGTCCGCGTCCTCGGCGCTGATCAATTCATGATCAACGGCCGGAACCGGATCCTGCCAGAGAAACGCCTCCTCTGGAAAATCACTTCCCGCGTAACGGGAACGGGGCCCGAGATCCCGATGCGTCAGTTTGAACCATGCTTTGGCAAACGCCTCATCAAATTCTCTCGGATTTTTCAGGAATCGCTCAGAAATTTTCCGGAATTCGGGGTCTTCTTTGAGCGCCAGGTCCGTTGTGAACATGATGGGTGCATGCCGCTTCTTGGGGTCGAAAGCGTCCGGTACCAGGACAGCCGCGGACTCGTCTTTTGGAATCCATTGTGTTGCGCCCGCGGGGCTCTTCGTTTGTTTCCACTCAAACCTAAGCAAATTATCGAGATAGAGCACAGACCAGGCAGTTGGCGTTGAGGTCCAGGCGCCTTCCAGTCCACTGGTCATGGCGTCAGCACCTGTGCCGCTGCCACACTTGTTCGTCCAGCCGAAGCCCTGTTCTTCTATGCCTGCCGCAGCAGGTTCCGGGCCAAGGCAATCAGCGGCTTTGGCGCCGTGAGCCTTGCCCAAGGTATGTCCGCCGGCGATCAGTGCCACGATCTCTTCATCGTTCATTGCCATAGCGCCAAACGATTCCCGAATGTCTGCGGCGGCGGCAATCGGGTCATGATTGCCATTCGGACCTTCCGGATTCACATAAATCAGTCCCATTTGAACGGCAGCCAGGGGCTTTTCCAAATTGCCGTCTTCGTCGTAACGTTTGTTGTTGGCAAGCATTTCGAGCTCTGGGCCCCAGTAAACTTTGTCGGCCTCCCAATCATCCGCGCGCCCGCCAGCGAAGCCCAAAGTGTCAAATCCCATGGACTCCAGTGAGACGTTACCTGCCAGAATAATCAAGTCTGCCCAGGAAACATTTCGCCCGTATTTTTGCTTGACCGGCCAGAGTAGCCGTCGCGCCTTGTCCAGGCTGGCATTGTCCGGCCAGCTATTGAGCGGTTCGAAACGTTGCTGGCCGCCGTCGGCACCACCACGGCCATCGTGCACGCGGTAGGTTCCTGCACTGTGCCATGCCAACCGGATCATCAGGCCACCGTAGTGGCCCCAATCCGCGGGCCACCAGTCTTGAGACGTTGTCAGTGTCTTTTCTATATCTTCTTTCAAGGCATCGAGGTCGACCCTGTCAAAAGCCTCGGCATAGTCGAAATCGTCACCGTAGGGATTAGACCGCTTATCGTGCGAACGAAGTTGTTCCAGGTTGAGCGTGCCTGGCCACCAGAACTGATTGGATTTGGCCATTGCCTCGGCATTGGTCACATTGGAAATCAGCAGTGACGACATGGTCGCTACGACCAGCGCGGCTGCAAGTTTGGTTTTATTGAACATTTTGGTACACCTCATTTTAAAGCCAGATTGACTTGTCGTTTACGGCGCTTTTCGACATTGGTGGTTCGACGTATTCGCCACGCGGCGTTCGTACTACTTCCCCAGTGAGTTGATTACGCTTTCGAGCTTTGATTGAACAGTGGCAGCTACGCCCGCGAGTTTCGGATTATCGACGGCCTGCATCGATTTAACCGGATTGACGGCAGCAACCTCTGTGCGACCCTGGCCCTGGTCACGCACTATGACGTTACAAGGCAACATGGTGCCAATCTTGTTCTCAACCTGCAACGCCTCATGCGCCAGTGTCGGGTTGCACGCTCCAAGAATGACATACTGAGGAAATACGACATCAAGTTTTTTCTTAAGCGTCTCACGAATATCGATTGTTGTCAGAACGCCGAAACCTTCCTTCTCCAGTGCTCTTTTGACTTTCTCGACACAGTCATCGAACGGCAATTTCAACGTTGTTGCAAAATAGTAAGTCACGATTCTCTCCTTAAAATAAAAAAAGCGGCCGTTTTGGCCGCTTTCTTAAGAAGGACGCAAAGGTAGGTCTGCTGGTCACTTTATCCTGACTCTCTATCGGATCGCTCGCCTTGCGGCTACTTCACCATGTTTGAGCACGGATCTGTTCTTAATATCGGGCTACCTAAGGCATAGCGCTTTGATCCTACCGAGGTCTCAATTGCGTTCCGTCTGTTCAACTGATCTGTTTTCACTTAGCAGTCGTTCGTTCAGTTCTGCCTTCCGCGTCCACCGTCCCCGACACTGGCAAAGGCTCGGACCTCTTTCAGCAGGGCGGTGCTAATAACCGAAGCCATTAGCGATGAGGCCGAAGCCTCAGTTGCTACGTTACGCTCTTTAATGTTGCAGAACATCGTGGCAAGTACGGATTGATCGAGAAATTTGAGCGCGACCAAAGCTAATCCAATAGCACTTTGACCATTGTACTGACAGATTCGTTATTGTGCGAATGAGGGAAACCGCGCTAGGACACTTTCAACTGCCTTAGTAATCGAGGGCGACGGATTCTCTCGGTCTGCCGATGATATCGTTTTGGTTGCCCATCCGTGCCATACCGGCTGACGTGTTTTACCGTCAAATATGTCAATGCCCAGCGTGCCTTCCGTATACGAACGATGCCGAATCTCGGTGTCATAGTAGTAGCGCCCATGCAAATGCCAACCCCAGGCGCCGTCGTATTCGTTGGGATAAGATGACGCGTCGATTTTCTCTCGCGTACCCACCGTGTAAGACACGACGAAGTCCGCACCTTCTCTATTCGATGTATACGTATACCCCTTGTCGCGAAAGGTTTTCTCCATCGCTTCAACAATCTTCTTTTTTGACAACGGACTAATCTCCGCCTGATCACCGGCAGCCAGAATCAGCGGGTCATCAGAAATCCAGCTGAAGGATTGATAGTCGCCTAACGAGACGTTTTCATCTTGATGCGAGCCTGTCCTTATCGTCGTGCAGCCGACAAATAACGTCGCTATCAAAACAAGAATGGCGAGCTTTTTTCCGTCGTGTAATATCATCAGTAGTCCTGATCCTGTCTGTTAATTACTGCAATAGTAAGCGCAATCAGCGCTTCGGAATATCAGGACAGTTACGTAGGTGACTACGCCTTGCCACTCAGTCGCGGTATTCCATATCGCGATTTCCAGGTGAAACTTTCGCTCCGTTCGAGGGTGTACCGGAATATACATACGCACATATTCTGATACTAAAACTGAATCAGTGATGGCAATTTCTTAATGATACGAATCATGCCGGAGTTTCTCCCGATGACCGATGAACACAAGATCCTAGTAGTCGTGGACTTTGACAGTGACGCGGATAACGTTGTTGATAGAGCGGTATTTGCCGCCAAACTCCTGAATTGCGAACTCGACATCCTGTTGTGCGATTCTTCAAATAGCTACCTGTCCACTAGCTTCGCGATATCCAACCAAGTTCAAACACTGCGCGATGACCTCCGCGACATGCAGGAAAACTTCGTGGAGACCTTGGCCACGCGAGCGATCAATGCCGGAATCGCTGCAACGGGGACGCTCTTGCACGAACGACCAATTCAGGACGGAATAATGTCCCGAGCCGATGCGATGGGCCCCTTCATCATCATGAAGGCCACTGAATTTCACAGCATTGCCGAACGTAGTATTCTCGTCGATACCGACTGGCAGCTGATGCGCACGTGTCGTTATCCGCTTTGGTTGGTTAAGCGCACATCGTTTTCAGAAAAGCCAACCATCGTTGCTGCAGTCGACCCGATGCATGAGCACGACAAGCCTGCCGCGCTCGATCAGGTCATCGTCGACACCGCAAACGCGATTGCTATACCGACCGGCGGTGAGATTCACCTTATCCACACGTATGAACGAATTGCCGGAATTGGTACCGCAGCAAACAGAACCATCAAAGCGATCAAACTTCCCATCGACGAAATCGACCAGCGCATAAAGGCGTCACACCGAACAGCACTGGATGCGCTGGCGAAAAACAATGGTATCGACGCCGAACACACCCACCAACTCCCCGGTCGAACGCGAGATATTATTCCAACGTTTGTACGGAGCCGAAACGCTGATCTGGTGGTGATGGGTGCATTAGCACGTTGGGGCATCAAGCGCATGGTCATTGGCAGTACTGCGGAACGGGTGCTGGATCATCTACCGTGCGATGTACTCATTGTAAGAGACAATGAGTTTCAGATCGCGGATTCCATCAATAAAGTCAGTTTGTGCCAAGCAACGCGTCGATGACATCTACAGATTGTCCGAC
>JBBKWL010000200.1:0-7572 GCA_037968975.1 Woeseiaceae bacterium | reverse complement strand
TCAGCGCTTTCGCAGCCGACAAGCTTAGCGCATCGATCTCCTCGAAAAGTGCAACAAAGTGACTCGTCTGAGTTTCGTAGCGCTCGCGTACGCCAGCCACCTGCTCATGCGTGGAGCCGTGCTGGTTACCGAAGGCGATCAGCATCGGCGGTATCTCTTTGAGTTCCAGGCGATCGATGATCAGCTCAGGCGCATTACGAAACAACATAGGCGCAGAATACGTCGCGATGGAGTTATCAACGCCGGATGGATTGCCGTGCGAAATTTTTTCACACGCAAATGCGACGCTGTTTACTTCCTCATCAGTCAACCCGAGTCGGCGCGACGTGCTTACGGCTCGAGTAATGGCAACCGCAATCGCCGCTGATGCACCCAAACCCATTCCTGGAGGCAAGGTAGACCGCAACTCCACGCCGAAGTCGTCGCTTTCGATGGCAAGCTCTCGCCGCACAACTTCTAATAAATCACTGATGTATTTCGACTCACCAGCATCACCAGCCGTGACCATTGCCGTCACCGCTTTCGGGATCGGAAGCGCGACAGCATGCTTGCCATAAACCACGGCATGCTCGCCCACCAGGATAATTTTCCCGGCGGCACCGCCTTGCGGATCCGCATGCAGATCCTGGTCTTTGCTTCGTTCTTTCGGCCCGGCCGAGCTCCGCGCATGCAGGCGCATGTGCCCTTGCTGAATACCGTCTGTCGCCAGCGCCTTTATCGCTGCGAAATTCTGTGCCAGACCAACGGCTGCTATTAGCTGTGCCAGTTCCTGCGATGTCTCTACGCCGGTCATCGCCAGTGCCGCCGTCGCCGCGGCGTTCATCTGTAACGTGCCACCAACTGTCGCGACCCGCAGCGGCATCGCTAACTCACCGCGCAAACTCCCATCCGTTGCAACGCTCCAGCACGCCAGCGGTTGGTACTGCCCTGACAACGCAGCATAGGCATGCGCGCCAGCTTCTATCGCACGCCAGTCGTTGCCGGTTGCAATGGCGACAGCATCCACACCGTTCATGATGCCTTTGTTGTGCGTCGCAGCACGATACGGATCCGCAGACGCGATCTCGCTGGCCATGACAATTCGGTCGCGCACTTCTTGGCCGCTAAATTTTTTTGTGCCGAGGACGTCTGTCTGATAATTCACGCTTGCAGTAACTACCGATCGGTCCGCCAGATTGGACAAAATTTGTAGCGCAACATTGCCGTCGCAGATCTCCGCGATTCGTGGTGCCATAGCTTCGCAGATGGTATTGACGATATTCGCTCCCATCGCTTCGCCGGTTGCGACCAGAATATGCACGGCGATGACAGCACTGCCATCGGCCAGTTCGAGCGCTCTTAGTTCAATATCCCGCACTCCACCACCGTAGTTTGCGAGACCTGGGTGCAACGCGTTCGCCTGGTCGATCATCATCTGGCGGGCTTTGTCCAGACTAGCCAGCGCTTTGTCGGAATCTGCCATCTCCGTGACATGCACTTGTCCGGCAAGCAACCAGTCATCGCATTGCGCGGTAAATCCGAGGGGGCGCGCCTGTTTCGCTGCATTGGCGAGAGCCGCGACGACGGATGGTTCCTCGACGACCAGCGGAACGATGTAATCACGACCGTTGACGACAAAATTAGGCGCTATTGCCAACGGCAGTCCGAAAACACCGATGACGTTCTCGACCATTTTGTCCGCAGCAGCGACCCGCAATACCTGCCGGCCTTGCCTGAGCAATTCGGCATCCGCCGGAGACAACCAACCGAGTCGGCTCAGCTCGTCAATGCGAGCTGCGACGTCGAGTTTGTGTAGTCCGCTAATTCGAGAATCGCTCACTATTCGTTTCCATCCACGACAACCCCGACTGCATCGATCGTCAGGTCCATTCGTCTGAAATTCTGTTTCTGCGCGGCATTCACAAAAGCGGCCAATGCCGACTCGTCACTCGATACTGCGATACCGAGATCACCGCCGCCAGCGCCGCAAGGCTTGTAAACCACCCCCGATGACTCGGCGTTGTCTGCAAGGGCAGCGTGACCAGCATCGAATATGCCGAGCTTGTGGTCAACATCGAAGCGCCGCAACGTCGCTCCGTAGTGGTGCAGCGCGGCCATTATCTTCGCCGCGTCCCCGCAACCCCAAACCTCGGCGAGCGCTTCTGCAGCGTCGCCAAGTTCTGCACGCGTACCCTGCGCGTCAGAATGGGCCAACTTATCGAGCTGCGATCGGGTATCTGCGGATACACCACTCCAGAGCAACCCGTAGTAAAGGCCAGCTGGCCAAGCCGCCACGCGGCTGACATTGTCATGCATGCGGTACTCGATCATGCCACCGGCCAAACTGCACGCGATATCTCCGCCGCTACCGGCTCCATTTTGCAGATGCCGATGTGCGGCCAGCGCTGCAGCACGGATATTCTGTCGCTCCCCGGCAAGTCGAATAAGTGCCGCGGTGAGCGCGACCGTAAGCGCTGCACTGGATCCGATTCCGAGCTTGCCGCCCTCGATGTCCACGAAGCCGCTGCTGTCCAGCACGATGTTGAGGAAATCGGGGGTTTCAATTTGCAGTTCCGTCCAGACTGCGGCGAGCAAAGGGTATTCGTTGGCACTGTCGGCAATTGACTTGAATCTGCCGATGTCTTTTGAGAAACCGGGCGCAGCAACGACGTGAAAATTCTCCGTGCTGGAAGTCACTGACACCTGCGCACGTCGATTCACTGCCATACAAAGGGCGGGTGCGCCATCAAGCACCGCGTACTCTCCCGCGACGAACACTTTGCCTGGCGCGCTTGCGCTTACGTTGATCATGCGCTCGTCAGTCTCGCGCCCGAACCGACGCCACTCGTCATCATATCGACGACGCCAGGCGTTGCCGCCAACGCAGCATGCACCGCTGCTTCGTCCTGCGGCGCACAAAAAGCCTTTAGTTGTGGGCCTGCATCGATCGTGAAAAAAACAGCGATGCCCTGTGACCGCAGGTCGCGCACAGTTTGCATGCACGCGATCGTCGCGCCATTCCAATAGATCATCGGTGGCCGCGACCCCCACATAACAGAGTGCATTTTCAGGCAATTGTGCTCTGCGATAGCGCCGAGTCGATTGAGATCACGATCCCGGATTGCCGCCCGCGCTTCGGCCAGGTCTTCCGCCTGCTGTTCCACCCAACGATCGTAGAATGGCGAAGTCTTACGACTTATTTCCATCGCATCACCCGAACTCACCGGTTTTGGCCCTGGCGCCGTAATCGCAACAACTATTCGGAGCGGCCATTCGTCGGCCGTCAGCAGGTTTCCAACCACAACCTCGTCGTCGTTGTTCTTGAGCTCAACATACCCACCCAGCAAGGAGCGGGCCGCTGATCCCGACGCCCGGCCAGCCAGATTCACCAGGTCTCGGTGCGTCTTGTTCAGTCCAAATGCCGCAGCACTCGCGACGACCAGTGCGGCGAAGGCAGATGCCGACGAAGCCAGGCCTGCTGCAATCGGAAAATTTCCGTCGCTGCTTATTTTGACGCAGGGTCGCTTAGCACTCACAACATTGTCGACGCAGGACGAAACCCGCGCCAACATCGAGCGACTTTCGTCGCCATTGACGAGCAAGACGTCCTGCCGCAGCGTCGGATCAATCTCCACTGCCATATCTGAGTACAAATCGGACAGCGTGACCGAGATCGAACCTACGGCCGGCAGGTTACGCTCGAGGTCGCGCTTGCCCCAATACTTGATGACAGCGATGTTCGGATGGGCTCTGGCAATTGCCCGCATAAGCGACTACTGGCGGCGGTGACGGGACGCGAATTATAGCCCACGGCCTGCGCGCAGGGCGGTGCTTTTCGGTGTACGCTACACGGCCCATAGTGCCCAGCGGAGCGAGCATTGCCGGCGACGTTCGAGAATCGGATCGCGTATTACACAGAGCGTGTTGCTGCAAAACTCGATTCTGTCCTGCCCGCGGCTACGCTGTCACCACAACAACTGCATGAAGCCATGCGCTACGCGGTATTCAACGGCGGCAAGCGCGTCCGTCCATTGCTGGTATACGCCGCAGGCGAGTGCATGCAGGTGCCAGAGCAACTTCTTGACGCGCCGGCGGCCGCGATTGAGCTGATCCACGCATTTTCGCTGGTCCATGACGATTTGCCTGCGATGGACGATGACGATCTGCGCCGTGGCAAGCCGACGTTGCACCGTCAGTACGATGAAGCGACGGCAATTCTTGCTGCCGATGCCTTGCAACCGCTGGCATTTGGCACGCTCGCAGAAATGCCGGAAACGTCGCCAAATGCTCGGTCGCGCCTGGTCAGGATAGTAGCCGGTGCCTGTGGTTCGCTTGGCATGACCGGCGGACAATCACTGGATCTGGCCGGTGAGGGGCGCGAGCTAAGCGTCGACGAAATTGAGCTCATGTATGCGATGAAGACCGGCGCACTGATTCATGCCTCCGTCGTCGCGGCAACGATACTCAGTGATAATGTGTCCGACGAACGAGTCGCGGCGATCGATGCTTTCGGCCGGACCATTGGCATCGCGTTCCAGATCAAGGACGACATTCTCGATATAGAGGGCGACACGGAGATCATCGGTAAACAATCCGGCGCTGATCAAAGACTCAATAAGGCCACCTACCCGGGTTTAGTCGGCATCGAAAAAGCCAAGCTCCGTTGCGACGAACTACTCGAAAGCTCGCTGCAAAAACTGGACGACTTTGGCGATGCTGCCGCTCCTCTTCGCTGGCTGGCCCGGTTCATCGTTGAACGAGGCAACTAGATAACTTGGGAAACCAGGCAAGACAGACGTGAAAACCAAGCGCGCGATATTGCATGTCGACATGGACGCTTTTTACGCGTCGGTTGAGCAGCGCGACAATCCTGAGCTGCGTGGCAAACCTCTGGTCGTCGGTGGCACGACCAATCGCGGCGTTGTTGCCGCTGCGAGCTATGAGGTCCGCAAATTTGGGGTTCGCTCTGCAATGCCCATCGCGGAGGCTATGCGACGCTGCCCGCAGCTGCTGCGAGTAGCACCACGAATGTCACATTACAAAGCAGTCTCGGTGCAAATTTTCGACGTCTTTCGCGAGTACACACCGCTGGTCGAGGGACTGTCTCTCGATGAAGCGTTTCTCGACGTCACCGCCAGCCGCGCCCTGCACGGCTCCGGACCGAATATCGCGAAGTCGATAAAACAGGCGATTCGCGAACGCACGCAATTAACCGCATCGGTCGGTGTTGCCGAGAACAAGCTCGTTGCAAAAATAGCGTCTGACCTCGACAAGCCGGATGGCCTCGCGGTCGTCACCGCCGCCAATTGCCGGGAAACTCTCGATCCACTCCCGGTATCAGTCATCCCTGGCATCGGACGCCAGACTTTGACCCGGCTGCATGCGGTCCGTATTCATACCATCGCCGACCTGCGGCTCGCTCCAGACCATGACCTGGAACCGATATTCGGTCGTTTTACACAACGCACGCGAGAACGTGCTTGCGGAATCGATAATCGCCCGGTCGTCGCTGATCGTGAAGAAAAATCGGTTAGTGCCGAAGAAACGTTTGACGTCGACCTGAGCGATCGCCAGCGCATGGATCGAGAATTGCTGGCCTTATCGGAAACGACATCGCGACGTTTGCGCAAATCGCAGCTCCAGGCCGGCACCATTCAAGTCAAGATTCGACAATCGGACTTCCAGACTTTTACCCGTCAAAAAAGCGTACAGCCACCGACCAACAATACTGACCAGATCTTCGGCATCGCCCGTGAATTGCTGACCACGTGGCTTGAAAGCAACCCGGATGCACGAATCCGCCTGCTTGGGGTTGGCAGCAGCAAGCTTTCGCCGGCTGAACAAAGGGATCTGTTCGATTTTGCGGGTGATTCTGCACCAGACGGCGTAGACAAAGCGCTTGACGAGATACAGGATCGCTTCGGCTCCGCGTCCGTGGGCCGTGCCAGGACCTTGGACAGGTCCTGATTGGGTTAGAATCAGGCCATGTACACCAGCTTCTTTGGGCTCAATGAAAAGCCCTTTTCAATAACGCCCGATCCGCGTTACCTGTTCATGAGCGAGCGCCATGGCGAGGCGCTGGCGCACCTTGTGTATGGGGTGACCGAGAGTGGTGGCTTCATCCAGCTAACCGGTGAAGTCGGTACCGGCAAGACCACACTATGTCGCTCATTGCTGCTCAATCGCATGCCCAATAACGCCGATGTCGCGGTCGTAATGAACCCGCAACTTTCCGCACCCGAGTTTCTGGAAGCGATCTGCGAAGAACTCAGTATCGGTGTCCCAACGCCCAAGGGCAGCATCAAGGCATTGATCGATTCGCTCAATCGACACCTGCTATTTGCGCATTCTGAGGGCCGACGCACCATATTGATCGTGGATGAAGCACAGAATCTCGCGCCCGAGGTGCTCGAAGAGGTACGGCTTCTGACCAATCTCGAAACCTCAAAACAGAAACTGCTGCAGATTATTTTGATCGGCCAACCAGAGCTGCGGGAATTGCTGGCGCGCAATGACCTGCGCCAGCTCGCCCAGCGTATTACGGGCCGTTATCACCTCGAACCTTTGACTCGTGAAGAAACCGATCAATACATCGAACACCGCCTGAAGGTCGCCGGCGCACTGGGTGAAGTATTCGACGCAAGCGCGAAACGTGCGATTTTTAAATTGTCACAGGGTGTACCGAGACTCATCAATGTCATTTGCGATCGCGCGTTGCTCGGTGCCTACAGCCAGGGTATTCGAGTCGTCAATCGTCGTTTGATTCATCGGGCCGCCGCGGAAATCACGGGCGAGCCGGATTTGAACACCGGCTGGAGATGGGCCTTGCCGGTAACGGGCGTCGCGGTCGCCGTCATGTTAGCAATCGCTGCCGCCGTCTGGTTTGATGACAGCCGCCAATCCGTCGCCGAACCCGCCCCGGCGGTAGCAGCACCTGCGAAGATTGAAGCGGCGCCGACGGCAAAACCGACACCGCAGCCAGAGCCGGAGGCAACCATCTCGCTCGATGAACAACTCGCGCTGGCGGCTGAGCTCAGTAATGACGACACGGCGCTCGCGACGTTGTTTGCGGTCTGGAACATTGATTTGAGCGGCGCAACCCTGCCCGCTTGTGAGTACGCATTAACCCTCGGCTATAGCTGTCTCAACGATCGCGGTTCGTGGAGCGGCTTACGTCGGCTTAATCGTCCTGCCGTACTGGAGCTTGTGGACAAGTCCGGCAATTCACATCACGTTGTTCTGACCGCCATACGGGGCGACCAGGCCGAAATGTCCATCGGCGGCGTTGCAGTAACTCACCCTGTCAATGTCGTCGCAGATATGTGGTTTGGCTCGTACCAATTGCTGTGGGCACCACCCAACGGTATCGCAGTATCACTGATGCCCGGGGTGCAGGATCCGAACGTCGTTTGGCTGCGAGAGAGTCTGGCAGCGATTGACCCGCGCTACCGGGCCGAGCCACTGACCTCTGATATCTATGATCGCGAGCTGGCACAACAGGTGCGGGCGTTTCAACGTGACCAGCGCCTGGATGTCGATGGCTTGGCCGGCAAACAAACACAGATTATTATCAACTCGTTGCTCAAATCCGAC
>JBBKWL010000199.1:0-2853 GCA_037968975.1 Woeseiaceae bacterium | reverse complement strand
CACCGAGCACTGCTAAAGAAATCATAGAGTTAAATGGTGGCCAGGGGCGGAATCGAACCACCGACACGCGGATTTTCAGTCCGCTGCTCTACCAACTGAGCTACCTGGCCTTCCTGGGTCGCGGCACAAGCCGCTTCTGCCGCGGGCAAGACCCCCGGCGAGCGGGGTATTAGACCCACAAGCACCTGCTCAGTCAAGGGATTCGCCCGCCGCAGCGGGGCATTTGTGGCGTCGCCCCATTCTGCAGTTTCTGTCGTGCTATGCATCACGTCTCTCGGGTCACTATACCGCTGTAGATGACCGCCGGAGCCGGTTTGGATGCGACCGGGGCGGGATAATGGTTCGGGCAGCCGTGACTGGTCAAGCCCATATTCCCCGACTACAGTGGACCGCAATTGCTGCTGCCGGTGATTACGCTGCTTGGCGCCGTGTTGCTTCTGAATGAGATCTTTTCGCCGCGTCTGGCTCTGAAAATATTACCGACGGCTTTGCAAATATGACGGTTGCGCCGCCGGCCCGCTTTGGCTTTTAACTGGAGAAACGTTGATGAAAGAAGCACTGCAGCACGATATCGCTGAATTATTTCGACAAACGGCCGTCGATTTTGAAACAAGTGGTGGCGACGACAACGGCGCCGAGCCGGACTGGCCGCTAGGTTATGCACAGGCACTGAAAGAACCGTTTGCCAAGCGTTTCGACCTCGACTTCACTGCGAGTCGGCTCATTCATTGCCTGATGAATGCTGATTCCGAGTACGAAGCCCGCTCGCCGGACAGCGACTGGGCCGATTTTTATGCACACTACATCGTGGAGTGCCATGCCGCCTCCGACAGCCCGAAAGAAGACAGCCTTGCGCTGTACTACTTTGCGACCTGCCCGTTCTGCCGCAGAGTGCTCGCGGCGCTCGACGGACTCGATGTCGACGTTGAGCTCCGCAATATCCACGAACAAGACCAGTATCGTGACGAACTGGTCGCCGCCCGGGGGCGCGCAACGGTACCGGTGTTGCGGATAGAGTCGCCCGATGGCGATGTGCGCTGGATGCCCGAGTCACGCGATATCGTCAAATACCTGGAATCGACCTACGCCTAGGAAAACACCGAGATGCCTGCAGCGGGCGCACCGTCTGGCGATGCGCCCGCCCAGGCAATACCGCATTGATTAGTCGAGCGCGTCTTTGATGTCGCCCTTGAGTTCCTTGCCATGACCCTTGACGTGTTGCACTTCGCCTTCCGCCTCGAGCTCTTCGTTGTCCGTCGCTTCGCCGAGCTTGTCTTTCAACTTGCCGGCAGCCTGGTCGTATTTGCCTTCGATTTTGTCTTTAGTTCCACTCATCGCTAATTTCTCCACAGTATGAAGGGGTACGAAACCCGCTCGGAGTTTCGCTCTCAACAGAATAAATGCAAGCTTCGTACCAGTTTTTCCAGAATGGCGTAATTGGGGTGGGTTATTCGTCGCCGGGCTTACCGTCGACGTCATCGAGGATGCTCAGATTCTCGGCATTTCTGTCGGAAATCGGCAGCACGCTGACTGAACCGTCGGTCTCCAGCGTGGCCGCGAGCACGTCGTCGATCGATGCGATGCCGGCATTGCGAATCACGGCAAGTATTTCTTTCTCGCTGACGCGCTCGTCCTGCATGTTCTGCGTGAGCATTTCGCCGCGGTAGACCAGCAGCATCGGCTGTGCCTTGATGATGTCGGCAAACGCTTCGCTGCGAAGGCTGAACTTTGTAACAACCACCTGAAAGGCCAGCAACACGATCATCGCCAGCAATACCTCGATGATCGTGACGTCTTTAAGAACGATACTGGACGCGACCAGCGAACCCATGGCGACCGTTACGATCCAGTCGAAATTGTTCATCTGCGCCATCATGCGTTTGCCGCTGATTCGTATAAAGGCGACGACCGCAACGTACATGACCGGGGCCGTGATAATGATGCGCAACAGGTTGTCGATGTCGTAGTAAAACAGGTTGTCCATGTGTCACGTCCTTTGCCTGGCTGATCACCAAGCATCGACTGTATCGGCCGGCGGCGCCAGCAGAATCACAAGAATCGCGTCAATTGATCGCAGCCAGGGTTATTGGTGGCCAGGCCCGACGTGTACAATGCAGATGTTGGCCACGGGACTCTCTGGCACCGGCGGCTGGCGCATACGATGACAAAGAACAAACAGATCGGCACACTTGCCGTCGCTCTCTCCCTGGCGGCGATGCTCCTGACGCTCTCGAGCTGCGCCACGGCGCCGGAGAATGTCGAAGATATTTGCGCCATCTTTGAAGAAAAGGGCCGCTGGTACAAGGATGCGAAAAACTCTGAGGAGCGCTGGGGCACGCCGGTCCACGTGCAACTCGCGATCATTCACCAGGAGTCGACCTTCGACTTCAACGCGCGGCCACCCCGTAAAAAGTTGCTCGGCTTCATTCCCTGGAAGCGACCGTCCAATGCCTACGGCTATGCGCAGGCACTGGAAAGCACCTGGGCCAGGTACCAAAAAGACACGGGCCAGCGCCGTGCCGACCGGGATGACTTCGGCGACGCCATCGATTTCGTCGGCTGGTATACCAACCTGTCGCAAAAAACGGCGGGTATTTCCAAATGGGACCCCTATAACCAATACCTCGCCTACCACGAAGGCCAGTCCGGATGGATGAAGAAATCGTATCGCTTCAAAGGCAAGCTCAAGACCACCGCACGCAGAGTCGACTACCGCGCCAAAGCATGGGGCGCGCAGCTCCAGCGTTGCGAGGCAGACCTGGAGGACAACGGCTGGTGGATATTCGGCGCGCGGCCGGCTGCCGGGTTTAACGCATGGGCCTGATCATGTTTGGCGCCCTGATCGGCGCGCTT
>JBBKWL010000198.1:0-35146 GCA_037968975.1 Woeseiaceae bacterium | reverse complement strand
GCAGTCGAGCCGCTGATTTTGCCGCTGTCCCGCACGCTGCGTTTTCGCGACTCGAATATCGAAGGCATCGATCTCGTTAACCCGATGGATGTGGACGGCGTGCTCGTGGATAAACGCGGTCGCGTTGCAGCGCTGTGGTCCAGTTTTGCGATCCAGTCCGGTGGCGAGACCGCGCAGTTTAATCGTGGCATCGGCGCCGACCTGGTCGCGGACTTCGTCGATGTCGTGCGCAATGGTCGAACCTATTATTCCCTGGAGGCCGAATTCATATACTCGCCGCTGTTCGCAGCACGCAATCGTGGCGTTGATGAGGAATGGATCGCCAAACTGGAACAGAACAACCCGGTGTTTCGACGTGCGCTTAGCGTAACGCGGCTGGTCGCAGGCACGCCGGCCGCCGAATTGTTAAAAAACGGCGATTTTGTGCTTGCCATCGATGGCAATGTCGTTACCTCGTTCAGAGACGTCGAAAAAGCGGTACAAAAACAATCTGTGACAGTAACCGTTTGGCGTGACGGCGAGGCAATGGATATTGCCGTGCAAACGGCGGCGCTGGATGGTCGTGGCATAGACCGGGCGGTGTCGTGGGCGGGAGCCTTGTTGCAGGATCCGCATCGAGCGATGGCTGCGCAGCGTGGCATTGAACCGGACGGCGTATACGTCGCGTTTTTCAGCTACGGCTCACCGGCGACAAGATACGGCTTATGGGCCGGACGACGATTGGTCGAGGTTGACGACACACCGACACCGAACCTGCAGGCATTTGTCGCTGCGATCGCCGGCAAAGACGATCAGGAATCGGTGCGCCTGAAGACCGTGACCTGGAACGGCGCAGTCGAAGTGATCACCCTTAAACTCGATAACCAATACTGGCCCGCGTACGAAATCCGGCGGACAGAAAATGGCTGGCAACGCTCGTCCATTGGTTCCTAGTCGCCCGGCGACTGCATATTTGCCGGCGCTACTGATCGCGCTGGCTGCAGTCTTGTTTGCGACAGCTCAGGCACAGGAGCTGTATAAGTACCAGGACGAAAACGGGGACTGGATTTTTTCTGACCGCCCGCCGGACGATGGCCAGGAAGTTGAAAGTCGCGAGCTGGTCAAATCGTCAACAGATGCAATCGTAGACGTTACCCACAGCTTTGCAGGCACGACGGTGGAGTTGATCGCGCGCAACGATTTTCATGCGCCGGTCGAGCTGCGACTCGAAATTGTCACGATTCGCGGCCTGAGTTTTCCAAGCGCCGACCAACCAATGACCTGGGTATTGCCCGCGCGCAGCAACACCAAATTGTTCGAACTTGAGACGCAGGAAAACAGCGACGATCGCTTTCTTGAGTACGGCTTTCGCTATATGCCCGGTGACCCACGCGCAACTCACAATGCAGTACAGCCATACCGGGCGCCATTTGCGATGTCCAGTAACCATCAAATTACCCAGGCGTATCCCGAGGCTGTGACGCACACCGCGCCCGATAGCTACTACGCGGTCGATATGGCGATGCCCATTGGCACCGATGTTGTCGCGGCGCGCCGTGGCATCGTATTCGATATCGCGAGCACAAACTTTCGCACGGGTCTTGATACGAAGACCGACGGATCCGCGGCCAATGTCGTGCGCATTCTGCACGAGGACGGTACTTACGCGATTTACGCACACCTGAATACCAATACCATACGCGTCAAGCCGGGTGATCGCGTTGCACGTGGCCAGTACATTGCGGACTCGGGCAACACCGGCTTCTCAACCGGACCGCATTTGCATTTTGTGGTGGTGCGCAACGTCGGACTGCGCGTCGAGTCTGTACCGATTACCTTTCTCGGCTCGAACTCGGACCGAGTGATTCCGGCCTCGGGAAATGTATTAACTGCGTACTAAGGTCCGACTCGCTTCCTGATCACGACCTACAGCAGCGCTGCCAGCGCCCCCCAGCTTTTGACGGGTAACTCGCAATGCGTGCCGACGCAGCGATAGGCCAGGGTTTCGCCGGCGACTGCTTTTCTTTCTGCCAACAAGCCGGGTAATCCGGTTTCGGAGTCCGCAATGGCAAATACCAGCCGCGACGGAGCGTACAGCTTGCTGGCCGAGTCGCGCCAACGCTCAACCTCGGATTTTTCGCCACGAATCACGACGATCTCCGGTGGTGTCAGGTTTTCTGCAAGCGCATTCAACAACGTGACGTGACCGTGCGGATATTCGTCCATTGCTTTCCACGCATTGCGCAGCGCCCGGTGCGCGGCATCGATATAACGCTGCTCGCCGAGCAGATGCCCCAGGCGTTGCAATGCATATGCCGCCACGCCATTGCCCGAGGGCATTGCCTCGTCGGCAAGCGGCTTGGGGCGATGCATCAGGGCTTCGTGATCATCCGCCGTAAAATAAAAGCCGCCCTGGTCCGGGTCTTCGAAGTGCGCGAGCAGCAAGTCTGCCACGGTTGTTGCGAACTCGAGGTGTTGTGTATTCCAGCGCGATTGCAGCAGCTCCAGGATTGCATCGACCAGAAAAGCATGGTCATCGAGGTAAGCCGGGAAGCGCGCCCGACCGTCTTTGTAGCTGGCGTACAAGCGACTTTCGAGCAGCAGATTCTCGCTTAGAAAATCAACCGCGTTGGCGGCCGCATCCACAAACTCTTCGCGCTCCAGAATGCGTCCGGCAATCGCCAGGCCACGTACTGCAAGGGCGTTCCAGGACGTCAGTTGCTTGTCATCACGATCCGGCGCGACACGTGTCTCGCGCTCACTGAAAAGAATATCTCGGGCCCGGGCGAGCGCAGCCTCGACATCCTCAGTGGAGCGCTTGGTATCGCTCGCGATGTCATTGACGGATTCCCGCACGGTGAGGTGCCACGCGCCCTCAAAATTTGCCTCTTTGTTGAGGCCGAAGCGGCTCTCAATCACCGGGAAATCGTCGGCGCCCACCAGCTTGGCGACAGTCGCGGGAGTCCAGACGTAAAACAGGCCTTCCTCGCCTTCGGAATCTGCATCGCGTGACGAGTAAAAGCCACCGTTTGGCGCGCGCATATCTGCCAGCATCCATTCCGCTGTCTCAGTCGCGGTTTTCTTGAATAGCGCTTCACCGGTAGCGAGGTGCGCCTGTGCGTAGATTGCCAGCAATGGCCCATTGTCATACAGCATCTTTTCGAAATGTGGTATTTGCCAGTAGCGGTCCACCGAGTAGCGACTGAAGCCGCCGCCGACGTGGTCGTAGATCCCGCCTTCGGCCATGCGCGTCAGCGTGAGTGTTGCCATGAACAGCGCATCAATGTCCGGTTCGACCGCCTGGGCCGTCGTTCGCCAGTGCCGCAACAACCGGTCGATCGTGCCGGGGTGTGGAAATTTCGGTGCGCCGCCGAAGCCGCCGAAGTCACCGTCAAAACTTTGCGCGAGCTGCTCGCGGACCTTCTGCAGCGGTTTGGCTGACAGCGACAGCGCGTCATCAGCCGGTTCCGGGTCGAGACGCTTAAACACGTCACTCAGGCGTTCCGCCTGGTCTGTTACCTCGTCCGGCTTCTCGTTGTAATAAGTGGCGACGCTGGTCAGAAGCTCGCTAAATGCCGGCATGCCATAGCGGCGCTCCTTCGGGAAGTAGGTGCCGCCGAAAAAAGGCCGTTGGTCATCGCCGCTGAGAAACATGGTCAGCGGCCAGCCGCCGCCACGTTGCGTGAGCAACTGGTGTGCGGTCTGGTAAATACGGTCGATATCGGGCCGTTCTTCCCGGTCTACCTTGATGTTGATAAACAGTTTGTTCATCAGCGCTGCGGTGGCCTCGTCTTCGAAGGACTCGTGCGCCATGACATGGCACCAATGGCAGGCTGAGTAGCCGATAGACAGCATCACCGGTTTGCCGCTGGCCTTCGCCGCGGCAAATGCTGCGTCGCCCCACGGGTACCAGTCGACCGGATTGTCGGCGTGCTGTAACAGGTAGGGGCTGGTTTCTTTAGCGAGTCGATTGCTCATGGTTTGGTATGATACAGGCCTCCTCAGGGCGCCGAAGAAATTCATGTTTGTCTATCCCGAGATTGACCCGATTCTGTTTGAGATCGGCTTCATCAAGATTCGCTGGTACGGCCTGATGTACGTCATCGGCTTCCTGATGGCGTGGTGGCTTGCCAGGCGTCGCTGCCAGCGGGCGGACTCGCCGGTCAATATGGCGCAGGTTGACGATCTGATTTTTTACGCAATGCTCGGCGTCATCATCGGCGGCCGTGTGGGCTACTGCCTCGTGTATGGCTGGGAAGAGCTGCTCAAGGATCCGCTGTATCTCGTCAAGATCACCGAGGGCGGCATGTCTTTTCATGGCGGCCTCGCCGGCGTCATGATCGCCATGTGGTGGTATGGACGCAAGCTTGGCAAGACGATCTGGCACATCCTCGATTTCGTTGCGCCACTGGTGCCGATTGGCCTGGGGACCGGGCGCATCGGCAACTTTATCAATGGCGAGTTATGGGGCGACGAAACGACCGTTCCCTGGGGAGTGTTGTACGAGGGCGTCGTGCGTCATCCATCGCAATTGTACGAGGCAGCGCTGGAGGGCCTCGCGCTATTCGTTATCCTGTGGTGGTACTCAGCCAGGCCGCGTCCGTACATGGCCGTGTCGGCGTTATTCCTGTTGCTCTATGGCGTGTTCCGATTCTACGTAGAGTTCTATCGCGTGCCCGATGCCCATCTTGGCCACCTCGCTTTGGATTGGGTTACGATGGGGCAGGTTTTAAGTGCGCCGATGATCATCGCGGGCGCAGTCATGCTGGCCATGGCGTACACACAAGACAAAAGCAAGGAGGCGGCGGCCTGACATGCAACAATATTTGTCCCTAATGCGGCAGGTGCGCGACAACGGCACACAACGCGACGACAGAACCGGCACCGGCACGCTTGGACTTTTTGGCCACCAGATGCGCTTCGACCTGAGCAAGGGGTTTCCCCTCGTGACCACGAAAAAAATCCATACGCGCTCCATTATTCACGAATTGCTTTGGTTTTTGCGTGGCGACAGCAATACGAAATACCTCAAAGACAACGGTGTTTCGATCTGGGACGAGTGGGCAGACGCGGACGGCAATCTGGGTCCCGTCTACGGCGTGCAATGGCGCAGTTGGCCCAAGCCCGGCGGTGGCACAGTCGATCAGATCAGCCAGGTGATGCAGCAATTGCGAGACACGCCAGAGTCGCGACGTATCATTGTGAGCGCCTGGAATGCGGCTGAGCTGGACAACATGGCATTGCCGCCATGCCATATGCTGTTTCAGTTGCACGTGGCGGATGGCAAATTGTCGTGTCAGCTGTACCAGCGCAGCTGCGATATTTTTCTCGGTGTGCCGTTCAATATCGCGTCGTACGCGTTGCTGACCCACATGCTCGCGCAGCAAGCGGGCCTGGCGGTCGGTGATTTCATCTGGACCGGTGGCGATTGCCACCTATATCTGAATCACCTCGAACAGGCAGACGAGCAATTGCAGCGTGAGCCGATGCCACTGCCGAGACTGGCGATCAAGCGCCGGCCGGCGAGTATCTTCGAATACGAGTTCGATGATTTTGAGATCGTCAATTATGAGCCACACGCGCACATAAGGGCGGCTGTCGCGGTGTGATCAGCCCTGGTTCGATCAGTATGATCGTCGCCGCGTCGACGAATAATGTCATCGGCGTCGCGGGCGAGCTGCCGTGGCATCTTTCCAACGACCTGAAACGATTCAAGGCAATAACAATGGGTAAGCCCATCGTTATGGGCCGCAAGACCTACGAATCGATTGGCAGGGCATTGCCAGGGCGGCAAAATATTGTGCTAACAACGCAGAACACGTTTTCGGCCGACGGTTGCGACATCGTTGCGTCGCCCGAAGCCGCCATTATCGCTGCGGGACAGGCCGAGGAAGTGATGATCATCGGCGGTGGCGAGATTTACCGCTTGTTTCTGCCGTTGGCAAATCGAATCTACCTGACCCGCGTCAAAGTGGCGCTTGCAGGCGATACGGTGTTTCCGGCGCTCGACGCATCCGTCTGGCAGGAAATCGCACGTGAAGAACACAGCGCCGACGCATCCAATGACTACGACTTTGCGATACTGACATACTCGCGCAATGAATAATGCGCGATGAATAAATCGGCGATTCGGAATCGCAACTTCCTGACATATCTGATCGGCAACACGATTTCTCTTCACGGCCTATGGATCTACCGCGTCGCGCTGGGGTGGTACGTGTGGCAGATTTCAGGATCGGAGTTTTGGGTCGGCATGGTCGCGTTCTCCCAATTTGCGCCTGCCGTCGTTTTTGGGCCGCTGTTTGGCGTGCTCGCAGATCGATTCGATAGACGTGCCGCCTCACTACTGATCAATTCGATGAGCGTGATGAATATGCTGTTGCTGGGCTTGTTGGCGGCGCTCGGCGTGGTCGATATTCATGTCCTGACGTTACTCGCGTTCATGCAGGGCACACTTGACGGCGCGCATATGCCGGTGCGCATGACGATCGTGCCGAACCTGGTGGAGAAGTATCAGTTGCAGAGTGCAATCGCGATTACATCGATTTCTTTTAATCTGTCGCGTTTCGTTGGCCCTGCGATTGCCGGCCTTATCATCGCGATTTACGGAGTGGCTACGGCGTTCATCGTGAACGGTGCGTCCTACCTCGCGCTCATCGCGGTGATGTTGATTGTGCGCTTGAATCCCGCCGCGGAATCTGCGGGCAAGGAACGTCACGTATGGCGCGAAATGGGTGAGGGCATCAACTACATAATTTCCAATCCGGCCATCCGCGCTTTGCTCGTGATCATAGCGGTTGCATCGGTGTTTGGTCGCGGGGCACTTGAGATGATGCCCGCTTTTGCCGACGCGGTTTTCGAGCGCGGTAGCGCTGGGCTCGCTGCCCTAACCGCAGCGATCGGCGCAGGGTCGATGATTTCAGGTCTGGCAATGTCGCGCGGGGTGGCATGGCTGAATATTCGGATTATCCGCGTCGCAGTCATCATTGCCGGACTGCTGATCGCGTCACTGGGTTTGGTTGAGCAATTTTGGATGGCTATTACCGTCGTTGTCTGGCTTGGCATCATCCTGTCGTTATGCGGTGTAGGCTCACAAATCCTGATCCAGACCCTGATCGATGATTCGGTGCGTGGGCGTGTCAGTAGTTTCTGGGGAATGATCGCTTTCGGCGGGACTGCGCTCGGAAGCTTGCTGGTCGGTGCAACAGCGAATATCTGGGGATTGCAGGAAGTCGTGATTGTTTCGGGCCTGGCATGCAGTGCAGCCGCATTACTTGCGACGATTCGCGCATAATAGCGAGTATGACCAACATCAATATTCTGGAACTTCCATGACGACTAAAGAAATGGACGGCATTCACTGGGATCAGGACATCAGCTACAGCAGCTACCTGTCTCTGGACAAGTTACTCGACTGCCAGCAACTGCGCTCGGGCGCGCACGACGAAATGATGTTCATGATTATTCACCAGGCATCCGAGTTGTGGATGAAGCTCTGTATTCACGAGATCACGGCTGCCATGCGTGAAGTTGAGAACGACAATCTGGGCGCCGTCTTCAAGATGCTGTCGCGAGTCTCTCGAATACAGGGGCAGTTACGGCAGAGCTGGGCGGTATTGTCGACGATGACCCCCGCAGACTACCGCGGGTTTCGCGACAGCCTTGGGCAAAGTTCGGGCCTGCAATCGTTTCAGTACCGTGAAATTGAGTTTGCGTTGGGGAATAAGAACACTGCCCTGGTAAAAGTGCATCGGCAGAACCCAAAGCGCTATGAACACCTCAAAGCCGTTCTGCATGCGCCAAGTTTCTACGACCTGTGCCTGCAGCATCTGGCGCGCAAAGGGTTGGCGATACCGGATGACTATCTGGAGCGCGATTGGTCGCAACCATATGTTCCCAGCCCGGCGGTTGAAGCGGCCTGGGCAGAAGTCTATTCCTCGGTTGACGAAAACTGGCAGCTGTATGAATTGGCTGAAAAACTGGTGGACCTCGAGCACGAATTCCAAATGTGGCGCTTTAGTCACATGAAGACGGTCGAACGGATTATCGGCTATGGCAAGGGCACCGGCGGCACCAGCGGCGTCGCGTTTCTGGAGAAGGCGCTGAGCTTAAGGTTTTTCCCGGAGCTTTGGAGTGTCCGCTCGGAGCTGGATCGGACTTAAGCTTGCCATCACAATTGCCTCGGCGGCGTCCAGATCGATCTGCTCGAGCGTGTCTGCGTCTCGGGTGAATTGTTCAAGCAGCGATTTTTGAATCGCACCGCGATCCTGCGCATCCCCGTAGGGAATGTCGGCATGAAACATCACCATGGAGTAACGTGGGATAAAACGGTTCGGGAGTCGTCGTTCGAGTTCGAAGGACAGTTCTTTTTGCAAGGCGAATTTCGGGTCGCGAACGGTGTCGCGCATTTCAACGTAGTTTTCGAGCGCCATGTCGGCGATTGCGTTGGCGTTACGCAACTGCACTGCTTCGAACCTGGCGAAAACGTTATCCCAGCTCGGGCCCAGTTCGCGCAGTAATTTTTCCAACAGCACTCCGTCTTCCAGTGCCAGGTTCATTCCCTGACCGTGAAACGGAACGATGGCGTGGGCAGCATCGCCGATCAGCAACATGTTGCTGCCATCGTGCCAGTGCTGACAGCGAACGGTCCCCAGTAGCCCAAGTGGATTGTTGATAAACGTTTGCGCGAGGTCCGGAATCAATGCGGCGGCATCTGCAAAATTGCTCTCAAAAAATTCGTTCACGCGGTCGTGGTCCTGCAGTGTGTCGAAGCCAGGGTCGCCCGTGTTAGGAAGAAATAAAGTTAGCGTGAAATCACCGCCGGGGTTCGGCAACGCGATCAACATGAATCCGCCGCGCGGCCAGATATGCAATGCGCCGGGGTCTAACTGGAACGCGCCGTCCGGACCGGCCGGTATGGTCAGTTCCTTGTAGCCATGTTGCAGAAGCGATTCGCGCGCGGCAATCAGCTCGGAGTCGGCGTAGGAATTGCGTATGACGGACCCGGCCCCGTCGGCCGCTAGCAGCGGCCTGCCATGCAGTTCAATATTGTTGCCAGTGGCGTGATCGTGCACGGTTGCGGTGGCTGAATCGCGATCATAGCGTAGCGCCTGATGTTGAAAATGAATCGCGACGTTGGCGTGTTGCTCCGCCGCGTCGAGCAATACCTGATTGAGCGCGCCGCGTGAAACAGAATAGATTTGTTCATCGTCTCGATGGCCGTACGCAAGAAACTCCGACGTCCCGTCGATGTTGTGCAGCATACGACCGCGCATCGGCACCAACAGTGGCTCGACCTGTGGCATGACGTCTGCGGTCTCCAGAGCACGGATGCCACGCGCTGCGAGTGCCAGATTGATCGAGCGCCCCGCTGCCGCCTGGCCACCGCGCGGATCGGCGCTGCGCTCATAAAGATCAATTTTTGCAACGTGGGGCGCAAGAATCGTCGCGAGCAATGTGCCACATTGGCCGGCGCCGAGAATATTCACCCGGACTGTCCTTCCACCTGAATCACGCGTAGTTTTTTCTTGTCGAGTCGTACGGCGGTCAACTGGCGTCCCCAGACGCAGCCGGTATCAAGGCTGATGAGCTTTGGCAAAACGATCAGACCCAACGACGACCAATGACCGAAAACCACTCGAGTAGCGGCAGTCGCGGGGCCCTCAAAGTCGAACCAGGCAAGCAGTTTTCTCGGTCCATAGAAAGGCGGGCCGCTGTGCGAAAAATTGAGCCGGCCTTTGGCTGTGAGCATGCGCATCCGCGTCAGGCAATTGACGATGAAGCGCAGACGCGAATAGCCACGTAATTTCTTCGACCACGTCGACGGTGTGTTGCCGTACATCTTGGCAAGAAAAAGAGCGTAGTCGGCGGCCTGCAGGCAGGTCTCGACCTCAGTCGCGTAGGCGAGCGTTTGCGGCACACTCCAATCCGGGTGCACGCCCGCATGCACCATCAGCGTGTCGAGCGACTCATCGTAGTGTGCTAGCGGGCGCCGTCGTAGCCAGTCCAGCAGTTCGTCACGATCGGGTGCTTTAAGGATATTGCCGAGCGACTCAAGGCGCTGCTTATTGTTGTTATTGCCAGCCGCCAACGCCAGCAAATGCAGGTCATGGTTGCCCAGCACGGTGCAAACTGCATTGCCCAGCGACTTAACGAAGCGTAACGTTTTTAGTGATTTAGGGCCGCGATTGACCAGGTCGCCGGTTAGCCAGAGGGTGTCCGACGCGGGCTCAAATGCGAGTTCATCGAGCAGTTGGCGAAACGGATCGTAGCAGCCTTGCAGGTCGCCGATTGCATATACCGCCATCGCCGGGTCGCCGCTGGTCTAGTGCAGGACGCCCGGTACCGCGAGCGTAAATGGGGCGATGGGCGCATCGAAATTAACGCCATTATCCGCTTCCATTCGGTACAGACCCTGCATCGCGCCAACGGGTGTCTCGAGTACAGCACCACTGGAGTAGCGAAAGCTCTCGCCGGGATTCAGGTGTGGCTGCTCGCCGACCACGCCGTCGCCGGTAACTTCCTGCACTTTGCCGTTGGCATCGGTGATGACCCAGTGGCGGCTGAGCAATCTGGCCGGAATCTCGCCGTTGTTGGCTATCGTGATGGTGTAGGCAAATACGTACCGGTCCGATTCAGGTTCGGACTGGTCGTCGATGTAGTCGGTTGCGACATCGATTCCAATGTTGAAGGTTTTCTCTTCCATGGCCCTAGTCTAACGTATTCGAGAGGCGCACATATTCCGCGATCGAAATTGCTTCCGGACGCAGGCTCGGGTCGATGCCAACAGATTCGAGCATTGCCTCGTCGGCGACTTTGCGCAACGCATTCCGCACGGTCTTGCGGCGCTGGCTGAACGCGGTCGCGACCAGCCGCGACATTTTTTTCGCGTCACGCACGTCATAGGTTCCTTCGGGCAGCGGCGTCAATCGCACAATGGCGGAGGTGACCTCCGGTGGCGGATCGAACGCGTCGCGATCGACGTCAAATAACGCCTCGATATCAAAGTAGCAGCCCAGCATGATGCCAAGACGACCGTACGCTTTACTGCCGGGTGCTGCCGCCATGCGCGCCACAACTTCTTTTTGCAGCATGAAGTGCATGTCGGCAATGTGCGCGCGGTACTCGAGCAAATGAAACAACAGCGGCGTTGAAATGTTGTAGGGCAGATTGCCGACAATGCGTAGCCCGTCACCCAGCGAGGAATAATCGAATCGCAGGGCATCGGCTTCATGGATCGTGAGTTTGGATTCGGCAGCGAAACGCTGCCGCAGCTGCGCTGCGAGGTCACGGTCCAGTTCAATGGCATGCATGCGGCCCGCATCTGCCAGCAATGGCGCTGTGATGGCCGCCAGCCCAGGTCCGATCTCGACGACTGTGTCGCTACCGGCTGGACGGATAGAACGTACGATCGCGTCTACCACACCCGGGTCGGTCAGAAAGTGTTGGCCGAAACGCTTTCTTGGACGGTGCGACGTCACCGCGCCGCCATGTCGGCGGCCAGCTCGATGGCTGCGATCATACTGCCTGCGTCCGCTTTCCCGGTGCCTGCAATGTCGAGTGCCGTGCCATGATCGACAGACGTCCTGACGATCGGCAAACCGAGCGTCACGTTGACGGCATGACCGAAGCCCGCGAACTTGAGCACCGGCAGACCCTGATCATGGTACATCGCCAGCACAGCATCCTTGCTGCCTGCTGCGGGTGTAAACGCAGTGTCAGCAGGAACCGGCCCACGGACCTGCATGCCAGCCGCTGCCAGCTCGCGAACCACGGGCGCGATTACTGCCGCATCTTCTTCGCCCAGATGCCCGCCTTCCCCTGCATGCGGGTTTAATCCGCAAACGATGATCTTCGGGTTCTCGATACCGAATCGGGAGCGTAGATCGCTGTGCAGGATCTCGAGTACTGTGCGGATGCCGGCCTGGGTCAGGTAGTCAGGCACCTGGCGGAGCGGCATATGGGTGCTCGCCAGTGCAACGCGCAAGTCGCCGGCCACCAACAACATCACCGGTTTCGGTGTAGCGGTCAGTTCGGCCAGAAATTCGGTGTGCCCGGTGAAGGCTATGCCGGCATCATTGATGATGCTCTTTTGCAGCGGCGCAGTGACCAGCGCAGAGAAGCGCCCCTGTTGGCAACCGCTTACAGCCTGTCGCAGACTTTCGAGCAGCGCCGCTGCGTTGGCGGTCGAGGGCCTGCCGCATACCTCTGGTTCGGGGCAGGTGATTGGCAGGACCTGCAATTGATCCGGGTAGTCGATCCCCAGTTTGGCCGCGCGCGCTTTAAGGACGTTGGGGTCGGCGATAACGACAATATTGGAACACAGCTCGGTATTAGCGAGAGCCAGGCAAAGGTCTGGTCCGATGCCGGCCGGTTCCCCGGCCGTTACGGCGATAGGAACGTTCAGATTCTGATGTCGACGTAAGCTTCGTCGCGAAGGCGCTGGATCCATAACTGCGTCTCTTCTTCCATCTTGCCGTTACGAATCTTGGCGATGCAATTGCTTCTCTTGACGTCTTCCGTGTTGTCGTAAACACGTCGGTCCATAACTTCAACGATATGCCAGCCGAAGCGGGTTTGAAAAGGTTCACTGACGACGCCGATTTCTGCTGCGTTGACTGTTTCCTCGAACTCCGGAACAAACGTTCCCGGACCACTCCAGTCCATCTCGCCGCCACTGTTCGCGGAACCTGGGTCGTCCGACAACAGTTTCGCAATCTCGCCAAAGTCTTCGCCTTCGCCAAGTCTGACCAGGGCATCGTCAAGCCGTTGCTTCGCGGTTTCGTCGTCGATAATCTCGTTGGGCGTAACCAGGATGTGTCGCACCAGCACCTGATCGACTTCGCTGCGTTGCACGGCGCTGCGCAGGTCGTTCACCTTCACGATGTGAAAACTGTTCGGCGCCCGAATTGGATCTGTGATATCGCCTGCTTCCAATTCCGCCACCAGATTGGTGTACAGGGAGGGCAGCTGCTCGCCTTTGAGCCATCCGAGGGCGCCGCCGTCGAGCGCGTTCTGCGCGTCAGAATAGCGAATCGCGAGAGCCGCGAATTCTGCGCCGTCCTTAAGTCGCGCAACAATTGATTCCGCTTCTGCAAGGGTTTCCTGCACGACGACATTAGACGCCGATTCGGACATTGAAAGCGTGATGTTGGACAGGTTGTAGTCAGAATTGATGGCGACGTTGTCTTCGAGATCTGCAATACACATTTGCAGCTCACGGTCGGAAAAACCGATACGACTACCAACGTCTGCCCGGCGTAATTGTTCGAGCGTAATTTCTTCGCGAAGGTCGCGTCTGAAGGCTGAGTACTCTATTCCGTCAGTGGCCAAAATAGCCGGCATGTCTTCAAACTTCACACCGTTCTGGGCGGCGATCCGGCCAATTGACTCATTCACCATCTGATCGGAGATTCTCAGGCCCATGCGGCTGGCGCGTTGTAGCTGGACTTCGGTAAGAATTAAGCGCTCCAGCAACTGCGTCCGCAACTCTGCAGCAGGCGGCAACGGGATTTTCTGATCCTGGGCGCGCTTGGTGACCAATGCGATCTGGTTCGCCAGTTGACTCTTGAGCACGACGCCGTCGTCGACTATTGCAGCGACGCCATCGAGGAATTCGCCGGTCGATGACAGCTCTTCGGCCTGCGTGAAGGGCGCAGACACCAGCGCCATTGCTATGCATAAGGTACTGATTTTAAACACTATTTCTTACCGGAGGTCAGCGGAATAGCCAAGAATACCACGTTCGAGAATTTTGTCAGCCGCGGTACCAACACTGGCCATTCCTTTCAGTACCAATTGCAGACCGATCGAGGAATCCTGAGTTCCATCGCGGGTCGAAATATGCCGCCGCGACACCAGCCGCAGACCCCAACAACAGCTCTCGTACTCTAAGCCAACAAATTGCTCAAGCGCCTCGTCGTCGCGAAAGGAAAAGTTGTAGCGGCCCACGACATTCCAGTTGCTGCCAACCGGCCACGACCATGACAGATCGCCCTGTTCCAGCGAGTCACGGCGAAAACGATAGGCGAGATTCAGGATCTTGTTGCTGGACGGCCGGTACTGAAGCCGCGCCTCCGATTGCGTCGTGCCATCGCCCGATGAGCCCCACTGGTGACCAATATCAAAGTTCATGTTCTCGTTGAGCAGAAAGCTCACTTCGGCAATGTAATCGGAGGATTCAGTCGACACAAAATTCTGGCCCGGCAAATTAACATCACTGTCGCTGTAATAGCGGGTCTGGCCGATTGTCGCCGCAACCAGTTCTCGGCCCGTGGACGTATCAAGAATACGCGAGGTGATCCCGAGGCTGACCTGATCTGTATCGGCGATTCGGTCCACGCCGAGATAGCGATTCTTGCGATACAACTGAATCAGGTTCAGGTCCGGCGTGATCGTATCGAAAACGGGAAGATCAGATTGATCCTCAAACGGGACATGCACATATAAAAGGCGCGGCTCGATCGTTTGCAGTCGCGAGCTGTTTTTCATGGTTCGTTCGAGTGTGAAACCGGAGTCGAAGCTCGCGATCGGCAAGGTTCGAGTGGGCGCGCTGCTCTGGCCAGGCGCCGTGTTACTCAATTGGTAACGGGTATGGTCGACTATGACCGACGGCGTGATGAACCAGCCGGATCGCGCGATTGGCAGCGCGACTTCCGGCGTCAAATTCATGCGCCACCCGGTGACGCCGACATCGCGATCAAAATTCACAAGTTCACTGCCAAAGCCCAGCGCGAGTCCCAGCCATTGGTCCGGCCAGTAGCCGCTGGCGCGTAGTTGCGGCAGGCGGCGATACGGCTCGTCCTCGGGCGCGATCGCATCATCGATAGTCTGGTAGTCCTGTACCTGACCGAAAAAAGACAGGTGCTGTGTGTAGTAGTCGAAGCTGAGCGTCCGATTCAGGTGCGTGATGCTGGAGGTACTCAGGCTGCCGCCCATGTCTTCAAAATACTGGCTGTCCGAGACTTCGCTGAACTTGATGCGGTTGCGCCAGCCGCTGTCAAACAGCATTTTGTGCTCCCAACCGAGCAGGCTGCGAGAATCGTTGAATTCGTTATCGCTACCGAGGTATTCGGCCCGCACATTGCCGTTCAACGAATTGCCCAGGTAGCGAAATTGCGTTTGCAATTGCAGGCCCCGATCGGACATCAGGTGCGGCGTCACGGTCGCGTCGTAGTTGGGGGCAAGGTTGAAGTAGTAGGGCATTCGAACCTCGTTGCCGCCACGTTGCGTCGAACCAATTTCCGGCGCCAGCAAACCCGACTTGCGGGCGTCACCGATAGGAAACGACAGGTACGGCGCGTACAGAATCGGCACGCCCTGAAAACGCAGTTTCATGCCTTTGGCGACACCGACACCCGCGCGTGTATCGAGATTAATGTCCCTGGCCTCAATCAGCCAGTCGTTCGAGTCCGGCGGGCAGGTGGTGTAACTGACGCCATCAAGTTGCAAAGTTCCTGTTTCGTTGATTTGCAATGCTTCGGCGGCGCCGCGCGCATTGCTGCTACCCAGTGAAAACTCGGCACCTTCAAAGCGAACGTTGCCTGAGTCGTACGCGAACTCGGCCAGGTCCGAGTCGATCTGGGTGCCGCGATCCTGATAAAGAACGTTACCTTCCAGTAATAAAGACCGATTGCCTGGCTCGTACACAGCCGAGTCCGCGCCGGCTTGTTTGTCGCCATGTCGCAGCAGTACACCGCCGCTCATGCGTGCGGTTGGCTCGGCACCAAATTGTGCGTCGAGTTCGCCGACCTCAAACTCGATCGTGGTTTCGTCTGACGCTGCGGAGGCCGGCAGCAGTGCATCGACTGTCGGTGAATTCAAAGATGTCGAGCACGCGTCCGGTTCTGCGGCGTGCACAGACGTTACGGCAAGCAGCAAGCCAGCGATGATTAATTTTTTTGCGCGCACAAATTGATCGGATAAGGGTGAATTGGGGAACCGATACAAGCGGGATAATATTCGGTACAACTGTGTTACCTTCGCATAGTTTCGCAAGTGCTTCAATGTGTTACGGAGAATGCTGATTAGCCGAGCTAGTGCTAAAAACGACCTGCGCAAGACCCAAATGCTCGACTGGCTGAGCAACATTGATGCCGTTTCCGGAGTCGATCCGGTTGTGGCATCCGCAGACGCAAGTTTTCGACGCTATTTTCGACTGCAAAAGGCAGCCAAGAGTTTCATCGTTATGGATGCACCACCACAGCAGGAAGACAGTACCTCATTCCTGCGCGTGGCGGTTTATCTGGAGGCCATGCAGCTCAATGCGCCGCGAATTCTTGAGGCCAATATTGAGCAGGGTTTCCTGTTGCTCAGTGATTTGGGCGATGTTCCGTATCTGGATGCACTCAAAAAATCACCAGCCCAGGCCGATGCGCTGTATGCGGACGCGATGCAGGCGCTCGTCGTCCTGCAGCAGCGCGGTACCGCGTACCAGTCCAATTTGCCAAGTTACGATGAGAAGTTGCTGCGCTTCGAGCTGTCGCTGTTCCACGACTGGTTGTGTCAGACCCATATTGGGTTGGAATTCTCAAATGTGGCAGAACAGCAATGGCAGGCCTTGTGTGATTTGCTGGTTGCAAACGCGCTGGACCAGCCACAGGTTTTCGTGCATCGCGACTACCATTCGCGCAACCTCATGCGAACCGAGCGGGACAACCCGGGCATTCTTGATTTTCAGGATGCGGTGGAAGGACCCTATACCTATGACCTCGCATCTTTGCTGAAGGACTGCTATGTGCGCTGGCCCGCGGCAAAGGTTCGCGCATGGGCACTTGGCTTCTATGCGCAGCTGGACGACGACGCGCGCCACCATTCGGATGCAAACACTTTCATGCGGCAATTCGAATTGATGGGCGTGCAGCGACACCTGAAAGCTGCCGGAATCTTCGCACGACTGAAACATCGCGACGGCAAGTCGGGATACATGGCTGACATACCGAGAACGTTGCAATACGTTGTCGAGTTAGGTCCGGGCTATCCGGAACTCGGGTTTGTCGTCGACCTTATTCGAGATCGCTGCCTGCCTGCGCTGGAGGAGGTGCTTTGATCGCGATGATTCTTGCCGCAGGACGTGGCGAACGCCTGCGGCCTTTGACCGATTCCGTGCCGAAAGCGTTAACTGAGGTCCAGGGGCAAAGCCTGCTCGAATGGCACCTGCAGGCGCTGCAGCGCGCCGGCGTCGATACAGTGTTGATCAATCTCGGCTGGCTGGGGGAGCAAATCGCCGCGCGCGTCGGTTCCGGCGCCGCTTATGGACTGACCGTAATCTACAGCCCGGAAGACGACCACATCCTGGAAACCGGCGGCGGAATTCAGCGTGCCTTGCCGATGCTGGGTCCCGATCCATTCCTGGTTGTGAATGCCGATATTTTCACAGACATGCCGATGCCGCGCGCCGATCTTGATGCGCAGACGCTGGGGAAACTGATTCTGGTGCCAACACCGGCAGACAAGGCGCACGGTGATTTCGATGTCGTCGACGGCCGACTTCGCAACGCAGAACATCCGCAGCGAACCTTCAGCGGTGTCGCAATCTACCGGCCCGAATTTTTTCAGGACTGCGAAGCGGGTCGATTCTCGGTTGTACCGATGTTGCGTGCGGCGGCCGATGCGGATCAGCTGGCGGCGAGTGAGTACTCGGGGAACTGGGCGGACGTGGGGACGATCGAGCGGTTAGAGGCTCTCAACTGCAACTAGTTCGGCATCACTCAATTGCAAATGGCGCAACAAGTGCGGCAGCAATCGATCCCGAACTGCATCGAGATCACACTCACCGCCGAGGCTGTTCAAATCCGTAACTTCCAGGTTCTGAAAGCCGCATGGGTTAATTCTTGAGAACGGCTCCAGATCGACATCCACGTTGAGGGCCATACCGTGGAAACTGGCGCCACGTCGAATGCGCAGGCCGACACTCGCAAGTTTCACCCCATCGACGTATACGCCGGGCGCATCGCAGCGGCTTGCCGCCGCGATGTTAAATTCCGCGGCAAGATCCACAACACATTGTTCCAGAGCTGTAACCAGATCGCGGACGCCGATATTCGCCCGCCGGATATCGATCAACGGGTAAATCATGAGTTGGCCAGGCCCGTGATACGTCACCTGGCCACCGCGATCGATTTGCACCACCGGAATGTCGCCCGTGGCGAGCAAGTGCTCGGGTGCGGTGTTTAGCCCCAGTGTGAATACGGGTTCATGCTGGCAAAACCAGATCTCATCGCGGCTGTTCGCATCGCGCGAGTCAGTGAATTGCTGCATCGCGCGCCAGACTGGCTCGTAAGTCTGCAGCCCGAGGCTGCGGATAACGATCTCGCTCATAGCGCCATCAGGATTTCGTCGTTCGATGTCACTTCGCGATAAATATCGTCAAGTTGCTGCTGACTTTGTGCAACCACGGTGACCGTTACCGAAACGAATGCGCCGTTGCGACTCAGGGAACTTGCGACAGAATCGTCGTCCAGCGGGCCCGTGTGTTTTTCCACGAGTTCGCGCGCCAACGCGCGAAACTCCGCTGATTCGCGCCCCATGATCTTGATCGGAAAGTCACAGGGAAATTCAAGCAGGGTCTCGTCGCTCATGCCACTTACTCAAACCAAAGGCTGACACCGTCTGCGGTGCGCTGCCAGAATGAGCCAGACGGATTGTCGCTGAGCGCTCGCAGCGGCGCCGTCATCAGCTTCTCACCCTCCAGACTGATATTGATTTCGGCCAGGGGCTGACTCTGAGCGACCGGTGCTTCGATGACGGCCGGAATATTCAGTGTGGATACGAGCGCGTCATACGATCCGCGTGGCACGGTGATGTACAAGTCGTCAAGAACGCCCAGCGCGCTGTACTCGTTGGCTGACTTCCAGACGCGAGTCGTTGTGATTTCTGCACCTGCCTGATACAGCAGGCGTGTTTCGAAAAACCGGAACGCGTAGTTGAGCAGCGCCTGGCTGCCGTCAATGCGAGCTTTGGCGCTCGACGTGCCGAGCACCACTGAAATGACTCGCATGTCATCGCGCTTGGCAGAGGCGACCAGGCAGTACCCCGCCGCATCAGTGAAACCGGTTTTCATGCCGTCGACAGAGTCGTCGCGCCACAACAGGTTGTTGCGATTTGGCTGCGTGATCTCGTTGAACGTAAATTCCTTGACCGAGTACCAGCGATAATATTCGGGAAACTGTTCGATAATCCCGCGGGCAAGTGTCGTTAAGTCCCGCGCGGTCGAGTAATGGTCGTCGTCCGGCAGCCCGGTCGAATTCATAAAGTGGCTGGAGTGCATACCAAGCGCCGCGGCCTGCTGATTCATCATTTCAGCAAACACCGATTCGGAGCCGGCGACGAATTCGGCCAGCGCGACACTTGCGTCATTGCCGGACTGAACGATCATGCCGAGCAATAAATCTCCAACCTTTACGCGTTTGCCAACTTCAATGAACATTCTCGAGCCCTGGGTTCGCCAGGCTTTTTCGCTGATCGTCACTTCATCTTGCAGGCTGATCTGCTCGGTTTGCAGCGCATTGAAAATAACGTAGGCCGTCATCAACTTGGTGAGACTGGCCGGAGGTACGGCCGTGTCGGGCTCCAGCGATGCGAGTTCGTGGCCGGTCTTGCTGTCGATCACCAAATAGCTGGACGCACCAATAATCGGCGGCGCGGGCACTGGTCGCGATTGTTGGGCATGCGTGAGAGAGGCAACTAAGAGCAGGAATACTGCGAGTGAGCGAACTTTCATGAAATCTCTGGGGGTGCGGATCAGGGCGCGTATTCTACCCGGATTCTGCAGCGACAATAAATTAGTCTGTGACGATGATCGGATCGACGATGCCGAGCTTGGCGAGTTCTTCGACCAGTATGTCGTACTGATCGACGCCTTGAATCGGCCCCATGCGCACACGATACAGGGCCGGGCTGACGGTCGTGTCTGCATGCACTGCCGCAGCGCCGATGCCGCCACTGCGCAGCAGGGAAACGCGCCGATCGGCGTTGGCACGGCTACCGAAAGCACCGATCTGAACGTAGATATGGTTCGGATTCCTGGGTTCGTACGCCGTCGCCTGCGGCTGCGGCGGCTGTTGCGGTTGCTGCAGTTGATCGCCAGGCCCTGCAAACGTAATGGCTTCGACCTCGACCAGGCCAGTGCCGGTCCCGACCATGTCCAGCTTCTTTGCGGCTGAGTAGGACAAATCAATGATGCGGTTGTTGACGAAAGGTCCACGATCATTGACGCGCACGACGACGCTGCGGTTATTACTGAGGCTGCGAACCCGCACATAGGTTGGCAGCGGCAGCGTCTTGTGTGCCGCTGTCATGCCGTGCATGTCGTAAACCTCGCGATTCGAGGTCAGGTTGCCGTGAAATTTCTTGCCATACCAGGACGCGACGCCGCGTTCCTTATAGCCAGTCGCGCTGGACATTACTGCATAGTTCTTGCCAAATACCTCATAGACCGGCCCGTTGCCATAACGACTCCTGGTCTCAGGTCGCGGTACAGCATCGCCCGGAAGACCCCGGATCTCGCTGCCGCCGGATCGCGGCGGACCATCCTGCGGTCTGTTCGCGCCGCAGCCCGCGACGACGGCGAACAGTAGCAGAGCGACCAGTAAGCGAATTGCCTCAGGTTTTGTCACGTGCGACTTCTAGTGCGATTTCCTGGCCGAGCTGATGTACAGCAAGTGCGTACATGACGCTGCGATTGTAGCGAGTGATAACGAAGAAATTGTGAAAACCAACCCAGTGCTCGGTGCCAGCGTCACCTTCGAGCGTGACCAGCTGTGCGGCATTGTCGCCGCTCAGTGACGTGGAAAACACGACGCCGGACTCGCTTAGCGCCGCCACGGTTTCGCTCGCCGACAATTTATTTTTGGGTGTTGGGCCCTGAAAACGATCACTCAGAGTAGCCTGCGCCGCCACTTCTTCGCCCGTTTTCCATTTGTGCGCGACAAAATAGTTGGCGATGCTGCCGGCAACGTCGGTCCAGTCGTTCCAGATATCGCGTTTGTCGTCGCCGGTGGAATCGACAGCATAGGCACGATAGCTCGACGGCATAAACTGCGGCCGACCCATGGCACCGGCGTAGGAGCCGAACGCATCGGTCGCCTGCATTTCCTCTTCTCGAACCAGCAGCAGGAACTCCTGCAGCTCACGACGGAAAAAGGTTTCGCGCGGTGGGTAGTAGAACGCCAACGTGGTCAGTGCATCGAGTACGCGATGACCGCCGGTGATGCGACCATAGTAGGTTTCAACACCGATGATGCCCACTATGATCTCGACTGGCACTCCGGTTTCGTTGCTGACACGCTCCAACGCCGCGCAATTCTCCCGCCAGAACTCGGCGCCGGCCGCAACCCGCTCCGCGGTCATGAAGATCGGTCGGTAGTCGGCCCAGGTCAATGTTCTTTCGGCCGGCTTGGAGATTTGTTCAATAATCGATTCTTTAAACTCGGCCTGCCCGAGGATTTCCTCGAGTGTGGCGCGATCGTAGTCGTGCTCGCTCACCATGGTATCGATGAACGCATCGATATTGGCTTGTCCTGTGTCTACTGCCAGGGCGATTGAGTTTGAAGCGAGAATACAAGTGATGCCGGCGAGGAGTCGGTAGGTCATTAGTGTGGGAGAAGTTTCCGATGCGAATGAATGGACATCAGAATACCGAAACCAGCCATCAGCGTCACCATTGACGTGCCGCCAAAACTGACCAGTGGTAAAGGAACGCCAACAACCGGCACGAGTCCGGTCACCATTGCGGTGTTCACGAAGACGTACACAAAAAATGTGAGACTGATTGAGCCGGCGAGTAAACGCGAGTAGGTATCCGGGGCCTGCATTGCGATGTACAAGCCGCGACCGACGACAAAAATGTACAGGCACAACAGGGACAGCACGCCAAGCAGCCCCATTTCCTCACCGATGACGGCGAAGATGAAGTCGGTGTCTCGCTCTGGCAAATACTCAAGATGGGCTTGCGAGCCGTTGGTCCAGCCCTTGCCGAAAAGACCACCGGAGCCGATCGCGATTTTCGATTGGATAATGTTATAGCCAGCGCCTAAAGGGTCGCTGTTTGGATCGATCAGCGTCAGGACGCGTTGTCTTTGATAATCCTCCATCAATTGCCACAAGCCAAAAGCGCCCGGCACGGACAGCACGGCAAGCGAGATCATCAGTCGAATCGGTAAGCCGGCAAGCACGATGACGATCAGACCGGACGCTGCAACCAGCAAGGCGGTGCCGAGATCAGGTTGTCGTGCGATCAGAATCGTCGGCACAACGATCATCACTGTTAGAAACATCAACTGACTGAAGCGCGGCGGAATGGGTCGTTCGTGCAGGTACCAGGCGGCCATCATCGGAACGGCCAGCTTCATGGCTTCGGAGGGCTGAAAACGAATCCCGATGTCCAGCCAGCGGCGAGCGCCCTGGCCAACTTCACCAGTGGTCAAAACCAAGACCAGCAACACCAGGCCAGCGGCAAAGCCCCACGGCGTCCAGCGGCGCAAAAAGTCCGGCGAAAATTGTGCGATGACCAGCATCCCAACGATGGCGACACTGACCCGGACCAGTTGGTTGAGCAGGAGCCGCATATTCTCTCCGACGGCGCTGTACAAGACGACCAGACCGAGAGCGCAGATCAGGAGCAAGCCACCGAGCAAGGGACCGTCTATATTCAAACGTCGCAGGAGACGGCCGAATTCGCCCAGTGGCGCGACTCTGCCGGTATCTAACAGCTGCGGTTCATTCTTCCGCATTGCTGCCGTATCCCAGGTACTGGTCCATCATTTGTCGTGCGATAGGCGCCGCGACGCGACTGCCGCTGGAACCGTTTTCAACAATCACGGCGACCGCGATTTGTGGATCGTCGAGCGGCGCAAAAGACACGAACAGCGCATGATCGCGCAGCCGCATTTCGATTTCTTCTTCGTCGTACTCATCTTCCTGTGCGACCGAAAACACCTGCGCGGTGCCGCTTTTGCCAGCCATTTCATACTTCGAGTTTGCTGCCGCCGCGCGCGCCGTTCCGTGGACGCCGTGCATGACTTCACGCATCGCGAAGATGACGGTGTCCCAGTTGGTCTCGTCTTCGAGTCGAATGTCATCAAGACGCACCGGCGGATACAGCGTGCGTTCCCCGGTAATCGTATTTTGCGACGCAGCGACTAACCGCGGCTGATAGCGTGTACCTCGGCTCGCCACCGCGGCCACCGCGTTCGCCAATTGCAGTGGCGTCGCCAGCATGTAGCCCTGTCCGATCGTGGCGATTACCGTTTCGCCGTTGTACCAGTTGCCGTCACGCCCGCTAAACGCGCTGCGTTTCCATTCTCGCGACGGGACCAGTCCGTTGTGCTCACCGCGGATGTCGACGCCACTGCGATGACCGAGACCAAACATGTCAAGGTACTTGTGAATGTTGTCGATGCCGAGGTCCATGCTGACCTCGTAGAAGTACACATCGCAAGACTGCGAAATTGCACCCAGCAGGTCCATTTCGCCATGACCCTCCGGCTTCCAGTCGCGATAGCGGTGCGTGGTGTTGGGCAACATGAAGTAGCCCACACACATCGTCGTGCGGGTCACATTGGTTGCGCCGGTAGCGAGGGCTGCAATCGATAACATTGGCTTGATGGTTGAGCCCGGTGGATAAGCGCCGCGAATCGCACGGTTAAACAACGGTTGTGCCGCATCGTTTTGCAGCTCACCGAACTCTGAGGTTGTCATGCCGACTGCGAACATGTTCGGGTCGAACGACGGAGCGCTAACCAAGGCCAGTATTTCGCCACTACGCGGGTCAATGGCCACGACCGCGCCACGATGTCCGTCCAACGCCTTGGTAGCCAACAACTGCAGGTCAAGATCGAGGCTGAGATAAAGGTCGTGACCTGGCGCCGGTGACTCGTTGTTTGGCAATGCATCTGCAGCATCGCGCGAATCCGCCGGGACCTGCCGGCCAAGCGCATTGGTGACAACGTTGTTGTAACCCGTATCGCCGTGCAGGTCAGACTCGTAACTATTTTCCACGCCAGTCTTGCCGGTATGCGCCGTGCCGACGTACTCGGATTGTTCAAGCCGCTTCAGATCATTTTTCGACAGGGCACCGACGTAACCCACCGCGTGTGCGACGGCTTCGCCGTGCGGGTAGTGCCGTACGAGGCGCGGTTGAAAATCAACGCCCGGGAAGCGGGGTCGCTGTATCGCGAAATTGGCTATTTCTTCGTCGGTCAGTCGCAAGTTCAGCGTCACGGGTTTGAATCGCGGTGCGCTTTTGGCGAGCTCCACGAAATGCTCAATATCCTCAGCTGCGATCAGGTCAAGCGCCGCCAGCCGGCCAAGCGTGTCCTCGAGGTCTCCAACTTGCTCAGGAATCAACTCCAGTTGGTACGCAGGCAGATTTTCGGCGAGTACGCGCCCCTTGCGATCGAAAACCAGTCCACGGGTCGGTGGCACGGCTTCAATTCGATAGCGGTTGCCCTGCGACTGTTCTGCAAACATTTCATGGTCGAAAATTTGCAGTTGCACGAGGCGGGCGATCACGGCGCCGAGAAGCAAGATTCCGATCGTCGACGTCATCGCAACGCGGCCGATGAACAGTCGTCGTTCCGAATGGTGATCTTTGATTGGCGACAGCAAATCCATTTACTGCACTCGCATGCGCGCGCCATTTAATAATGATGCGACCAGTGGCCACAATAGTGCGCCGCTGATAATGGGTGCCCAATAGTAGATAGTCGGAACGGGGAGGCCGACGATGCCGTTCACCCAAAACAGGATGAACTGATACAGAGCAAGCAGGGAGAACACGGCCGCGGTGAGCTGCGACATCGGGAATACGCGCATCAGCAAATGCATGCGAACGGTAACGAATACGACGATGCTGAGAGCAAGGGCGTGTTGTCCCAGCAAAGTGCCGTGTGCAACGTCCAGCACCAGACCGACCAGCCAGGCGGAACCGACGCTCCAGGTGCGTGGCAACATCATGGCCCAATAAATAAGAGTGAGCGCTAACCAGTCCGGGCGAAATGCTTCGAGCCAGTCGGGTAGCGGTACGACGCTTAGGATAAGCGCAACGATCAGTGTGATGACGACCGGTATGCGGCGAGAATAGGGGCCTCTACTCATCGGCATTCTCCGGTTCATCGGCATCTTCCGGTTCTGCAGCGGCCGGCTCGACCGCCGCCGGCTCTGGCTGGGCCGACCAGATCAGCAAGACCTCGCGAACCTGGTCGAGCGCCGAAGTGGGTGCCGCCATGACATGGGCAAATGACGCCTGCGGCACACGGTTCACGCTGGCCACGACTGCAACCGGGTAACCCGCCGGGAATGCGCCGCCAAGACCCGAGGTGACGAGCACGTCGCCCGGCACGATATCGGCATTGTTAGGCAGGAACGGCAGGTCCAGCCGATCAAACTCGCCGGTCCCGTTGGCAATCGTGCGCAAGCCATTGCGACTGACCTCGACCGGCAGCGCGTGGCTGGGGTCACTGATGAGGATGGCCTGTGATGTTGTCAGGCCGACCTCGAGTACCTGGCCGATAACCCCGTCGGCATCGATGATGGCCTGCCCATTGTAGACACCATCCTGTTCACCGATGTCGATAACGAAACTGTGTCGATACGGATTGGCATCGACCGCCATAATTTCAGCAACGCGTATTTCGTCACGCAATCGCGGGCGGGCATCCAGCAAATTCCGGAGACGGTCATTCTCGGCACGCAGTGCGGTCAGCTGCTGAAGTTCGGCGCGCGTGAGTACGAGTTCGGCTTCGAGTCGCGACAGGTCGCGCTGCAAATCATTTCGATCAGCCGTGCTCTCGGTCAACCAGGCCCAAAGTCGAAACGGTGAGTCAACGATAACCAGTATCGGGTAAACAGCAATGCCGATGGATTTGCGAACGGTATCGAGGTGATTCTGGCGATGGTCGATGACCATGAGTAAGACGCTGAGCGCCACACAAATTAGCAGGCGAATCCCAAGAGCCGGGATCCGCGCCGGATTCGAGTTATCACTGCGGTACGTGACCATTGCGCGTTAGCCTAGAATGGTGAGTAACGACAACCTGGCCCTGATTCTGACTTACTCCAGGCCGAAAACCGAGGGCCCATGTTCATCCATGAGTTCGATGACGCGACCCCCGCCGCGCGCAACGCAGGTCATTGGGTCATCGGCGATCACCACCGGCAGCCCGGTTTCTTCCATGAGCAACTTATCGAGGTCGCGTAACATGGCGCCGCCACCGGTCAATACGATACCGCGCTCGGCGACATCAGCGCCTAGTTCCGGCGGTGTTTGCTCCAGCGCTTCCTTGACCGCGCCAACAATGCCTTGCAGTGGTTCCTGCAAAGCCTCGAGGATCTCGTTGCTGTTGAGTGTAAAGCTGCGCGGCACGCCTTCTGACAGATTGCGACCCTTGACCGAAATCTCGAGAACTTCCTGCCCAGGAAACGCAGAGCCGATTTCGAGCTTGATGCGCTCGGCAGTCGCTTCACCAATCAGGATGCCGTAGTTGCGACGTACGTAGTTTGTGATCGCTTCATCAAAGCGGTCGCCGCCAATACGGACTGAAGCTGCGTAGACGATGCCGTTCAACGAGATCACTGCAACTTCGGATGTGCCGCCGCCAATGTCGAGCACCATCGAGCCGCGCGCTTCGTGGACCGGCATGCCGGCACCGATCGCCGCCGCCATGGGCTCATCAATTAGGTAAACCTTGCGAGCGCCTGCGCCCTCGGCGGATTCGCGAATGGCGCGACGCTCAACCTGGGTGGAGCCATATGGCACGCAGATCAGGACGCGCGGGCTCGGCCGAAAGAACTTGGACGGGTTGGTCTTGCGGATAAAGTGTTGCAGCATCTTTTCGGTGACGGTGAAATCGGCGATGACGCCGTCTTTCAGCGGCCGAATCGCCGTGATATTTCCAGGTGTTCTGCCCAGCATGTTCTTGGCTTCTGCGCCGACCGCCTCGACGGTACGGCCGCCACGACCGCTGTCCTCACGAATTGCGACAACAGATGGCTCATCGAGCACGATGCCGTGGCCACGCGAGTAAATCAGCGTATTTGCGGTACCGAGATCGATCGACAGGTCATTGGAGAAATAACCCAGAATGGTCTTGAACATGTGCGGGTAAGTTCCCGAAGTTGTGGTTAACGCGCTAATCTAACAATGCGCACGACATTGCACAAGGCGGCGTGTATTATTGCCCTCGCGTGCGCCAGACGGCGATTCATGCGCCAGAACCAGCAGGAAAATTCCCGTGTCACTCGATAAAGATCAGGTTCAGCACATCGCGGTGCTGTCGCGACTCAAATTAACGGATCAGGAGTTCGACCAAACGGTCGACAAGTTGTCCCGAATCGTCGATTTCGTCGATCAGCTCAGCCAGGCCGACACCGCGGATGTCGTTCCCATGGCGCACCCATTGAATGAGTCGCAGCGACTGCGTGACGATGTGGTCACCGAGCCGAATGACCGTGAGCATGTGCAGCAGAATGCGCCATCAATCCAGGACGGGCTGTATCTCGTGCCGAAGGTCATTGAGTAGGTCGTATGTCAGACTTCCACCTTCTTTCATTGACACAAATCGCGGCCGGTCTCGAAGCCGGAGATTTCTCTGCGCAGGCTGTGACCGAGTCACTGCTTGCACGGATTGCGTCTGAGAATGAATCCCTGAATGCATTTATCACCGTGACCGGCGAGCAAGCGCTGGCGTCAGCCGTGAGTGCCGACGCAGCACGTGCGGCAGGCGGGGGTGGTGTTTTGAATGGTTTGCCGTTGGTGCACAAAGACATTTTTTGTACTCGCGATGTTCTGACGACCTGCGGCTCGCGCATGCTCGAAAATTTTGTATCGCCGTACGACGCGACAGTGGTTGATCGTTTCGCGAAGGCCGGTGCGGTCATGTTGGGCAAGACCAACATGGATGAGTTCGCGATGGGCTCGTCAAACGAGACCAGTTTTTTTGGGCCGGTAACCAATCCCTGGAATACGGAATTTACGCCGGGTGGCTCTTCGGGCGGCTCGGCCGCTGCGGTAGCGGCAAGGCTGGCACCGGCAGCAACCGGTACGGATACCGGTGGTTCGATCCGTCAGCCTGCCGCATTGACCGGCACGGTTGGCATCAAGCCTACTTACGGCAGAGTGTCGCGCTACGGCATGATCGCTTTCGCTTCGAGCCTCGATCAGGCCGGCGTGATCACGCGTACAGCAGAGGATGCGGCATTGTTGCTGGGCGTGATGGCCGGATTTGACGAACGCGACTCCACTTGTATCGATCATCCGGTGCCGGACTACTCGGCTGGGCTACAACAATCACTGCAGGGTCTGCGCGTCGGAATTGTGCGCCAACATTTCGATGCCGGCCTTGATGAAGACACCGGCAAGGCCGTCAAAGAATCCCTGGCCGTGCTCGAATCACAGGGCGCGATTCTCACCGAGGTCGACTTGCCACATATCGACTTGTCGGTGCCGACTTATTACGTCGTAGCGCCAGCCGAGTGCTCGTCAAACCTGTCGCGCTTCGACGGCGTTCGATTTGGTCACCGGGCCAAAGACCCGGACGATCTGTTCGATCTGTATTGCCGTAGTCGCGGTGAGGGATTTGGCGACGAGGTGAAGCGTCGCATCATGACGGGCACCTACGTTTTATCCGCCGGTTATTACGACGCGTATTACCTGAAGGCGCAGCAGGTTCGCCAGCTTATCGCCGACGACTTCAAGAAAGCCTTTGCGAATGTTGATGTCATTGCGGGACCGACGGCACCGACACCGGCGTTCAAATTGGGCGACAAGACCGACGACCCGATCACGATGTACCTCAACGATATCTACACCATCGGCGCAAATCTGGCCGGACTACCGGGTATCTCAACGCCGTGCGGCTTTGTGGACGGTTTGCCGGTTGGCCTGCATCTGGTCGGCCCGCACTGGGGTGAGGAAACCATCCTGCGCTGCGCGCATCAGTACCAGCAGCAGACAGACTGGCACACCGCGTGTCCCGAGGCGTTTCGATGAACGCCGCCTGGGAAGTCGTCATCGGGCTTGAGATCCATACCCAGCTGGCAACCAGGAGCAAGATCTTCTCCGGTGCTGCGACCGAATACGGGGCGGAGCCGAACACACAGGCATGTCTGGTTGATCTGGGCTATCCGGGCGTGTTGCCGGTATTGAATAAAGAAGTTGTACGCATGGCCTGCAAGTTCGGACTGGCTGTGAATGCCGAAATCTCCAGGCGTTCAGTATTTGCGCGCAAAAACTACTTCTACCCGGACCTGCCCAAGGGCTATCAGATCAGTCAGATGGAGTTACCAATCGTTGGCCAGGGTGAGCTGTTCATCAAAGATGACGACGGCAACGACAAGCGCATTGGCATTACCCGAGCGCACCTCGAGGAAGATGCGGGCAAATCTATTCATGAAGGTCTCGATCGTTCGTCGGGTATCGACCTGAACCGCGCTGGCACGCCGCTGCTGGAAATTGTTTCCGAGCCGGACCTGCGGTCTGCGAAAGAAGCGGTCACGTATATGCGCAAGATTCATTCTATTGTGCGCTACCTCGGAATTTCCGACGGCAATATGCAGGAAGGTTCATTTCGTTGTGATGCAAACGTGTCGGTTCGGCCACGCGGCCAGCAAGAACTTGGCACGCGTGCGGAATTGAAAAACCTGAACTCATTCCGCTTTGTTGAAAAAGCGATCAACATTGAGATCGAACGTCAGATCGAAGTCATCGAAGACGGCGGTAAGGTGGTGCAGGAGACGCGCCTGTACGACTCGGATAAAGATGAAACACGCTCGATGCGCAGTAAGGAAGAAGCAAACGACTATCGTTATTTTCCCGACCCGGATTTATTGCCGGTTGAGATTGAGCAAAGTTTTATTGACGAGATTCGCAGCAGCTTGCCCGAGTTGCCAGCTGCAAAGCAGCAACGGTTCATGGACGACTACCAAATCAAAAATGACGACGCAGATATCCTGACGGTAAGCCGATCCATGGCGGACTACTATGAAGCAGCGGTCGCTGCGACGAGTGCGAGCGCCCAGGTCGTTGCGAACTGGGTCCTGGGGGACTTGTCCGGCGCGCTGAATCGCGACGGCCTGGAGATCGATGCCAGTCGCATTGCTGCAGTTGATTTAGCCGGCCTCCTTGATCGAATTTCAGACAACACAATCTCGGGAAAAATCGCGAAAGAAGTATTCGAAGCGATGTGGTCGGGCGAGGGCACGGCCGACGCGATTATCGAAGCGCAAGGCCTGAAGCAGATCACGGACACGTCTGCGATCGAAGCGATCGTTGCTGAAGTCATCGCCGCGAATCCGTCGCAAGTTGCCGAGTACCAGTCTGGCAAAGACAAGCTGATCGGATTTTTTGTCGGGCAGGTCATGCAAAAGACCGGCGGCAAGGCAAACCCCGGGCAAGTTAATCAGATCCTAAAGGCGAAGCTCAGCAAGTAAGGGCGACGCGCCGGCAAGACCTTTGCTGTCAGGCAAATATCTGCCAGGCAAGCGTGATTTGACACCCGAATCCAACCAGAAACGCAAAGGTCCGCACCCAAGAAATCCGCGCCGTATATGCGAGAAAATGTACGACCCGCGCCCACAGATATACCTGGCAAGCCAGCACTGTTGCCGCGTTGCTGACACCGGCAGCGTGAGCGACCAGCACGAGCGTGGCGAATACAACGAGGTTCTCGACAGCATTTGCGTGCGCCGCCTTCATGTTGGCTGCCCACGGCGAGAGTGGCGCGGGGTCGTCTGGATACCCAACGGCGTCTTTCAGTCCCCGAACCATGATCATGTTCAGGATATAGGGAATCCACAACACGGCTGTTAGTGTTGTTACGATCGCGAGGTACGTGAGTTCTGTCGTCATTTCTCTTTCCCCTGGTTGTCAGTGATTGTTTTTAACCGGATCTGTTCAATATAAGAATCCGGGAAACCCAGTCTGTTCGCGACCTTCAACAGCGATACCGCATAGTCTTTGTTGGTCCCGGTGACCTTGGCGCTGGGCAGGTTGTAGCACATTGCCTCGACTTGCGCGCCGTCGATGAGTTCGACAGTGACAGGTTCGGGCCGGTAGTCCGCGACGCTATCCTCTGCATACAATTCTGTTGCCTCATTGGCAGCGATATCCATCATGGCCCCATACGCGCGCCCATTCGGACGGCGTACCAAGGTCGCCCGTTCGCCGATCCGGAGTTCGTAGCCGTCTACGAAGCCGACACTTATGTTGCTTGGCTTAATTCCCTTTTTCGCAAGCAGGCTCTCGTCCATAAAGAGACCATAGAAGAAAACTCTCATCGAAAAAACTATTCCTTTGCCGGAATAAAGGTGCCTGTCGACGGGTCGAACTCGAAAGCAGCTCCCACGGGCGAGTCGAGCAATTCCAGAATGCTGTCGTCTTCCCTTAGTACTGCACCGAGTGAAACAAGACAAATGTTGTCTGAGTCGTCCATGTACTCGTCCGACTCGTCGCCACACAGGAATCGCCAACCGCTGTCCTCGTCCCTGTCAGGTTCTTCACGGTACAAATAGCCAATTCTCTGACCGTCATTCATGATTCGTTGTGTCACAAAACATCGCGGCAGATACTGGTCGGTCGTACTCGGAATCGGGTCGTCTATGCTGACCTGAATGATGTGTTTCTCCTCAAACGTCACCGGATCACCGCATTTCAGGTCCTTGATGTGCAGTGGGTCGTTGTCGAGTATGCCCTTGAATTTTGAACCCGATCGTTCTTTGATTTCAACCCACATACGTTCGGCATTGGGGACATCTGCAGCGTCGCTATGAAATCGAAAAATCAGTTTTGCCTCGTCCTCGGCCTGCAGTAGTCGAACAGCCTCTGAGGAAGGTTTGTGAAACGTATATGGAAACTCATCGGCAAGTTTCTGGGCATCGTCAAGTCGCCAGGATTTCTTTGTTTCGATTGATCGCAATGTTGTCTCGTTCAATTGTTTGCGTATGTAGGGCAACCTGCCAGGCTATCGTCTGCAGAGAAACCTGCATACACCAGCGCAGATCACCGCATCCTGGTAGACCTTCAGTCTAGTTTGCTGCCGAAAACCTGACTCGGTACAACACTCGAAACATCAACCTCAACGAGGCAACGAATATTGATTGCCCAAAGCTCGGGACGAGACCGTGGCCTATGGAATGCATGAACTCCACACGTCGGGCAAAAATAGTGTTTCGCAATATGCTTGTTGAATGTATAGACGCTCAGTTTACTCATCGGTGACATTAGGTCGAAATCGGATTCTGCAACTCGAACCATGATCGATCCTTTCATTTTACAAATAGAGCAATCGCAGACAATGGCGTCTTCGAGATCCATGACCGTCTTGAATCGAATCGATCCGCAGTGGCAGTGCCCGTCGTAATCTTGCTTCATAAAATCCGCTGCAGCATGTCTGCTTTCACCAAAAACAGACGGTCATGGTTTGCGATAGAGCTATTCTTCACCGCTTCCTTGCCTCGTTGCCCAAGCTCTAAAGAAGGACCGCATCTCAGCATCAGCCCTTGGGTCGTCGAGGTATCTCTCGCCCGCTGCAAATGGCCAAAACCTGTCGATGTATTCAACCAATTCGTCCCGGGTGAAGCTATGGTCGTGGCGAGCGTTAAGCGACAATAGTTCGTCAATAACATGTGAAATTGTCCACCCGGCTTCGACTTGTTCGGGTACAACCAAGTAGCGGTCCTTAGGGTTCTCCTCAAACAAAGCCCGCTCGATCGTCGCTGCTACGGCATCCGGTGGCGTGCCTTCGTCTTTGATGCCGGCTTCGAGTCTCTCCCTGCAACTGGCCAGCAATTGCTGGCGGCGCTCCTCAAAATAGATATACGGCTTTGCATCGGTGTCGGCCAGGCGACGCTTGCAGCGAGTCAGTCCAATCTCGGATGCAAAGTTGCCCGGCTCAACTGCGGCGACAACTACATCAAGTTCGCTCATTTCGCTTCTGAGAGAATCGGTAAGCGCTTCAACAGCGTGCTTACTTGCCGAATACATCCCGTAGCCGTCACCCGACAGGAAACCGGAGATCGAGCTGATATTCACGACACGCCCCTTCGACTCAATAAGCAGCGGCGCAAATGTCTTGGTAACACGAAAAACGCCATACACATTTACATCGAACAGAAATTCCAGTTCGGATACATCCGCTTCAATCAACGGTGCTACGACGTTTACGCCGGCATTGTTTACGATGCCCCACAAGCCCCGACCTTCCTTCTGAATGAGTTCGAACGCAGCATCGATTTCGTCTTGCTTCGTAACATCCAAGCGGACGGCCATGACATTTTTGATCTTATTGAGGTCTTCAATATCTGCCGCCTTGCGGGCGCCGGCGTATACAAAGTAGCCAGCAGCCGCGAGCCGTTCGGTAGCGTTTCGACCAATTCCCGTGCTGGCCCCGGTTATGAGCACGGCCATCTGCGGATCGGTGTCGTCTGCGCCCGCATGTTGTGGCCAAGCAAGCGCCGAAAATATGACGGCCAGCACGGCCAGAAGATGCGTTCTTGTCATCATTGTGTCCTCCATGTCCTGTGTGCGACGCTTATTCGCGAGCTTGAGCGGGCATCACATTCTGTACGGCTTGCCTAGACAATCAGCCGCTCCGGGGCGGCCGCAGCCTGTTGGCAGTTTACACCTGGGCGGCTGGATTCGGCCAGACGCGGTCGGGTCGTTTAAGTCCGCTCGACTCGGGCGGCAAAACATCCGGGCTTGGCGTTATGAAGATGGAGATACCTAACTGATTCGATCGAGAACATGCGATCAATCATTCCTTCAAGCTCGTTTCCATCGACAATATCTGCATCAACCATCATTCCGGACGCGTCAAACGCGCGCACGGAAATCACCCGAATGCGAAGCACGTCCGGAATCTGATTTTTGCCAAGATCCGCCTCATCTGCCCATTCTTGTACGAAAATCGCATGGCTCGAGCGGTAAGGGGATAAGGCAGATTGATGCTCGTAGTTCATCAGAAGAACGGTCTTGCCTACATCAACATCCCGTAATGACACACGACAGGGAAACCCAGGTTTTTCGTCCACAGTCATTCGCACTACCCCATCTAAGGCAAGATCTTGTGCGCTTTTGCCGAATAGATGACTGAAATGACCAAGGTTTAGGCCACAGATTTGGAAGTTCATGCTGTTGTGCTCGCTAATTGAGAGCAATGGATTCTACGTCATAGTCTTGCCTGAATTGGCCAGATTCGGACGTGCATCCCGAAGAATTACTAGCGTAAATAAGACAATCGCTGCAAGCCGCTTTGGCACATTCGACAAGAGTACGAGCATCTCCTATGGGTCAGCAGCATCCTGTCGGCAGTTTATCACTCGAAGAGCTCGTTACGGCCACAAGCGGTCGTTGAATACGGCAACAGCGACGTCCTGTTAGGTAACTGTTGGCCCGGTTTCGCCATTTCCGATTTCTCGCAATTGCCGGATTGACATCACCATTAACCAGAGAAATAGAACACCCAAATATAGTCTCTGGTACATACCGGTTCCCTCCCGTGACGCCTCCGACTGCACCATCGCCACCAACAGTAATAGCGACAAACTAGCGGTCACCAATGAGTAAATTCCGAATCGACGCCAACCGGCAACGCGGAATAACGAAAGGCCCCAAATAAATACCCCCATTGTAAATGCTGGAAAGGCAAGAATGGAAAACAGATCATGGAGCTTCTGATCCATGGATCGCTCAGATGTCGGGCACCCTACGTCACAGGAGAATACGCCAGCGAAGAACATACTGATTGCAAAAACAACTAAGAGCGATGTTCCTATCAAATTAAGCGCGGTGCGTGGCAAAAGGGTACGGATAGCTAGGACGAATATCAGAACAAGTCCGGCCGAAAGCTCGAATCCGAAGTAATTCATCACCCAAGCGAAATGGCCACCGGTTTCCCCGAGCTCACTCATGAACTGATTTACGTGGTTATAGTCCGGACGTAGGGACCCAACGAGCACGACCGAAATGGCAAAAAGAAGTGGCCCGCTCAACCCTGTAAGGAGTAGCAATCTTATGGGCAAGCGAGAACGCATGAGGTCCACCTAACTATTATTAGTATCGCAAAAATACTGCATGACGTGCCTTTGTCGATCAAATTGCGACCGGCTGCACTGGGTCATTAGTAGTTTTTGGTTAGTTTATCACTCGAAGGGCTGCTTTCGAGCGCTTACCAGC
>JBBKWL010000197.1:0-8126 GCA_037968975.1 Woeseiaceae bacterium | reverse complement strand
GTCCTGAATGGTTCGAGCTTTGAGATAAGCGGTGAGCCATCCAGCGGCGATACCTTCACAGTAGGTCCGAATTTTGGTGCGGTGGGGGACAACGCCAACGGCTTGTTGCTGGCCGGCGTACAGGCAGAGGGCATTCTCGACGGCGGCACCGTCAGCATTAACGAGAACTACAGCCAGCTGATTGCTAATGTTGGCAGCACAACTCGTCAGATCAACTCAGGCCTCGAGGCACAAGCGGTCATCCTGAGCAATACGCAGGATGCGATGCAATCCCAGTCCGGAGTCAACCTGGACGAAGAAGCAGCGAATCTTATCCGCTTCCAGCAGGCCTATCAGGCAGTGGCACAGGTAGTTGCTGTCACAAACACCCTGTTCGACAGCCTGATCGCGGCGACAAGGAGGTAGCCATGCGCATTTCGACACAAGGCGCGTATCAACGCGGCGTTAGCATGATGTTGCAATTACAGGCAGCGCTTGACCGAACCCAGCAGCAGATTTCCAGTGGCCGTCGACTTTTGACGCCATCAGACGATCCCATTGCAGCCGCCAGGGCGCTCGATATAAAAGAAGGCATTTCGCGACTCGATCAGTTCGAACGTAACGGCAACATGGCGCGCACCCGCCTCAGTTTTGAGGAATCAACCCTGGGCAGTGTCAACAATGTCATGCAACGTGTTCGCGAACTGGCTATTCAGGCCAACAATGCGACTCAGTCCAATGAATCCCGTGGCCTCATCGCCGTGGAAATGCGCGAGCAACTTGACGCGCTTCTGGAACTTGGCAATCAGAAGGATGGCAACGGACGATTCCTGTTTTCCGGCAATATGGACCAGACGGAACCGTTTACCCGCAGCGGCCCTGCGTTCAGCTACCAGGGTGATCAGGGTTCCCGCTTGATACAGATCGGCCAGTCGCGACACATCGCAGACGGCGATCCTGGTTCAGCCGTATTTTTCCAAATTCGAAATGGCAACGGTGTTTTCACTGCCAATGCAGCGTCAACGAATACGGGATCTGGTGTAATTGGCGCTGGAAGCGTTACCGATCCGACCATGTACGACCAGGACGATTACACGATTCGCTTTGTGGACGCGACGAACTATGAGGTGCGCGATTCTGCCGCCGCTATCGTTGCCACCGGCACGTTTCAGAGTGGCGAAGTGGTCGAGTTTGCCGGCATCGCTGTCAGTATCGACGGCGCCCCGGAAGCCGGTGATCAGTTCGACGTAGCACCCAGCAGCTACACGAACGCTTTTGCAATTCTTGACGGCCTGGCTAATGTCGTTAATTCTTCCGTAAGTGGCACGGCTTCTCGCGCCGCTATGAACAACGAAATTAATGCCGGAATTCTGGCGATCGATCAGGCCATCGGCAGCGTACTGAATACTCGCACCCAGGTCGGATCCAGGCTTGCCGCCGTTGAACAGCAGGAAGCGGCAAATTCTTCCGCCGTGCTGACCCTGCAGGAAACGGTTGCTGATCTCGAAGATCTGGACTATGCGGAAGCGCTGTCCCGTCTCAGTATCGAGACAACAACCTTGCAGGCGGCTCAGCAGTCCTTTATTCGCACGCAGAACCTGTCTCTGTTCAACTACCTGTAAGTCGGCGCGATATAAAACGGTTTGGCGACCTGAGCCGCGCTTAAAGCAACTATCGAATGTAGGAGCCCGCCCTGCGGGCGGTTCGCGGCCTGGGGCCGCTCCTACAGAAACTATCGTGCGCCGGTGCCCACCGTGCGGGCGATTCGCGCCCTCGGCCGTCCGCGCCTGAAGCAACTATTGGTTGTAGGAGCCCGCCTTGCGGGCGATTGACGCCTAAAGATTCCACCTATCCGGTCGATAGCATTTCCGATACCCGCATGACTTTGCGTCATCGGCCAACGGAATTTGATCAATTGCGGGAGGGAACACCTTGTCGACCAATGTCGCGCCTGAACAAAAAGCAAGTAAGTTCGCGCTGGTACAGATGCTTGCCCACGATCTGTCACAGGGTGGACTGGAGCTGCCTTCCTTCCCAGATATTGTGCTGCGTATCCGCAAGGTCCTCGCTGATGAAAATGTGACGGCGGATCAGATCGTCCAGATCATTGGTGCCGATCCTGCACTCGCGGCACGCATACTTAGTATCTCAAACTCAGCAGCACTTCGGCCCGCGACCGAATCCATCACTGATCTGCGGATGGCCGTCAATCGCATCGGGCACAACATGGTGCGCAATACCGCCGTGTCACATGGCATCGCGCAATCCAAGAAGGCCTACAAGCTGAAAGAGGCCAAAGTCTGTCTGGACAAGCTGTGGGATGAGTGCGCACACGTCGCGGCGCTCTGCTTTGTCCTGGCCAAGAAGCGTACTGCGCTTAATCCCGACGAAGCGTTGCTCATAGGGCTGATGCATGGCATTGGAAAGCTGTACATTCTAAGCCGGGCGGAAAGTCATCCGGACCTGTTTTCTGACGAAGAAGATCTCTTTCACATCATGGACCAGTGGCATTCCCCAATCGGCAGCTCGATCGTCGAAACATGGGGATTCGCTGAGTACGTGTCGTTTGCCATTGGCAACTATTGCGATCTTGAGCGAGAGCATGAAGAGGGCGCTGACTACACCGACGTCCTGACCCTGGCCCACATTTTCACGCGATTCGTCAACGATGAGAACATGGAAGTCCAGCTCGAAACGATCCCGGCAAGCCTGAAACTGAATATCGCGACCCTGGACGTGATGCCCATCCTGGATGAATCAAGGGAACAGATTCAAGCGCTGCGTCGGGCCCTCGGTAAGTAAGTGTGAAAAGTCCGGCTGGTCGCAGCTCACAGTTTCAGAAATCCAGGCTAAAGTTTTCGTGCTGCCGGTCGGTGGCCTGTACAGGAAAAATACAAATTCCGAAAGCGATTCGTTAAAGAAATTATCAGGAAGACCGATAACCTTTCTGTATGTTGGTCCTGAATGGATTTCTTGGCCGCAGTTAAACTTCCGGCGGCAGTAGCAGACCGGGTCTAAAACTAACAGGAGTTATACAATGGCACTTACGATCAACACCAACGTTGCATCGCTTAATGCGCAACGTAATCTAGGTCGTTCGCAAGGTTTGCTAAACCAGTCACTAGAAAGGCTGTCAACAGGCTTGCGAATCAACAGCGCTAAGGATGATGCGGCAGGTCTTGCAATTTCCGAACGCTTCACTACACAGATCCGTGGCCTTAACCAGGCTGTGCGGAATGCCAACGACGGCATTTCACTGGCACAGACTGCTGAAGGTGCACTGTCAGAGCTGAACAACAACCTGCAGCGTATTCGCGAGCTGGCTGTACAGTCGGCGAATGCCACGAACTCGGCATCTGATCGCGCAGCACTGGACCAGGAAGTTCAGCAGCGCCTGGCGGAAATTGACCGCATCGCGACACAAACTGCCTTTAACGATCAGACTCTTCTGGACGGCACTTTTGGCAACGCAAGCTTCCAGGTCGGCGCGAACGTCGGTCAGACCATCGCTGTCACGCTGAACAGCAGTATGCGTACATTGAGCATCGGTAAAACGGCTGACTACGTCGGCGGCGGTGCTTACGACGCAGCATTTGCTGTCGGACAACAGGGCACTGGCGTAGATGGCAGCGCGATCGGCGCGGGTGAGTTGACCATTGCGATTGGCAGTGGCGATGCTAACGCGGTAGTGGCTTCGGTCGCTGAAAACGCTTCAGCAGGTCTCACGGCTAACAGCGCCCAGGCGAAAGCCAAGGCACTCAATTCGTCGGGTATTTCCGGGCTTACCGCCACGGCAGATACGACGGCTGTATTCGAATATGCAGATGTCGACGATACCGGCTACAACCTGTCGATCAATGGCCAGGCCATCTATACGGCGCGTGACTTTTCCGGCGCAGCGCTGAGCGGCACGGACTTTGTTACGGCCGTCAATGCCAACGCTTCGGTGACCGGTGTAACGGCTTCTTATGACAGCGCCAACACTCGGGTCACGCTGACCGCAGTAGACGGCCGTGACATCATCATCAGTCAGGACGATGCCACCCTAGCGACTGACGTCGGCCTCGGTGTCACTGACGACACGCTGAACAACAGCGTAAACGATGCGCTTGATCTCGACGCAGGCACGACAGCGACTGCTGTCGGTTCGCTCCGCCTGACGGCTGCCGAACAGCTCGTTATTGGTGGTACCCAGGCAGGCCGTATCGGCTACTCCGCGACCACGCTGGCGCTTGGTGCTTCTGCACTTAACACGGCATCGGTGACCACTGTGGGCAACGCCAACACCACCATCAATCGTGTGGACGCGGCGCTGAGTTCAGTCAGTGGATTGCGCAGTCAGTTTGGCGCCATCCAGAACCGTTTCGAGTCCACCATCGCCAACCTGCAGGCAGTATCCGAAAACCTGACCGCTTCTCGCGGCCGGATCCAGGACGCTGACTTTGCCGCAGAAACGGCTGCGCTGACCAAGGCACAGATTCTGCAACAGGCCGGCGTGTCGGTTCTCTCTCAGGCAAATGCCCAGCCGCAGCTCGCATTGAGTCTGCTGCAGTAACGGGACCGTCTGAAGTAAGTTTCCAAAGACTGAGCGACATGGAAGTCGCTCTTTCTGCGGACTCAAGGAGGTAGAAATGTCGGAGCAAGCATTAAAGGCGGCGCCCTCCGGCACCAGCTCAGCTGGTACCGCCGTGTCGGGTGCCTATCCGGTATTCGTTGACGGCAAATCCGAACCTGCAGGCGGCAAGGAATTGCCGAAAGTGACGGTCGAAAAGCCTGATCTTGAGGAACTTGCTCAACAGTTGAATTCTGTCAGTCGAGCGATTGGTCGGGATTTGCGTTTTCAGGTGGATCTGGACAGGGGCAATGCCGTACTCCAGGTGCTGGATAGCGAAACCGGTGAAATCATCCGGCAGATCCCGCACGAAAAAGCGGCTATTGGCGTCGGTCACAATGGCGCGATACAAATTCAGCTGTTGGACGAACTGGTTTGACAGTCAATGCGGCGAATAGGGTGGATGTTGGCATGAATATTGTAGCCATTTCTCTTACTACTTAAGCAACGCAGTGAACTGAGATTTCAATATGGCAAACATCATTTCGTCAGGAATCGGCTCAGGCCTCGATATTGCAGGTCTGGTGCAGCAGCTCGTAGCTGCGGAGGCAGCGCCTGTGGAGACCCGACTGGCAAGGCAGGAAGCAAAAGCGCAGTCGAAGCTGTCGGCTTTCGGCAGCGTCAAGTCCGCATTGTCCGATTTTCGCGACCAGCTTGATATTATGCGCAAGATTGACACCCTGCTGGTACGCAAGGGCACTTCAGGCAACGAAGACGTATTGACGATCAAAGCCGATACGAACGCACTCCCGGCCCGTTACAGCGTCGATGTGCAGCAGCTTGCACAATCGCAAAAACTTACCTCCGGTGCACTGGCAGGCTCCGACGCCGTAATTGGCACCGGCACGTTGACGATTGCGGTCGGCGCCGAGACATTCGTTGTTGAAATAAATACCGAGAATAATACGCTTTCCGGAATACGCGATGCGATAAATACGGCAGTCGGAAATACCGGCGTCGCTGCAACGATCGTCAACGCGGAGGCGGGTAGCCACCTGATTCTCTCAGGGGAAGCTACCGGTGCGGCAAACGCCATCACGATTACGCAGGCGGGAGGAGACGGTGGCCTTTCGGCGCTGGCGTACGATCCCGCGAACGGCCTCAACGCGCTGATTGAGTCGCAGGCCGCACAGGACGCACTGATAAAGATAGACGGTTTCGATGTGTACAGCGAGACGAACAGTGTGAGTGGCGCCGTCGACGGCGTAACGCTGCAACTCGTCAGTGCCGATCCCGGGTTTCCAGTGAGCCTTGATATCGCTAACGATCATGAGACGGTGCTTGCATCCGTAGACGCCTTCGTCGAAAAGTACAACGCCCTTGTCAGCGTTCTCGATGAACTGACTATCTACGACGCCGAGTCACAACTCGCAGGCCCGTTACTTGGCGACACGACGGCGCGGAGCATACGTGATCAGATTCGCCGAGAACTGACGTCGGCGGTCAGCAGTGTTGGCACCGGATTTGCGACCTTAAGTGACGTCGGCATTGAAGTTCAGTTGAATGGCAAGCTTTCTGTGGAAACGGGCCGGCTTTCAACGGTTCTTAACGAAGACTTTACCAATTTCGGTCAGCTGTTTACTGCCAGCGATGGTTACGCCGTCCGGGTGTACGACCTGGCCGAGAGCTATTTGCAAACCAGCGGAATATTGCAATCACGTACTGACGGACTGAACTCCCAGATCGAAGATTTCGGCGATCAGCGTATTTCACTGAACCAACGCCTTGCGTCGTTCGAAGCACGTTTGTCACGGCAATTTAACGCGCTGGATTCTCTGCTCGGCGAGCTCTCGCAGACCGGTAATTTCCTTAACCAGCAACTAAACAATCTTCCGGGCTTTACCCGTCCGGGTAACAACTAAAGGCTGAACGATGAACATGTCACCAGCACGAGAAGCTGCCGCGTTGCGCGAGTACCAAAAGATTAAAGTGTCTTCGGACGTGGAGGAAGCAACGCCGCATCGCCTGATCCAGCTAATGATGGAGCGCGCACTGTCCAAAATGACCTTGGCGAAAAAACACATGGAGCTGGGTAACGTCAGCGAGAAGGGTGCGCTCATCGGCGACGCCATTAATCTGATCAGCGCATTGCAACAGTGCCTGAACTTCAAAGCGGATGAAGAGCTGGCCGGAAACTTCGATGCACTTTACGACTACATGTTGCGTCGCCTGTTGCAGGCGAATCTCAGGAATGAGCCCGATATCCTGACAGAAGTGTCCGGACTTCTGGGTGAGATTAAAGAAGCCTGGGATGTTATTCAGGATAAGGGTTGAGTATGGCCGAAAATGCGATCGTAAACGCACAGACGCTGTTTGACTTGCTGGCGTCGCTGAACGCTCGCATGGAAGAGCTGGCCGCCGCCGGCGAGTGGGATGAGGTTGCGAGCGTGCTGGTCAAACGGAATGCCATGCTGCGGGAGCTCGATGGTGCTGATAAATCAGAAGCGCTGAGCGCTGCCCGCAACTCGACTGATTTCGTGACATCACTGGCGCGTAAAGCGCGGGCCGAAATCGGCGAAAAACTGGCGCAGCTGCAGGTTGGCAAAGAAGCCGCCGATACTTACCGGGCGAATACCGCCTGACCATTCGACGACCTTCATATGGTCGTCAAAAGCGGTTTAACGCGGTCATAGCGCACTTGTAGCCGTCAGTGTCAAAAACACCCCAATAAAAAAGATTGGCCTACCAACTGGTGACATTTGTGAACAAAGTCACACTGGTGGCGTCGCTCCGTCGATAAGCTTGATGCTGGTTGTCAATTCTTTGACATAACGACAATGAAGGTCGTGATTATGGCGGACAAGATCGACGCGCAAGCCAGAGTGCTGGTGATGGATTCGAACCAGGCCCGAGCTCGTGAACTCAGCCACCGCTTGCGTTTTCTTGATTATGAGCCCGTCATCGCTGCGGACAGCGATGCGCTTGCAAGCCTCAGTGCGTCCCCGGCTGTCGCTGTCGTCATTGGCGAAACCAGCGATTCCGGAATGCTGGACACATTTCGCGACGTCGCTGCACGTACACCGGATCTGCCGGTTTTGCTCGTAGATGGAAATGACGATCACCGCTCACTTCAGAGCCAACTCAAAACCCGTCCTCACTGGACGCTTGACACTCCTTTGCGTCGCTCGCAACTCACACGATTCTTGAAACGCGCGGAACGCTACGATGATCGTGATCGGCGGCAGCGACTTAGCGGTAATTCCATGCCAATTCGTGCAGTGCGCGAGCTCATCGAGCAGGTCGCGGAATTCGACACCAACGTGCTCATCAGTGGTGAATCCGGCACGGGTAAAGAACTGGTCGCGCGCACTATTCACGAACATTCAGAGCGTGCGGACCGGCCGTTCGTGCCGATCAACTGCGGCGCCATCCCGGCGGAACTGCTGGAAAGCGAACTATTCGGCCACGACAAAGGCGCCTTCACAGGTGCCATCAGTGCGCGTACCGGTCGCTTCGAGCTGGCCGAGGGCGGCACGCTTTTCCTTGACGAAATCGGCGACATGAGTCTCGACATGCAGGTCAAACTGCTGCGGGT
>JBBKWL010000196.1:0-19418 GCA_037968975.1 Woeseiaceae bacterium | reverse complement strand
TGGCTCTGCTTCGTCCTGCATTGTGCTGCCAATTGAGCAACGGACGCCCCGGTAACCTACTGAAAAATATAGCCAACGGCCGACCACGTCCAAACTGAAAATCCGCGTGTCGGTGGTTCGATTGATTCGGATCGGCGTAGGCCGATCCTCACCCTTCGGGCGGCTTCGCCGTCGTGATTGCTGCGCAATCGCTCCGCCCCTGGCCACCATTCCCGTCAAGGTGTATTCCGATCACATGGTGAACACTTTGTCCGGCGAACACGGAGCTTAAGTTGATCTTACGTCATCCGAGGCGGATGCGACCGCATCGTGTGACGCGAGCGGACCGCTCATGATACGGGTAGTCACCATGCAGTGACCGGCGCCGCCTAAATTTGCTTTATCACCGTCAGCGCGATCTCTTTTTCGACTCGCAGCACCTGTTCCTTGCTCGCTTTCCCGACAGCCATCCATACTCGCACCTCGACGTGCTTGTCCTTGTACGCTACAAGATGAAGAGTCTCTTCGATCTCGTAGAAATACGCAGCGTGACCGAGGTCGTGGATGTCCGTACCGGCCTCAATTGATTCGGCAAACTGGATACCGTAACCCGAACCGTCGTCCGTCAAACGCACTTTGTCCGCACCTGCCTGGCGCGACGTATCGATCGGCGTTCCGGATCTCCGAATTTGCACAGTCACGCGCCGATGCGAACCATCAAGAGTATGCGTGCATTGTGAGAACGCCGTTGTACCGTAGTTCTGCTCCGCGTCGACGCTCGATCCGACGAGTGCGGCTCCGGCAATTCGAGCGACTTCCGCGCCTGGCAGGATTTCGCAGGCGTGCACTTCACCGGCCGCTATCGCCGCACCTTTGCCGTCCGATCCGCAGGACGCAATAAATACTGCGAGCCCGGCCAATAATGTTTGCTTGTAATTCTTCATGTCCTGCTTCTCCTGAGATCCATTCGATGTTTACGGTGCTGCATTCAGATGCAGCCGATCGATGCCGATGATGTAAGACGTCGATTGCGCATTTCGTCCGGTGACTTCAAAGGCAAGTTCGTGCCGGCCCGCAGTCAGTTGATGGCGTCCCAGCGATACCTGGCCCAGTCGAACCTGCGGCCCATAGCCGTCGCGACTTGTCACACTTTTGCCATCGACATACACGGTGAACTGGCCAAAGTCCGGCGCCATCGTGTAGTACAGCACCAGGTCATAGGTGCCTGCAGTCGGTATGCGAAATTCTGTCATCAGGTTCGGCTTGTAGCCCGCGGGGGCCGGCGCCCGCCAGAAAAGCTGCGCGTTGCCGCCCCACCCGCTGCCAAATCCGGTCATGTCCTGGCGAGCCATTTGCCCTCCCGTCGCCACTGCAGTCGGGATCAGCGACTCTGCTTCGATAACCAGGCTAGCAGCCGAAAGCACAGCCGGCGCGGATTTCAGCGTGGTCGCGGGCCGGCTGTTCGACGTCACCTTGATTATCACCGGCTCCGTTGTATTGTTCTGCGGCCACTGGTCGGAAACGGCCTTGGGTTCGTTCACGACGCAAACCGCTTTGTGGTCACCGAGGCTATTTGCTGTCCAGGCGGCTGGCCCACTGGTCTTATTGACAGCAAAACCCCGGGATCCAGGGGCACTACCGATTCTGGTCCGCGGCCCCAGAACACCTTCGAAGCTTCCAACGACAACACCGTCCACCTCGATGCGCACGGGGAAGCGATGTTCCTTGCCACCGGCGTACCACTGGCGATCGACATTCGACGGGGCAACCATCCAGTCGCAGTACAGCAGGACCTTCTGTCCTTCCACTACAGAATAGGGAGTGCTCACGCCGCTTAACGATAGCTTCGTTGGATAGATCTCGAGGTAATCTCCCGGGTCTGCCTGCGTCGTTGCAGTGGCGATGAGAAAAAGAAAAAGTGAAACTGAAAAAATTGATTTGCGCATGTCGTGTACCTCAATAAAGCGGGTTTATTGCGTGATCAACGGATCCATTTCTTCTGCAACATGCAGCAGTGCGGATGCGTCCTCGGGAAGCGGTGCGATCTGTTGCATTACGTGGCTAAGCACAACCTTCTTAAGGGCATCGAGGTCCAGGGGTAGCGATCCGTCGATGCCAAGGGCCGCTGAAACTTCGTGGACGACCGCCTGGCGAAGGAAGTCCACGCCATCGTTCACCGCGTACTTGAGACCGTTGTCGATTTGGCAGCTGACTTCGTGATTATCTGTATCGCCATACGACCAGACCTGCTTCGACGAAAAATCGCCACCTTCAATCGGCGAGGTCGCAACGCCGACGTTCTGCCCGTCGATGGACAGGACGCCCGAATAGCGACTACCTGACTCTTTTGCCAACTGCAGAATCTGCATTGCCGTTTGCGCTTTCGAGTCGCAGCTCGGCCATTCAATACGCCCGGTCACCGCAGTGTAGTCGCAACGTATCGCGACCTGATCCAGGGAACTCATGTCGCTCGCCAGGGAGTTAATTATCGGGACCGAGGGCACGTAGTAGGTGACATCGATACCGCAGGAGTCCTGTGACCCGGCCACTGCAGAACCCACGACGAAACTCAATGTCGCAACGCTTTTGAGCACAAACTGTATTTTCATGGTCCCTATTCCCGTGTCGGCAGGCGTCGAGCCGCCTCGGGATCGAAGCGACGGTAAGTTTGGGGACCTGTGGCACTACTGACAGTGACTTCGGACTGTGACTCGAGGTAAATCGCACCGTCTTTTTCCGAAGGTCGCAAGCCGTTGTCGACCATGCACGACACCACATGTTCGCCCGCTTCGCTGAAGGTCCACAATGCGGCATCCTTAAAATTGCCGCCGTCCATCGGCGAAGAAGAGACACCGATAGTTGTGCCATCGACAACGAACAGACCCGAGTAACGACTGCCCGATTCCGCGCCGTACTTCATGACCTGAATCGCGTTTTTGGCAAAGTCATCGCATTGCTGCCACTCAAGTTTTTTCGTTCGCTTCTCGAAGGCACAACTGATCTGTACCTGGTCGCCGACCTGGTAGTTTGGCGCCGAGGTCTCGATGACCGGCGGCAGTGGCTCGTAGTAAGTCGCCTCGTAATCACAGGGATTGGGTGGCGCCTGCACTGCGCCCGATCTTGCTGCACCAGGAATTGCGGTTGCAGGCATAGCGGTTGCAGGCACCTGGCCCGGGATTGCGAGCGCCGCCTGTGGCGCCGTTTTGAGGTTGTACGGTGTCAGGTAACAGCTTTCGTCGGAACCGTTGTAGTGCGGATCCGGTTTGCACAAAGGCCTTTGCAGTTCGGGACTCGCAGCAAGCCGGCTCTCGAGAGCTCCAGTTCGCAGGCACCGGATCTTAGCTTTGTCCTCCACCCACTCACAGGCAGGCCCTTGTCCGCCACGGGCATTGCGCTTGTTCAATTCATCGAGCAGCGCTTTGTTGGCGAATGCGATTTTGTAGTAGTCCTGCGACTCCTCTTTGCAAGACAGCTTGGTCTTGGCCAACTGGATCGACGCAGTACTCTTTACAAGTTGCTGGCATTGCGCCTGCTTCCACGGTCGATGGCAAAGGATCTCGGTACCATTCAGTGAACAACGCGTTGTGCCCAGGAAGGCGAGAATTTCCTTGGCGCGCGCGGCATCGGCTTTAACGCGATCAACGCTACAGATGCTGTTCGCCCCGACGACCATGACCTTCAAGCACTGATCGTAGCCACTGTAGGCCTGGCACTGGAAGCGCAGTCCTTGTTGTGCACTCCAGCCCGGTGGCGTCATGCAGCCCTCGCTGACCAGGCTCGTCAGGCTGTTTTGCAACGCCTGCTTTTCACCTTGCAGCATGAGCACGAAGTCGGGCTCGGCTTTCTTGCAGGCGTTCCGCCAGGCCGTCGGTGATACCTGCTGCGCCGCAACCTCCGACTTGCACTTGTCGTAGAAGGTATCGAATAAAGCCTTGTTGAATCCGGTGCCTGCGTTCTTGTAGGCATCGCACATAGCGGGATTGCCGGAGCTCAGCGGATACCCCTGCTCCAGCCCGGTTTCACACAAAGTCAGGAAGTGCGAACGAAGCCCGGCGTCATTGTTCTTGCCGTATTCGGTGATCGCCCAGGCTTTCGCACCCTCACGTATCGAGAGCACATAGGCTCGTGCGCCATCAACGATGGCTTTCGACAACAGTTCATAGGCCTTCCTGTAACGCTTGTCGCGCATGTCGTCGCAGGTTTTCTTTGCCGTCGATCGGTACTGGTTGTGTGCGTCAAAATAGTCAACGCAGGAGTTCCAGATTTTCTCATTGACCTGCCCGACGCCCTTGCAGTTGTCAGTGACGCAAAGATTTACGCTTTTGTGCAACCAGGGCAGCCAGTACAGGCCGTAGTACTTGTCATACGGCATGTGTGCATCGCTGCCGAAAATGATGTTTTCGACATCGTCGGCAGCCGAAACGACGATATCGGCACCGTACTTGGCCGCGTCGACAAACAAGCCGCCGATTTCCGCGATGATTTTGCCGAGCGCACTGCACGCTTCGCCAACGCCCGGAATATCGTTAGGAATCAGGTCGCAGGCGAGGTCCAGGTTGGCTAGCAGCGCGACGAGCTCAAGCAGTTTTACCAGGTCGAGGCTGCCACCGTCGATCAACCGGAATGCTTCCTTGACGATGGGCTTCGCGTATCCCGCTACGACTTTCTGGAACGGGTCGGAGCAGAACCACTTTCCAACCGGGCCGACCAACCGTGTCGAATTTTCACACAGGAACTTGGCAACAATATCCAGGCCGGCGATCTCGATAACAGTAAGCCACTGCTCCTTCTGCACCGCGAACACGAGCCTGACGAGAGCCTGTATCTTGGGATCGTCCGGCATGAACTTGGCGGCGGCCTTGCCCGCCTGTTTTTCCGCTTCCGTGGGTATGTCGAAACACGCGCCGGCGTTTCCATTGTTCGCGACCAGGCAGCTCAGCATGTCCCTGGCATCCAGGACCGCAGGGTCCAGCGCACCGATATCCTTCATCACCGTCAACACTTCACCGAGTGCGTCGTCCGCATGCGCAGTCGGTGCAAAGGACAGCACGCAAAGCAGGGCCAGCGGCAGCAGCAACATGCGACGAGTGATTGTTTTTCTTTGCATCAGCGTGATCCAGACAATGTAGGTACCGGGCAAAAAGCCCCGCTTATCTGCACAAACGTAATTCGCAGCTGTCGGGGGCCATTTTTCCTGCGCGTCGCTCCGGGCGGGCAAAACCCTTGCCGCCACCGGGCTTCCGGATGACAATGAGTCAGGACGCGAGGTCGGACTAACACATGGCCGGAAAGGACGACAAAGACCACTGGAAGCGGATCGAGAGCTTGTTCGCCGCAGCACTCGAGAAGCCCGCCGATGAGCGCGAAGCCTTTCTCGATGCCGCCTGCGGCACAGCTACTGGCCTCCGCGACGAGGTCGATCGCCTGCTTTCAGCTGATGCGACTAAAACCGGCGTGCTTGATCACGCATGGGACCCCGGTGACGACGGCGAGGTGCACGCCTTATTCGGCCTCGCCGACGGGCAGACGGTTGGTGCGTGGCGCATTGTTTCCGAGCTGGGGCGCGGCGGCATGGGTGTCGTTTACCTCGCTGAACGCGCCGACGGCACTTACGAACAGCAGGTCGCGCTCAAGGTGATCCGCGGTGGCCTGCTGGCCGCTGCAATGGAACCCCGCTTTATTCGTGAACGGCAGATTCTTGGCCGCCTGCAGCACCCGAATATTGCACGCCTGCTCGATGCCGGCGCAACGACCGACGGACTGCCTTTCCTTGTCATGGAGCTCGTGCAGGGCGCCACGATTACGGAATGGTGCCGGCAGAACAAACTGGGTATTAGCAAAAGACTGCAGTTGGTGATCCAGGTATGCGAGGCATTGCAACACGCACATCAGAACCTGGTTGTGCATCGCGACCTCAAGCCCGGAAACATTCTCATCGACTCCAGCGGTACGGCACAATTACTCGACTTTGGCGTCGCGCGGCTGCTCTCTGTCGGCGATGAAGAAGCACCGATGATGACTCGCCAGGGCATGTTGCCGATAACGCCCGAATACGCGGCGCCCGAGCAACTCAGTACCGTACACGCGACCACCGCCGCCGATATCTTTTCGCTCGGCGCGGTGCTGTACGAGTTGCTGGCTGATCGCCGCCCACGCGAAGGCATTATCGGGTCGCCCGTTGAAATTGAAAAACTCATGCAGCGACCGGTACCCGCGCCCAGCACCAGCGACAGCGTATCGCCGCGCTGGCGCAAGCAGCTGCGTGGCGATCTCGATGCCATCGTGCAGAAAGCAATGTCCGTGGATGCCGACAGACGGTACGCAAGCGCGACGGAGCTCGCTGACGACATTCGGCGCTATCTTAATCACGTGCCGGTGCTTGCACGCCCGGAAAGCATCTCCTATCGGGCACACAGGTTTGTGCAACGCCACCGCGTTGGCGTGGCCGCCATGCTTGCGTTAGTTATTGCGATTGGTGTCGGTGTCAGCACCACCGTTTGGCAGGCGCGGGAAGCAGCAGTGCATGCGACCAAGGCGGAAGCGGTCAAGGATTTTGTGCTTAGTCTTTTCGAAGGCGTCGACCCGTCGCGAGCGCTCGGCGAAGAACTGACAGCGCGGCAACTCGTTGACGATGGCGCCGAACGCATGCAATCGGAACTCGTCGAGCAACCCCTGGTACGTGCAGAGATCCTGACCTTTCTCGCCAACATGTACGACAAGTTGGACAGCGACGATCGCGCCCTCGAGCTGATCAACCAGGCTTTCGACTTGCTCGACGAATCCAACACCGAGCAACTTGCGCAAGCTCTGTTGATTCGGGGACGAATCCTGGTCGGCCGCAGCGAAGACGAAGCCGGCATTGCTTCGCTCGATCGTGCGCTGCCGATGTTGATCGATTTGCAGCGCGATGCGGACGCAGCCGAAGCAATGGATTTGCTGTCGATTGTGCGCAGTCGACAAAACGATCTTGGCGAAGCACGCCGCCTCACGAATGGCGCACTCGTGATTCGCCTGCGTGTGTTCGGCGAGGATCACACCGAAGTTGCTGCGTCGTACAACAACCTGGGAGTTCTGTCGCGCACGGCGGGAGACTATCCGGCAGCGCGGCAATATTACGAGCGAGCGCTGGACATCCGTCGACGCGTATTGCCGGACGATCACCCGCAACTCGCAATCTCACTGAACAATCTCGGGGCGCTGGAGAACGTCGATGGCAACTATGTTCGCGCGGCCGAGGTTTTCTCCGAGTCACTGGACATCAATCGGCGCGTTAACGGCACGGCGCATCACGACACTATCGCGTCACTAAATAATTACGGCTTCATGCTGATGCGACTCGGACGGATCGATGCCGCGCGCCAGGCACTCACGGAGGTTTTCGACTACTGGGTCGACCAGGACAAGGCGGATCATCCGAATGCGCTTGTTACACGCGTCAATCTCGCGGCGGTGCAGCGTGTATCCGGTGATGCAGCCGGTGCGCTCGCTGAGTTCGAGGCGCTTGAGAAAAGCCTTGCCGACAAGTTGGGCGCCGCGCACCCGTTCGTGGCGGTAACACTGCACCACCAGGCACGATGCCTGCTGGACCTTGACCAGCTCGAGACCGCACAGACACGGATTGCACGTGCGCTGGAGCTACGCGAGGCGGCGTATGGCAGCGATCATCCGGACAGTGCGGAGCTGATTCGCGATCAGGCATTGATCGCCTTTCTTCAGAATGACCTCGATACAGCAAGTACGCTTGCGTCGCGTGCGCTGGAATTGCAGCGCAGTAAGTTGCCGGCCAATCATCCGTCCATGTCGATGACTGAAATACTGCTGGGCCGGATCGCACGAGCAAGAGGTGATACACAGCAGGCGCTGCATTTGCAGCGGGCGGCGCTGGACAATCTTGCGAGACTCTATTCCTCCGACTATCCGGACCTTGCGGAGGCGCACTTCGAGCTTGGCAAGTCGCTGTTGGTCGATTTGCAGGCAGCGGCAGCGGAGCGGCATTTGCGCGAGGCTCGCTCGGCACTGGCCGGTCGCTACGGTGACACCTCGAGGCAGGTGGCTGAAGTGGACATGTCGCTGGCAGAAACGATGCAGGAGCAGGGCAAAGTGTATGAGCGGTGATGTAACGCGGTTGCTGCACCAGGTGTCGTTGGGCGATAGCGATGCCTTGTCGCGTTTGTTTGAGTTGGTGTACGAGGAGTTGCGCAGCCGGGCACGGATGCAGCTTGCGGGCTCCGCGCCACAGACGATCGGTGCAACAGGCCTGGTGCATGAAGCGTATCTCAAGCTAACCTCAGGCGAGAACGTCGAATGGAATGATCGCACGCATTTTTATCGCGTCGCCGGTCGCGCGATGCGGCAAATCGCTATCGACCGAGCGCGTGCCCGACACGCGGCACGGCGTGGCGGCCATGCCGCCCGGGTTGATCTCGATGTGGCACAGATTTCCTTCGACGACCCGTCTGAGTCGCTGATTGAACTGGATGCGGCCCTCAACGCTTTGGAAAAACGCAGCGAACGACTCGCGCAACTGGTTGAGCTGCGTTTCTTCGCCGGGCTGTCAGTCGATGAATCCGCTCTCGCTCTTTCAATATCCGAGAGAACCGTCAAGCGGGACTGGCGCATTGCGCGCGCCTTCATTCACGCACGGCTAGCTGGGGAGACGCTCAACCCAATCTGAATGGCCCCAACCTCACACGGATTACGTTTATTCAGGTAAGAGCGACTTCATACCTGGATACGAGTCCGGCATGCCAACACCACGATTACTGCTTTTCTCGCTGCTCCTGCATTTTTCCGCGCATTCAGCAGTCGCTGCCACTGACATCATCGACGCATCGGTCGTGAGCGTCGGCGTCAGCACGATGAATACCGTAACGAACAAGGGCATCACTCTCCTCGCTGACGACTACGGTCCGTTTTCGATTGCGCTCAAGGACAGCCGTTACACGCCGGTGTGCCGGTGGACGTTTCCGCAGCCGCTCGGCCAGGCGACAACGGCCGTGGCCAAAGACAGGCTTATATTCTGGATCGAGTTCTTTCTGGACAATCAGTCTCTTGAGGTGAAACGTTGGGACCTCGAGAAAGGCGAGCACTTCGGGAAAACGGTAATCACTACTGCCCTGAAAAAGCTGCAGATGAATCCCGGCAAGCACACCGTGTCCCGCAAGGTCTGGTACCAATACTCGACGGTAGGCGAGAAACCGGAGGACCCCAAGCCCTCGAACAATACAATGTCGACATTGCTATTGGTAACGAACGAGAAGCTCGATCCGCTTTTCGCTGAAGAATTTCCGGCGGTCACTGCTACCGCTACCCCGGAATCAGCTCGTTTGGAGCCCGGCGCAATGATCATCTTGGGCATCAAAGTCAGCTATTACGTTCCGGAGACGCCGGTCGTGTCGGCAATTGCAGCGCAACTTCTGGTTAACGATCAGTTTGAAATTCGATGCTCATTCCGGAAGGTCACGCGCGAAGTCGAATGGCCAATGTGTGACGACGGCGCACGGACCTCGATGCAGGTTCTCAAGCTGGCAGAAGAAGCTGGCGGTCGGTATTCCGGCATTGTTTCCATTGACGGAAATTCCGTTGGCGTGTCCAGCTCGCCCGAGGACGGTGGCGACTTTGCAGGCACCCAGACCTGGCAATTTGAGGAGCCGGGCGCGCAAGAAGTGTCATGCCAGGTCGATAACGCCTTTCATCATGCGGCTGCGGCCGAACCGACCGCACGCGATGGACAATTCAGGATGTTGCAAAATGAAGCACAGTAAATGGATACAATTTGCCGTAATTCCGCTCGCGGCGCTCGGCGCCTGCGGGGATTCCGATCGTGCCGATGTACCCGCCCGCGAACCGACACAGAAAGAGCTTGAAGCGGTCTGGCAGGAAGCGCAGCCGATCATCGAAGACGAACTTGCCAAGGAAGATGCGCGCAGTGCCGTGCGATTCCCCTGCACAATCATGGACAAGGAGGTAGCCAGCGCATTATTGGGTTCTGCACTTGAGGCGCCGATGTATGCGCATGAATACAGGAACGACAGCAATATCGATACGGGTGAGAGTGTTTCGTGGCAGGCCGAGGCCTGTAGTTGGAATAACTGGGGCGACGGCGCAAGTCTGAACATCTGGGTAAGCCGACCCAATCATTTTGTTGATGGGCGCGTGCACTGTTACGGCATTGATGATGCTGACAGCATGGAAACGCTGCTCGGCGGAAAGGCAAAGTGGGAATTCTTGGAATCATTTGCCTGGGCGAAGCTGCTCGTCTGCCGGGACGACAGCCTGTTTTTCGTTGAGATTCACGATGGCCCGCAAAACGAGGCGGAAGCGAAAGCCATCGCTGCCGAGATCGCGAACAAGATGATCGCCGGATCGGAGTCACCGTTTCAATGATCTTCCCTACACATTTCTAGCGTGAATTTTGCGTGGTTCGGTCCTGAATCGTCCTGCAAACAGCGCAACGAACGCCCCGGTAACTGCTTGAAATAACAAGCAGAATCAACAAGTTACACGCTCTGAAAATCCGCGTGTCGGTGGTTCGATTGATTCGGATCGGCGTAGGCCGATCCTCACCCTTCGGGCGGCTTCGCCGTCGTGATTGCTGCGCAATCGCTCCGCCCCTGGCCACCATTTTAAGCTGGGTGTTAACCGGTCACATGGTTTACATCTTGTTCCGGACACATAGTTAACACTTTGTCCGGCATGAACGGTGAGGGACCGGGTTCTACCCGGTCCCTTTCTTTATCGAAGTATCCCAGATCATACTCCAAGAAGCTGACCAGCCAGATCTGGTCATCGACCTCGCGTATGCCAATGGTTTGCCCGGCGAACACAGAACTGAGGTTGATCTTGCGTCGGCCGAGGCAGATGCGGCCGCAGCGCGTCACCCTGACCGTTCGGTCGTGATACGGGTAGTCGGGCTCGCCCGGAGGCTCGTAGACTCTGGGCGAAGGTGTATACAGATCGCCGGGGTAGGCACCCCCAAGCGCTTGATGAGGCCGTTCATTGTTGTAAACCCCGATGAAGTCGTCGAAGCGTTCCTGCTGTTGCAGGAAGTTGAAGGCCGCGGGCTTTGTTGCTTCATTCTTCAAGGTCAGATGCATGCGCTCGTGGCGGCCATTTTGTTCTGGATGTCCGGGCTTGATGCGCTGCAGGTTGATACCGAGGCGCAGCCACCAGACCGAGAGCTTACTCAGGCCGAACAGGGCATTGCCGGAGGCGAAGGGCACGCCGTTATCCGTACGGATCGCCTGCGGCAGACCGAAGTCCTTGAAAGCCTTTCAAAAATAGAGAACGCAAAGTCCGAACGCGTGGACGGGACGCCCTCGCAGGTGATCAGGTAGCGAGAGCGATAGTCAGTAATCGTGAGCGGATAACAATACCGCTTGTTGCCCAGCATGAACTCGCCTTTGTAGTCAGCGCACCACAAGCCGTTGGGCGAGTCGGCACCGATCAGCGTTGTTCCTTGCGCTTTGTAGCGTCGTCGCTTTTTGGGTTTGACCAGGCCATTGCGATCAAGGACTGCATGCACGGTAATGACTGCCGGTGGCTTTATCATCGTGAACTGGCGCAGCAACTTGTCACGGATCTTGCGCGCACCCCAGGTCGGGTGTTGCTTCTTGATCCCTAAGATCGTGCGTTCGATCTGGAAGGGCAGCTTGTTGGCTTGCCGATACGGGGCTCGGCTGCGCTCGTTGAGGCCATCGAGGCCACTGTCTTTGTAGCGGTTGAATATCTTGTAGCCAGTGACTCGGGAAATACCGAACTCACGGCACAACGGTGCCATCTTCTCGCCTTCGAGGAGCCTGGCTATGAAACGAAGTCTCTCATCCATCGGTTTACACTCATTCCAAGGCATCCGGGTTCTCCCCAAATACCGTTATGTGTAAACCATGTGTCCGGAACAATCTGTAAGCTATGTGTCGAGTAGCTCAAAATCGCCCAGTGAAAGGGCGTATTCACGATTGAAACAAAGACGCGCGGCAAACCGGAGAGAGGCGAGGTCGTCGATGGTTTGTTGAGCGCTTGCCAAGCGCAAATCAATCAGACGTATGGGTGCTCAATCCTAAGGCTCTGCACAAATGGATCGACCATGTGCCCGAAAGGCTCTCTGACGATCAGATAAAACTCGCCGCCACCAAACTCGCCAAATCCATTCGCAATAGTTAAGCATTGAAACGGACAATCTGAATGACCTGCCCGCATTCTTTGGTCCAGGTTGAAAGTTAGTTTACGCAGCTTGCCGTTGAATGACTCGCAGTGGCCGTTCTCGCACGAATCCGATATTTATTGTGAGAGGCAACTATCCGACACGAGGCCAATAATCAGCCATTGATTCGACTGTAACGCCTTGTCGTCGTAGTGTACTATTACACAGAGTTGAGAAGAACAATTCAGACGACTCAGAGGCCTGCAGTTTGAAGACAAAAGCCGCGGGTAAATTCTCGCCGGGCAGCGCCAACAAGACAGAATATACGATTATTTATCCCTGATCAGCGCGCGGCCGTTAAAGTTCGTTTGACGATATTTGGCAGAAGTTAGGAGGGCCGGTAATCGACAAGTTGCCTTCGTTAAGGCGTTTAGCAATCTGCGCGCTCGCGATTGTTTCAATGGCCCTTTTCATACCCGCGGCACAGGGCGCCGAAGAGTGGCCGACGTTGCGATTCAAGGCTTTCGTCGGCAACCCCTACGTGGGCGACATGAGCAACGTCGGGCAGAACGTATTGCTCTGGGAGAATGAAAACTTTCTCGGCATCGAACAGCACTCCATCCAACAAATCGAACGCGCCTTCGAGGAAGTTGCCCAGTGGTACAAGGGCCAGGGATTTCCGGCACCTGATCTGAAACCGATCATCAATGCCGAGGGCGAGCTCGCCTACCAGGTTTACATCTGCAACCGGAACCAGGCAGAGATGTTGTGGGACGACCTCCTCGATAACATCGGTATTTTCAACAACAGTCTGGTCAAGTCGGATTTCAGCACTTGCGGCTACAACCCGGTAGACGATAGCACCGTGGCCGGCTTGTACCTTCCCCGCTGCGGTAACGATGCAACGCGCACGAATATCATGATCGTCAATTCGACCCAGTCGCTCGACAGCCAGGGCCGGCTGAACGAAACGGGTTACCAGACGCTGGCTCATGAACTGATGCACGCCATTATCGCCAATACGCAGCTGGGCCGGTCGGATCCTGACTGCAAGGTCCAGGGCTGGATCTCTGAGGGGATACCCGACGCCATCAGTTTCGACATCGCAGAAAAACTTTGGGAATCCCGCTACGACGTTGGCATGACGAGCCCGGAGGTGATCAAGCGCTACGGCTACCGGCCATACCTGGAAAGCCTGCCGCAGAAAGGAAAAGTACCGATCCCCGGCGGCGGTGAGCTGAAAGCGACCTACAGCACCAGTTCGTTATGGCGCTATCTCGCCGATTCGCACCCGGATGGCTGGAAGTTTTTGCTGACGCCAGGCGGGCAGGGAGCGAAAGGGCTGCTGGACATGCCGCTGGGCGGACCCGGATGGCGCAATGAAGTCGACTGGCTCAACCAGGGCCTGCGCGGCAAGTTCAACCAGGACCTGGGGCAACTGTATGGACTGTTCGTCGATAATTTAGCCTTGCGCCTGGCGCCGATGGCCAGTTACCAGGGCAATCCCGCCGAGCAAAACCTGGACCATTGGTCGAAGATTGTGTTTGGCGGCTGCAAGAAGGTGGACCTGCCCGACACGGGCAGCCAGACGGTAACGCTGCATATCAAACACCTGGCCAGCGGCTGCATACTGGTGAAGCCGGTGCAACAAACCGGCCTGGTGCAGGTGTCGTTCATCGCGAGCAGTAACGAGAAGAGTTTGCTGGACGATATTATTGTCGGGCGCGCCGGCACGACGCTGGTTCGCCGCGCCGCGATCTCGGACACACCGCAGGCGACGCTGCCGTACACGGCCAGCTGGAGCGACTTCCCGCAGGACGGCACCAAGTGGACCATGTACGTGTTCAGCAACGTCGCGAGGATTCCGTCGCAAACCAATATTCGGCAGCTGGATTTCACCGTGGTACTGCCGGGCAACACGAATACCGCGCGCGCGACAACGCCCCTGCCGCCGCGCGCCGCGCCGCTGCCCCAACAGCCCAGCTATGAGCGGCACGCCCTGCGACTGAGTGATCAGAAACGCGCGACCACGAAAATGGTCGAGACGCAAATGCAGCTGGACAAGGAGTCGCTGAACGCCAACGTGAGCAGCGCCACCCGAGTCAACCGCGCCCCCAATCAGCCCGCGTGTCCCGAGCCGTTCAAGACGCAAGCTTGCGGCCCGCAAACGTCACTCAGTCTTGGTCTCGCGCCTGGTACCTACATCCAGCCGGGGCAAACAAACACCTCGGGCGGCATGGCCGGCCAGGCGTTCAGCGGTTTCCAGGCGATGGCCCAGACCAGCATGTGGGATTCGGGGCCGCGCATGAAGGTGCTGGCCGATGCAACCGACGGCATCGACGGCAGCCAGGTGGGCATCGCCATACCCCTGATCGACTATGGGTTCACAGGGACGATCAATAATGCCGCCATCACGGTGGACATGTCCGGCGACAAGCTCTACCGCGCCATCGGCACACCCGACGAATCGGGTTGGGCGCCGCTGATCGGGAGCGTCACGATCGAGGAGTATTCACCCGCGGTACTGATTGGCAGTTTTTCTGCGCAACTCGGCGAACTGGAGACCACGGCTTCGGGCCGGCCGGTGCTGCGCTCGCGCGGGACCGTCAGCGGCACCTTCACCGTGGTGGCGCCGTATCAGTCGGATGAGCGTTCGCAGATGATCCTGGATAGTACCGAACAGATGGCGGACGATATCGCCAACGCCATGGGTTTGCCGGCCGACATGATCTACTCGATGAAGCAGGACGGATCGCTGCTCAACGGAGCGCCGCCCACGCCGGCCAGTCCCGGTTCATCGGGGGGCGGGGTCCTGCAGACTGGGTGCTCCTGTGAGTGCAACATGCGTGAGTTCGCCGACGACTTGTGCGAACTGTTCTGCGAAGAAGAATTCGAGGCCTGCGAAAATCCATAAGGCGGTTCAGCAGAAAGCGCTTATTGCCAATCTATACTTGGAAAGCAGTTAATAAAGGAGAGGATTTCCATGTTTAAAGTAATTGTTGTGAGACTACTGTCGTTGGTGCTTTGCCTGATTGCGTTGCCCGCACTGGCCGCCCACCCCTACGAGCGCTGGGCTGAGGAGTTTGGCATTGACCTGAACGTGTCTTATGACGGCATTCGAGTGATGGAGCTGCAGGGCGGCCACTTCGAGGCCACCGAATACAAGGCGCCGGGCAAGATGTACACCGAGCTGCAGATGCAGGGCATGTCGACCGGGATCATCCTCCGGGAAGACCTCGGCAAGAGTTACCTGCTGATGCCGTCCATGGGCTTCTACAAGGAAGAATCGCTGGAGGGCGGCATGCTGCAGTCCGCCAACGGCATGGAGTTCAGCAAGATCGAAAAGGTGGGATCGGAGACCATCAACGGCTTTCCCTCGACCAAGTTCAAGACGCGCTTCAAGGACAACGATGGCAAGGGCGCCGGGTTCGTGTGGGTAACCGATAGCGGCGTGCCAATAAAAATGGAAATGATCTATTCCAACAAGGATATCGAAGGTATGCGGATCAAACAGGAGTTCACGGAACTCAACCTGCGCGAGCAGGATCCTGCCGTGTTCGAACTGCCTGCCAACCTCAAGCCAATGGGCATGGGCAACATCGGCGCCATGATGCAGCAAGCTGGCGCCGCTGCGCCCGCCAGCACCACAACCCCATCGCCCTACCAATCAAATGATCAGGATCTGTCGGCTCGCCAGCAGACCTGCCTCGAAGCGGCTGCGGCAGAGGCTGCCCAGAAGCAGAAGACCGAGAAAAAGAAGCGAGGCTTTGGTCGGCTGATGGGAGCTGTGTCGCGCACCGCGGGCCGCTTCGGCGTCGGGGGTGACATCGGGAAGATCAACCAGGACATCTATGACGCCAATGCAACGGCCGATGACGTGGCGATCATGGCGGAGGAACTGGGCATTTCGCAAGACGATGTCGAACGTTGCCGGAACCCGTCCTGACATGTGGCTGCGATTTGCGGGGGTAACGGCAGTATGGCTCGTGCTGGCCGCGTTCTACCCCCAGGAAGCATCGGCGCAATGGGCCGCCGGGCCGGGTGAAACGGCCCGCAACGTTTTCGGCCCGCAGAAAAACCAGGGTGCGCCTGTCTGTCGCGGGGCCTGCGGCATGGATTGCCCGTCCAGTTGTGAGCAGGAGGTCCGGTTCGAGTGCGCCGGTGGCGGGCGGCTGTTGCGCGTGGAGTCCATGAGTTGTGGTACTCACCCGGCTTGCCGGGAACATGACGATTGCCTGGACCGTTGTGTGCAGGAGCATGCCCAAGGCTTTGATTGTTCGACTATGTGCAACACCGACGTCATGAGCCTGTGGCCGATCGAACAGGCCGCCTCCTGGGCAGCGGGCGGTGGGCCCTTTGAAGGCGAGTCCATTCGGTTTGAATACACGATGGACCGACCAGGCGGCGCGGAGGCTTACTATCGCTGTCCGCAGGGGGCGGTGCAGCAATGTGGAAACGCAAAAGCGGTTTGCCAGCTTAATGGCGTGGCCGTCGATCCAATCTTCGCGTCGTACGCAGGCAGTGGAGCCGGTTCGCTGCGCGTGGCCGATTTCCGCTCGGGCAGTGTCTGCACCGAAGGCGGGCAGCCGACCTCCGTTTGCCAGAGCGTGGTCGATATCCGCGTCACCGGCAATGATCAGTGTGCGCAGCCGGATGGCCTGCGTGCCTGCACCTGGTACGGATTCGAATTCGACTATCGCAACGCCATTCCCGGCGAGCCACTGTATTGCCAATCCTCCGCTGCAGACGGTGACTTTCTCGGTGGCATCGTCGGCGGCGCCCTGAAGTCGGCGAATGTCGACACCGACAGCGAACTGGGCAATCTGCTGGGCGGCTTGCAGAAAGAACTGAACAGCGGCAAATCCCTGGACCAGGTGTTCGCAGGCATCACCATGACAACCGCGGATGGCCAGGTGCTGGGTGGATCGGCGCCGGCCGATGCCCTGCCGTCACCGGGCGTACCCGGCGAGGTGGCGGTGGACAGTTCCTCCGGGCATTTGCTGGTGCCCATGTTCGAGCTATACGGCGCGAAGCCGCCGGGCTCCAGCGTCGACCACCATGTGCGCTGCAGCCAGGGTGGCCGGCCGGTGATCGAGACTATTTTCCGGTTGCACTACACCAGGAATTGACCAGAGGACGCTGGCACGGCAGTTGGCCCCTGCTGGGGCCGTTCAGACTGAGCTATCAACCACCCCCTGCGAGTGCATATCGCAAAAACTCCCGTCCACTCTCGGTGCTCAGCCGAACCACTGCGGCGCAATTAGTGAATACAGCGAACCAATAGGCCGCCTGAACAGTTACCTGAAGTTGTGAAGGTGACATAGTCCATCGCTCCAGGCCGGTATCACCTGACGCCCCTTCAAACCACCCGTTGAAGAAAGTGTATCTGGAAAAGGCGATCAGCTTTTTTGATACTACTGGTTGATGCAACAGAGCGTGCATTTGACCCTTCATGAGTCATCAAATCCGTGCGTGAATTTTGCGTGGTTCGGTCCTGAATAGTCCTGCATCGTACTGCAAATAGTGCAACGAACGCCCCGGTAACTGTTTGAAATAACTAACAGCATCAATAAGTTATACGCTCTGAAAATCCGCGTGTCGGTGGTTCGATTGACTCGGATCAGCTAAGGCTGATCCTCGCCCTTCGGGCGCACTTCGTGCGTCCTGATTCGCTTCGCGAATCGGTCCGCCCCTGGCCACCATTCCTGTGTATTCCGCTAGTCGACCAGGTACCCGTCAAACCAATCGAGATATCGCTCGTACAGGTCACGTTACCAGTAACGGTCAAACTCGATCTGGTTACCATCTGGATCCCGGATCATGATCGCGCTGCGGGAGCCGTCCTCGACAACGTCGGTCACAGCGATATTGTTGTACTCGAGGCAAGCTTTCGTCTGCGCCATCGAATCCACTTCCAGCGCCAGTCGTGCTGGCTTGATAACTCTGCCCAGAGCCGGTAGCAGACTGATCCCCGCGCCGCGAAAGTGACGCATGCGCATAGAGTCATCGCTCGATTCAGCATCCGGCTCCGTTGAGAATCCAAGTACTTCGTAGAATTTTGCGGACCGATCTGTATCGCTCGAATAGATGCCGACGCGGTCGATCGTCGTTACCGGTATCCCCGATACTTCATGGTGCTTTGGGGCCACGCCTTCGTCGGCCAGTTCCGGCGCAACCCTGGCCGCTCTCGCAGTCTCGATTGCCTCGCCCAGGTCTACTGTCCCGTTGAATAGAGCCCGGCCGATAATCACCCCCTCGATATTGGGTAACAGTGCCAGCGTCGAGACATCGTCCAGTGAATAGACGGTGCCCGTCGAAATCAACGGAATGTTCAGTTCTGTGCCAATTTCGATCGTCGAGGCGAGCCCCACTTCCTGACCACCTTCGAAACGATCCAGATCGGCATAGATGATTGCGCCGGCGCCGCTCTCTTCGAACGACTTGGCCAGTTCGAGCGGCGTGAACGACGTCTTCGTCTGCCAGCTGTTGATCATCGCAAAACCGTCCTTACCCGTTATCGAGATAACGATCTTGCCGGGGTAACGACTGCAAGCGTCCATCGTTAGCCAACGGTCCTTAACGGCGACGGTGCCGAGGATAATTCGGGAAGCACCGTGATCGAACCACCAGTCGACATCGCTCTGTGTGTGAATGCCGCCGCCGACCTGCACAGGCACGTCCACACTTTCGATGATGTCGCAGATCAGCTCGTAATTGAAACGACCGAACTTGAGACTGCTGTCGACGTCGATGACGTGGAGACGTTCCGCACCCGCAGCGACGAACCGCTGAGCAGCGTCCATCGGGGAAATGTCGTATTTCTCAGGTTCCTGCTCTTTGCCGCGGATGCGGTTGACGCAGTGCCCGTCCTGAATTTCGATGTCGGGAAAAATAATCATGATTCTATTGCCTTGAAAGCCTGCGGTTCATCATACAGATTATGAAACGATTCATCGGTTCGGTTCCGACCGCCCGCCATCTTTCGAGATTCAGGCCAGGTGCCCACTTTGGTGCCCAAACCAGGATCACTCAAGGTGACTCAAGAGCACCTGCCTGGCCACGAAATCGCCGCATTACGTTCTGTTGGGTTATCTTGGGTCACGTTAGATCGTGAAATCCGTTCACTGAAAATCCGCGTGCCGGTGGTTCGATTGACTCGCGCCTCCGGCGCTCGCCCTGCGGGCAGACTCGCTTCTCTCCTGACGCGAAAAGGCCAGTTAAAGGCGCACACGGAGCTGCTCCCGCGCGGGCCGAATAGTCCCTTTTAACTAGTTAATACAGTGGCTTAAGCGTATAC
>JBBKWL010000195.1:0-4446 GCA_037968975.1 Woeseiaceae bacterium | reverse complement strand
TCCGAGAGGACATAGTCCGCAAAGACTGGAGCGTAGTAATTGAATGCGATTGACGGCATAGAGAGTAGATCTTCCTGATAATGAATAGCGTTATCTCGAAACATCTGTTCAGCTTCTTTCAGCGATTTACCTGCAAATTGCTTAAAAGCGCACTCGGCATCAAGGTTGTCCTTTTCGATGACTCCCCAACTGTATTTACTCGGCGTACTCATGCAACGTTATCCTGTGTAATGCCGTACAAGTAAATTGGTTAACACTAGTTTCCCCGGATTGCTTCTCTGGCCTCATCAAGAACAACTTTACGGTACGGCTTGCTATCGCAATCATATGACAACAAATTCGTTGCCTTGCCATCGACGAAATCGCCGATCCTATAAATCGCGAGATCCAGACCTTCGAGCTGCTCCCCGTAATGATGATTGCCAATAATTCGCCAGGTCACCGAAGAATGCGCCTGGCTTAACGCCTCCTTGAATGTTTCGATCGTCTTGTCGAGTTCCGTCTCGTCCCCGTACTTCTCGAGTCTGATCGAAAACACTTGCCTGGATGTCGGAGATACGCCGACGATCAATCTCTCGAACGGTTGGATATCGACTGAGGGCTCAAGAGGCAACGCCCGCCATTCCGTTCGACTTGCAACTTAGATTTTCGACGCTTGTGTGCGAACAGCCAGACATGCTTAGCGAACCGATGGTCAACAGCGTGCGATATCGCATGGATAGCTGCCTAGCTAGAGTTCGTGTGTGAAAGTGGAGAATAACATTTCGTACAAGTGCGCTCTATTGCGACGGGCTCCTTCCGGCCACAAGCAGCCACCCCTACTCCTCAGAGTTCTGGTTATGCGCTTGTACGATTAGATCTCGAATTTTACGCTTGAGTCGGATGTCTGCAGTTTCCGGATTCAGGCCTTCAAGCGAAAAAACTAGGTCTACGAACTCAGAAAGCTCTGCTGGCGGGTCATCCATGATTTTGTCGTACCCTTCGGGAGGCAAACAAAATCCGTACGTGACACAAAGGTCATTGAGAAGGTGCTCTCTGGATTTCTGTCCTAGAACGATTTCCAATCAGATTCCTCACGATTGCTGACCGTCTGCTTTGGGTAAGCAGCCGCCGTTCACCAAAGAACTGACACTAGCATCTGAATGATGTGTTCTGGAGTAAAGCGGCCATTCGTCATCAGTTATTCATCAGAGGATCATCGGCGGCTCATCAGGTTTTTCGACATGTCATTCAGCAGAATCAGCATCAATTCCTTGACGTCAATAAGGACGAAGAACGCCCTCGGGAGTGATGATGAAAACAGTATTGCGAATCACGCTTATCACCTTGTTCTTAACGCTGACCGCCTGTATTAACGACGGCGATGACCGCCCGCCCGAACGTACTTGCGCAATCATGCGCGGATGCTGGAACTCGAAGATAACAGTCTATGCGGGTGAAGATCAAAGGGTGGTTGCGGGCGACACCATTGAGCTCCGGGGCGGAACAAATGCCTGGAGCAGTAAAGGTCTTACTTACCAGTGGGCACAAACGAGTGGACCGACCGTCAACATAATTAACCCAACTGAAAAGAGAGCCAGTTTCATCGCGCCATCAGTCGGCGCACCCATAGAACTTAGATTCAGATTTACGTTGAGAAAGTCTGGCAAAACGAGGTCAGACAACGTGAAAATCATGGTAGAGCCAGCTAGCATGGCTGTTCAGTTTCGCCAAACAGAGGTTGAACCAAACGACTCTCCGCAGGCTGCGAACGCACTGATACTCGCAACGCAGCCCACTGAAATTGCCGCATCAATTAGCAATGCCAATGGCGACAGCAACGATTTCTTCGTGCTTACGCCGCCAGTATCAGGCGATTATCAACTCATGTTATGCGACAACCTTTCTCCCTGTACCGGCGGCGTTGAAACTAATGATGTTTACCTAACGGTATATGACCAAAGCCTCAATGTAATCGCTGCTACGATGCCGGGCGCGCTGGAGGAGCAAAGAGTGATGATGAGGCTGAATGCCGGTTTGCCGTATTATGTCGGGGTAACTGGTTGGCACGGCGCTATGCAATACAGCCTCACCATTGGTCGCAACTAACTCCCTTAATTCTCTTGCGGCAACCAGTAACGATATCGGGGCACTTGGAGGGCGACATGCGTAAGCAAGGTAAGCGATTCCTGACATTTGTGTTGTATACCGCGATTCTTAACAATTTGGGGTGCACGACGACAACACAAAAAGCATCGCCGCCCTTTGAAGCAAATCAATTGGTTCGTTACGCGGTGAAGACCGATTTCCGTATCGAATACGCGGCCTACTATCTTAAGCTTTCTAGCGGAGCATTGACTTATGACAATCAATTTCGTCTTCCGAATGATCCAGCTGGTCCGGCCGTTGTGGATTGTTCCGGCATCGGGCGAGTTGGAGTATCGTACTTGCTCAAACGAAAATCGAACCGTTCAGCGCAGAATCTTTCTATTTATGCTCACTGGGCACACACAGCCGTTAACAATGGTGGAATTATTCAGAAACAACAGCACCGCGAACACTTTGCCGAAGGGCAAGATGGCTCATTTAGGAGCGCTAGTCTAGCCTTGACGGAAGGACTTCGGGTTGACGGTATCATTTCCGTGCGAGTATTCGTAGGCACGGATATCCTCTTGGAAAATTCCTTTCGCATAATTGGTTGCCCATCACTAGCTAGCGAGCAAGCAGCTGAAAAGCTACCCAGGCCATTCCTGCTATGCCAGATTAGTAGCGCGTTCGACAGCTATAAGAATTCTCCAAAAGCGGGGGGTCAGCTTGACAACTGCAGGTGAGGTGCCTAACTCTTGGAAGCTCATCTCGGTCACTGCGGTCTGGATGATCAGCACACGTCAGTTCGATCTGAACTTTCAACATGTCGCAATAATATTGCATCTTATTCTTGTGTCGATGATAGGTTGCTTTGGGTCAGCAGCCATCGCTCAAGATTCTAGACCTGTGCGACTGCTTCCGGCCAGAAGCAAACGCTGTCGAGAAGTAGTGACCCTACTCGCATGCCGTCATATCGAGACGACTGTTAAGGTCGGCAGCGAAAGTCACTGAATAGTCGTCTCGACGAGCACACCACCAATTCATCATTGCCGTGTCACCCGTGACAAGTCTGACAATAGTACTCAGATGCTTTGAAAAAATTGCAAGCAATTGGTTGCATTTGAGCATGCCGTCCACTAGGATATACGCAACCAAGAGGTTGCATAATGAACCAGGCAGACCAGGATCGAATCGAGAAGGTCGTCGACCTCGCAGCGCCAGTTTCGCGAGTGTGGCGTGCGCTCACGAACCACGAAGAATTTGGGCAATGGTTTAGAGTACGACTTGATGGCCCGTTCAAAGTTGGTGCGACGACGACGGGCAATATCACGTACCCCGGCCACGAGCACATGAAGTGGGAATCTGTGACCGAGCGAATGGAGCACGAGCGGCTGTTCGCTTTTTCCTGGTCTCCCAGCGCCATTGATCCCGATACCACCTACGTCGACGATGCCAAAGTAGTGGTTGAGTTTCGCCTACAGCCAAGCGAAAACGGAACGCGCCTGACGATCACCGAGACGGGCTTTCTGCAGTTCCCAGATTCGAAACGACTGGAAGTGCTTCGGTCAAACAAACAGGGCTGGGATATACAGGCGAAGAACGTGTCTGCACATGTCGCGGGCTAAGGCTCGCAGCCAGGCCTCGGCACCCGTGTTTGCCGCCCTGGGCTGTGTCACACGCCTTGAACTGTTATCGCGCCTCAGTGACGGCGAGGAACACTCGATTACCACCCTGACCGACGGTCTCGACCTAACACGTCAGGCAATTACCAAGCACCTGCAGGTACTGCAGCATGCCGGCGTTGTTGACAGCCAGCGTGTTGGCAGGGAGAGCCGGTTTACCATCCGACTCGGCCGGATTACACAAGCCAGGGATTACCTCACACGAGTTTCGGATCAATGGGACGAGGCGATTGCGAGATTGCAGGCAACGGTTGAGCAGTAGAAAGATAACAACGCAAGTGCAGCGCCAATGACCTGACGAACTGGCGGCGCTGCTCACATTCGTTGATGTCTGCTTTGGGTCAGCAACCGTCGTTCAACATTCTAACACTCGAACTTCTGTTTTCGGCCAGAAGCCGACATTCGTGAAAACCTGGGGCTCAATTTAACGTGGCACCTTGCCATATCGTCCAAGCTCCCATCAGGACGAAACCCGCTCCCGCTGCGTACGAAAGGTGCTTGGGACTAACGTGCTGGGAGATGAAGCCGCCTGCTAGCACTCCGATTGCAGATGCAAAGATCAGAGCTGCCGAAGCTCCAATAAAAACTGCAATCAAGTTACCAGGAGACTTTGATGCAAAGAGCAGCGTGGCGAGCTGCGTCTTGTCGCCAAGTTCAGCAAGGAATACAACGCCGAAGACCGTTGTCAATACTTTCA
>JBBKWL010000194.1:0-3796 GCA_037968975.1 Woeseiaceae bacterium | reverse complement strand
TCCGAGAGGACATAGTCCGCAAAGACTGGAGCGTAGTAATTGAATGCGATTGACGGCATAGAGAGTAGATCTTCCTGATAATGAATAGCGTTATCTCGAAACATCTGTTCAGCTTCTTTTACCGATTTACCTGCAAATTGCTTAAAAGCGCACTCGGCATCAAGGTTGTCCTTTTCGATGACCCCCCAACTGTATTTGCTCGGCGTACTCATGCAACGTTCTCCTGTGTAATGCCGTATAAGTAAATTGCCTGCATTGGTTCAACAACAGCCTGACATGCTTAGCGAACCGATGGTCAACAGCGTGCGATATCGCATGGATAGCCGCCTAAATAGAGTTCGTGTGTGAATGTGGAGAATAACATTTCGCATAAGTGCGCTCTATTACGACGGGCTCCTTCTGGCCGAGGCTGTGTAAAAACGTGGTCAAATTTGACGCGAGTGGGCCGGCGCGCCACCTTTGCCGCACGGCTGGCAAAGCCGAAAACGTGATGTCCACTATGCTTTAGGTCAGACGCAAAATGAAGATTGCTTTTACCACCGGCTTTTGCAATTTTCCCTTTTTACACAGCCTCGGCCAAGAGCAGCCGTTCGTGACGTAACTCAAGATTCTGCTTGCGATACGCCATCCATGATCACAACTGGGAAGCTACACGTTCTTGGGGCCGTCAAAATAAAAAGTAATGTTGAGACAATCTCACGATTCGAAATCGTCGCGCCATCAATTGGAACACTGTTCCAGCTCGAATCCGTCGGGTCCACGTCATCAAAATCCGGTGGATAAATCGCAGATACGCGAATTTTAGTGCTTTTCAATTCATGCCGAAGCTTGTCGCTGAAACCAGACTGCCCATGCTTAGCAGCATAGAATGGCACCGAACCGTCACTGAGATTCCAACTAAGAACTCCGGATGTCGAGACAATTGTAATGATGTCGGCAGCAGTAGAGCGATAGAGGCCAGGAAGCAGCCCCTTAGTGACAAGAATTGTCCCAGATACTGCTGCAGCGACTGTCGAAATGATGTCCGCATCAGAAATTTCTTCAAGACTACCGGCCAACCATGGCGCTCCATTGTTAATCAGCACATCTATAATTGGGTTGTTATCAAGCGCAATTTCGCATGCTGCAGAGATACTATCTGGCTTCGCCAGATCGCAAGGAACGACTAAAGACTCACGTCCAGAACGTGCTCTAACAGTTTCAGCGACATCATTCAGAATCGCTGGGTCGCGACCGAGGAGAATAGTTTCTGCACCGTGATCAGCCGCAACGATGGCTATCGCCCGACCAAGGCCGCGGCCCGCTCCCGTAATCGCAACTCGCCTTCCGAGCAAGAACTTATCAGGCACCTCGAACTCATTTTGCATAGTGGTTGAACTTCTCTGTGCGAATTGTGGGAAAGAGCAGCAATGGTGTTGAAACTGACTTGGCAGATTCGAACAGCTACTTTGGGTCACCAACCGCCTGCCAGCAGTTTATCACTTGGGCGGCTGCTTTCGAGTGCTTAACAGCCTCTCGTGAAATTCAATCGCGACAGTCTCAGTTCGGCCAACAGCGGCCATTCCTGAATCCGGCTATACTCGGTGACCGCCATTCAAGCTGCCTTGCGGCGCAAGGCCCGTAGAAACCACCTTGAACAGGCTCGACAACACAAATTGGAGAATAAGAATGAAGAAAGCATTACTAGTTCTAACAGGGATATTGCTATTTGCAGGTACGTTTGCTCTTGCAGATGAAGCAACCGAGCAAGAAGTGATCAAAACGATCATGGACGGCAACGCTTATGCCAAAAAGAATCTCAAGGGCCAGGACGACGATGTGTCCAAGGACGGGTCGTTGGAATTCTGGTCAAGTGGCGGATTCCTGCAGGAACTTAAAGCCGGAAGTGAGCCCGACGAATTTGAATCGGTCAATATTGACGCGAAACATATTCACGTTATTACTTTGGTGCCCGGTCAAATTGCGGTCGCCCAGTATTACTCAGAGGGTTCAATGGCCCCGAAAGGTAGTGCCGCTGTGAGCAATTACCGAACGCGAGCAACGCAGGTGTTCGTCAAAGAAAAGGGCAAGTGGAAAGTTCGAGCCGCGCATTGGTCGCCGATCACCGGTGGCTCGGGAACCAGCCAGACCGCGGTAGATTAATGATCTGAACTGCTATTTGCCGGCACTTGGTGTTGAAATCACCTGGCCTTCCAGCGGCAGTTCTGAAGACAAAAAGCCCCGGCTGTTCCGGGGCTTTTTCTCATTTCACCTTCGATAGAACGTTTGAGATCCTGTATGGGATGTACGTAGTACGTCCGCTTTGGGTCAGCAGCCGACATTTTACCTCACATTCTTCGACCGGCGGCTAAGCGAAGTTAAGCAGCCGTTCGATTATCTTCGTGGCGACAGTCTCAGTTCGGCCAATAGCGGTAATTTGCAAATCAATAAGAACCCCGCAAAAGCGGGGTCTAATTAGTCTTAGTTTCCGCAATACGCTGTCGGGTAAGTAGGTTCTGCCCACTACGCGATCAATTTGTAGGTTCAAGCGCATTGCAATACGGTTTCCTATGGAAGGTCGTGCTAGGGGTTAAACCTAACTCTGCGTGCCGGGCGATAATTCGATCCCTGCACGCCCCAAATTCTTCGGGAGTTATGAACAGTAATCGCCGGATTCCGTCGGTCCCGTCCCATTCAGAATAATATTGGCAATAGGGGCCGATGCCCATACCGTTTTCAAAGGCCAACACGAGATTCTGTGGGAGTTCGGTATCAAACACACTATGCAGTGAGCCCCCTTGCCGCCAATTATCGGAACAAACATTGGAATTTGCGGCAGCGTCGTGGGCTGCTTGACTAGTACCCAGGAATTCCTCCTCTGTCCAGCACGGACAAGGCTCTTCTACCTTGATACATGGCATGGCGGGATCGGTCTCTTTTTTCCTCTTGTTGTAATTTTCCAGAATACGGCCCGAGGGGATGGCCGCTTCAAGCGATGCCAGTTCTTCCTCAGTTATTGATTCCGAAATACTAGCGTGATCCTGCGCTTCACAAAACGCCACGCACAGTCCATACAGTCCCTTCGTAGTACCATCTTCCTTCAGCACATCACAGACGTATTCTTCCGCGGGTGTCTGCCCATCGGGCGTTTGTGCCAATGCAGCGGAACCGAACGCAAGCAAAAGCGCAAAAACGGACGGCAATGCGGTTATGTTTTTTTTCATTTCAGTCTCCTATATTAAGGCTCAAATAGCGACGAATTGCGTTACTATGTTACTTACGGTCACGTCGCTATCAGCGGCTCGGTGATCCTGATACTCTTCAGAAAGAGATTTTCCGCAATCTAGATTTCGAGGACACTTGGCTTTGCGTCGCTGGCATTAGCCAGATACGCCATTTACCGCTATAAAGATACTACAGAAAAATCGCGAACGTCCCTATTTGATATGCCCTAATCCCCGCATGTGAAGCCACAAAAACAGCGTCATCTGAACACGAAATGTACCGCGCATCTGTGACCGGTTGGTGCGCGAGCGAAGATGCGGATGTCTGCAAAGGGTCACCAGCCGTCATTTTACCTCAGATTTATTGACCGGCCGCTATGCGATGTTAAGCAGCCCCTCGTTCAGCGTCCTGGCCACCGACGGCAGTCGGCCAGAAGCAGAGGCTCAGTCCGTAGGCTGTTTTCGGTGTTTCGTCGCATCGGTGTGAATAGTTTGCACTCCAACAGTCGTCTCGATGCAAGGATCATTCTCCTCTGAAACAATGCAATTTCCAGTAATCCACAGTACGCCAAGATCGAAGCCCAACCCCCGCC
>JBBKWL010000193.1:0-5671 GCA_037968975.1 Woeseiaceae bacterium | reverse complement strand
GAATGTGTCACGCATCTATTGGGATTACACACGAATTCGGTTGCGCGCCCGGAGAGATTCGAGCTCCCGACCACCTGGTTCGAAGTTAGGTCGCTGAAACGTAAATTGTTGTAATCATTGAATAGCCGTTGGGGCGCTCGTTGCATGATTTGCCCGACAATGCACAACGCACCACGACCGAATCACGCATTAGTCCCGCAAGGACTTGGTAGCAAATACGATTGCAGTCTAGCCTACGACAGCAATGTTGTTACGGTGTAACAAATTGGATTGATGAAATTGCGTCTTAAAATCCAATCTAAGGTTCCGGGCCAGGTTTACGGTAGTTGCCGTTGCATCACGTCCAGCCTCTCATTTACTAGCTCCTCTATATATTCACTACCAGTCTGAGACAGGCCGTCGTCACCGACCCATTGAACTGATCGTGCAAGTGCAAAGTACTCCTCGACCTTTGCGGCATTGTCAAAGCGCCGATGGTAATCGCCAAGAACAAAGTACTCTTGAACAAGTTCGAAACTTGGCGTTCCAAATGGATTGACCGCGAATTCCTCGGGCGGCTAGCGCGCGGTGCTCGTCGTGGCTCACCCAGCACATACGACGAAAATTCCACCCCGTATGCTTTTTGTCAGCGGCCGAAACCAACATTTTCTTGCCGATGCCCTCACGTATCCTGTTGCATCGCTGCGGCCGGAATTCATTGCTCATCCCCAAAACGGCCATAGAAATGTTGACTTTTTGCTCCTCACACCAATTTACTGGTGTCGGGGAGTCCGAGAGCCTGTCTGATATCGACTTCGCGTCTTAAGCGGGTTCTGGCCAAACGAAGTCTGGACGAAGACTGTTGTACACGGGACGACCGTCGTCAGGGGCTGCCGCGCCAGCGGATGCATCATAAAAGGCGTGGTAAGTCGCTGGTAGGTTCTCTGAATCATGTCCCATGAGGTTAGGCACTATTACGCGAATTCGTTTTTGTTTGTCATCGAGCATGATCGGCGTGCCACATTCCGAGCAAGTGCACAGCTCCAGTGGCCCATCTGGGTTTTGAGCGTTGAACGGCTGACGATTCAATCCATCGAGGTTGTCTACTTTCAGGTCTCCATGATTAAAGAAGACGACATGAGTCGTATCTTGCCCAGTGACGCCTTTACATACCGAACAGTGGCAAGTGTGGTTGTCTATCGGGTCGAAATCTGAGTGTGTGTGAATGTGTTCGCACCCTCCAGCATACTTATTTGACATGGTTTATTACCTTATTCTTGCCTAATTTGAGTTTCGTGTATCACATTCCTTTAGATTAATTTCGTCACGCGAGTCTTGTTCGTTAATTTAGTTCCTTTGATTGGAAACTTGAGATGCGCGCCAGCGGAGCCTTTACCCTTTCATAATAGGTATTCTCTTTCCTGCCTAGGCGCTCTCTACCTTCGGACGTAACGTTTCCCGCTGGTCTCAAAATGTCTGTGGCTTGAGCTTGAACATTGCCGCCAAATCCGTCCCACTCAAGCCGGCCTCCGGCAGACCCTTCTCCACGCCGATTACCCGGTGGGCGACGTAGTCACCGATCATGGGGCCCATCTTAAACCCGTGCCAGGAGCCACCACCGACCAGCCATACGTTGTCCATCTCCGGATGAAGATCGAAGATGCACTGCTCGTCTACCGAGTCGTCAGTCTGGCATACCCAGCTATTGATAATGGGCTGATCCTTTAATCCCGGAAACCTCTGCGCGATTACGTCCCGAGCATTGGTCAGGTCGTCGGCGCTCGGTGTACGCTCGAACGTGTCCGGATCGACGTCGTCGCCCTTGCCGATCAATAACCCGAAACCAGCCCCGTTTATGCTCGGCAGACCCAAACCGGTATTCGGCATATTTGGCACCGAAAAACGATTGTCGCCAGGCGGTGTACCAATCATGTAGTACGCGGTTCGTCGCACCGAGAGCTTGTTCGTCATAATCTCAGGGAACACCTTGGGTAGCCAGGGCCCGCAGGAGAACACGAACGACCCGGCACTAACAGTCTCGCCGGAGGAGAGCTTCAGCGTCTTGAGCTTGCCACCCGCACGTTCGCCGGGCGCAGCCTTGTCCAGAATCCATTTGCCACCCTTGTTCTTGTATGCCGTCGCCACCGCCAAATTGGCGTCACGAGGCGACAGCACGCCGCCCCAGGGGTGATAGAACCCGAAGTAATCTTCATTGGGCGGTGGCAACTGTGGCCACCGCCTTGTGAGGTCGTCGTACGGAATCACTTCATAGGGTACTTTGTGCTTGTCGAATAAGGCTCGTTCGGCAGTGGTTCTTTTACTCCATCGGTCTCTAAACGACAGCGCTCCAACCTGGTAGAACATGTCGGTGCCGAACTCGGCCTCGCGTATCTTCCATTGCTCACAGGCGTCCCGCGCCCAGAGCATCTCATGCTCGTCCTCGCCGTAAGTGATGCGCATCCCGCGGATCTCACCCTTGGAGCTCCCTTTCGAATTTCCGGCACCGTACTGGTCGATCAGAACTACCGACAAGCCCATCTCGCGAAGATTGAGCGCCGTCCAGGTGCCCATCACGCCCGCGCCCACGATCGCCACGTCCGCCGTGACGTTACTTCCCGTACGCTCGGTGGACTGCGACGCAGATGAAACGGCTTCCTGGGTTGCCGCTGCATTCAGGTTGCCGCTGGCTCCAATCGTCATGGCTCCGACACTCGCTCCGGCACTCTTGATAAAAGCTCGACGTTTCATTTAACGCTCCTGTGATAACCCTATGATGACTCAATACGCACGCCGCAGTCTGCTAGTGACGCAAACGGCTCACAGCCTCGCGCAATACTCCCGCACCCGTCTCGGCTTTCTGTTAACCAGCCGACTTACGCAATTTGATGACAGCGGTCAATTTGAGAAAGCCACCGGCCGCTTCAAATCTGTCATTCAGACCGTGGCTGGCAGCACGCCAGTCACGATCAACGGTACATGCTCAATCAGCACCGGTATGTGATCTGCAGCAGTAGCCTTTGCGACTCCATGCTGCAGATCATTCCACGATGAATGTAGTGTCCATCCAAGTCTGCTATGGCTACACATTGATTGAAATAACCACAAGCTAGTTGGTACGCAAACCAATCGGCTAAAATTGGAACTTAACACCAAGACGATACGCCCGACCTAATATGTCATATAGGCGCGCATTAGTGCCCGTAGCAGCACTGCCAATGCTTCTCTCACCTTGACCTACCGCGATCGGATCCGTGTTGGCTAAATTCTCGACCATTAATGTCGCCTTGATGTCGTCTGTGAAGTAATAGCTTAGAGATGCGTCCAGATAATAATCACCGGAGATATGGTTATTCTCAATGGTTGGATTATCCGAGGTTGCTGCAGGGCACCCTGTCGCACAATGGATATAATGGTTGCCATAGACTCCATCGCTCACACCACGCATTGTCAACGATGCAAGGAGCGATTCGCGAGCGTACCCAATCGTGGCAAAATACCGCCAGTCTGGCGGCGCTATGCCAGAGTTTTCGCCTGCAGTGTCGGTCGGAACATTGATTCCATTGTCGGAATAGTTCTCGAGATAGTGCGTTGCCAGAATACGCAGCCGCAAGTCACCATCCAAACCAGAGACAATGCTGTCCATCGGCACCTGATAGCTCGCTTCCAAGTCAATACCTCGTGCTATCAATGTACTCAGGTTGATCGGTGTCACTCGTACGGCGGAAATCTCCCCGGCTGCATTGCGATCGATCTGATCGCACAGCGCGAGATTGCCAGCGAAACATTGATTGATGATGTCCGGCGCATCAACCGACGCGATCGCGTCTGAGATTTCCACATCGTAGTAATCAGCTGACAATGCGAAACCAGGCATAAATCGTGGCTGCACAACTACGCCAACGCCAAGCGTGTCCGCCTTTTCCGGTTTTAGATCCGTAGTGCCCGACCTGATCCGGAAAAACGTCGAAGATGCGTTATTGCGGAAGGGGTCAGCAACGTTGATGGTCGCCGTGGCCCCGGACTCAAAGAGTTCACCCAGGTTAGGCGCACGGATGTCACGTGAGCGAGTGATACGAAATGAGATATCCTCGATCGGCTGGAACGTAGCACCCATTTTCCAAGTCGTCACGTAACCGGATGTACTATAGTCCGTCGCACGCACGGCGGCGTTCAGATCGAAATTGTCTGTAATCGGTACGACGGTCTCGAAGAAACCTTCCACCACATCATACGAACCTGTAAGCGGCTTGAAATTTCCTGCCCAGAACGAATTTACCTGGGATAGCGCATCGCTTTGCCCCTTAACGGACTCCTTACGGTACTCGATGCCCGACGCGACTGAAACCGGCCCCGCCGGCGTTTCCAAGGGATCTCCCGAGATTGTGGCGGCAAAGATATCCTGCTCCAAGGTATCGTGCCGAGAGGTAGTGCCTATTACATAATCGAGGGCCGTCTGCGATGCCACCCCAATTCCCAGAATGTTCAATGGTACGCAACCATCACCGGGGTTGGTAAGTGTCGAACGGCAGACAATCGAACCGCTAGTGTCGTACACAGCATCTATTGCTTGCCTATAATCGTCACGCTTCGGCACATCCGAGCTGATAAAAGTGTCACCGATACCCTTTTGCGCATAAACTTCCCAACGCCAATTGGACCCTAATGCATCCATCTCCCCATTGGCACCTAGCAAAAACCGGCGTGTTTTTCGCGTGGTATCTGTTCTGGCAGACCCTATATCGTTGTTGGACGAGCCGACCCTGACTGACTCTATCCCCAAAGTGGTCATCTGGTTAGCAACCTGGGCAGGGAGAAACGCATTATCAGCCTGGATCGTCAAATTGTTGAAGTTATACACGGCGCAGCAAATGGAATGGGTGTCCGAACTGCCATACGAAGCCTCACCGTATATTTCTATATTGTTGCCAAGCTCGTAACTGACGCGACCAAATGCGCTTTGGTGCCCAACTCGCGGCTCGAGGCTGCCGGTGTTGGCGAAGTCGGTATACTCCCAATCGCCCCCAACCAAATGTGGGTCACCGACAATCGGCCCGTAAACTAATTGCAGCGGCTGGCCGTTCGTCCCAAAGTGCGTTCCCCTAAGCGGACCTTCGGTGATAATCGTTCCGGGAGCCAGAGTGCTGAACCCAACATTCTCACGGACAAGAATTTGCGGCTGCCCGTTTGTCGGCGTGTAATCCGGATTAAAAAGCCTTTTCATTCCCGTATACCAATCTCGGGTTTGATAAGGAACACCTTCGCGATAATTGCCGCTGGCACTCAGCAGCACATGCCCACGGTCATCCGCGAAACTCGTGCCGGCGGCCAGGGCGAGCTTCACGTTTTGGTCATCCCCGTAGGTTGTCGCGCCGATTTGTGCCTCACCCTTCATGCCGGTGAAATCCTTGTCGAGGGTAAGGTTGACGACACCAGAGATTGCGTCAGAACCCCACGCAGCCGAAGCGCCACCTGTGACCACTTCAATACCCGAGATAAGAGCCTGAGGAAGGGCATTCATGTCGACTAAGCCGTCTTGAGTAGAGGCCGGAATTCGACGACCATCGAGAAGTACAAGCGTTCGGTTTCCGCCGAGCCCTCGCAGGTTCAACACGTTCAATCCGGCCCCTGCAGGGCTTATCGACGCTACCGAGACGCTCGGCGTTTGACTGCCAGCAAACGATGGAAGTTGATT
>JBBKWL010000192.1:0-4086 GCA_037968975.1 Woeseiaceae bacterium | reverse complement strand
TCGATCCCGTCCAGCCACAGAGTCGCGTCAGAATCGGGCTGCACGGTGTCGAAGTCGATCAGAACCGGTCGCATCCCCGCTTTACGCAACGCGCGAATATACGTCCAGCGATTAATTCCTACTCGATTCCAGACCGTGCGATCGATCGAAACCAGGATTCGCGGCGCGTCGTCGCCCGGGTCGGACTCGTAGATCCAGGCCGCATACGACAGTATCGCCAGGACCAGCGCAGTCACTGCCCAGGTCGATGCGCGGCGCACTGTCCGTAGCAACGCCGGCCGCTCTTTGGAAATATTATTCATCGTTCGATTGCGTGCCCGATGCAGCTGCCTCCTGACTGAAAACGGAGCCGATGCTGCGCCGACCATACCAACCGACTGCAACCAACAGCAGAGCGCTGAGCGCCACGCCTGCCCAAAGCGTGCCTTCCTGAAGGGCGCTGGCGTCGGGACTGTCACCCAGAATGGCGGTGCCACCGGCCCAGCCCAGATAGATATAGATCATGTTCAGCGGCAATGATCCCAACACGCTCGCCGTGAAATACGACAGCGGACTGATCCGGGTCAGGCCGAAGCCATAGCCGTTGATAAAAGCCGGCACGAACGGGTTCATTCGCATCAGGGCCAGCACCTTAAAGCCGTTTTGTTCGACTTCGCGCAGCAACGCCTTTGCGATCGGTATGCTTTCGAGGCGCGCCGCAACCCAGTCGGCCGCAAGGTGTCGGGACAGCCAGAAGGTTGCCATGAAAGCTGCCATCATCGACACCATCAAAACGATTACGGCTGTCAGTGGTGTAAATATAATGCCAGCCAGTATCGCCAGTACAGTGCGCGGGAAGCCGATGATCGCTGCGATTATATAGAGCATGAAAAACACGACTGGTGCTACCGGCCCATAGCTTCGAATTGTCCTGACCAGGTCGACGGCAATTTCTTTTGCCGGAAGAAAGTAGACTACTGCGACCAGCGCTGCGGCCACCGCAAAAATAGTCAGCCAGAGTTTTGTCTGCTTACCGATCGCTCGGCTCCATCTCCTGAGGAACCATCAACTTAACACCCACTGCGTGACAATGCGCGGCGTGCGTCAATCGTCCGAGACGTGTTGGCCGATCGTCTGCGCCAAATCACTTAGTGAAACGGGTTTGCGGAAATAAGCTGTTACATCGAGGTCCGCACTGGCAGTGCGAAGTTCGTCTGTCGGATATGCTGAGACAAACAGGAGTACGAAGTTAAAGCGCTGTTGCAGCTTTCTCGCGACTTCGACTCCGTCGCCGCCTGCACCTAAACGCCAATCACAGACAACGACATCCGGCGGCTTGGCATTCGCCTGCTCGAACGCTGCATCGTAGTCGGCCGCGGTAATTACATCGTAGCCACAGTGGGACAGGTACAGTCGACTCGCTTCGCGAGCGTCCGGTTCATCTTCAATAACCAGGACAACAATTTTTTCTTGAGATTTTTCGATCATGCTAGAAATTTCAGCACTCATGTAGAGTAGTTGACAGACAAAGAGCGAAAATTATCCCATATTCGATTCGAGTGCTATGTGATGGGCACCACAATACCTAGCCATTGGCGTCATGATCGTATTCTTTAAGTCTGTTGTATAAAGTCTTAAGGCTTACCCCGAGACTCGACGCGGCGGCAGTCTTGTCGCCGTCGAACTTTTTGAGTGTCGCCATGATCAGGTCTCTTTCGACATCCGCTATTGATCGACCGGCGCGCAGCCCTTCAATCTCGCCCGGTAATTCGTCTTCGAGGCTCTCGGGTGCATGAATTACGTCATCCATCGTAACAATATGCGCGCGATGTACCGCGTGTTTCAGTTCCCGCACATTACCTGGCCACGAATGCTGTTCGAACGCTTCAAGGGTCTCTGGCGCAAATGTTTTGCTGGTGCCGTTGCTGCGGTTGAATTCGTCCAGAAAATAGGTCGCTAAAACCGAGATATCGCCGTGCCGCTCCCGTAGTGGCGGCAGTTCAATCGGAAATACGCGCAATCGGTAATATAAATCTTCTCTGAGGATTCCATCACGAACTGCCTTGGCCGGATCGCGATTCGTCGCAGCCACCAGCCGCGTGTCCACAGCAAGCTCGCTCTCCGAACCCACTCTCAAAATTTTGCTGGTCTCCAGGACGCGCAACAAATGTGTTTGCATCTCAATCGGCATTTCTGTGATTTCATCGAGGAACAGGGTTCCGGCGTTCGCGCGTTCGAAAAAGCCCGCGTGCCGCTTATTAGCGCCGGTGAAACTACCTTTCTCATGACCGAACAGCTGACTGGAAATCAGCTCTTTGGACAAGCCACCACAATTCACCGGCACAAATTCGCCTTTGCGAGAGCTCACACGGTGCACTGCATCGGCAACCAACTCTTTGCCCGTTCCGCTTTCACCTTGAACAAAAACTGTACTGCCGGTCGCCGCGACTTGCCTGATTTTCTGATAGACCGCTTGCATCGCATCGCTTTCGCCAACCAGCAAGCCAAAGTACGACCCCGCTACCTCCTCCTCGTCCGCTGCATCACTCGTGGTGGCATTCAAAATACCCAACAATTCGCGGGGTTCAATCGGCTTCTTCATATATGAGACGCCGTCGCCCGCCATCCCGCCGATAAGCGATTTAACGCCGGAGTGTCCGGTTATGATGATGATTTTCTGCGGTCGCTTCTTTTCAAATACGTCAAACAGTTCAAGACCGCTGCCGTCAGGCAACATCAAATCCAGCAGCAATACGTCCGGTGTTCGCTGAGCTAGTAGCTCTCTTGCAACCGCGAGAGTATTCGCTGCAACGACGTTGTGATCTTTCAGGCGAAGATATTCAGCAATACCACTCGAAAAGCTGGGCTCATCATCAACGATCAGTACATGCGCCATATTTTGCTCGCGACATAACAGGAGGAATCGAACCGTATTGTCTGATATGCGTTTGTAAAGCACAATGTTGGCGACAATCGCGACCCAGACCTTCTTCTTTACCGCAGCGCCGGAACCTTGCCAATGCCAGACAGATATAGCGCAACAGGAAACAAGCTGGCTGCACGGATAGCCGCTATAGCGGGAACTGTTACTGTAATTGCTGCGGGCGCGGCTCTGGCCGGTTGGTTGCTGGACATCGCGGCGCTGCACACGCTCGGCCGTGGGCAAGTCTCGATGAAAGCCAATACGGCGGCCGGTTTCACGATATCAGGCCTCCTGCTGCTGGTCGGGTCGATGCGACCAGCAATGTTGCGAAGCGTGCTTCGATTTACATTGTTAACACCGCTCGCGCTTCTCGCACTTTTGACCCTCGCTCAGAATATCTGGAACGTCAATCTGGGAATCGATGAAATAATCGTAGCGGCCCCCAGCGACTGGGTACTTACATCTTCGCCAGGCCGCATGGCACCGACGACCGCAATAGGTTTCATGTTGTTCGCGCTCGCGGTCACTATCGATCATTGGCAATCCACCGTCGCAAGGGCATGGAGCCGTATTTTCGCCACGATACTGCTGTTGACCGCAGTCGCGTCGCTGCTGGGGTACGCGTATGGTGCACCTGAGCTTTACCTCGGTATCGGAGGCAGTACTGCAATGTCATTGCAGTCAGCGATTCTGTTCCTGCTGCTGGGCGTGGGCGCCATCTGGATGCGCCACGACTCCGGCTTTCCGGCCATGCTCATCGAGGAATCCGCGGTCGGCACTCAGTTACGCGCGCTCCTCGTGATGGTTGTCGGCGCACCACTTCTTACCGGCGCCGCAGTCGCTGCAGGTTACGGCCGCTATTACGAAGGTCCTTTCGCGATCGCACTGACCGCATTGAGCTCCGTCGTCGCTGCCGGTCTGGTGGCGATCGTTTCGATCATTATGCTGCAGCGCGGACAAGATTCTTTGTCTGTCCGGGACAGGGCCATTGCGGCGGCAACCAACGGCGTCATTATTACCGACCATCGCGACAGCGATCAGAAGATATCGTTTGTCAACAAGGCATTCACTGAAATCACCGGCTACAGTTCGGATGAATGTATCGGCAAGAACTGTCGATTTCTGAACTATGCCGGTGAAAACCCGCCCGAAGTAATGCAAGCGCTGCGAGACTGTATCAGGAA
>JBBKWL010000191.1:0-2867 GCA_037968975.1 Woeseiaceae bacterium | reverse complement strand
GGTCAGTGCATATGGCCATTGGACGCGTCGTCAAAGATTTGTCCCCGACGACACCTCGCTTGCATTGGTCAGAAGGGAAGGGACACGACGCGGCTCAGATGGAGCAACTTCGGGATGTTGCACGTCGCTTGGATTTGAATCGAAGTGTTGTCGATGGAGTCGGCGAGCGGATGACCATCTTGTCTCGATCGGAATGGTCCAACGCCTGGCAAGAATCTATGGTGAGCACAGCCCGCCAGGTACTGACCGCGCTGAAGGCTTGCGATGAGGCGTGCGTCCAGGTCGTTCAGAACACAGGACTTACCGTGGGTGATGTAGTGCCTGTAGCCAGCAAGTTGCTGCAGTTTGTCAGGCGCTTGCCTGACGCCTACGGCGTGGACTTGCGTTTCGCTTTCTCACCAGAGTTGCAAAAGATTAGCGCGGCGGCCAAGCAGGCCATATCTCTCTTGAAAGTGTACGAATCTTTGGAAAAGCAGCTTTCACGAACCTACGCGCCAGAGGCTGTCCGTCGCATCGACATCGACAAGCTGAAGAGCGAGTGGGCTGACGCGAATGGTAAGTTCTGGTTTCTAGGTACGTGGGCCAAGAAGAAGGTTGCCAAAGCGCTCGCCGCTACCGCAGGAACGCCATTTCTTCCGGAGGTGGGTGCGGACATTTCTCCGCTGACCGCCATGAAAGCCCTCGTCGCCAAGATTGATGCCCTGAACCACGATCTGCGGGATGTGCCTGGATGGTCCGCCTTGGGTACCGACGTGAGTGGACTGGCATTCGCGACCAATTTGGCTGAGGACCTTCGCACAAACCTTGTCCCGCTAGCCAGCGCACCGGAGCAATTGGTGAATCTGCGTCATGAAGTGCAACGGCTCGTTCTGGATGGCAATGACCTGCTGACCGCGGACGGGTCCATAGCAGAGGCCATCCGGCAGCTAAGAGGATGCTACAAGGCGCTATTTGATGCGACCGAGCGGTTCGGTGTGGCCGCAGGCGCCGAGATTGACCTCAACAAGCAAGTGCCCGAATTGTTTGCCGGCGCGCAGGCAATTGTCGAGAACGAAAAATACCTAAACGCCTGGTGTAGCTGGCAACGAGTGCGGCAGGAGGCGATGGTCTGCGGGTTAGGGCCACTGGTTGACGCGGTTGAGCAACGCACGCTCCCTGAAGGTTCCGTCGCAGCGACCCTCGAGGTTGCCTACGCCCAATGGTTCGCCGGCAAGGCGATCGATGCGGAGCCGCTTCTTTGCCACTTCGTTCCTGCCGAGCACCAAAGCGCCATTGATACATACAGCACGGCATTGGACGAACTGGCGAACCTCACCTCGGCCTATATCCAAGCCAAATTGTCGGGCAACATTCCGGACAAGAACGGCGTGACCAAGCGCAGTGGTTTCGGAATCCTCAAGCACGAATTGCAGAAGCAGCGTCGTCACAAGCCAGTACGACAACTTGCTCAAGAGATGGGACAGGATTTCACAGTTCTGGCGCCATGCATGTTGATGAGCCCGCTGTCCATCGCCCAGTATTTGCCAGCCGATCACGAGCTTTTCGATCTAGTCATCTTCGACGAGGCCTCGCAGATTGCACCGTGGGATGCTGTGGGCTCCATTGCTCGGGGTAAACAGGTCATCGTCGCAGGTGACCCTCGACAGATGCCACCCACCAGTTTTTTCAATCGAGGTGCCAGCGCCGGGGACGACGATACCGACGAGGATCTTGAGAGCATCCTGGATGAGTGCATCGGTGCGGGCGTTCCCCAGCACAGTCTGAGCTGGCATTACCGCAGCCGGCACGAAAGTCTCATTACGTTTTCCAACTACCGATACTACGACGGCAACCTCATCACATTTCCGGCGGCCGACTCGCGCCCGAGCGCGGTCTCTTGGCACAAGGTCAACGGCGTCTATGCGCCTGGCAAGGGCGGGCGTCGCAATCAGATCGAAGCCAAGGCTATCGTAAGTGAGGTCATCAAACGACTTACCGATCCTGTATTTGTCGCATCTGGTCAGTCGATCGGCATCATCACGCTCAACGCGGAGCAACAGCAGCTTGTCGATGACCTGCTTGATCAGGCCCGTCGCGAGCATATGGAGATTGAGCCATTTTTCAGGGACGACTTGGCGGAGCCTGTCGTAGTCAAGAATCTGGAGACCATGCAAGGTGACGAGCGTGATTTGATTCTGCTCGGTATCGGGTTCGGTCCCACCGAGCCCGATGCGAATGTGATGTCGATGAACTTCGGGCCGCTCAACCGAGAGGGTGGTTGGCGACGCCTGAACGTCGCAGTGACGCGGGCACGCCGCGAGATGATGGTCTTCACTTCGTTCGAGCCGTCGATGATTGATTTCAACCGGACTTCGGCACGAGCTGTGCACGACTTACGTCACTTCATCGAGTTTGCAAACCACGGCCCGAATGCGATCACCGTCGCGGTGCGAGGTTCCGTGGGTGACTACGACTCCCCGTTCGAGCAGTTTGTAGCCGATGGCCTGCGGGCGAAAGGTTGGGAAGCCCACCCGCAGATCGGTGTGTCGCGATTTCGCATCGACTTGGGGATCGTGCACCCTGATCGCCCTGGGGACTACCTCGTCGGCGTTGAATGCGATGGCGCGACCTACCACAGCGCGGCGACGGCGCGGGATCGGGATAAGGTTCGAAGTGAGATCCTGCGTGGACTCGGCTGGCGGCTTGTCCGAGTCTGGTCGACAGAATGGTGGGTCAATCGCGAAGGAGCGCTTGCCCGATTGCATGAAGCCATTTGCTCGGAACTCGAAGTTCAGCGTGCCAAAACGGCTGAACTGGATCGGGTCAAGGAAATCGAGCCTGCAGCTGCTGCGAAAGCTGATGAAGCAGTAGCATTGGCCATATTGGCA
>JBBKWL010000190.1:0-2583 GCA_037968975.1 Woeseiaceae bacterium | reverse complement strand
GTCCGTCGACGAACCATCAATCAGGTACCCTCCCTCAGCGTCGGCGAAGCGGCATGCGTCATTTCCTAGCTCGTCTTGCCTCACCCATAAGACTGCATGTGCACCCGCGATCATGGCTCTCTCCCCGTTTGGGGATATCATAACACTTCACTGTAATTGATGGCTGGAAAATGCTGCACCGATCACGAATGACCACAATGCGAAAGCTGCGTCGCAGCGATGGATGACACGGCAGACGGCAGCATAGGGCCGATTTTGCAAGGTGGCCGTGAAGCACAGCTGTTAAGAAACTGAACCTTGACTGGAGACCTCACAACCATCGAGAGTGTTTCAAGGTCATAGTGATAGATTTTTTACGGAGATTATTATGCTGAGGATTGTTTCGATATTTGCTTTAACGGCGAGCAGCGCTGCCGCAGAAATTTGTGATCGGTCAAAATTTAACCTGGCTGAGTCCATCGATAGCGATGGCGCAGTTAGCCGCGATAGAATTGAATTCGAATACGAGTCCGGCGTCGTACATTTGAGGGATGGTGCGCGAGAGACGGTATACTGAATTAAGAATAACCACGATGAATTCCCGGTATATGTGAGATGGCATGGCCCGAACCCAGACAGGCTGTTCGATGACTATGCAGTTGCGGGAGGGAAATGGGCCGCAAAAATAAAAAAACGCTATGAAGACACAGAACCTGGCGATAGGACGTTGGAATTCGGAACTACGAGCAGTCTTGGTTACGAGGAAGAAGCGGAGACCCTGCTTTTTGTCTCCGAAAGGAGCCAACTCCCTTTGGCTGAACAAGAAGCAATTCTGTTGCGCGCTCAAGCGACGCCTCTGGACTTGATGCAGCGGACGTTTCCGGAGGTACTGCAAGACACCGCGCAACTCACAGAGTTCCTCCAAGCATATAGAGCCTCGCCACAAGGCGGAGACACGATCTCTATTTATTCATACTCTGCAGGGTGGGTGCCCGCTGATACGGAAGCCTTCGCTCGGATGGCATCAGGGGAGCCATTGGAAGGCTATGACGGCCCCTACGTACCGATCAGCTATGGAGTGAGATCATCGCTGAGCGTAGAAAGCCGGGTGGCACAAACAAGGCTTCAATTTTGGGTTGGTCACTTTCAGATTGACGAACAAGCTGTTGCATTGGCTCAGGAATTTGGCACTCTAAAAGGCTTGTCTTTGGTGTCATTAGATGGCGCCTACGAGGACATGCGACAGCTCGTCGGCGGAAATCTAATTGATCTGACTGAAACGGTGGTTGGGTTCAACGAAGTCGTCGATGAAACAGAATTCGAATCTGGTCAAATTCTGCCTTGGAGCATTGGGGTTTCATTAACTTGGAGCATTGGGGTTTCATTAAACGGTGTGGCTTTTTCTGCGATTCACGCCGAAGTCCTGGGAAACTAGCATGAGGGTTATCGTTGATCGAGGTAGGTTGCGGGTTCAATCGGAACCTGGCGACCGGCTTCACGAAGAAGCATTTCCGACTTGGCGCGAAGCCGATGTGCTATTCGGCCGTGTTCGTAACGAGTCGCCGAGTAATATTGATGAGCTTGGAGCACAACTGGCGGATACAAGCACTCATGCATTGGCTGCAGGTCGCGACGATTCTGTCATAGATAGTTTTCTCGAAGTGGAGCGGAAACTGCGTTCAAGTGGAGAGCTTCTGAGAAACAGCATACTCGAAAAGGTCTTTCGGATTTCGGCCGTTGTATTCCTGATAGGATTAGCCCTTGGAGTGCTCTGGATTTGGGCAAAAGCGAATACCTGGTGGTCTGCATTTCCACGTGGTTTCGATCTTGCAGCAAACTGGATTTTTGTAATCATAGGTTGGAGCGGTTTCACGATGGTAGGGTTTGCATTCGGTTGGCTGTTTTTCCAAACAGCAACACTGCGGGTCGCGGCCCCCCCGGAATTGCAGCGTCTGTCCAATCTCTTGAGCCACACACGTGCTCAAGTGATCTACATTGGAACGCTGTGCGTGATCTTGAACTTTTTTCTGTTCTTCTTCGACGGATTCGAAAAAATCAACGATAGCCTTTCTGCCCAGCTCAACTCCGCACCGTGGGCAATCTTGTTGGGACTTGCTGCTGGTATCCTCGAGCCGACCCTGTTCACCAGAATGAGGGCGGCATTGAAATTCATTTGATCTGGATCAGCTTTCTGCAACACTCCAGCGAATTGGGATGCGAACCGAACGGGAGGCCCTCTGAATTGCCGGGCGCAGCTTCCGAGCCACGCATTGCTGCGCTGATGACCAAAGTCCGCTTCCGGGAAGCTGCTTTGCGGCGTCAACAACATCGGCGAACGGCAGGTTTGGGCCGTTAGCGGCGCAACGTCAGGTAAATTGCGATCCAGAATCCGTCTGCTGTCACCCAAATTGTCACCCAAGCACTAAAAAGCCACTATGGTCTGGGACGAGATTCTTCTCAAGATACTGTTATTATTATATTTTAGTGGTGCCCGGGGGCGGAATCGAACCACCGACACGAGGATTTTCAATCCACTGCTCTACCCCTGAGCTACCCGGGCACGGGTGAAAAGCGATAGCGTCTCTTCTCTCAGGTCGTCGCGTT
>JBBKWL010000189.1:0-5295 GCA_037968975.1 Woeseiaceae bacterium | reverse complement strand
GCCTATTTCATGGAGTTCGACCGAGTGTTCCGGTGTAAAGGCCAGGCCGCCATGTCTTATAGACGCAAAGTCCTCCATGGACCGTTTCGCCCGCTGCCGGGCAATCCAGGCTTCGCTTTCGCCATGGAGCTTGAAATCTGTCCACAGCGTACTGCCCAAAAACCGAACACCATTGAGTACGATCTTTTCGTTGTTCAGCACGTGGATATTCTCTGGGGATTGGCTGATGAGATCGTCGATAAGCCCGATGTCATGACCGTAGTACTCATGATTGCCCGGCAGCGGGCGAAGAGATCTATTAAGGACTTTACATCTATCAGACATGGCGGCCTGGCATTTACACCGGAACACTCGGTCGAACTCCATGAAATAGGCCGGGCATGGATTGACTGCGAACTCGATGCCGGTTTCGACGGACCAACCGTTGTAGTTACGCATCATTTACCAGCTTCGATGTCGATTTCGAAGCGATACGCAAACGATCCGCTGAATCCTGCTTTCGCGAGTAGCCTAGAGGACGTCATCGAAAGGTATCACCCGGAATTATGGATACATGGGCACACGCACGTGCCGTGCGACTACGATCTCTTCAAGACACGGATCATTTGTAATCCGCGAGGCTATCCGGGCGAGTACCATGAGCCAGGGTTTCGCGAGGACTTGCTCGTTACAATTGATGTATAGGCAACGAAAATCCTTGCGTGAATTTTGCGTGGTTCGGTCCTGAATAGTCCTGCATCGTACTGCAAATAGCGCAACGAACGCCCCGGCAACTGGTTGATAAATAAGAACAGAATCAAACACTTAGCGTTCTGAAAATCCGCGTGTCGGTGGTTCGATTCCGCCCCTGGCCACCATACAAAGAAGGGTCCCTTATTGAGGGGCCTTAGCCCCGCGGCGCTTCCGGATAGGTCAGCGACATCATGTATTTGGCCGCCTTGGTAACCGTTGCCTCATCCAGCGCGAACACCGCCTGCAGTTTCAACACGATTGTTCGTCGCATCAAGAGCAGCTCTAATTGCTATGATTTGTCACAGTGTACTTGCATGCTCTAAATTCGAAGAAATGGCTGGTATGCGCATTTCCAGATACGTCGAACATCAGGAGTCAACCATGCATACAGGGCTAAAAATCACCACACTATTAATCTTCGCACTGCCGTCGTGGTCGGCCAATGCGGAAGACGATGGAGTAACTGATGAGAATCGACCGTATATGTTGAACTATCCCAACCTGGAAGATTCGGACGGACGTATCATCTTCGAAAACGAGCACGTCGTTTTACAGCGCCTCGTTGTGCCGGCAGGCATGTGGGAAGGTGTGCATAGCCATCCGGGCAATCAGCTTTACGTCCATGTCAAAGGCGGTGAATGGACTGGACGCATGGCGGGCGAGACGACTTACGAGGCAGAGGTAAGCCCGGACGGAGAAGTCGGTTGGATGGACGCGATTCCGCTTAGCGCGGGCCATGATTCCGGCAATACCGGCGATACACTCATCGACCTCATTTACGTGACCTTAAAGAGTGACCAACCACTGACGCCAGACAACCCGCCCGAAGCGCAGCACTATCCGAACATTCCGCTCGAACCGCTATTCGAAAACCATCGCATGATTGTGCAGCGCGTGAAGGTTGAGCCCGGCCAGTTTGAAGGCGTGCATCGCCATCCGGGTAATCAAATTTTTATTCACATCAAAGGTGGTGAATGGTCAGCCATCAAAGATGGCACGCCAACAGGCCCCATCATTACTCGCAAGCCAGGCGACTCCGGATGGATGGGTGAGATCGACATGAGCGAAGGCCATGAGTACGGCAATGTCGGCGACACGACGATTGATCTTGTCTGGATCACGCTGAAGTAGCCGGCGACTCCTGCTCAGGGAGTCATTAATAGCCGGCCGCCTGGCCGTCCTTGCGCGACTCAGTCGCCCCGTAGTACACGCCGTTCTCGGCGTCGTAGAGGATGCCCTGGTAACCGCCGACACTTTCCGGTTCGTCGAGCAATGTGTGCCCCATATTCATCAATTGCTCACGTACCTCTTGGCCAATCGCAGTTTCGAGAAACACTTCACCACCGTCGGTCATCTCCTGGTCCGTGGGCTGTGACGACCCGAAGTGACGCACACGTGCTGCGTCACCGGCCTCCTGCAGGTTCATGCCGAAATCGATCATGTTGATCATGATCTGGACGTGTCCCTGCGGTTGCATGGACCCGCCCATAACGCCAAAGCTCATCAGTGGCTTGCCGTCTTTCGTCATGAATGCCGGAATAATGGTGTGGAACGGCCGTTTGCCGGGTTCGTAGACATTGGCGTGACCGTCTTCGAGGCTAAACAGCGCGCCACGATTCTGGATGCCGAAGCCGTACTTGGCGAGCGTCAAGCCGGCACCGAACCCGCCGTAATTACTTTGGATCAAAGACACCATGTTGCCGTCCTTGTCCGCGACCGTCAGGTAGATGGTGTCACCGTGCTCGATTTTCATATCGCCGGCTGCATAGGTCGCCGCCGCCTTGTTCGGGTCGATCAGTGCGGCACGTTCGATGCCGTACTCTTTCGACACCAGTCGTTCGACTGGCGCGTTGTAAAAATCCATGTCCGCGTAATAGCGCGCGCGGTCCTCGTAAGCCAGTTTCTTGGCTTCGACCAGCGTATGAATGTACTCGGCACTACCGTAGCCCATCGACTTGATGTCGAACTGCTCGAGGACGTTCAGCATCTGCAACGCAGCAATGCCTTGTCCGTTCGGTGGCAATTCATGCAGTTCGTAACCGCGGTAACTCGTTGCAACAGGCTCCACCCACTCGGACTTATGCGCAGCCAGATCCTGCAAGGTGAGGAAGCCACCGTTCTCGGCCATATAGGCATCGAGGGCTTCTGCAATGTCGCCCTTATAGAATGCGTCACGGCCTTCGGCAGCAATCAGCTCGTAGGCATTTGCGAGTCCCGGATTACGGAACATCTGTCCTTTGACCGGTGCTTTGCCGTCCGGCATGAACACGTCCGCAAAACCGGAAAAGTCCTTGCGAGAATCAACGCCCCAGGCCCATCCCCAGGCGATGACTTCAGAAACGGGAAAGCCCTCGCGCGCGTATTTCGTTGCCGGCGCCAGGATCTCGCTCATCGGCAATTTGCCGAAGCGGCCGTGCAACTCAAACCAGGCATCTACCGCGCCCGGTACGCTGACCGTCAACGGTCCGAGGTAGGGCAGCTCCGTGATGTCGTTGTCCCGGAAATGTTGCAGCGACAGTGACTGCGGAGAGCGGCCTGAGCCGTTCAATCCATGCAGGGTCTCAGTCTCGGCATCCCAGACGATCGCAAAGAGGTCACCGCCAATGCCGCAGCTTATCGGCTCCATCAGGCCAAGTGCAGCGTTGGCTGCGATGGCTGCATCCACTGCTGTGCCGCCTGCTTTGAGGATGTCCAGCGCAATTTGGGTTGCCAGCGGCTGGCTTGTTGCCGCCATGCCTTGGGCACCAATGACTTCGGATCGCGACGCGAAAGGCTCACCGGTCGGCCGGTCGTAGCCGGCAGCAAAGCTGATGGAGCTCGTCATCGTGCTAAAGGCCAGGCCGACGAAAAGGCCTGCCAGAGTCTTGCGAAAGAGGGCCTTGCGATTGAGTTGCTGCATGCATGTCTCCGCACCTAAGCTGGGAATCGAGTAATGATGCACGGATTGCCCGAACAACGCACCCCGGTAACTCATTAGCTGTCAATTCCGCGAACACCTCATCGTCGCGGAGACCGCGACAAAAAATCTAAGCAGGGCAGGCACCAAACCCACTCAATCCCTAACCTCCCGCATAACATGCCCAAACGGCATCAACGCAATCGGCACGAGCTTCATATGCTGCACCGCGAGTGGATAGCCTACGATCGTTATTAAAAACAATAGTGCGAGCAGCAGGTGCATGATCGCTAGCTCGAGCCCGGGCAGGATTATCCAGATGATGTTCATGATCAGTGCTACCGGCCCGCCAGGTGGTTCCTTTTCACGTACTTCGCGACCAAAGGGTGCGATAACACTGCCAGCCAATCGGAAGCACATGAGTCCGAACGGGATGCCGATGATCGTGATGCACAGAATAATGCCGCCCAGAACGTAGCCAAGGAAGATCAGGAATCCGCCGAATACGAAAAATACTAGATTGCCAAGGGTCGACATATTGGATCTAACCGAGCCATTCGCTGAGCACGGCATCGTGCAGGAGCCCATTGGTCGACAGGCCGCTGCCGCTGTCTATAACCGGATTGCCGGACAAGTCCGTAAACCTGCCGCCGGCTTCGGTGATGATTGGCAGCAGCGGCGCGTTGTCCCAGAGATGCATCTCTGGATCGACCATTGCGTCGACTCGACCGGTTGCGACGAGATAGTGTCCGTAGCAATCGCACCATCCTCTCGAAAGTTTCGTTTTTGCGATCAAGCGGGAGAAGCCGTCGTGCACTCCGAGTTGCGAGAACAGCTCCAATCCGCCATAGCCCAATGTAGCGTCTGCCAAGTTGGAGGTTGTTGATACCTTTGCAGCACGTCGATCCAAATCCTGAATGCCTTTGGCATCTTGGGAATTCGTTGCCCACCATGCACCGCTGCCTTTCGCGGCATAGACGATCTCCCCAAGTGCCGGGAACGCGATCACGCCCATCACCGCCTCATCGTCGTGTTCCAGCGCTACCATCGTTCCAAATAGAGGGACACCCCTAATGAACGACTGCGTACCGTCGATGGGATCGAGGTGCCATTTGAAACCGGTGGTCCCTTCTTTCGACGGAAACTCCTCGCCGCTAATCGCATCACTAGGGCACGCCGACTCGATTCGATTGCGAAGTAGCACCTCAGTGTCTGTATCGGCTCGTGTTACCGGGCTGTCGTCTGCTTTTCGTTCAACGACCAGCTCCTGGTCGAAAAAGTGCTGTCGCGGTATTGCAGATGCTTCCAGTGCTATGGCTACAGCGAGTTCTAATCGATCGTCAAGTTCAGACATGCGTCGCCCCGCCGAATACGAAACACACCAAATTGCCCAGCAATGACATGATTAGAGATCCTCCCGCTCCTTGGCCGCCATCCACATGATACTGCAGCCAATGCACGGCTTCTGTGTGTCGTCTGATTGTGCCTGGTCAATCAGGCGCGCATCTTAGAACGTGCGACTTATCACTGCGTGAATTTTGCGTGAACTGGCTCTGCTTCGTCCTGCATTGTGCTGCCAATTGAGCAACGGACGCCCCGGTAACCTACTGAAAAATATAGCCAACGGCCGACCACGTCCAAACTGAAAATCCGCGTGTCGGTGGTTC
>JBBKWL010000188.1:0-5107 GCA_037968975.1 Woeseiaceae bacterium | reverse complement strand
GGTACATTCGCGAGCACGCGTTCCAGGTCATTGCCAATTCGTTGAATGATATTGAGATCGGGACCGGCCACCTTAATGCCCACGGGAGTCTTGATGCCGGTCGCCAGCATGTCGATACGGGTCTTGATTGGCATCACCCACGCATTGGTGAGACCAGGATACTGGACGATGCGATCTAACTCAGCTCGCAAGGTATCCGCGGTCATACCGTCGCGCCACTCTTCGCGTGGTTTGAATTGAATGATCGTTTCAATCATCGTCAAAGGCGCAGGATCGGTCGCAGTCTCGGCGCGACCAATCTTGCCGAACACGCTTTTAACCTCCGGCACGGTACGAATCATCTTGTCTGTCTGCTGCAATATTTCGCGCGCCTTGTCGATCGATATGCCCGGATAGGTGGTCGGCATGTACATCAGGTCGCCCTCATCGAGCGGCGGCATGAATTCGGAGCCCAGCTGTGTGGCAGGCCACAACCCCACAACCAGAATTACGGCGGCGACCACAAGAGTCGCCTTTGGAAACCGGATCACGGCGTGAATGACCGGCTGATACGCCGCGATCAATCCACGATTGATCGGATTCTTATGTTCCGGAGTGACCTTGCCGCGAATGAAGTAACCCATCAACACGGGCACTAGCGTGATCGACAGGATCGCGGATGCCGCCATCGCGTAGGTTTTGGTAAACGCCAGAGGTGCGAACATGCGACCTTCCTGAGCTTCGAGCGTAAACACCGGCAGAAAACTCAGGGTAATGATCACCAGTGAGAAAAAAAGTGGTGGCCCCACTTCACTCGCCGCATCACCCATAACGCGCCAACGATTTTCATCCGTGAGCGGTTCGCGCTCGATGTGCTTGTGCACGTTTTCAATCATGACGATCGCTGCATCGACCATGGCGCCGATCGCAATCGCGATGCCGCCCAGTGACATGATGTTGGCGTTCAGTCCCTGCAGGTGCATGACAATGAATGCAGCGAGAATGCCAACCGGAAGACTCAGGATGATGACTGCCGATGAACGCAAGTGAAACAGAAATACCGCACAGACGAGCGCGACTACCAGAAACTCTTCCAGCAACTTGCCTTGCAGTGTTTCAACAGCGCGCTCGATCAACGAAGAACGATCGTAGGTGGTTACTATTTCAACGCCTTCGGGCAAACCGCGTTGTAACTCGGCAAGCTTTTCCTTTACCGCGTCGATCGTCTTTGAGGCATTTTCTCCCCAGCGCATGACGACGACACCGCCAACGACTTCGCCTTCACCGTCGAGCTCGGCAATGCCGCGGCGCATTTGCGGGCCAATTCGCAGATCGGCAATGTCCGTCAGCACGATCGGCGTGCCGTTGGCGTCCACACCCAACGGAATATCCGAGAGATCATCGAGGCCTTGCAGATAGCCGGACGCACGCACCATGTACTCAGCCTCCCCCATCTCAATAACAGAGCCACCGGTCTCCTGATTGCCTGACTGGATGGCCGCCTTGACTTTCGCGAGCGTTATACCGAATGCGCGTAGCTTGTCCGGGTCCACCACGACCTGGTATTGCCGCACCATGCCGCCGATGGTGGCCACTTCTGCAACACCGGGCACCGTCTGTAATTCGTATTTCAAAAACCAGTCTTGCAAACTGCGCAACTGCGACAGGTCGTGCTGCCCGGTCCGATCGACGAGCGCGTATTCATACACCCAACCGACGCCGGTGGCGTCTGGTCCCAGTGCTGGCTTGGCCGAATCCGGCAGCTGGCCGGCGACCTGGCTCAGGTACTCCAGCACGCGCGAGCGCGCCCAGTAGAGATCCGTGCCGTCTTCAAAAATTATGTAGACGTAGGAGTCACCAAAGAACGAATAACCACGCACCGTGACCGCCTTCGGAACCGACAACATGGCGGTCGTCAGTGGATAGGTCACCTGATCTTCGACCACCTGCGGAGCTTGACCGGCGAACGACGTTTTGATGATGACTTGTACGTCAGACAGATCCGGCAATGCATCGACGGGTGTTTGCTTTAGCGAATACACGCCCGCCGCCACGATAAAGCCCGTCGCTATCAATACAAGGACGCGGTTATTGATCGACCAGCGAATAAGGGCCGCTATCATTGCGATGGCTCCATGCGTGACAACGCGCTTTCGATATTGGACTCCGAGTCGATCAGGAACTGGCCGGACGTTACGACCCGGTCACCGACAGTCAGACCATTACGGATTTCGATGCGCTCGCCCGACTCCATGCCGACTTCGACGGCTTGCGAACGAAACTGCCCGTCGCCAAGGTCCAGCACCACACGATTCACCGACCCGCCGCGAATTAGCGCTTCCTGTGGCACGTGCAGGACGGGCAGCGTTTCGTTTCCTGCGATCATGACTCGCGCGAACATATTCGGTCGCAACGCCCCGGTCGCGTTCTCCAGGCGCAAGCGCACTTTCAAGGTGCGCGTTTTCGGATCGATTTCGGGATAGACGTAGTCGACCGTTGCCGGCAAAGGATCGCCAGGGCGGTAATCGAGTTCAACCTCGGCGCGTTGTCCGGGCTGAACCCAGGAAGACTGTCGCTCAAACACTTCAACCAAAACCCAAACACTGTTGAGATCGGCAATCGACATCACGGCTGATGCCGGCGTAATGAAAGCTCCCTCACGCACACCAAGATGAGCAACAACCCCGTCGGATTGTGCGTAGACGCGAACCCGACGTCTTACTGTGCGTTCTTTTTCCAGCCGTTTGATTTCGTTCGCCGCAATGCCTAGCGCGGCAAGCCGTTCGCGTGACGCCTGGTGCAGCGCCGCGTTCTGACTATTGAGCGCAGCGAGATACTCTTCTCCAGCATTTACCAGTGCCGGTGAATAGAGTTCAAACAACACCTGCCCTTTTTTGACGGGATCGCCCGTTGCCTTGATCGCGAGTTTCTCGACCCAGCCCTCGACACGTGTGCTGATCTGATGCAGCGTGTCTTCGTCATAGCCGATGTAGCCAACTGTTTCTATGCGGCGGGACAATACTCCGCGTTCAACGACTGCACTCCGCACGCCCAGGTTATTGACGATATTCGGGTCGATTGTCACTACACCGGGGTCATCGCCATTTGCCTCGTCGGCGTACACCGGAACCAGGTCCATCCCCATGGGTGACTTCCCGGGCGTGTCGCTGCGAAAGCTGGGATCCATCAACGCTTTGTAATAGAGGATCTTTCGCTCGCCCGCGACGGGTATGTCCTGCATGTCAGAATTCTTTGGCCACCACAGACCCAGGCCAACTCCAAAAACGATGGCGAGTACGATGACCGCAACGCGCGTCAGATGATTGTTCATTGCTTCAGTCCTCCGAGATTTGCGAGCACGGCATAACTTTGTGCTCGCTCGGTTTGCAGCCGGGCGTAGTCGAGTCGCGTATTAAGCTTGTCGATAAAACCGCGCATCACATCGGCGAAATCGCCCGCATCACGTCGGTAAGCCGCGAGTGCGGCGCTCGCGTGATCGTCCGTCTGCGGCAGAATTCGCTGCTCGTAGAGATCGATACGGCGGGCAAGTTCCTGCCACTGCGTGTACTCACTATCGAGTTGGCTACCCAGCCGACGCAGTAACGCCTCTTTGGACTCATTGGCTGCACGGCGCTCACTGAGCGCCGCCGCGAATCCTCGATCCTGCCGGTTTTTTCTAAATACCGGCAGGTCCACAGTAACGGACAGGCTGACGAAATCTGAACGCCGGCCTCCCGTTGGCAAGGTGCCATCTCGGTACCCGTAGCCAAGATCCAACGCCCAGCCAGGCTTGTAACGTTCTTCGGCAAGATTAACGCCCGCCTTTTTCGCAGCGATGCGAGCATCCGCTGCCTGCAGAGCCGGGTGTTTCACGAGCTCGCTGTGCAGTGCAGCAAGTGTCGGCGCTTTTTCCCAGGCGGGTAACGCATCGGCGAGCGGCCGGCTCGATTCGTCGCCGATCCACTGCGTTAACCTGGCGCGTGCCCGCGCGTATTGCTTTTCGATTTCGATCAGCCGATCGTCGAAGCGGCTGAGTTCGAGCTCCGCACGCAACACGTCTTGTTGATTCTTCTTGCCGACGGCGTACAGCGAGCGGGTAACGATCACGAGGTCACTAAAGTAAGATCGCGACTCGGAAACGATGGCAAGAGCGCGTTGCCAGAAGTGAGCGTCAAGCCATGCCGTGCGAACTGACGTCAGCACGTCGCGGCTGCGCGCGTCAGCATTCTCGGACATCTCCGTCGCCAGTGACTGGAACTGCCGCGTACTCACCGCACGGATTTTGCCCGCCGGAAACGCCTGGCGTATGCCAAGCTGCCCCTGGGTCATCGCCTCGGTGGTAAATCCACCGGATTCCAGCGGATAGTTGGCGATTCCCATGCGCAGCATCGGGTCGGGCAACTGACCTGCTGCGATGGATTGTTCTGCGAGTGCCTCCGCACTGGCCAGAAGTGCGGCGCGCCCAGGCTCCTGGTACAGCGCCAGGTCTTCAGCTTCGTAAAGCGATAACGGCAAGTGTTGCTGTGCCTGGACAGACATTGCTGAGGTCAGCCCCAGCAGAATTAACGTGACGTGGGCGGTGAGCCCACTTGAAAAGGTCTTCAAAACAATCTCCTTCGTAAAACACCAACAAAAAAAGTGCTACAACGAAGAGATCGCTATTTCAGATAAACGCAGAAGAGTTTGTTAAGGCGCGGTGGCGGCCCAGGGGGGGATCGATACACCGGATGTGGAACGGGCTGATTGGACCGGCTAATGCCTGACATGACATCGACCGCCGACGACAACGCAACGGGTAATTCGCTGGGTGCGTCATTAACCTTTAGCTTTACCGTTCGCCCATCGTAGTTAAAACCGTCAAGAATGTCGCAGTCGGCCACACCCGTCGCGCAGGGCATTTCCATGTCGGCCATTTTATTCGAGGCCGGTGCATGATCATTGAAATGCTGCGCATGAGATGGCGGACAATTCGGGCAGTCCGGTTCAGCGCCCAGCGCCATCGCACACGGTTGCAGGATCAGGTTCAGCCACACCACAGCGAAGACTCCGATGGCGCGTCGCGCCCGGCGGTTCCTTCGATATCCAATGGTGGCCAAAAGACTCAAAATACGTTTCCCTGCAAATTCGA
>JBBKWL010000187.1:0-6973 GCA_037968975.1 Woeseiaceae bacterium | reverse complement strand
CGCAACGAAGCTTTACGCAGGCGATGTGCCAAAATTGGTGCTTCGTGCCGAATATTTGAGCCAACAACCAGTATCGCACCCTGTTCTTCCAGTGCTGCAATATCGCAACCGAGCCACGGATAAATCGGATCATTATCCTGATCCGAGACGTCCCGGCGAGCAACTCTGTGGTCGATATTTGATGACCCGAGATGCGTTGCGATTTGCGCTAACAGGTGCCCCTCTTCAACGGTCGAACTTGGCGCTGCAAGAAAACCGGTCTGCTCGCCTTGCGCCGCTCCCAGAACTTCGGCAGCTTTTCCCAGCGCTTCTTCCCAGTCGAGCTCTCGCCATTCGCCATTTTCACAGACCTGCGGACGCTGTAAGCGTTCAGAACTGTAAATCCCTTCGTAACTAAAGCGGTCTCGATCGGACAGCCAGGTCTCGTTGATGCTCTCGTTAGTTCGCGGTACGATGCGCTTGATCGTGCCACGCAGCACATGCGCGTACAGGTTGGAACCGACGCAATCATGCGGCGCAACGGTTTCATGCTGGATCATCTCCCAGGCGCGCGCACTGTAGCGATACGGCTTGTTATTTAGCGCACCCACCGGACACAGATCGATGATATTGGCCGACAGCTCATGATCAATACTCTGTTCGACAAAAGTACCGATCGTCATGTTTTCGCCGCGCTCAATCGTACCCAGCTGTTGCATCCCCGTGACTTCGTCGCCGAAACGGACACAGCGAGTGCAGTGAATACAACGGGTCATATCAGTTGACACCAAAGGCCCGATATCCTTGTCTTTTACGACTCGTTTTCTGTCCTGATAACGAGAGACATCTCGACCGTAACCGACGGCAAGGTCCTGCAACTCACACTCGCCACCCTGATCACATATCGGACAATCCAGAGGATGGTTAATCAGCAGGAATTCCATCGTCGCTTTTTGAGCGGCGATGGCTTTCGGCGATTTGGTGAAAATCTTCATGCCCTCACCAACCGGCGTTGCGCACGCGGGCATCGGCTTGGGTGCCTTTTCTACTTCAACTAAACACATACGACAGTTGGCCGCGATACTCAGTTTCTCGTGATAACAGAATCGCGGAATGTACGTACCGATTTGATCTGTAATCTCGATGACCATCTGCCCTTTCTTAGCCACAACAGGTTTGCCATCAACTTCTATATTTACGACGTCGTCACTCATAATAGTCAGGCTGCGGCCGCTGCTGGGTCGTTGACAATGCTGCGACCATGATTACGAATCATGTACTCAAATTCGTCATGAAACTGCGTGAGGAAGCTTTGTACCGGCCAGGCTGCGGCATCCCCAAGCGCACAAATTGTATGACCCTCAATCTTGTTGGCAACGTCCATCAGTTTCTCGAGGTCCTCTTGCTTACCATTACCCTCAACTATTCTGGTCAGCATCCGATACAACCAGCCCGTACCCTCCCGGCATGGTGTGCACTGGCCACAGGATTCCGCCATATAGAACCGCGAAATACGCCGTAACACTTTGACCATGCAGGTTGTCTCGTCCATGACGATGACCGCACCGGTGCCGAACGACGAACCCGCTGCCTGCAATGCGTTGTAGTCCATTGTGGTGTCCAGCGCAGTTTCTGCCCTGATGACCTTGCACGAGGAGCCGCCGGGAATGATCGCCTTCAGTCTGCGACCACCAAGCACACCGCCGCTTATCTCAAGCAGGTCCTTGAACGGAATTCCCATCGGCAACTCATAGTTACCCGGCTTCTCTACATGGCCGGACACGGAAAACAGCGCCGTCCCACCCGACCCTTCGGGGCCCAGACCCGCGAACCAGGCCGCGCCTTTGCGAAGGATCGTCGGCACGCTCGCGAGGCTTTGGGTGTTGTTGATGGTCGTTGGCTTGCCGTACAGACCAAAGTTGGCCGGAAATGGTGGTTTGAAGCGCGGTTTGCCCTGCTTACCTTCAAGGGAATCGAGCAGCGCAGTTTCTTCGCCACAAATGTATGCGCCTGCGCCTATAAATGTTTGGAGGTCGAAATCAATACCAGAGCCTTGTATATCCTTGCCTAACAGGCCAGCCGCGTAAGCTTCTTTCACCGCATTCTCAAAACGCGGCACTGGCTCGTCAATAAATTCGCCACGAATATAGTTGTACCCGACCGTCGCGCCCATGGAATATGCGGCTATAGCCATACCCTCAACAAGCGCATGCGGGTTGTAGCGCAAAATCTCTCGGTCATGACAAGTGCCGGGCTCGCTCTCGTCCGAATTACAGACCAGATACTTCTGACCCGGCGCTTTGCGTGGCATGAAGCTCCATTTCAAGCCAGTGGGAAAACCAGCGCCGCCTCGGCCGCGCAATCCGGATGCTTTAACTTCCTCAATAACTTCTTCCGGAGTCATCTTGCCAGCTAGAATTTTTCTCCATGATTCGTAGCCACCCGTCTTCTCATAGGTTTGAAGCGTCCAAGGCTCAGCTTCGTCAAACGTATTGAAACAAACGAGATTGTGTTCGTAAGCCATCAGTCCAAACCGTCCAAAATGCTGTCCACTTTGTCGTTGGTGAGGTTCTCGTGGTAAACGTGATCGACCATCATCATCGGCGCGCCGCAGCATGCGGCCAGACATTCTTCCTCGCGCTTGAGGTAAATACGACCGTCTGCGGTGCTCTCGCCTAATTGCACACCAAGTTTGCCTTCGACGTGCGACACGAGTTCCTCGGCGCCGCGCAACATACAGGAAATATTCGTGCAAATCGCCACGTTGTGTCGACCAACCGGCCTGGTCTGAAACATTGAGTAAAAAGTAGCAACTTCGTAAACCTGGATTGTTGGCAGGTCGAGATACTCAGCCACGGCATTCATTATTTCTGCCGTTAAGAAGCCCTCGTTTTCATGCTGCGCAGCATGCAACGCACCAATCACCGCTGAACGTTGTCGCCCTTCCGGAAAGCGCGCTTTCCAATGATCAATCTCGCCGCGTACATGATCTGAAAGCAAATCGGTGTCGCTCATCGATCCACCTCACCAAAAACAATATCCTGAGTGCCGATTACAGCAACGACGTCGGCGAGCATGTGTCCCTCTACCATTTCAGACATGGCGGAGAGGTGGGCGAAACCAGGCGCGCGGATCTTCACCCGATACGGCTTGTTCGCACCGTCCGAAATCAGGTAAACGCCGAACTCCCCTTTAGGGTGCTCGATCGCCGCGTAAGCCTCGCCTTCGGGAACGCAGTAACCTTCTGTAAATAGCTTGAAATGATGAATCAATGATTCCATGTCATCTTTCATCTCGACGCGACTCGGCGGGTTCACCTTGCGGTCTTCCAGCATTACCGATCCCGGGTTGGCCCGCAGCCAATCGATACATTGGGAAACAATGCGGTTCGACTGACGCATTTCCTCCACGCGTACCAAATAACGGTCATAGCAATCGCCGTTGGTGCCGATCGGAATATCGAAATCCATTTGTTCGTAGACTTCATACGGTTGTTTCTTGCGCAGGTCCCACTCAACCCCGGATCCCCGCAGCATTGGGCCCGAAAAGCCCAATTGCAGTGCACGCTCCGGCGAAACCACCGCAATATTGACAGTCCGCTGCTTCCAGATTCGATTGTCTGTAAGCAGAGTTTCGTACTCGTCAACACAACCCGGGAACTTCTTCGTGAATGCTTCGATGAAGTCGAGAACCGATCCGTCTCGAACTGAATTCAGTCGATCCACATCTTTCTTGCTTCGAAATTTGGATTCCTGATATTTCGGCATCGTATCCGGCAAATCACGGTAAACACCGCCGGGCCGATAGTATGTCGCATGCATGCGCGTACCGGACACTGCTTCGTAGCAGTCCATCAAGTCTTCACGCTCACGGAAGCAGTACAGAAACATCGTCATGGCACCGATATCCAGGCCATGCGCGCCCAGCCACATCAGGTGATTCAGAATTCGCGTGATTTCGTCGAACATTACGCGAATGTATTGCGCCCGAATTGGAACTTCTATGCCCAGCAATTTTTCAATAGCGAGCACGTAGCCATGCTCATTGCACATCATCGATACATAATCGAGACGATCCATGTAACCGATGCTTTGATTGTACGGTTTGCTCTCCGCGAGTTTCTCCGTGCCACGGTGCAGCAGACCCACGTGCGGATCGGCTTTTTGGATCGTCTCCCCGTCCATTTCCAACACGAGTCGTAGGACGCCATGCGCTGCCGGGTGCTGGGGACCGAAATTCATCGTGTAACTGTGGATTTCATTCATCGCCAGTTCCTCGCAACTGCTCGTCGTAGCGATTGTCATCACGAATGACCCGTGGCACCAGCGTGCGCTCTTCGATACTGACTGGCTGATAGGCTACGCGACCCTTGTCAGCATCGTAGATAACCTCGACGGTTCCGGTCAGCGGAAAATCCTTGCGGAAAGGATGGCCGATAAAACCGTAATCCGTGAGAATGCGGCGAAGATCCGGGTGACCCTCAAACAGGATGCCGTACATATCGAATACTTCGCGTTCAAACCAATTCGCTGAATTCCAGATATCAACGACAGAGCGAACGATTGGCGGATTTTCTGTGCCAGTGTAAACGCGAATTCTGAGGCGAGTGTTGTGCCGCAGCGAAAGCAGGTGATACACGACCGCGAAACGACGTCCGTCAAATTCGTCAGCTTCATCCAGCAGCACAGGCTTGCGCTGCACGCCACGACTGAAGCCGGTCTCGGTTGCGCTTGAGGTCGTCCATTCATCTTCGCCATAGTGCAAATAATCAACACCACAAACGTCCATCAGCATTTCGAAACCGAATTCGTGTTCGTTACGCAACGCGGTGGCGACCGCCACCAGCTCATTCTTATTAACCTCGTAAGTCAACTCGCGACACGTCGAGGCCACGCGGCTAACCTGTTCGCCGAAGCGCTCGTCCAAGCGAGCTGCCAATGTCTCGTGCCGATCAGTCATGTCATCTTCTTTTCTGGTTATCTGGCAATCGTGCTCGTGCGACGAATTTTGTTTTGTAGTTGAATTAGCCCATAGATCAGCGCTTCCGCTGTGGGCGGACAGCCTGGAACATAAACGTCCACGGGCACAATTCGATCGCAACCGCGTACGACTGCGTACGAGTAATGATAATAGCCACCGCCGTTCGCGCAGGAACCCATCGATACGACCCAGCGCGGCTCCGGCATCTGGTCATAAACTTTTCGCAATGCTGGCGCCATCTTGTTGGTCAGCGTACCCGCCACGATCATGCAGTCGGACTGCCGCGGACTGGGTCGAAAAATAATGCCGAACCGATCGAGGTCGTAGCGCGAGGCGCCGGCCTGCATCATCTCAACCGCACAGCAAGCCAAACCGAATGTCATTGGCCAAAGCGACCCAGTGCGAGCCCAGTTCATCACGGCATCGACGCTCGTGACCACAAATCCTTTTTCCTGCAGGCTCTCGCCGGCACTCTCGGCACCGGTTGCAGTTTCGGATCCTGCTGGGCTAGTCGTCAATCCCACTCAAGCGCCCCTTTTTTCCATTCATAAATAAAACCGACCACCAGAATAGCGAGGAACAGCCCCATCGCGACAATTCCAAAGCGACCGACCGTATCCAGGGAAACTGCCCACGGAAACAGAAACGCAATTTCCAGATCGAAAATGATGAACAGAATGGCGACGAGGTAGTAGCGCACATCGAACTTCGTTCGAGAGTCATCAAACGGTTCAAATCCGCATTCGTACGGGGAGAGTTTCTCATCGTCTTTGCTGCCGCGACCGATCAAAAAACCCAAAGCAAGAAGCACTAATCCAATACCGGATGCGACGCCGAGAAATACGAGGATTGGAAAATATTCTTGTAACATTTTTACCTGCTCTGATTAGCGCAGCATTGTATCAGTGTGGCGCCATTTAGAAACACCTTTGACGCCACTTAATAAGGTTGGTGCTCTGGGCGAGACTCGAACTCGCACGGCTTTCGCCACTGCCCCCTCAAGACAGCGTGTCTACCAATTCCACCACCAGAGCGATTCTATATAAGTTATGGCCGCCGCTATTCGCCGCTTGCGCCTTCATCCACCAGCTCTTCATCAAGCGTCGGCAGATCGGATTCTTCAACCTCGGCGTCCAGCGCAGGTATGTTGTCGTCTGCCACTTCTTCAGTGACCGTGGCAGCATCGTCAAGTTGCTCTTCAACCGCCACCGTGGGATCAATCAGGCTTTCGTCTGAACTGACTCTCTGGCTGCTGATATAGGCCAGCGTCAGGCTGCTTGCAAAGAATGCGGTAGCAAGCACGGCAGTGGCGCGTGAGAAAAAGCTACCCGATCCGCGCGAGCCAAATACTGTTCCAGATGCACCGGCGCCGAACGCCGCTCCGGCATCAGCACCTTTGCCGCGCTGCAACAACACCAGGGCGATAATACCCAGCGCAATCAATGTGTGTGCTATCAGCACCCCTTTTTGAATCGTTTCCATCAGAACCTCAAATACCGGCTGCCGCAGAGGCAATTGCCAGAAAATCGTCTGCTTTCAGTGATGCGCCACCGATCAGGCCACCATCGATATCAGACATAGAAAATAAACCTGCTGCATTGTCGCCTTTCACGCTGCCGCCGTACAGGATAAGTATTGCCTCGGCGATTTCGGCACTTTCTGCCGCTATTGTTTGCCGAATAAATTCGTGCACATCTTGCGCTTGTTGCGGTGACGCGGTCATGCCTGTGCCGATCGCCCAGACCGGCTCATAAGCCACGATCGCCGTCGCCAGTCCAGAGACACCAACGAGGTCCAGTACCGCTCGCAATTGCTCGCCGATTACAGCATCGGTCGCGTCTGCCTCGCGTTCTTGCAGTGTCTCGCCGACACACAGGATAGGCTTCAGGCCAGCATCAATGACTGCCTTGAACTTCGCCGCGACGTCAACGCTGCTCTCGCCGTACAAGCTACGCCGTTCTGAGTGCCCAACGATGACGAATTCACAGCCTACATCCCTGAGCATCGAAACCGA
>JBBKWL010000186.1:0-2952 GCA_037968975.1 Woeseiaceae bacterium | reverse complement strand
CCCACACTGTGCTGGTGTCAACTATCGTGAATAGTTGTCGGCTGTCGGTTTGTTCGCCGGGGTTGGCAGCTCGCTCTGTCAGAATTCCGCCAATCGGTGCGGTTAACGTGTAGGTGTTCAGGCTTTCGTTGCTTTCGATCGTGGCGAGCGCTTGTCCTTTTCGCACTTTATTGCCTGCGGATACTTGTACAGACTGAATCGTGCCATTGAAGCGTGCGCTAACCGACCGATGCTGCTCACGATTGGGCTCGACACGACCGTAGACCGTGACGGTCTCTTTAATCACGGCTTCGCCGGCTAACTCTGTTTCGAGTCCAAACGCGGCTGCAATCTCAGCCCCAATTAACGTGCGGCCCTCAAAATTGTCGTACGACCAGCTGTGAGTCTGCCCGCGATGCTTGGCTTCAATAGAAACTACGAAAGAGTGCGGCTCGTAGATAACGGTGTCGCCACGCAGGAAGTCGTCCTGGCGGGCAAAACCGATTTCATCTTTCACATTGCCCAGCCGAGTCAGAGTCACATGCAAGTCGACGTCGCCGGGCGCGACCGGTGCACCGGCGTCGGTCACCCAAACTCGAAACTCCGGCGGTACGCCGGTCTCGAAGATGGCAAGCTCAAGTACGAAATCACCGTCGACTAACAGCCGCCCGTTGTGCGGACCCCTGGCGGGTTCGGCTTCGGCCGCTTCGCCATGACCGCCTTGTCCTGTGCCCGCATCCTCAGAGCTGACGCCGCAACCATTGATCCCAACCAACAAGGCAACAAGCCCGATCATTGTGTGTTTTTTATTCATCGTAAACCTCATGGGTGGGTGGCCGAGGACGTAACGGCGGCCCCGGTCAATCGTTCGATTTCAATTACGTGACGGTGGGCATCGATGCTCGATTCCACCAGTGCCGTACGTGTATCCAGCAGTTCTGCTTGCACCACTCGCAACTCGAAATAGCCATAGCGCCCGGCGGCATAAGCGCGCTCGGTATCTTTAAGGGCTAGCTCGATGCGTGGAAGAATCTCTTCGCGTATCGTCGCGGCGCGATGCAGGCTGTGTTGCAACTCCTGATACAAAGCAAATAGTTGTGTTTCGATCTGCACACGAGTGGCAGCTCGATCAGCATCGGTCATCGCGAGTCGGGCACGGGCCTCCGAAATCTGGCCCTCGTTACGATTACGCGTCGTTAGAGGAATCGTGATACCGGCGATGAAGGCCTGATCATCAGTTCGCTCCAGGCGGCGAACGCCTGCAGTCAGTTGCCAGTTTGGTTTTGCCCTCGCCTCGGCAAGCCTCAGTTCCGCTTCGCGCAAGCGTTTTTCATTGAGGTAGCGTGACAGGTCGGGGTTTTGTTCAAGCCGAGCAAGCAAATTTGCATAAGCATCCGGTACAGGTAGCTGATGAACGTCACCATTCACGCGAGCAAATCTCGGCTGCGTCTCACCCCACTGAGCGGCCAATCGTCGGTGCGCTGTCCGCAATTCGTGTTCGATATCCTCCCGATCCAGGCGCATGCGAGCAAGCTCTGCTTCTGCCCGCGCCAGATCTGCCGCAGGGGTGCGTCCTGCCTGCACGCGCTTCTTCACTGCCGCTGCTGTTTGCTCCGCGAGCGCAACAGCATCGTCGGTTTGAATCAGACGCTCCTGCAGTGCAAGCGTATCGAGGAACGCGCGAGCGGTTTCGGCTGCCACATCCAGACGTTGAATCTCTGCCTCGGTTTCGAGTAGCGAGATGCCGGCACGTGCCGCATCGACGCGGCGTTCACGTTTTCCTCGCTCCAATACCCAGGCAAGACTGAGCGTCGTCTCGGCGCCGTCAATACCCTGAAAGTCACCGGACCCGGCTGCGTTTTCAACGAGCAGTCCTAACTCCGGGTTAGGTTTCAGCTGCGCTTGTTGAAGCCGGCCCTGTTGGGCGCGTAGCTGATAGCCATACGCAATCAAGCGAGGATTGCTCTCGAGCGTTCTCGCAATGGCCGCATTCAATTTCAAAGCGGCCTGATCGTTCGCAGATGCCGACTGAGCGAAACTGGCTGTGCTGCTTACCGCCAGCAAGCACAGAAGAGTGACTCGACACGTGAGTGATGGCCACATATAAACTTCTCCCTACGCGTTCTGTTGAACGCATTCATCAAAGAAACAAGACACGGGAGCAGCCAAAGCTGTCCGTCAATGCCTCATGCAAAATTGTCTAGGGAGTGAGGGGAGGTGCGCGCAGTGGCGGTCGCCAGCGTGATCGCCGGCGTAAGGGAATTAGAGTGGTCGGAGGTGGCCACAGTTTGTGAAGTACCCAGACAATGGCCAGTGCAACGGGCAAGATTGCCATAAGGACAGGCATGATCTTCGACCACACGATGCCAAAATCAATCAGTGACACATCGACATCTGCGGTGTGGTCGTGTCCGTCCGACCCGACGTCGTGTACATGTGCGCCGTGCAATGCAGCGCCATCGTCGAGACCGCCAGCGTGCAGATGTAATCCGCTAAATTGCATCAAAAGTAATGCAACGACGGCAAAGACAACGATGGACAAGGACGCGAATTTCATCGATTCGACTATACCTGAGGGGCGCAAGGATGCGAAATTTGATAAAGGGCCACCGAACGAGCCCGTGCAAGACCCAATCGGTACGCCCCGAGAATAGTTCGTGTCGTCTTAGTGCCGGGAATTCGGCATTTTTGTAATGTCGTTCAATCTCCGCTTTGGGTCACAAGCTGCCCTTTCCAATATGCTCAATACTAGCATTTGAGCGGCTGCTTTCAGATGCTTAGCAGACGCTCGCGAGCGTAGCTCAGCCAAGAGCGGCAGGGTCGCGCAGCGACAGCAGCGCAACTCTATTCGGCGGTTTCCAAAAAGTCAGCCTGACGTTTGGCGTTTGCATCAAACCCGTGCTGCCACTCAGTTCGATGTTGCGCCGGCGCTATCTGCACAGCGGTGACTTTGTACTCCGGGCAGTTGGTAGC
>JBBKWL010000185.1:0-32791 GCA_037968975.1 Woeseiaceae bacterium | reverse complement strand
CAGCTAACGCCGAGCCGCGGTTTTGCGGCGGAATTGGCTGCGGCGACCACGATCGTGATCGCATCAGGAACCGGTATTCCAATTTCGACGACGCACACTCTGGTCGGCGCCGTGTTAGGTGTTGGCCTTGCCAGAGGAATAGAGGCGATTGACCTGCGTGTCGTGGGTCGAATTTTCGTGTCCTGGGTCGTCACTATTCCTGCTGGCGCGTTGCTGGCAATTGTGTTCTTCTTTATCTTCAAGACTGTGTTGCCATAACCGGGAAAGAGAAGTACTGATGCGACGTACGTGTCTATTATTAGTCGCGCTGCAAGGTTTGTGCATAGGGACGACCGCCAACGCTCAGGCGCTCGTTGACTATCGCGCAGTTTACCATCCGGTATATAGCCAGACCGGGATGGTTGCCGCGCAGAACAGGATTCCAGCTGAAATTGGCGCGCAGGTTCTCGCGGATGGTGGCAATGCGGTCGACGCGGCCGTTGCCGTAGGGTTCTCGCTCGCTGTAACGCTACCGCGAGCTGGAAACATCGGTGGCGGTGGCTTCATGCTCGTCTACGATGCGCAATCGGATACCACTACTGCGATCGATTATCGTGAAATGGCGCCGCTGGGCGCCACCCGCGACATGTTTCTGGACGCAAACGGCGATGTGGATCCTGACTTGTCACGCAATTCACACAAAGCGTCCGCTGTCCCCGGTACCGTGGCGGGTCTGCACTACGCACACAAAGAGTTCGGCAAGCTGCCGTGGAAGCGACTTTTGCAACCCGCCGTCGAACTGGCTCGCGACGGCATAATCGTCAATCAGGACCTCGCGTCGCAGTTGCAGAACCGACAGCTGCGGATGTGCGTCCATGTCACAACCTGTGGGTACTTCTATAAAGCGGGCAAACTGCCGTATGCAATGGGCGAGCGCTTCATTCAATCGGATTTAGCGGATACCTTGCAGCTGATCGCCGACGAGGGGCCCGACGCGTTTTATCGCGGTGCGATTGCGAAAAAGATCGCCGCGGAAATGGAAACCGGTGGCGGCCTGATCGACATGGCGTCATTGGCCGCATACAAGCCGGCGATCCGGGAACCGTTGCGCGGCGACTATCGTGGCTACGAGATTGTGGCGATGCCGCCGACCAGCTCGGGCGGTGTGCACGTGCTGCAAATGCTCAATATTCTCGAACACTTTCCAATCGCGGACTTCGGTGCTGGCAGCGCCGACGAGATCCACGTGCTAACGGAAGTAATGCGGCTCGCGTATGCCGACCGCAGCGAACATCTCGGTGACCCGGACTTTTACGCTGTGCCGGTCGAGTGGCTAACCAGCAAGGCGTATGCCGCCGAGCTGGCCAAAGGCATCGGCATGGACAAGGCACGTTCCTCTGCGGACGTAAAACCCGGTGTGCCAGTGCCGGCGGAAAGTGAAGACACAACTCACTTCTCGGTGATTGATGTGCATGGCAACGTGGTTTCAAATACCTATACTTTGAACACGTCGTACGGGTCCGCAATAGCGGTGGATGGAGCGGGATTTCTGCTGAATAACGAAATGGAAGACTTTGTGTCGAAACCGGGGGTGCCGAATATTTTCGGTTTGCTGGGCGGTGAAGCAAATGCTGTGCAGCCCCTAAAACGGCCGTTGAGTTCGATGACACCGGTGATTGTGTTCAAGGATGGCGAGCCCGTGCTCGCCACAGGTAGTCCGGGTGGCCCGAGAATTATTACTGCAGTTTTACAAATGATCGTGAACGTAATCGATCACGGCAGGGGCATTGCGGAAGCCGCAAACATGGCGCGCATTCATCATCAATGGTTTCCCGATCAAGTCCTGGTCGAGTCAGGCCATAGCCCGGACACAATAAAGATTCTGCAGCAGCGCGGCCATGAAGTCGTGAATGCCCAATCAACGTTTACGAGTCTGCAGAGTGTTGGCAAGAAGGATGGTTTGTTTCAGGGAGCAGCCGACCCGCGTCGACCCGACGCAGCAGCAGTCGCACCCGCGGAAATAAATGCAGTCGGAGACTAGTCGCAGCACAACGCAAATGTCGTTAGCCGCGCGCCGTTATGCATTGGCTATTCTGGCCATTGTTTACATGTTCAACTTTATCGACCGACAGATCCTTGCGATCCTGTTGCCGTCGATCAAAGCGGAATTCCAGGTAGGAGACGCGGTTCTCGGTCTGCTCGCCGGCACCGCCTTCGCGCTTTTTTACGTTGTTCTTGGCGTGCCGATTGCGCGTCTCGCGGATCGTTCTAATCGTCGCAATCTCATTGCCCTGGCGGTTGCAGTATGGAGCGGCATGACTGCGTTATCGGGATTCGCAGCCAATATCTGGCAGCTGGCGCTTGCGCGCGTCGGCGTTGGAATCGGAGAGGCCGGCTGTAGCCCGCCGGCACACTCGATGATTGCCGACCTGTATCCGCCGGAGCAACGGTCAGCCGCGATGGGTATTTACACGCTCGGCATCTCCGCCGGCATTATGTTGGCGTATCTTGCTGGCGGCTGGGTCGTTGAAAACTACAGCTGGCGGCATGCGTTTTTTATCGTGGGCCTGCCGGGACTATTGCTCGCCGCCCTGGTTCGATTCACAGTCATTGAGCCGCCGCGCGGCGCCGCCGACAAGCGCTCAGTCAGCGGCGAGCAGCCGTCATTGATGGACGTCGTACGGTTCCTGGCAGCACGACGCTCATTTATCTACATGGCGTTGGGAGCAGGAGCTAGCTCATTCGTCGGTTACACCATCATTTTCGAGATGCCGAGTTTCCTCGGCCGAAGCTTTGAGATCGGGACTGCCTCGATCGGTGTCTGGTTGGGGCTCATTTACGGTTTCGCGGGCGGACTCGGATTCTTTCTTGGCGGCTATTTTGCAGACCGCATGGGTTTGCAAGGGCATCGGCGTGCACTGAACTTCATCGCAGTCAGCACGGTCCTCAGTGCCGCGTGTCTTGTGGCTGTGTTTCTGTCGAGCACGTTTCTCTGGTGTATGACGCTGCTCATATTTCCAAGCGTGATCATGAACTTCTATCTCGCGCCGGTCCTGGGGCAAACGCAAAGCCTGGTTTCTCTGCGCATGCGAGCCGTGGCATCGTCGCTGCTATTGCTGATTCTCAATGTTCTCGGATTGATGATTGGCCCGGCGACGACCGGCCTGATGAGCGACCTGTTGCGCGCATCCCTGGGTAACGAATCACTGCGCTATGCCTTACTCATTTCGACCGTGGTCATGTTGCCGTTAGCTGCCGCGTGTTACTGGCGCGCGGGTCGATATATTGATTCGGACCTGCAACGCGCGAACGAGAAAGACTGAGTTAAACCGAGCGCAGATACCATTCGAAATCCAGCGAACTGATCGTGTCATGGAATTTCTTTTCTTCCGCGCGACGATTCAGCGCATACAGCTTGCAGTACTTTTCACCCAGATACTCCGGCAGAATCTTGCTGCGCGAGAATTTGTCGAGCGCGGCGTCCCAGCGGTCCGGAATGCGGGTCTTGAGCCTGATGTTTTCACCTTCCGTGATCATGCGTCCCGGGTCGCACTTATTTTTCAGTCCATGGTGGACGCCCGCAACAATAGCGGCTGTCACGAGATATGGGTTCGCGTCGGCGCCGGCAACTCTATGTTCAAAGCGCAAATTGTTCTTGTCGGCAACTGGAATGCGCACCGAAACCACGCGGTGATTAACGCCCCAGTTAGTGTCAACGGGCGCGAAATTCTCAGGCAACAAGCGCCGGTAAGAGTTTGCGTTTGGCGAAAAAATGGCGGTCGCTTCAGGCATCGTCCTGAGCAAGCCACCGACGGCATTGCGCAGGCGCGCAGAGAAGGGCGGTGATGCGAGGCTGTCCTTGCCTTGCGAAAAGTAATTTTTCCCATGCTTGTCGATCAGGCTCATGTGAATGTGCAGGCCGTTGCCGGAATCTTCGGCGAATGGTTTTGCCATGAAACACGCGACAAAACCGTGCCTAAGCGCGGCGGCTTTGACGACTCGTTTCAAGAGTACAGCGTGATCGCACGCCAGCACCGGATCATCGACATGCATCAGGTTAACTTCAAACTGACCAGCCGCGTATTCTGAAATTACGGTGTCCGCAGGAATGTTCTGCGCATCACAGAAGTCATACACGTCGTCGAGAAACGGCTGCACTTCGTTCAGATCGTCAGGGTGGTACACCTGCACGCCAGGTTGCGGTCGGCCGAGCCCCGGAATGTTTGGCGCACGCGCAGTCGGCTTGTTCGCCTTCGCGTCGAGTAGATAGAATTCCAGCTCGGTTGCCATCACGATCTTGATGCCCATCTTCTTTAGTGGCGCGATCGAGCGTTCGAGGACTGCGCGCGGGTCAGAGAAATACGGCGTTCCGTCCGCTTCGTGCATTCTGAAAAGCGCTTGGGCCATCGGGCGATTTGACCAGGGTATCGGTGCGAGGCTGCCGGCCACCACAGAGCAACTCGCATCGGGGTCGCCGTCGGCATAGCCGGGCAGGCCCGCATTGACCTCGCCCAGCACATCCAGCAGAACCGTGCCGCCGCAGAACCAGAACGGCTCGGAACAGGTTTTCTCAAAGTCCTTTGCGCGTACGCGCTTGCCCTTGAGGATACCCAGTGCATCCGGAATCAAGCATTCCATGAATGCGGTGTCCGGATACGTCTTAAGCAGCCGGCGTAGCTCAAGTAGCTTTGGGTTGGTTATTCTCTTCGCCATATTTTTCGAGCTTCCCTGATCTGGCTAGCGGCTGCAAGGGAATTGCGAGATCGCCGAGGTTGGCCGGACAGTTTGGCTGCGGTACCATATTATGAACTCATTATTCATTATATGGATAACTGCTATGGCCACAGCAACTCCGCCGCAAGGCGCCCAGGCGGCACTCCGGGCGATTCGCCTGCTGAAATTATTCACTGCCGCAGCGCCGGAATTGGGGCTGGTCGAGATCAGCGAACGTGCTGGCCTCAACAAGTCCACCACGCACCGCTTGCTGCAGGCCTTATCCAGTGAAGCGATGGTCGAACGCGATGAGACAAACAGTACCTATCGCCTCGGGGCCGGCTTGATGGCGCTGGGAGTCCAGGCGCTATCCAGCAGCGACCTCAGGCTCCGCGTTCGGCCTATGCTCAAGCAATTGGCCAGAGACAGTGGCGAAACGGCAACTCTCGAAGTACCCATAGACGATTCGATGCTGATACTGGACGAAGTGGCTGGCAGCCATTTTGTCGGAGCAGCCGGGAATGTGGGGACCCGCTGGCCCTTGCACGCAACCTCGACGGGCAAGGCTCTGGTCGCTTTTGACGATCAGATCATGGCACGGCTTGGGGAGGTGCTGCCATCGCTGACGGCGCAGACAATCGTGCGGCGGGCCGATCTGGAAAAACAGCTAGGCACGATCCGGCAACGTGGATTTGCGGAGTCGGTGGACGAGCTCGAGGACGGTTTCTCCGGTGTTGGCACGATCATTCGCGGCGGTCTTGGAGAAGTGCTTGGTACTTTGTCGATCTGTGGTCCGACCCAGCGAATGAGCGGTTCCCGGCGGGCCAGATTAGGTGAAACTCTGCGCGTCGCGGCCGCACAGTTACAGCCCGCATAGCGGCCAGCGTGCTAACATATCGCCAGCCAAAGCGTCAGGAATAAGAACATCAATACGCGCAAGTTTGCTGCTCCAGTTCGGGAAATCGTCCTCACATTCGTTGTATCGACCATGGCACTCTGGTCGTGCTCTGCGAGCGCGATCGAAATTGAAACTCCAGCAGTCGGTTTGACCGATGTGCCGCTGCAAATCGTCGTATCTGACGTCGCCGCAGGCGCCGTTGTCACGGTCAATATTGCGGGCGAAGACCAGTGGATTACGGCCGATGCGGACGGCCGTGCCACAGTCCCCGAAGTGAGTATTCCGGCAACCGGTGCAGTGCAGATCGTGGCCACGGCGGACGGGTCGAAGGCAGAAGCCCGGGTGCGAATTTTGCCAGGCTGGATTTCATTGATGCCGGCGTTCCTTGCGATCGTTGTGGCGCTGCTCCTGCGCAACGTATTGCCTGCCTTGCTAATCGGCTTGTGGCTGGGCGCGATAGCGCTGGAGGGTTTTACTTTTACAGGCGCCTTGCAGGGGCTACTGAATGTCTTCGCGGTATTTATCGTCAACGCGCTCGCGAATCCGGATCACGCGGCAATCATCGCGTTCAGCATGATGATCGGTGGCATGGTTGGCATCATTACGCGCAATGGCGGTATGACCAGTGTCGTGCGTATGATCGTAAGTCGCGCCAAAACGGCAGTTGGCGGGCAAATATCGATCTGGCTGATGGGCCTGATGATTTTCTTTGACGATTATGCCAACACGATGGTCGTGGGCAATACCGCCCGGCCGATCACGGATCACCTGAAAATCTCCAGGGAGAAACTGGCATATATAGTCGATTCCACCGCGGCACCGGTCGTGTGCCTGGCATTGATCACGACCTGGATCGGGTATGAAGTCAGCCTCATTGACCAGGCTTTGCAGGGCATCGATGAACTCGCAGGCATGGCCGCATATTCGGTTTTCCTGAGTTCCATTCCCTACAGTTTTTACCCGATACTCGCGGTGTTCTTCGTAATTGTGGTTGCATCCACGGGGCGCGACATGGGGCCGATGTACAAAGCCGAAGTACGGGCGCGGCGCGGAGTCGTTGCGCCAGTTGCTGAAGACGATCTGCCCGCAATGAGCGGCGATACGCTCGAGCCCAAAGACAATATTCCGCTGCGTGCTGCGAATGCATTTATACCGATTCTCGTCATGATCATCGGGCTCGGTGCGGGCTTGTATGTCACCGGTACCGGCGCCCTCGGACCCGGGGAGCACGCGGTGCGCGACATTATTGGTGCATCCAATGCCTATCAGGCAATGATGTGGTCGTCATTTATCGGTGCGCTGACAGCGGCCGGACTGTCAATCGGCCAACGCATCCTGAACGCTCACGAGACAGTGGATGCCTGGTACGGCGGCGCGCGCGCTACGTTGTTCGGCATGATCACATTGATTCTGGCCTGGTCCATGTCAGATGTAACAGCAGCGCTCGATGCCAAGGGGTACCTGATCACTATTCTCGGCGATACGATGCCGGTCGCCTTCGTTCCCGCGATCGTTTTCGTACTCGCCGCAGTGACCGCATTTTCGACTGGCACCAGTTGGGGCACCATGGGAATCCTCATGCCGCTGGCGATCCCGCTCGCATGGGCGGTAATGACCGTCAACGGCATGGCAGACCCTGCCGGTATGCACATCTTGTATTCAGCGACGGCCTGCGTGCTCGCCGGCGCGGTTTGGGGTGATCACTGCTCACCAATTTCGGACACGACCGTTTTGTCATCTATTGCGAGCGGCTGCGATCATATCGAGCACGTGCGCACCCAGATGCCGTATGCGCTATTGGTCGGAACGATCGCAATAGTCCTGGGGACTATTCCAGCCGGCTACGGTCTGCCGCCGTGGGTATCAATACTCGTCGGCGGCGCGGTTCTGTTCGGCTTGTTACGCTATTTCGGCCGCAAAGCAGACGACGCTGTATGAGCAACAAGCCCGTCATCGGCGTGCCCGCAGATCGACGCATGGTTGATCCGCATCCGTTTCACATGGCGGGCGAAAAGTATGTACAGGCCATCGTTGACGGTTCTGATGGGCTGCCATTTATCATTCCTGCACTCGGCAATCCGCTGGATGTCGATGAAATTATTGCCAGTATCGATGGGCTCTTGCTCACGGGCAGCCCTTCAAATGTAGAGCCCTACCACTACGAAGGTCAGCCCAGCGAACCCGGCACATTGCACGATCCGTATCGCGATGCGCTGACATTACCGTTGGCAAAACGCGCGTTGGAAAAAGGCGTACCGCTTCTGGCGGTCTGCCGCGGCTTTCAGGAATTGAATGTTGTGCTTGGCGGCACTTTGCACCAGAAGGTGCACGAGGTACCGGGCTACCATTCGCACAAGGAAAACCCGGAGGATCCTTTGGAGGTGCAGTACGGGCCATCGCACCCGATCAATCTTGTAGAAGGTGGATTGTTGCGCGGTCTCGCCGGCACTGACTCGGTGATCGTCAATTCCTTACATTCGCAAGGTGTTGCGAAACTGGCCGACGGTGTCACCGTCGAAGCCATCGCTGACGACGGTCTGATCGAAGCGTTTGTTGTCGATAGTGCGCCAGGTTTTAGTCTGTCGGTCCAGTGGCACCCGGAATGGCAAGTACAACTCAACGAGTTTTCGACAGCGATTTTCAGAGTATTTGGTGACGCGTGCAGATCGTACGCAAAGCAACGGCAGGTGTGATGTGAGTGACGACGATGTTTTTCAGGCTTGGCTTAAAGAGCGAAACATTGATGACGTAGAGGTATTTGTTCCCGATATGGCAGGCTCGGCCCGCGGTAAAGTTTTGCCGGCTGACAAGCTGGGAAAGGGTTCGATGAAAATACCGGAAGCGATCTTCGGCCAAACCATTTCGGGCGACTACACCACCAACCGGCACAATGTCGAAGACCGGGACATGAACCTGGTCGCCGATCCGAGCACATTACGGCCTGTACCGTGGGCCACGGACCCTGCCGCATCGGTGTTTGTTGATTGCTACCACAGCGATGGTTCGCTGGTCGGCGCGTCGCCGCGCGGCGTACTGAGAAGTGTGCTTGGCAAGTACGAGTCACGCGGTTGGATACCCGTGGTCGCTCCTGAGGTGGAGTTTTATCTGATCAATCCGCATTCGGATCCGAACGAGGAAGCGGAAGCACCGGAAGGACGGCTCGGCTGGACCGAGGGCGCCCGACAGCCTTACAGCATTGATGCGATGAATGATTTCGAACCATTCATCAATGATTTGTACGCATCCTGCGAAGCGCAGGATATTCGTATCGACACCTTGTCACAGGAAATGGGCCCGGCGCAATTTGAGATTAATTTCCTGCATGGAAATGCGATCGAGCTTGCCGATCAGGTCTTTTTGTTCAAGCGTACCGTCCGTGAAGTCGCGATCCAGCATGAAATGCACGCGACCTTCCTGGCCAAGCCTATGGCCGAAGAAGCAGGTAGTGCGTTGCATATCCACCAAAGTGTTATCGACAAAGACGGCGCGAACATATTTTCGGACAAGGACGGCGAGGCGACTGACCTGTTTTATGGCTTTTTGGGCGGGTTGCAGACCTACATGCCAGAGGCGCTGCTGATATTTGCCCCGTACGTTAATTCCTATCGTCGTTTCATGAGCCCGTGGGCATCGCCGGTGAATCTGGCATGGGCTGTGGACAACCGTACTGTCGGACTTCGGATACCTGATTCTGGTCCGGAAGATCGTCGCATTGAGAATCGTCTGGCGGGATCAGACGTAAACCCGTACCTGGTCCTTGCAGCAACCCTGGCTTGCGGGTTTCTGGGGATGACGGAGGGCCTGAAACCAACCGATCCAACTTCGGGGAGTGCGTACAGCGACAAATTCAGTCTGCATCGCAACCTGTATATCGCGCTCGAGGCTTTTCGCGATTCTGAAGCGATGCGCAGTATGCTCGGTGACGAATTTGTCGATCTGTATTGCGCAGTTAAAGAGGATGAGTATCGGGAGTTCCAGGAGATCATTACTCCGTACGAACGTGAAATCCTGATGTTCAACGTCTGACGTCAGGCGGCGTTTCAGAATATGATCGCGGCAGGACTCTGTGCCTGCGGTTGACTATTATTGGGGTACTTAGCACCTCGGAGGTGAGCCATGGCGGCGTTGGAAAAACGATCCGGAGCAGATTGGCAGGATCTGGATAAAAAACATTACCTGCACCCGTTTACAGATCACAAAGAATTGCACCAGAAAAAGTCCCGCATCATTACGCGCGCGGACGGCTCCTATATTTTCGATGCGGACGGCAACAAGATCCTCGACGGCATGTCGGGGCTCTGGTGCGTGAACGCCGGTTATGGTCGCGACGAGTTGGTCGATGCTGCGGCGAACCAAATGCGCGAGCTGCCGTATTACAACAGTTTCTTTCAATGTGCCCACCCGCCATCAATCGCTCTGGCCAAGAAGCTGCAGGAAGTCACTCCGTCACACATGAACCGGGTGTTCTTTACGGGCTCGGGTTCCGAATCGAACGACACCATTGTGCGCATGGTACGGCGCTATTGGGACCTGCTGGACGAGCCACAGCGTCACACCATTATCAGTCGGCAGAATGCGTATCACGGTTCAACTGTCGCGGCCGCAAGCCTCGGCGGTATGAAGGCAATGCATAAGCAGGGCGGCCTGCCAATTCCGGGCATCGAACACGTCGAGCAACCGTATTGGTTTGGCAGCGATCACAGTCTGTCGCCGGACGAATTCGGCCTGGCCGCGGCACGTTCTCTGGAAACCAAAATTAACGAACTCGGCGTAGACAAAGTAGCCGCGTTTATTGGAGAGCCAATTCAAGGTGCGGGCGGTGTCATCGTGCCGCCGGACAGCTACTGGCCCGAAGTGCAACGCATTTGTGACGAGTACGACGTCCTGTTGATTTCGGATGAAGTGATCACCGGTTTCGGCAGGCTCGGCGAGTGGTTTGGTGCCGACTACTACGACACCCGCCCGGATTTCATGCCATTTGCCAAAGGTGTGACTTCAGGTTACCTGCCACTGGGCGGCGTCATGATCAGTGATCGTGTCGCTGCAACGCTGATCGACAAAGGCGGCGAGTTTTTTCACGGTTACACCTATTCGGGACACCCTGCTGCCTGTGCCGTCGCACTCGCTAACATCAATATCCTGCAGGACGAAGGATTGGTCGATCGAGTCAGGGACGATATTGGCCCTTATCTGCAGGCGGGCTGGACGAAGCTTGGAGAGCATCCGATCGTTGGTGAAACCCGGATGGTCGGACTCATGGGTGCTATCGAACTTGTGCAAGACAAGGACTCGCTGCAACGGTTTGATGAGGATCAGGGCGTCGGTACAATTTGCAGAGATTTTCTGATCAACAACGGACTCGTAATGCGTGCAGTTGGCGACACTATTGTTACCGCACCCCCGTTTATTCTGACGCACTCCGAGGCGGATGAATTGCTGGAGAAGGCATGGAAGTGTCTCGACCTGACGCAACAGGCAGTCCAATGACACGCAAAGAAAGCAACGACAACGCGATCACACGTAAGAGTCTGTACGGCACAACGCCCGAGCCTACGTATTCCGGGATTGTGTCATTCATGCGCCGCAAGTACAGCAAAGACCTGAGCGGAGCCGATGTTGCAGTGCTTGGCGTGCCATTCGATACCGCGACAACCAATCGACCTGGTGCACGCCTTGGCCCACGCGCTATCCGCGCAGCATCATCAATCATCGCGTGGGAAAAAATGTACGGTATGGAGTTTGATCCGTTCGATAAGTTGGCAGTGATTGATTGGGGAGACTGTTATTTCGATCATGGACGCCCGCAAGGAGTCCCCGACGAAATCGAAAATTGCGCGTATAACATCATTAGCCAGGGACCGGGCTTGCTGGCCTTGGGTGGCGATCATTTTATTTCTTATCCATTGATCAAAGCGCACGTCAAAAAGCATGGCGGACCCGTATCAATTCTGCACTTCGATGCGCATAGCGATACCTGGGCCGACGCAGATGGACGAATCGACCATGGCACAATGTTCTACTTTGCCGCCAGGGAAGGCCTCGTTGATCCGTTGACTTCCGCGCAAATCGGCCTGCGCACGTCAAACCCCGACACGATGGGTTTTAATGTCCTGGACGCGCCGTGGGTGCATGCCAACGGAATAGAGGCGACTATTGCACAAGCCCGCAAAATCCTCGCCGACACTCCCGTCTACCTGACCTTCGACATAGATTGTCTCGATCCGAGCTATGCGCCGGGTACCGGCACGCCGGTTTGCGGCGGCTTAACCTCGCATCAGGCCATTCAGATACTGCGCGGACTGCAGGGGATCAATGTCATTGGTATGGATATCGTCGAAGTAGCACCGGCCTATGACGTCGGTGAGATCACAGCGCTGGCGGCATCTCAGCTCGCTATGGAGATGCTGTACCTGTACGCAAATCGTCCGGAACAATAGCGTGGCAAGCATCGATAGCGGTCGGGAACATACGAGTTCCTACTACGCCGCGTCTCGAAATGATGTACTGGACTATCCGCGGCTAGAAGGCGACCACCACTGCGATGTCGTTGTCGTCGGCGCCGGATTCACGGGCGTATCAACAACCCTGTTCCTTGCCGAGCGTGGCTACGATGTAACGTTGATCGAAGCGAATCGCGTTAGCTGGGGCGCGTCAGGGCGCAACGGTGGTCAACTGATTGACGGTTTCACCGACACCCGGAAATTCCGCCAGAGATTTGGCGATTCGGTGGCCGATATGGTGTGGCAGATGGGTGTCGAGTGCCGCGACATTGTGGTGGAGCGCATCGAGAAGTACGCCATCGACTGCGACCTGAAGTTCGGCTATCTCGATGTTGCGGGTCGCGGTCGCCCAGCGGAGCTGCGCGGCCTCGAAGAAAATTTCGAAGATAGACTCAGGCACAAGTATCCGTACCCGATGCGCATGATTGGTACTGATGAGCTGGGCGAATGGGTGCATTCCGACGCTTACGTCGCGGGCCTCAGCAACGCAGGCAATGGCCACTTGCACCCTTTGAACTTATGCGCTGGCGAGGCCCGGGCAGCAAGCGAGCTTGGCGCCAGAATATTTGAGCAAACCCGTGTTACTCGAATTCAGCATGGGGAAAAACCGGTTGTCGAAACGGAATTCGGCAAGGTCTTCGCCACAAAAGTTGTGCTGGCCGGCAATGCGTACCTGCGTGATGCCGAACCTGCACTACGCAATGCGGTATTTCCTGCGGGCAGTTATATCATTGCAACTGAACCACTCGGCGAGGAACGCGCCAGACGCCTCATGCCTGCAGACGTCGCGTTTTGTGAGCAACGTATTGCACTGAATTATTTTCGTCTGTCGAAGGACAAACGTCTCTTGTTCGGCGGCATGTGCAATTACTCCGGACGGCATCCTCGTAGTATTACGGCGTCGTTGCTGCCGAGACTAGTGCGAGTATTCCCAAGCCTTACTGATGTTCGGATTGATTATGAGTGGGGTGGCAACATCGCGATAAGTATCAATCGTTGCCCGCAGTTTGGACGCATCAAGGGTAATACCTACTACGCGCAGGGTTATTCCGGCCACGGGGTCGCGCCAACCCATCTCGCCGGCAAGATGCTAGCCGATATTGTTTGTGGTGATTCGGAGCAGTTCGACGTTTTTTCGAAGATCAAACACCTGTCGATTCCTGGTGGCAAGTGGTTCGCCGGACCCGCAGTGGCACTGGGAATGAGCTACTTTCGATTGAAAGAGATGTTAACTTAACGCGTATGAATCCTACGAAGATCCAACGATTTTTCGAGCAGCGTCGCGCCGCTGAAGAGCCGCTCGTACTCGTCACTGTTGCTGCTACGCGCGGTTCGACTTACAGCAAAGCGGGCGATCAGATGTTAATTGATGCGAATGGCGTTGCTTGCGGCATGTTATCCGGCGGCTGTCTGGAAAGTGATCTGGCTGTGCGCGCTCAAATCGTTTTCGAATCCGGCGCCAAGCAATCGGTCACCTACGAGCTTGCGGAGGGTGATGACGACGTGTGGGGCCTGGGTATCGGCTGCGATGGATCGATGACGATCAAATTGCAACGCATCACCGCCAAAAACAATTATGCACCTTTCACATTGCCGATCCCGATTCGTTTGCTGCTGCTTGGCGCCGGGCTGGACGCCATTCCCTTAACGCGACTGGCGGCCGAAATCGGGTGGTGCTGCACGATCGTCGACCACAGGCCTGTCTATGTCGACCACACCGGCTTTCCTGCAGAGTGCGAAAAATTCTGCATCGACTCGAACCAACTGGCGGCGACGCTGGAGCTTGATCGATTCGATGCTGCTGTCGTAATGAGCCATCACCTTGCAAGCGACCGTGAGTATTTGCGGCAACTCGCCAACGCCGATGTTGCTTACCTGGGTTTGTTGGGGCCTGCGGCGCGCAAGGAGCGACTGCTATCCGAGTTGGGTGAACAGGGTGAGGACCTCAGCGAACGCTTGCGTGGCCCGGCAGGACTGGATTTGGGTGGGCGCGGTGCGGAGGCGATTGCACTTTCTATCGTCGCACAGATCCAGCAGTTTCTATCGCAGGACTAGTGTCGCTCCGGGGGATCTCCAGGCAAGAATACGCGAATGATCATGTCCGCCAGCTCGGCGCGCTGTTGCTCGCTTTCGAATTCAATATCACAGGTTCCGCGAACTTCGAGACCCAGCGCAAGCAGGCTCCCTGCAGAAACGCGAATCATGTTGTACAGCAATGCCGGATTGCCAGGAGGTGAAATGCCCAATTCCTGCAACTTCTTGATCGCAATGACGACTTCTTCGTACAGCGGTTTGAGATGGGTGGCAACCAGCCAGTCCAGTCGGTCATTTGGATGGCTGGATTCCTGCAGGATAATCTTGTGCAGCGCCGGCTGACTGAAAGCATATCTTACGTAGGTTCGAACAAATGCTTCGGCACGCGCTTTCGGATCCAATTCCGGCACTTCTGCCATGGCTTTGACCAGCGAAATATTAAATTCGCGAAAAATTCGGTCGGTGGCGGCACGCCATAACTGATCCTTGTTCTTGAAGTGATAGGTGATTAGTGGGTGGTGAACGCCCGCACGATCCGCGATGTCCCGTGTGGAAGTGCCCTTAAACCCGTTTTCGGAGAAAGCCAGGATGGCTGCATCCAGCAATTTTTGCTGCGTAACGACGCTGCGTTGCTGTTGTTTTCGGGCCGGTTTGTCTTCGGTTGAAAGCTGCTGAACATCCACGAAAGTACCCCTCTCCCAGTCTTGACTGAGTCCAGAGTAGCTCGATCAGGTGCAATAATCCAGATTGGAAGATTTGTTATTGGCGCTGAGGCTCTATTCGACAGCAAACATCATGCGAACGGTTGCGCGTTTTTGCACAGCGGTGCCATTATCCATGATTGGCTCAAATTCCCACTTCTCAACCGCTGTTACTGCGGAAGCAACAAACGTCACACCCGGATCCGAGGCAATCACCGCAACACTCTCAACGCTGCCGTCGAAATCAACGGTGAATTCGAGCTCAACCCAGCCGGTCTGTCTGCGCCGTTGCGCAGCACGCGGGTATTTGGGCGCAACATACCGGGTACGGGTTAATAAACTTGCGGCGATAGGCACGATGGTTTGCGTCTGCGCCACTGGTAGCGGCGCGGCGTCCTCCGTACCTTCATCAGCGACTTCTACCGGATCGGCAGCCGCAGTGATTGCAACTTCCTCAGGCGTAAAATCGTCGGCCTCTGTCGCCTCGATTGCGAACGTTTGAGCAGGCACGTCTGGGACCGCTGGTTCGGCAGCGACTTGTTCAGCAGCCAATTGCTCAGCTGCAGCAAGTTCTGCAGCGGCGCGCTGTTGTTGCGCAACTTCGTCGCGTGCGGAATTCAATGCGACATTGGAACTTGCAAGTTCGCTGCTATTTGGATCCAGTCGGCGAGCGTCGGCAAGCAATACTTCGGCAGCTTCAAAGCGGCCGGCATCAATTTCAGTGCGCGCCTGAAACACCAATTTGCTTGCTACCAGACCCAGGCCCTGCAGCGCGGCCGCGTTACCAGGATCGTTTCTCAAAGCGAGTTCATAAAAGTAGCGAGCATTGTCGTTAGATGGAGTAGTTAGCTTGCCTTCGTCCAGTCGCGCGGTCGCCTTCGCCAGAACATCGTCTACCTGCTGCTCGCTAAGGCTGGCGCGCAACTCGCCGGCGACAACGTCGATTTCCGCGCTGTCATCAAGACCCAGCGCGCGCGCAGCAGTGAGTGCCGTAGCTGCGTCCTCAAAGCGTCCGTCGCGAATTGCCTGCCGCGAAGAGTCAATGAAATCCCGCAGCTGCATCTGAGTGAGTTGCGCGGTGAGAAATGGTAATCGAGCATTGTTCGGTTCGGCCATGGCAACTCGTTGCAGTGCTGCATCAGCATCCGCTGAATTTCTTGCCAGCAATGACGATTCCGCCATGCTCAGCGCCTGGTCGATAACTGTTGCCAACTCTGCCGCGACGGCAGTGTCTCCTGGCGCCGCATTGGTCGCGGCGAGATACAGTTCAATTGCGTTGCTGCCTGGCGGATTAAAGATTTGCCCGGCCGCGGCCGCTAGTTGCGCCTTTTCTGTGAGTTCTTCTATTTCAGTATTTGAATCAGCGGCGGCTGGCATTCCGAATATCGGATCAGCTTCGTTGACAACCGGAGTGTCCGATTGCGGTCGGCTTATCGGCACTGCGTCATCTGATCCACCGAAGAACCACCACCCGGCACTGAGAAGAATAACTACAGCGACTGCCCCGACGCCGAGAACCCTGGAGTTCTGAAATATGGAGTCACCGGAATCGCCGGCATCAAATTGCGCTTCGGGGGGAGGTAAATCAGCGTCACGATCGCGCCCGGTTACTGTCGCAAATGTGTCACCGACCGACTTGAAGATCCCGGTCATCGTTTCGGTAAAGCTGCTGTCTTCGCCGTCAAAGGCGTCACCGAGAGCATCGTTTACGAATGTAGGTGGTGCTACCGGCACGGGTCGAGGTTCGACGACAATCGTTGGGACTGTTCGTGCTTGCTTCGCCTGCGGTGCAGGTTTCGCTTTCGGCGCAGGCCGTGTTCTGGCCGGTTTCGCCGCGGCCTTCGCCGCCGCGGGTGCCGGAGAACCGACGATCTTGAACGCTGCGTCAGGTGCTTCCAGATGATGCTTGGCCGATGCTTCAACAGCGAGTCGTGCGCGCCCTGGTGAAACCGGTTTCAATAAGAAACGATAAACTTTGCCGCGGTTGATCAGGTCCATCAGCATTTCACCATCGTCGCGACGTCCAGCGACGATGGACACCAGTCGTGGTGCAGTCTTGCGCAGGTGCACAGTCAGTTTCTCGACGTTGTCTCCTACCATGGCCGCATCAACAACCGCCACGCCCACTTTTTGGGATTTGACCGCTTCATCAGCCTGCGCCAGCGTATTGGCGTGGATAATGTTGTGCACACCGCGAGCCGATTCTCTGACCGTACTCAAGAACTCCTCGTCTTTACTCAGGACCAGCACATCGACTGCGCGCGAACCTACGGTTGCCTCGGGAGCAGCACTATTTGGATCCAAAGTCGGCAGCTGCCCGGTAGCGCCTGTGATAATGGACGAACCATTCTCTGATGTTTCCATGACAATGTGTTCGGCAGAAGCATCCATGTCTGCTGTCGTGTCATTCGCGGATTCAGTGAGCTCCACAAGGCGCGCCTGACGTGTCGCGTCGTCGATCAGAGTGCGTAGTGATTCTGGCGTAACGCCGCCACGAACAACCTTGAATACTTCGTTTGCGCCAACCAGCGCTTCGACACCTTCGCCATCATTGCCGGCAAGCAAAATACCCAGAGTATCGGGAGAGCGTTTGCGTGCTTCACGTAAAGCATCCAGCCCGCTCATACCCGGCAGTTCCTGGGCCGTGACCAAAACATCGATGGCGGTGTCGCCCAAGGTGTTGAGCGCTTCGCTGCCGCTGGTCGCACAGTGCACCGTATAGCGGTCAGTGAACCCCGTGCTCAATTTGTCCAGGGTGCTTTGCTCGCTATGCAGTAACAAGATCTGTGTTTTGAATTGTTCCAGCGACACTCCAACTCCTCCATATACTGACTTCGAAAGGCACGCGTAATCCTTGCGTCAGCCGAGTATAGCCTCGGGAATTAGTTAAATTGTCGCTTCAGGCAGACAGAGTCTCGAATCTGTGACGCGGCGCACAGTCGAAGTGCAGGGGCCGTCACAATTGGGATTCAGCGGCGGTCGTGGATCTCGGACGCGAGCATTTCCAGCGCTTCCTGGAGTGCTAAAGTTTGCTGCTGTTTCGAACCAAGTCGTCGCATGGCGACTGTTTTGTCGTCGACCTCACGCTGGCCAACGGCAAGCAAAACAGGGACCTTGGCGACGCTGTGTTCGCGCACTTTGTAATTGATTTTTTCGTTGCGCAGATCAGTTTCAACGCGCATTCCGGCAGCGCGCAACTGCTCTGCGACAGTGTCTGCGTAGTCGTCTGCATCCGATGTTATCGTCAGGATCTTGACCTGGACCGGCGCCAGCCAAAGCGGCAGATTGCCGGCATGATGCTCGATTAAAATACCGATAAATCGTTCCAACGATCCGAATATCGCACGGTGCAGCATCACCGGTAGGTGCTTATTGCCGTCTTCGCCGACATAGGTAGCGCCAAGACGACCTGGCATGTTCAGGTCCACCTGCAGCGTGCCACATTGCCAATCGCGGCCAATTGCGTCACGTAGAACGAACTCGAGTTTCGGTCCATAGAATGCGCCTTCCCCCGGGTTGTGCGTGTACTCAAGACCTGAAACTTCGAGCGCCTTGAGCAGCGCTGCTTCCGCCTGCTCCCAGACTGAATCTTCGCCCACACGAACCTCCGGTCGATCCGCGAATTTGATGCGTACATCTGTAAAGCCGAACGCTTTGTAGATGTCGAGCAATTGACGACAGACTGCAATTGACTCGTCGGTGATCTGCTCCGGCGTTACGAAGATATGGGCGTCGTCCTGAGTAAAGGCGCGTACGCGCATCATGCCGTGCAAGGCGCCCGACGGCTCATAACGATGGCACTTGCCGAACTCGGCCAAGCGATAGGGAAGATCTCTGTAGCTGGTAATACCCTGTTTGAAAACTTGTACATGACCCGGACAGTTCATTGGTTTGATCGCGTACTTCCTGCCGTCGACCGTCTCCGTCGTGTACATGTTGTCGCCAAACGCGTCCCAATGTCCTGATGCTTTCCACAAGGATTGGTCCATTAATTCAGGCGTATTGATCTCCCGGTAGCCGGCACTATTCTGTTGCTCGCGCATATAGGCGATCAGACTTTGAAACAGACTCCAGCCTTTCTGATGCCAGAAGACGGCGCCGGGAGCCTCTTCCTGAAAATGGAACAGGTCCATAAGCTTGCCAAGCCGGCGATGGTCACGCTTTTCTGCTTCTTCGAGCATGAGCAAGTACTTGCGCAATTGCTTGTCGTTGGCCCAGGCAGTGCCATACACACGCTGCAACATTTCATTGTTGGAGTCGCCACGCCAGTACGCGCCGGATACGTGAGTTAACTTGAACGCCTTGCCCAGCCTGCTCGTGGAGGGCAGATGCGGCCCACGGCACAGATCAATGAAGTCACCCTGACGGTAGAGAGTGATGCTTTGGTCTGACGGAATGCCAGCGATAATCTCTGCTTTGTATGCCTCACCAATGCTGCGGAAGAATTCAACGGCTTTGTCGCGACTCCATTCTTCACGCTCGATGGCTTCGTCGCGATCCACGATTTCCTGCATGCGTTTTTCGATGATCGCAAGATCGTCTTCTGTGAAGGGTTCCGCACGTGCAAAATCGTAATAGAAACCGTTGTCAATGGCCGGTCCGATGGTTACCTGCGTCTCCGGCCAGAGTTCTTTTACCGCTTCGGCGAGAACGTGAGCTGCGTCATGCCGTAGCAGCTCGAGCCCATCTTCTGAATCTCGAGTGATGATCTCGATCGCGACATCGGTATCGATATCACGAGTCAGGTCGAACATCTCACCATCGACGCGCAAGGCAACAGCATCTCGCGCCAGGCTTTTGCCGATGCTGGTGGCAATCTCGGCACCGGTCGTTGGCGCATCAAATTGTCGGACGGAACCGTCGGGTAGGGTAATATTCGGCATCGTATGGCTTTGTTTTGAAATCGTTTTGAGGTAGATCCGGGGAGCCTGCGGGCTCGGCGCGCTATTGTACAGAAATCAATGCACTCATGAATACATTAGAACCACACATTTCGGTCGCTCCACATGACCACGCAAACTGCGTGGCTGCGGCGATCGCAACCGCAGAGCAACTATGCCGCGATCGAGGCTTACGTTTCACTGCGATCCGGCAGCGCGTCCTGGAGTTGGTCTGGGATAGCCACAAGCCAATCGGCGCCTACGACATCCTTGAAATCCTGGGCAAAGAGTCGAGCTCCGCGGCGCCACCGACGGTATACAGGGCGCTCGAGTTTCTGATTGAGGCTGGCCTGGTGCATCGACTGGATTCCCTCAATGCATTTATCGGCTGCCCGGACCCGGCCAGCCGCCATGCAGGACAGTTCCTGATTTGTATCAGTTGCCGCACCGTGACTGAGCTGAGCGACGCTGAAATCGAGGCCCTGGTCACCAACAGGGCGGCGGCGCAGGATTTTGAGGCCAAACGCCAGATGCTCGAAATCGAGGGACTGTGCAAGAACTGTCGAACGACGTCACAACGTGCGTAAAATAGCGCTCCTTTGATTCGGCCAGACGGCAACACATGAGCGACGCAGCACCGCGGGATTTCATCCGCCAGATAATTCACGACGATCTTGAGTCCGGCAAACACAGCCAGATCGTTACCCGGTTTCCGCCTGAGCCGAATGGCTACCTCCACGTCGGTCACGCCATGTCGATCTGTCTGAACTTCGGCGTAGCCGAAGAGACCGGCGGGCTGACATTTCTGCGCTTCGACGATACGAATCCGGGCAATGAGCGTGAGGAATATGTCGAAGCCATCGAGCGCGATGTGCGCTGGCTGGGATTTAGCTGGGACGATCGCCTGAGCCACGCCTCTGATTATTTCGATCAGTTGTACACGTACGCGGAAAAACTGATCGAAATGGGCGCCGCGTATGTCGATAGTCTCAGCGCAGAGGAAATTCGTGAGTATCGTGGCACGCTGACCGAACCCGGCAGAAACAGTCCACACCGGGATCGATCGGCGGACGAAAACCTGGATTTGTTTCGGCGCATGCGCGGCGGCGAGTTCGCTGATGGCGAGCATTTGCTGCGCGCAAAGATCGACATGGCGTCACCAAACATGAATTTACGCGACCCGGCGCTGTATCGCATTCGCCATGTCAGTCACCAGCATACGGGCGACAAATGGTGCATCTATCCGATGTACGATTTTGCCCATACGATGTCAGACGCGATCGAAGGTATTACGCATTCGTTGTGCACACTCGAGTTCGAAGATCATCGTCCTTTGTACAACTGGCTTCTCGACCAGTTGCAACCTGCGCATCGACCACGGCAAATCGAATTTTCGCGCCTGAATCTTGCGTATGCGATAACCAGTAAGCGCCGACTCAATGCACTGGTAGAAAACGAGGTCGTCACAGGCTGGGATGATCCCCGCATGCCGACCATCGCCGGGCTACGTCGCCGTGGCTACCCGGCGACCGCTCTACGCGAGTTCGTAAAGCGCGGCGGCGTGACCAAGAAAGACAAGCTGATTGAAATGGGTGCTTTCGAGAATTGCGTCCGCGAAGAGCTGGGTGAGAATGCGCAGCGACGCATGGGTGTGCTGAACCCTCTCAAGGTCGTACTGACCAACTATCCGGCAGGTCAGGTAGAAATGATGTCGGCGAGTAATCACCCGAATCGCCCCGAGCTCGGATCGCGCGAAGTGCCGTTCTCAGGCGAACTGTACATAGAGCAGGACGATTTCATGGAAGCAGCGCCGCGCAAATTCTTTCGCCTGAAGCCGGATGGCGAAGTGCGTTTGCGGAACGGTTACATTATTCGTTGTGACGAAGTCATCAAGAGCGCTGCAGGTGACGTTGTTGAACTGCGGTGCAGTTACGATCCCGATACTCGCAGCGGGACGGGCAGCAGTGACCGCAAGGTCAAAGGCACAATCCATTGGGTGTCAGCGGCGCACGCGCTGGCAGCGGAAGTGCGCCTTTACGATCGGCTGTTTTCTGTTCCCGATCCCAATTCAGTCGACGATTTCATGCAAGTCCTGAATCCGGACTCATTGACCCGCGTAGCCGCGATGCTTGAGCCTTCATTGGCGGAGCTGCCGCAAGGTGAGGCGGTACAGTTCGAACGCCTGGGCTATTTTTGTCTGGACTCAGAGGATCACAGCGCGGCTGCGCCGGTTCTTAACCGCATCGTCACACTCAGGGATTCCTGGGCGAAAATAGAAAAACAGGCTATGTCGTAATGACGACGGGCGCACCTCTCTCCGCGCCCAGGCCCTCAGCCGCGTTGCCCTCCGCGCGAGCAATCTCGACGACGCCGAATGAATTGATCAGCGCGAGATAGTCACCGGGTTGTGCGTGCCCGTAAGTGCCGAGTAGCTGCAGTTTGTGCCCGGCTATGTGTACGACCGGGTTCTGCAGGCCTTCCAGCAGTGCGACGTCGATGTTCGTGATCAGATTGCCAAAACTGTCAAAGGTGATGACCATCCCCGTGATCTTTCCCGCGTGCACTTCGGGATCGTCTATCCACGCCGGCGTCCATTCTGTAACCAACTTGCCGATCGTGACGGGCGTAGTGCGGCCGGACGCGAGTTCTGCTGCAATCGGCGCGAAAATATCCCGGCCGTGAAACGTCATACTCGGGTTCTCGATATTGAGTCGCGGCAGGCATTCAGTGTCGAGCTTAAACACCCGGGCGTCTGCGGCGGTGTCCAGCATGCGACCGAGCAGGCCATTATCCGGCGCTATAAAAATATGCTGGTCGTGCTCGACGATCAGGATGTCTCGTTCGGTTCCTACACCCGGATCGACAATCGCAAGATGCACACTGCCAACCGGAAAATACTGGTACGAGCGGCTGACCCAGAAACCGGCTTCCGGTGGCCACTGCGGTGGAATATCGTGTGCAAGATCGATGACCCTGGCATCCGGGAAGCGCGAGTAAATGATGCCTCTCATAACAGCAGCGAACGGACCTTTGTGTCCGAAATCGGTTGTAATCGTGATAACCCCTGATCGCTGCACCCGCTACTCCGCCAGTCGATCCAGATGCCAGTCGGCATTGCCGAAGATTTGCGCGATCACCGACAGCCGTTTGAAGTAATGGCCAACGTCAAACTCCCAGCTCATACCCATGCCGCCATGCAGTTGCACCGCTTCCTGGCCGACAAAGGTGCCGGCGGTACTAACCTGATACTTGATCGCGCTGATCGCCCTTTTTGCCTCTTTGGATGCCTCCGCATTGGCCATAGTGGCCCACAGCAGCAACGAGTAACTCTGTTCGCTGGCCGTTAGCATATCGACCATGCGATGTTGCAGGGCCTGAAAGCTGGAGATTGGCACTCCGAACTGAACTCGATTCTTGCTGTATTCAACCGTTTTATTCGTCAGCGCCCGCATGATGCCGACCGCTTCAGCGGCAACCGCGAGTATGGCCTCATCAATGACTGCTTGCAGTGTGGCGAGACCATCGCCGGCCGTTCCAAGCAACGCATCGGACGAAATACGCACGTTCTCAAAATGAATGTCTGCAGCGCGGCTACCGTCGACCGTACGATAGTTCTGCCGGCGAATACCGTCGCTATCGCTGCTGACAGCAAACAGAGAGATCCCGTTGTTCTCGGCAGGAATGATCAGTACCTCGGCATTGCTGCCGTTAAGCACCACGCTTTTACTTCCATTCAGGATCCAGCCGTCGCCGTCGGGCGCAGCGAAGGTAGCAATATCGCCAATATCATAACGACTGTGCGGCTCCGAGAATGCGAGTGCTGCCTGCATCTGCCCCGCAATGACTGGCTGCAGCCATTTGGCCCGTTGCTCTGCAGTGCCGAGGCGACGCAGTACGCCACCCGCCAGAATGATATTAGCGAGATACGGTTCTACGACGAGGCCACGACCAAATTGTTGCATTAGCAACATGGTCTCCAGCGGGCCACCGTCCAGGCCACCATCGGCCTCTGCAAATGGCATCGCAGTCCAGCCCAGATCGCAAAAGGTCTGCCAGGTAGCGACGCCGTAGCCAGGTTCACTTTCGGCATTGGCCTGGCGCGTCTCAAAGTCATATTCGTTGCTGACAAACTTTTCGACGCTATCGTCGAGCATTGCTTGAAATTCGTTGAGAGAAAAGTCCATTGTGACGCGCCTCAGAGACCAAGCACGTGCTTGGCGATGATGTTCTTTTGAATTTCATTCGAGCCGCCATAAATCGAGGCCTTGCGGAAGTTGAAGTATCGCGGTGACGCATCCGTTTCCAAACCTGCACCGATTCGATCCTGCGCCGGGAAATCGAGAACGTATTGTTCCGGCACATAGGGTAATGCGTAATAGCCCGCAGCCTCGACATAAAGTGCATCGACAGCCTGCTGCAATTCAGTGCCTTTGAATTTAAGGATTGACGATTCCGCACCTGGTGCCTTGCCGGAAGAAACGGCCGCCAGGGTACGTAATTCCGTGTACTCAAGTGCTTTCAATTCAACTTCAATGGCTGCTATTTTGCGCATATAGTTACGATCTTCGACAAGCGGTGTCGCGCCGCGAACCGATGTTTGAGCCTGTGCTCGCAGCTTGCGCAGCCGGTATTTGGTCGTTGCTACACCGGCCGTACCAGTGCGCTCATGCTGCAATAGTACTTTGCCGTAGGTCCATCCCTTGCCTTCCTCGCCGATCAGGTTATTGACAGGGACGCGGACGCCTTCGAAGTGCACTTCATTGACTTCGTGGGTCCCATCTATCGTGATTATGGGTTTAACGCTAACGCCTGGCGTCTGCATATCGATCAACAGGAAACTGATTCCTTCCTGCCTGCGTGCGACGTCCGATGACGTTCGAACGAGGCAAAAAATCCAATCGGCAAATTGCGCGAGCGTTGTCCAAACCTTGGTGCCATTGACGATGTAGTCGTTACTGTCTCTGTCTGCGCGGGTTTTAAGCGACGCGAGATCGGAGCCGGCCCCAGGCTCAGAATACCCCTGGCACCACCAGACATTGCTCTCGAGGATATCGGGCAGGAAGCGCTGTTTCTGCTCCTCGGTGCCGAATGTGTAAATGATCGGGCCAACCATGCCAACGCCAAACGGAATGAAGACGGGCATATTGGCGTTTGCCATCTCTGTCTGGAACAGATACTTCTGCACCAGGCTCCAGCCGGTTCCGCCGTACTCAACCGGCCAGTTAGGCGCGGCCCAGCCCTTATTGAATAAGGCTTTCTGATAGCGTATCTGGTCTTCCGGCTCCAGCGGTACGTGCTGTGCCTGCTTGTCCCTGATGTCCTGCGGCACCTCAGATTGGAAGAAAGTTCTGGCTTCGTCGCGAAAGGCGAGTTCTGCGTCGGAAAAGGTGACGTGCATGCAAATACCGGGGGTGGGTCAGAGGAGACTCAAAAGCATGCAGTAATCAGCCATCAAAATAAAGAACAAAGCGGTCAGATCGTGCAGAATGGCGAGATGACTCTGGATGCCCTAAACCGCCCCCTGCACGACTTGAGAATTTCTCTTCTCGATCGTTGTAATTTTCGCTGTCCGTATTGCATGCCGGAGACGGAGTTTCATGCGGATTACGAATTTCTGACTCGCTCGCAAAGGCTGACACACGCAGAAATTTTGAAAATAGTGCGCGTCGCAGCGGGCTTGGGAGTATCAAAGATTCGCCTTACCGGCGGCGAGCCACTCCTCGACAAAAAAATTGCCGAACTGGTTTCCGGTATTGCAGCGATTGGTGGCATCGACGATCTGGCAATGACGACCAATGCGATGCTGCTCGCGCCGCAAGCCCAGGCACTGCATGATGCAGGACTGCATCGTGTGACGGTTAGCCTGGACAGCCTCGATCCGGGAATATTCAAGGCGATGAGCGGTGGCCGCGGCGACCTGGACAAGGTCCTCGCGGGAATAGCGGCGGCGGAACTCGCGGGTCTTGATCCGGTCAAGATCAATGTGGTGGTGCAACGCGGCGTCAACGACCATACGATTCTGGATTTATTAGAGCACTTCAGAGGGACCGGCCATATTGTGCGGCTGATCGAGTTCATGGATGTTGGCAATCGCAATGGCTGGCTCATGGAACAAGTGGTGCCATCAAAGGAAATATTGGACACGGTGCACGCGCGCTGGCCGGTTGCTGCGGTCGATAGGAACTACCCGGGTGAGGTCGCACGGCGTTACCTGTACGAGGACGGACAAGGTGAAATCGGCTTTATCTCCTCAGTGACGGCGCCGTTCTGTGGCAGTTGTAGCAGGGCGCGTTTGTCGGCAGACGGGGTGCTTTACACTTGCCTTTTTGCGACGCAGGGGACGGACCTGCGCGCACCGCTTCGCAATGGCGCCGATGAAAACGAGCTGAGCGATATCCTGTCGCGCATCTGGTTGCAACGGGCTGACCGCTATAGTGAATTGCGGCGTACCGACGTTGCAGAAGCGCATACACAGAGCAAAGTAGAGATGTACAGAATAGGTGGTTAGATGGGCAAGTTAAGTCACGTGGATGCCGCGAATCGACCGACGATGGTCGATGTCGGCGACAAGTCTGCAACTGATCGCACCGCAATAGCGCGTAGCATCGTCGAGCTGCCGGCGCCGGTTCTTGCCGTTTTGGATGGCGACGAGATCGCAACGAAAAAAGGTCCGGTATTCGCGACGGCGATTATCGCCGGAGTCATGGCGGCCAAGAAGACACACGAACTGATTCCATTTTGTCATCCGCTCGGACTGGACAGTTGCAAGATCGATATTACCGTCGACGGCGAGCAGGCAGTTATCGACTGCAGCTGTCGCGTGCACCACAAGACCGGTGTGGAGATGGAAGCGCTGACCGGCGCCAGCGTCGCCGCGCTAACGATCTATGACATGTGCAAGGCGTTGTCGCACGATATTGTTATTCGTGAAACCAGGCTGATCGCGAAGACCGGGGGCAAACAGGACTTCCACCATGAAGGCTAAAGGGATTTACGGCCTGGTTCTGGCTGGCGGCAAAAGCCGGCGCATGGGGCGCGACAAAGCGCTGCTGCAACGCGATGGACAAAGCCAGCTGGCACACATGGTGAGTGAGTTGGGCGCAGTCGTTGAACGGGTATTCGTGTCGGCGCGTAGCGATCAGACTGCAGATCCTGAGCGCAATCGTTTTGAATTGATCGTTGACCGTTACGAAGACATGGGTCCTATCGCTGGCATCCTGTCAGCATTGCAGGAATATCCTCAGGTTGACTGGCTGGTTGTCGCCTGCGACCTGCCTAATATCGACGCGCAAACGCTGCAATTTCTAATCAAGAACAGGTCAGAAATTCAACCGTTTACAGCGTTTCGAAGCAGTCATGACGGGCTACCTGAGCCGCTGTGCGCCGTGTACAGGGCCGGTAGCGACAGGGTCCTCCGGGAGTTCACGGACGCAGGGATAATTTGCCCGCGCAAAGCCCTGATTCGATCCGATACCCTGCTGCTTGAACAGCCGAATCCCAGATCTCTCGATAACGTCAACACGCCGGATGACCTCGAGCGAAGTATTCTCGAGGCGACGTCGTGAAAACCATAACCGTTCGGTATTTCGCGATGTTTCGTGAGCACGCCGGCGTCTCCGAGGAGACGCTGCAGCTGGAGGTCGCCACGGCAGCCGATGTCTTCGTTGCAACGCGTGCTCGGCACGGCTCTACCGAGCCGCAGGGACACTGCAAAGTTGCGATCAATGATGTGATGGCCAAATGGGACGCTGCGGTTACAGATGGCGACACCATCTTGTTGTTTCCTCCGGTTGCGGGTGGTTAAGGTGATTGCTATTTCCAGCGAGCCGATCGATCCGGACGCATTACGACGCGATCTGATCGATCCCGCAGCAGGAGCGTATTGCAGCTTCGAAGGTTGGGTGCGCAATCTCAACGAAGGTCAGACCGTGCTGCGGCTCGAGTACGAAGCCTATGCGCCACTGGCTATCAGCGAAGGACAGCAAGTGCTCGCCGAGGCGCAGGAGAAATTCCCGCATCTACATGCTCACTGTGTGCATCGCGAGGGCTTGCTGGAAATCGGAGATTGTGCTGTCTGGGTCGGCGTGTCATCGCCACATCGCGATGAGGCATTTCGAGCCTGCCGTTTTATTATTGATGAAGTCAAAGTACGCCTGCCAATCTGGAAAAAAGAACACTACATTGACGGCAACTCTGGTTGGGTCAATTGTGAACGTTGCGCGACGTCCTAGCCAGATCCGCTACCGTGTCGATGTCTGTCGCCGCGTCCTCGAATCTTATGTGTTGAACCTGAAACTCCGGGTCGCGGAGCAAGCTGCGGGCGCCCTGGTCACCCGTTAGCGCAATTAACTTCTCGAACGAGCCTTTCGCGAATAGCGCCGGCACTCCGCCGGTCTGTGCGTATGCGCTGGCGACGATTTCGTGCTCATCGCCGGACCATTTTTCTATCAAAGCCGCTACATGATCTGCCGTAACCATCGGTTGGTCGGCCAGCAGAACGATGATTGCAGTGGCGGCGTGCCGAATTGATCGGACGGCGAGGGCGAGGGAACTGCCGAGACCCGTTGCATGGTTTTCGTTGACCACGAAACAACCGGCAAATGGCCTGCAAACAATGCGCACAGCATTCCAGTCATGCCCGAGCACGAGAATACTGCGAGCGCCACAACTTCTGGTGGCAACGGTGACGGCGCGGCGCACCAGCACTTCACCGTTCCACTCGACGAGTTGCTTGCTGCTACCGAAACGGGTTGCCGAGCCAGCAGCAAGCACGATCGCGTAGATCCCATGTTTGTTCGGCGCGGCTATCATCTCGACATTCTACCCGCAAAGCTGCGATCATCTTGCTTCAGATACCCAGAGGCGCAGCATGACGCGGATTATCAAGTCGATCGAAGACGCGAAAGCGCTGGAAGGCAATGAAGTAGGACTGTCAGACTGGGTTGTCATCGATCAAACTCGCATTGATCAGTTTGCAGAAGCGACCACGGATTATCAGTGGATTCATGTCGACACAGAGCGCGCTGCGCGTGAGCTGCCTGAGGGCAAGACTATTGCGCATGGTTATCTCACCCTGGCTCTCATTCCGGCATTGACTGGCAACTTCATTGAAGTACCCAATTTGACCCGAGCAATTAATTTCGGGCTCAACAAAGTGCGCTTTTATACTCCTCTGCTGACGGGCTCCAGAGTACGTGCGCGGGCAACGATTCTGCAGGCACGGCGTCGCGCCGGGGCCCTGCTGTTGACTTCCGAAGTACGAATTGAGATCGAGGATGAACGTAAGCCTGCCTGCGTCGCGGAGACACTCGGTATGTACTTTTTCGACGAGGAACAGGGCTAGCGAGGATGCAGCCAGTCCGGTAGGAACGAATAGGGCGCGGTGTCGACTGACTGATTCCAGCTGACCTTGTTCGCTTCCAGCATTTTGCCGAGACTGCCGTCAATACAGGCGTCAAAGGTTTCGGTAGCGCCACCCAAGTGTACGCCGCCTACATAAATTTGCGGCACCGTCTTTAATCCTGTTTTCTGTTCGATCGCCTTGCGGATCTTGCCGCCCTTGTTGTCAACCTGGTAGGCGACGGAGTCCAGATCTATCGCGCGATACGGAATTTCGTAGTGTGCAAACATCTTTCGTACAGACCAGGAAAATTCACACCATTCGGTGGCGAACATGACGACAGGGTTGTCGGCATCGTGCGTAACCTCTTCCAGAAAAGCCAGCGCTTCAGGTGGCGCTGCGACGACTGGCAGCTCTTGCTGTACGTCGTCCTGCGCAGGGGGCGGCGCTGTGTCAAAACGGTAGTTAGGCGTGGAACGCGACAGGGCGTACTCGTCGTCAGTCATTTCCTCCGGTATATCCTCAAACAAAATTGTGCTGAGGTAGCGCTCGCCGGTGTCCGGCAGCATGCACAAGATATTCGCACCGTCAGGCGCTTGTCTGGCCACAGCGAGAGCTCCGGCGAGCGTAGCGCCAGCTGAAATGCCGACGAATATCCCTTCTTCGGTTGCAAGTGCTTTTGACAGGCGCAGCGCATCATTGCCGTTAATTGGGACGATGGCGTCGATGAGCTCGGCTTTGACGACGTCTTCAGTAAGCTTGGGAATAAAGTCCGGGCTCCAGCCTTGCATTAAATGTGGCCGAAATAATGGATGGCTATCGGTTGGTGAGCCGTTGGCATCGCGCTCCTGTGGAATGCCGCTGCCGAGGATTGGCGAATTATCCGGTTCACAAACGATAATTCTAGTGCTCGGGCTTTTGTCTTTCAACACGCGCGACACTCCCTTTAGCGTACCGCCGGTACCGAAGCCGGAAACCCAGTAGTCAAGGCCCACGTCTGCGAAAGCCTCCAGAATCTCCGGCGCCGTCGTGCGCGAGTGCGCGTCTGCATTCGCCTCGTTTTCGAACTGACGCACCAGGAACCAGCCATGTTTTTCCGCCAGTTCTACCGCCTTGTTCACCATGCCGCTGCCTTTCAAATGGGCGGGTGTGAGTACGACTTTGGCGCCGAGAAACCGCATCATCTTACGTCGTTCGATGCTGAAGCTTTCTGCCATCGTCACGACCAGTGGATATCCTTTCTGCGCGCAAACCATTGCGAGACCGATGCCGGTATTGCCACTGGTAGCCTCGACGACCGTTTGACCGGATTTGAGCGTACCGTCTTTCTCAGCGGCTTCGATGACGCCTAGCGCAAGGCGATCCTTGACCGAACCCATCGGATTAAAAGATTCGATTTTTACGTAGACGTTGACATTGTCCGGCGCCAGTTTGTTGAGTCGTACAATTGGAGTATTGCCGATCGTTTCCAGAATATTGTTGTAGAGAGTCGACATATCAGTCTCCAAGCGCGTGATAGCGCACGAGCGTGCGGCGATATGCACCGGAATCCCGCATTTTGGTCGCAAGCTCGCCGTGCAGTTTATCGTCCCAGTAATTCCAGCGGGCGATGAATTGCCCCGCCATTTCGTAGTCGCCTGAATACTGAATCTGCAAGACTTGCTGCAACATTTCAGTGACCACGTCATGGTATCGATCGTAGTTGATAGTCAATTGAGCCGAAGCCGAATCCAATTCCAGCAAACCGAGTTCCGTAAAGAAATTGAACTGCATTAGCTGCATCGTCTGATACGGTTGCTCCGGTCGCGGTTGCACTGTTTGCAACGAACGTCGAATGCCGTCGGCGTATTGCGCGCGCAAACTATCATCGTCGTGGTATCCGGATTCTCGCAAGGCAGGCGCAGAAAACAGAGAAACCAGATCTGACTTCAACTCCTGCAGCAGGTCGGCGCGGTCGCGAAGCGCATCTGCCAGATCCTGACCGTCAGCAGTAACGCTGACGCCGAGGTAATGACCGACTTCGTGCCACAGAGTCCGATTGAATTTTCCATCGCTGTTTAGATGGTCGCGAAAGCGCGGATCGACGACGGAGTCATAGAGTTTTTTGGTATTCGCGAACAGCACCGGATTGCTCAATATATTTGATCGAATCAGGATGGTGCGGCCATATTTTCGAGCGTGGGCTGCTTCATTGGGAAGAATGGTCGCGGTATTCGCACCGCGCGCCTGACCGAAATCCGCGATGACTTCATAGACGCCCACCGGAATGCGGCTGTGCACGATCTTTTGGTGCTCGTACGGCAGAGCATCCTCAATTGCCTGCAGGCCTGCCATTGCCGCGACCAATGCTTCGCTCTTACGCGCATTGCGAGCAAGCACGCTGGCGCTATAAAAAGCCTTGGCGCCGAGCAGGGCGTCGTCATAGGTCTCGTAGCTGCCAATCTGGATGTTCAGATTGGCGAAGTCACCACTTACCCATGACGCATCGCCGGATTCGTAATCGCCACTAAGGAAATCGCGTGCCCGGTTTCTCAGATAAGCTGCAAAGTCAGGTGACTCTGTCGCGATCAGTTGTGCTGCCGCCAGCAGATGCTGCCGCACCTTTGCCAGATCCTCGGCATAAGCAAGCGCGTACGGGATGGCGTAGAAGGCACCGGCGTCCGGTCGTTCCGATTGCAAGCGAGCGCGCAGATCGTGATGCAACGCATCAACCGCCGGATACGCATCGAGTTGTGCAAGGTCTGCTGCCAGATTTTCAGCACTTGAACGGCGCACAAGCGTGCGCAGGCCCTTTATCTCTGCGGCTCTGTCGGGATGTGCCAGGAGGAACGCCTCTATTTCAATTTTGCTCAGGCCAAACGGATAGACATTCTTGCCTGGCTGCTCCGGGCCCGCAGGCAAAATCGGACCGCGAACATTTTCCAGAGTCGTCGCGACGGGCCCTTTCGCATGATAGTAAATGTCGAGCAGGTTTTGTGTTTCGACTGAATTGCCAGAGGCCTCATGCAGTTCCTGCAAAGTCGTTTTGGCGGCGGCTGCGCCGCGGTGTATTTGGTTCTCATACAACTCGTTCATGATGCGTCCGGAGGCGATCAGCTCTTCCACAGCCTGAAATTCGGCGCCGCTCAAGTGGCTCAAATCCGGCTCCAGCGTCACGCGCATCGTGGTGTCCAGAATGGGTTGGGTTTTCTCGATTCCCCAATAGCCATCGGGTAGTTCAGCATTTGCCGTTGCTATTCCGGCGAGCAGACAGAGGGTGGATGTGATTCCGATGACGAGCTTAAACATATTTCTAATCCGTAAATTCGACGGTGGTTTGACGTTTGCGATTTACGCTTAGCCTGGTGACATCCGGGCGCGAATAATGCCCACAGACGTCCAGGTTTTGTCGTTCCTCCAGCAGCCATTCGCCCGTTGGCAGCGCAATACACGATCCGCCATCGGCCATTACGTTGTGAGCGGTGCTACGCAGTAAATCAGCTTCAGGCAGTTCATCGCCAATATCCTCGCGCGCCGTATCAAGCCCGCAACGGAAACGACAAACGAGCGACTCTCACACGCTATGAAGCGGGTGATCGCTTCGGTGTTGCGAATATTACCCGGCCAGATCGCAACGTGCAGATCTTGGCCCTGGGCATACAGTGCTGATCTTGCCAATGGCAACCAGCTTACAGCCCTCGGCTGCGGCCTTTTGTACCCAGTCGACGACTTTTGCGAGCGTCGCTTCGCGTTGCAGCCAGACTGGC
>JBBKWL010000184.1:0-10103 GCA_037968975.1 Woeseiaceae bacterium | reverse complement strand
GTCGAGCCAGAGGTATAGATGATATACGCCGTATCGTCGGGTCGAACATTCGAAGAAAAATCGCCCGGCCACGACACCTCGTGATCGAAATCACCATCCCTGATCGCGATGCACGCAATGTGACCGCCTAAATGCGCGCCGTCTTCCTCGTCGACGACCGCCAGACCCGCGCCGCAGTCGTTGAGCATGAAACGAATACGCTCGTTCGGATAATGCGAGTCGATTGGTACATAAGTCCGACCCGATTTCAGGACTCCTAGGATGACGGCAACGCATTCCGGGGATCGACGCATGATGATGGCAACTGGCGGCCGTGCCGGCGTTTGCATAGAATCGAGACGCTGTGCAAACGAAGTGGATTGGGCTTCTAGATCAGAGTAGCTGACTGTCTTCTCGCCGCAAATCAACGCGGTCGCGGCTGGATCCTGCCTCACCTGTCGCATGAATAAATCCATGACGCTGGCGAAATTCGTATCCGGCTTCTGGTTTGCATTGGGCGTCGGCCAGTAGCGTTCACCCTCTTCGAGCAGCGACACAGTTGCGATCTCCGTATTCGGATTAGCAATTAACGCATCCAACAGACGAACGAAGTGCCTGCAAACCCACTCGCGCTCTTCCGCGTCAAACGCGTCCGTATTCAGATCGAAGTACAGCTCGAATTCATTGGAATGATCGAAATCATGAACCTGCAATCGCAGAAGATGGTTTCGATCGCCACAGTCTGCGTGGACCCAATCCGAACGGACCGGCATATCAGCAAAATCGCCGAATGTGGCCGTTATGTAGTTGAGCAGCACATCGTAGGCCCGATTTTGGCGCGCGCCCGAGGCTCCTGGCTGTGCATGCATGAGCAATTCGCGCGTACCTTTCGCAACTTTCTCGTACAGCGTCGAAAAGCGTTCGCCTTTTTCGATTTCAACTTGCACCGGAAAAATCTCGATCAATATACCGACGAGGTTTTTCAGGCGCTGCGATGTTCGATTATGCGAAGGCGTTCCGATAGCAAGTCGCTCGTTACCCGTCAGACGGAATAGGAGCGAACAGAGAACCGTACAGAAAATCTGGAAGCGGGAAAGATCGCTGGTCAAGCTTCGAAAACCTTCTCTCTCGGCAAGTTCCCGTATGGCTCTGGAGCGCTCCTCGCCGATATCACATCGATGCCTCTTAGTTTGTCCGGATCGGTTTTTCGGAACAGGTCGATAAAACTCAGAGCTTTGCAATGGCCGCTCAAGTCTCTCCGCCCAAAACTTTTCTGCAATCTTATTGAGTTTCGAACTACGTTTCTTCTGCTCATAGGCAACCTGATCCCTGAACTGCGGCAGTGGCGTTTTATCCATCGTCGAGCCCGCACTGGCAAGTTCATAGAAGTCCACCACGCGTTTGAATATCACCGAAACCGCCCACGCGTCTGTGATTAGATGGTGCTGATTCAAGTACCAGACGAAACGGCGATCGGCGAGTCGCAGCAAAGTGGATTCATACAGGCATTTGCCGAGATCGAACAAGTGGCGAGTATGCTCACTGAGCCAGTGTTCAAGTGCGGACGAAGGATCGGACTCCCCGGATAAATCAACCCACTGCAAAGATGCGGGCGCATTGTCGAGAAATCGCTGCTGCGGGCGGCCATCCACAGTGTCAAAAACAGCACGCAGGCTGTCGCAGTCGGCAAGCAACGCATCGAAAGCCGCACTGAGTAGCTCAAAACTTACATCACCCTCGATATGGAAGGCCAGTGCCATGTTGTATAATGGATCACTCGGCTGCAGCGATTGCCCGGTCCAGATCGCGAGTTGGCTCCCTGTCAATTCGAAGTTGCCTGACGCGTCATCCATCAATAAGTCTCCGTAGGTAATCGGACAGTACTTCGGCGGTACGGAAATTTTCGATAGTGAAATCCTGTGGAGGAATTTTCACAGAATAAGTCGACTCAATAAACGCGATCAACCGAAGCATACCTAGCGAATCAACCATATCGACTGCCAAAAGGTTTTCATCGACCTCAACAGGCTCATCCAATTCGAGAAGATCATCGGAAATAAATTCGATTAGCGTCGACAAAACTTCCATCATCCTACCTCCTCCTAGGTCGCTTCCAACGACAAGCGATTGCGGTCGATTTTGCCTGTAGACGTACGCGGCAACTCGGCACAGCAATCGAGTTCAGCCGGAATGGCGTACCGCGGCACGCGCTTTCTCAGTTCCGCAAGCAGTTCACTGCTTGTCTTTTCGACGCCGTGAGACAGCAGTACAACCGCGCGCAATTTTTTGCTTCCTTCGGCGTCCGGCACAGCGAAAACAGCCGACTCTTCAACTCCATCGATCGCCGTTAGCGCAGATTCAACCTCGTCAAGCTCGATTCGATAGCCGCGGACCTTTACTTGCCGGTCTTTCCGACCTACAAAATGCATGAGGCCTGCGTCGTCTTTCCACACGTGGTCCCCTGTGCGATAAAACACATGATCAATTCCTGCAACCGACTTTCTATTTGAAAATGCGCACTCGTCAAGATCTGGTCTGGCCCAATAACCCTGCATCATCGTCGGCGTACGCACCAATAACTCACCTATCTTGCCGACTGGTACTTCAACGTCGTCCGCATCAACAACAAGATCCTCGGCGATGGAGCAGATGGGTCCAATTGGAATGCTGTCGGCCTCGGAGAAATCATTCGGTACTGTGTAATGCGAGCATCCGTTTACCTCAGCCGGCCCGTAAATATTATCGAAACGAGCCCCGGGCAGGACATCCATAAGTCTGCGAAGGTGTTTCGCGGGATATGGTTCACCGCCGAAAATAACCCAGCGCAGCCGCGACAGATCGCGTTCGCCAAGCACGCCGCGCGCAAGCAATTGAATCAGTGCGAAGGGCACCGTATACAATACCGTGACCTCCTCATCCTCCAACAGTTGCGAATAACTCGCCGGCAGCCGCGTAAATTCCTCAGGAACAATAACTGTGCAAGCGCCGGCCACGGCGGCCGCGAAATAATCGAGAATCGACAAGTCGAAATGCAACGGCGCATGATTGCTAAGCCGGTCGTCGCGACGTATCCCGTACTCGGCTGCAGCCCATCGTGAAAACGCAAGTCCGCTAGCGTGCGTATGCATGATGCCTTTAGGTATGCCAGTCGAACCTGATGTGTAAATCACGTAGGCAAGATCACTTTCGGCAATTTTCGGCCATGATCCGGCATTTAGGGACGCCGCAGCGACGTCGTCCCAGGCCAACGCGCGACAACCTGCCACCGCATCAGCCGCAATTCCGACGACAACTTCAAGCGGCGCGACACTCGCGGTGAGCGAGTTAAGCATGCGTCGTTTACCAGGCTGCGAAATCACGCACCGAATGTCGCAATCGCGCAGGATAGTAACGAGCCTTTCGACTGGTGCTGCGGGGTCAAGAGGCACATAAGCCGCTCCGCTACGCATGATGCCGTACATCGCGACCGCAGACTCAAGACACTTTTCCATAAAAATGCCGACGCGATGACCGCGTTTAACACCTAGCTCATAGAGGGTGTTCGCGAGTTGATTGCTGCGCTGCTCAAGTGTGAGATAACACAGCGTCTCGCCACGACATACAACAGCCGGACTATCCGGTCGTTGCATAGCGTTCGTGCTCAGCAATTGTGGCAACAACATTTCCATCTAAAGACCTAAGAGCGCCGCTACAATATTTTTCTGGATGTCGGACGTGCCGGCATAAATGAGACTGCCTACAGCATCGCGAAGGTCCCGCTCAACTCCGCCATCCGTCATATAGCCCAAACCGCCGTGTATGCGAATGGCGTCGAGGCTGGATTCGGCGAAACTCTCCGCTAGGTGCAGCTTCAACAACGCCGCTTCGAGCATAGCGGACTGCCCACTGTGTTTGAGCCACGCGACCTTGTAAAGTAACAATCTCGACGTCTCCAGGCGCAGCATCATATCGACGATTCGATGTGACACAGCCTGGTACTTTGAAATCGGCTTGCCGAACTGGTGTCGTTTGCGGGCATAGTCTATTGCTTGTTCAAGCTGCCGCTGCATCGTGCCTAGTTGACTCGCGAGAATGCAACAGCGCTCCCACTCCAGAAAGCTGCTTGAAAGACCCACACCGGAACCTTCCGGCCCTAAACGGGCTGCCTCTGGGACGAAGCAATTGTCAAACACCAGGTCACCGATCGGTACGGTACGCAGCCCCATTTTGCGCCGCGATGGGGAACTTGAGTATCCATCGCTACCGGCCTCTACCAAAAACGCCGTGACACCCCACTTGCCGAGTGACGGATCGACCGTCGCAAAGACCAGCGCGAGATCTGCGATTGGTCCCAAGGAAATATAGCGCTTGCAGCCGTTGAGGCGATAGCCACCATCGCATTTCATTGCCGTAGTCTGCATGGCAAAAACGTCCGAACCCGTTTCGGGCTCTGTTATCGCATGCGCGCCGATCAGCTTGCCGGCGCAAAGATCCGGCAAAAATTTCTTTTTCTGTTCGTCGGATCCCGCTCGTACGATGGGCAGCTGAACCGTCCACATCTGCGCGTTTAGTGCAAAGGTCAGACCGGCATCTGCGCAACCATAGCCCAGGCCCTCCATCGCCAGCATCGCAGTCAAAAAATCGGTGTCCGACCCAACGTGATAATCGCCGGGCACCGACAGCGACTGAATACCGAACTTCGCGCAACGTTGCCAGTTTTCAATAGAAAATTCAGAGTTCTGATCTCTTTCGACAAGATCATCGCAATCAAGCGAGCGTCCAAATTCGACTACTTTTGATCGATAGCTCAGTTGTTCTTGGGTCCAGGAAAAATCCACCACACGGCCTCCGCGTTAGACTCAGTTAACCAGACTTAATAACGGTTTCAAGAGGCTACCGGCCGGAAGATCTATCCCGAAACCGCGCTCGATAAACCAGTACAGGGAAATCCCGATGAGCCCGACAGCACCCACCGGCAAGATGAGCTTCGTGTACAGGGGTAGTCGCCGGAGCAAAAACAATATCGGAAATATCGACGCGACGATGACGAACTGACCCAACTCGACGCCGAGATTGAATCCAAGCAGCGTAAGAACCAGGTACTCACCGCCGATGCCGATATCGCGCAGTACGCTCGCAAACCCGAAGCCGTGAAACAGACCAAAAACGAAAACAATCCACCAAATCCGGCGACCGAAAATCCGGCGAAAAATATCGGCCGCGGCCACCGCAATCGATAGTGCAATGACCGACTCGACGACCCGCGACGGTATGCTCAATGCTCCGAGCGCGGATGCGCTCAACGTTATGGTGTGAGCAACTGTAAACACGGTCACAACTTTAATAACCCAGATCAGCGCGGGGCGAAGCTGTTCGACCGCGACCCAGCGGTCCTCGCTTCTCCGAACAACCGACGGCAGTAGTAATGCAATAAGGAACAGGATGTGATCGATTCCGATCCATATGTGGTGGGCGCCTTGACCAATCATGGCGAGAAAACCATGCATGACCGTACCTTCAACCTGATAGGCCTGCTGAATATCGTCAGGCTCGAAAATCAATGCGACATTCGATTCGTCGTTGAAAGTGCCGGTTTTCCAATTGTGTTCAACAATGAGGAAGCCGCGGTGCGAGGGGCGCTCGTCGAACAAAACAGAATATTCGATATTTATGGTTTCTGGTGGCTTGCGTAGTTGCTCGAATGCGAAATGTGCCCGGACATATTGACCCAGAGGCAGTGTATGTAAGTCGATGTTGTCAACCTGAAGTGCCGCAGGCGCCGTATCGGGAGCAATTGCAATGTGCCCCGCGAGGTAATCGATAATGGCTTGCCGATAGTCGACAAGGTTATGGACCGTCACGCTGCCGTCCTCCGCGAGCCCCAGTCCGAGTGCTGAATTTAAATCGGCTACAGTAATCTCAACGCGGCCAATAAGCCGATCATTGTGGAGTTGTATAAACACGTAACTTTGATCCGGCGCATGTGCCGCCACGGTTTCTGGCAACGTGAGCAACGCGCAGATCACCACCGCGAATAACGTTACTAGCGTTCCCTTACGTTCCCTGCGCCGGCAAACTATCGTTACGTACATCGTGGCTCCCATATTTTTCGTTCTGCTGTTTGGATTCCACGTCGCAGCGTGTCAAATGAATGCAAATACGCCGGGCAAGATCACGAACCTGCGGCTCTCGCAATATTTCTACGTGGTGCTTACCTGAAAGGTCCTCGACCAGTGTGTGAATTGCATGCCTGCCCCACCCGAGATCGCGGTCCCCGGTTCGCCAGCGCTGTTGACTGCGGATTCGGTATACCGTAATCGTGCCTGGATATTTATCAATGCCGGTGTCGTTGTGTTCCCAACCGAAGTCCTGAATCCACGGGTCATGCCGTGCGTTTGTCACAGCATCTGTTCCTTCGGGAGCAACTGCCGGCGCGCCTCCCAACGGCTGTGACGGAACTGCAGATTCTGTTACTGCATCTCCCGATTGCACGCGCATGCGTCTGCCGACAATGCGCCTCACCGTCTCATTCCGCTCGGCAACCGGCATGCGCGCCAGCCCCCACATTCGGTGCAGATAATACTTGCACCGGCTAGCAGCCCAAGCGACATTGTACCAACGGGTAACGGTATAGTGCGCCCACGTATTGATAATGCCGACATACGGCACTAGCTCTCCCGCTTTACGAAATTGCTTTGCCATTTCAAACGCCAACTGCGAACCGGTGCACATGCCGATTAGGTAGTACGGTCCGTCTGGTTGGATGGCGCGAACTTCTGCCAGATAAGACGCGGCGATCTCTGGCAATATGACAGGCGACAGTCGGCTAAGCTCATGTGATTCGGGCGGCGCCTGTACAACGTACGCCCGACGACCTTTGTTGAGATGGCGTGCCAGCAGCGCATATCCCACTGAATTCACTTCCGGAGAGGCGATCATAAGAAGCGGCGTTGTTGCCGGTTTTCCGTCGCGCACCGGTAAAATACAGTTACCAACGTTGGGCCACTCATCGCTGACCAGCATCGCTGACATCTCGCGTATCGTTGGCTCCTGAAACAAAGTGATTATCGGGATTTTCACACGCGCCAGACTTTCTATTTGCGCATGCATACTTGCGGCCATGAGCGATGTTCCACCAATTTCGAAAAAATTGTCGTCCGGCCCAATTTCGGTATCGTCAAGCACCCGTTCCCACTCATACTGCAACAGGTCCTGCATCATCGGAGCGTCGATCATCTCTCTGCCGCCGGTTCTAAAGGTCGACTCTGGTGGCACCGACGCAATTGGCAAATAATTGGACTGGCTAGTCGCATCGCTATCAAACAGTCCCGCATCGCCGAAGAATCCGTCCAATTCGCCCAGCATTGTCTGTCCGGAGCTCTTCGCTATGGCGGTCACTGACTCTGCCAATATTTGCAGGATTCGCTCCGGCGGAATGCACGTCCGCCGCCCCGCACCGACAATCGCGCGCAGCCGTAAGAAGTCGTCGCCTTCTTCAATGCTGATTGTTAACGGCAGCGCAGTCTGCAAATGGCCATCCAATTCTTGCACCTTAATTTCGCTAGGATTCGGCGCATCGACCGGGGCAAGCGTGACCAGAAGTGTGTCGAAAAGCGGCACCGCCGCGCTGAGCTCCACCCAAGAATGTACATCCGCGGGTGCAACGAACTCATGCGCGCTACGCAGCTGCTGATTGTTTTGCAGGTCCCGCAGCCACCGACTGACGCTCACTCGTGGTGACAAGCGAACGCGCACTGGTACATTAGATACGAATGACCCGAGCATCGACTCGACACCTGCGATATCGGGAGGTCGGCCGGAAACCGTCATGCCAAAGACGATGTCCTGCGACTTGCAAATACGATTAAGTGAAATTCCAAGTGCGCCCTGCAGTAACACGTTCAGGGTTACGCCGTTGCTCCTCGCAAAGTCGCTCGCCTGCTTTAGGGCGTTGCACGACAATTCGAAGGAAAAGCTTTGATGCAAACGTCCTTCGGGGGCTTTCTCGGTGACCAGACTTGGGCGACTGAAACCCTCCATCGCCGCACGCCAGTACTGCTCTGCTACACCTGCTGGTTGGCGCTTGATCCAAGCGATGTAGTCGCTAAACGGGCGTGCGGATGGCAGCGCTGGCTGCGATCCCGAAACAATCGTAGCGTAAAGTGTCAAAACTTCAGTCCAGACAGTACCGATACACCATCGATCGAGAATAAGATGGTGACACGACCACAAGAGTAGAAACTTACGGTCGGCGATCGCAGCGATCGCGACACGCATTAACGGAGGCCTGGATAGGTCGATCAAACGAGCTCGCTCAGAATCGCAAAGTTCTGCAAACTTCTTCGTCTGCTCCGACTTACTCAGGTCAGTCCAGTCGAACTTAGAAAAGTCGAGAGTCACTTTTTTTCGAACGACCTGCATTGGCGCCGTCTTCCTACCCCACACAAAAGCTGTTCGCAGCGACGTATGCCTTTCGACGAGTAACTCCCATGCACGTTGAAATACCGGCAAATCGAGAGCAGCCGCAAGCTCGTAACAAAACTGATTACTGAGGGAACGATCCTCGCGTCGCGTAACCGTGTGCAACAGCATCGCCTGCTGCATCGGCGCCAACGAATAGATATCTTCGACGTTCTCTATCTGGATACTCAGAGTCTGTGCACTCCCCCATGCGTTACATAACTCCACGTGGCCACGGTCAACGCCGGAGCTCGCCGGCAGGCTTAGCGGTAAGGGAAAAAATTACTGCTTTCAGCCTGATACGACTTGTACTTGTTCTAACCCCAAGAATAACAACTGACCCGGTCGCTCGGCCACCAATTTAACGAAATACGCAAGACCGGCAGCCCGTCGCGTCTCTTTGCGGTCGCGCTCAGGGTCTTTGGCAGGCTTTCTGAGTTCGCGTATGCTGTCCAGAACGGAAATTCAGGCTCGTTTGCCGACTTTTAGAATGCCAAGAGGCAGACTCGCGGCTACGGGCCGTTAATGAGCAAAATTCACTATGGCAACTACGAAGATTCTGGCCTCTAACGACATTGCGCATATTATTCGCATGGTTGGTCTAAATGCGCTGATGGATGAGCTGATAATGCGGTTCGAAGCTGCATGCCGCGGATTCGATACAGACTCGTACAATGTGCCGGTCCGAAGCGGATTCCACTACAGCCATCCGGTAACTGGACTTATAGAATGGATGCCCGCGATGCAGCGTGGCCGCAATGCGACGATCAAGTTAGTTTCGTACCATCCGTCGAATCCGACGACCGAGCGCTTGCCAACCATTCTTTCCAGCATTTTGGTATTCAACACACGCAACGGTCATTTGAATGGCATCGTAGACGGTACCTTCATCACAGCTCTTCGCACTGGCGCAGCTTCTGCTGTCGCCTCAAAAACTCTGGCAAGACCCGATTGCGCGACGCTTGGTCTCATTGGGTGTGGTGCACAGGCTGTATCGCAGCTGCACGCGTTGACACGCTCGTTTCCTCTAAGAGAAGTCTTGCTTTACGATATAGATACGGACGCGCTTTCAAGTTTTCCTGAGCGCATTGCCTGCCTGGATATGGATCGCGCAGACACTTCGGTCGTGAAGCTAGATGAACTCGTCCGGCGTAGCGATATAATCTGCACCTGCACGTCGATCGAGATTGGCGAAGGCCCGGCCTTTGCTGACACTGAAGTGCGAGAACATCTGCATGTAAACGCTGTAGGATCGGATTTCCCCGGCAAGACAGAGATACCTCGCAGTCTCCTCGCCCGCAGCCTCGTATGCCCCGATTTCCAGGCGCAAGCCATCGTCGAAGGAGAATGCCAGCAACTGCGCGAAGACGAAATTGGGCCAGACCTTATCGAGCTTGTGAAAAACTCACCGGACTATGCGCATTATCGAGATCGACTCACAGTATTTGACTCGACCGGCTGGGCGATTGAGGATCACGTCGCCGGCGAGATGATTATCGAGTATGCCGAGCAGATCGGCATCGGCGAGTCTATCGAGCTGGAAAGTATCAGTGCCGATCCCAAAGACCCGTATGGCTTCGCGATGAAGGATATTAACCTGGTTCCTTCGAAGCGCGCTGCTGCGGATTGATCAATCGCAGTTGCTGCATTTGAACGAAGTCGTAGACGTCTGGTCAGTATCTCTG
>JBBKWL010000183.1:0-21661 GCA_037968975.1 Woeseiaceae bacterium | reverse complement strand
GAAGTATTCAATCACGATATGCGCTCGCTTGGCGTTGACATCCGGCTCGCTCCGAGCACGGACGGCGCTCCAACAGCTCGAAGTCACGTCCTGATTACCAATGACGGTCAGCGCACCATGAACACTTATCTCGGCGCTTGCACCGAGCTGTCGGAAGACGATATTTCAGTGGAAACGGTTGGTGCGCCAAAGGCCATATTGCTGGAGGGCTACGTTTGGGATTGCCCGGAAGGGCCGGCACTGGCCAGAAAGGCAGTGGATATCGCGCATCAGGCGGGTGCGGCCGTCGCACTGTCTTTATCAGACTCGTTATGTGTCGGCCGGCATCGTGAATCTTTCGATGACTTCGTCAAGAACGGTGTCGACATTGTTCTCGCCGACGAAGACGAGATCAATGCGCTCGTACAGACCGACACGTTTGACGCGACGCTCGATGCACTCAAGTCGTACGACAATCTGTTTGCAATCACGCGCTCAATGCAAGGCTCGGTGATTATTCACGGTGCTCAAAAAGTCCTTCAGCCTGCCACGCCGGTTGCAAAAGTTGTCGATTCAACCGGTGCCGGAGATGCATATTCGGCGGGCTTCATGTTCGGCTGGGCCAACGACTACCCGCTTGCCGAGTGCGCTCGCCTGGGAACGTTTTGTGCGACGACTGTGATTCAACAGCTGGGCGCCCGTATCGAACCGGGACTTCTCGACAGTTATTCCTGAAAATTCAGGTAGGCGTAGTTGTCTCGGATGTCATCGACCCAGGCGACGCCAATCGGTGCCTCGTTATCCGGACTGCAGTACGTCAGGAATTGCCCAAGTTCACGGTGAATCTCGTAGTAGGTAGCGCGTGGATCTTCAAGTACACGATAGCAGTCACCACTCACCAGGATCTTGCGACCGATATTATCCGTCACAACATTTTCCCAAATGGGTTTTTTGACGGACGCCTGCGATGCGGGAAAGTTAATCGCTGCCAACCGGCGTTTTTCAGCAAACGCCGGATGCATAGAATCGACACGATTCGTCGCAGTCACCGCCTCCTGAGCGGCGCTTTCGGTGATCGCATACCAATCCGTTCGTTGTGGCTCGGCAGGCTCTATGACCGCTGGCAACTTTTCTGCCTGAACTACGTCGACTGGTTCCGTGGATTCAACCACTGCCCCCGGTTCCGGTTCCGGCAGTTGTTCTACGACGTCGGTCAATAGCTGCACTTCAATGCTCGTCTCCTGCAACCGCGGCAATGGCGAAAACCTGACCAGTAAGAGCGCTGCTGCTAATAGCACCGAGGCGATACTCATACATACGACCAGCCGCTTCCTCGCCTGTCTTTGCCAGGCAGGCCGCTCAGGAAGCGCTTGCCACTGGCTAGACACCGATTGGGTGCCAGGTCGTCTTCACTTCCTGTGTATCGCTAACCAAGTACGGATGCTGCGAAGAATTATCCGTCCAGTTGACGTCGGTGCGCCGAATGACGCGCTTGATATTGTCGGCCGCCGCCTCTTGCACTGCCTGCGCTGTCTTTTTGCCACCGTCGCAATAGACCACGGCGTTCACGTCCATATGCGATGCGAACTGGCCCATCAGTTCCGAGCGGAATCCGGTCAGGATATTGACAACGCCGCCCGGCACGTCGGACGCGTGTAAAACCTCGGCAAAACTCACTGCACACAGCGGCCGTGACTCCGAGGCCAGTACAACGCAGGAATTACCACCCACAATCGCCGGCGCGACATTGGAAACCAGACCTAACAGGCTGCTGTCTTCCGGCGCAAGTATGGCAACCACGCCAGTTGGCTCGAGCACAGAGAAATTGAAGTGCGCAGAGCTGACCGGATTCACCGAGCTGAATATCTGCTGGTACTTATCCGCCCAGCCTGCGAAGTAAACGAGCCGGTCAGTTGCCGCATCGACTTCTTTCTCGGCCGCCTTCGGGGCCACTCCCTGCAGCCGCAGCTCGCTCACAAACTGCTCGCGTCGCCCTTCGAGCATTTCGGCGATGCGATACAGAATCTGTCCACGCAAGTAAGCGCTGGCAGCCGCCCAGCCAGCTTGCGCACCACGTGCCGCAACTATCGCATTGCGAAAATCCTTGCGACTGCTGCGACAAATATTGGCGATTACGGCACCCTTCTTGTCCTCGAGCGGATAGTAACGCGCCGACTCTGTGCGCGGGAATTTGCCACCGATATAGATCTTGTAGGTCTTGGCGACTGCAAGACGTGCATTACTGCGCTGCGTTGTTTTTGCCACGATCAGCCCTCCAACTTCAGGTAAGCACCCAGGCCGTGCATGCCACCTTCACGTCCGACGCCACTTTCCTTGTAACCACCAAACGGCGAGGTCGGATCAAACTTGTTAAAGGTGTTTGCCCAGACGACACCGGCGCGAAGACTTTGTGTCATCTTGAATATTTTGGATCCTTTGTCGGTCCAGACACCGCCAGATAGCCCGTATGGCGTGTTATTGGCCTTGGAAATCGCTTCGCTGAACGTGCGGAAGGTCTGTATCGCCAGCACCGGTCCAAAAATCTCTTCCTGTACAACCCGGTTCGACTGCGCAACCCCGGTAAAGATGGTCGGGCGACACCAATAGCCTTGCTTCGGAACCTGGCAGGAGCTTTGGAACATCTCACCACCCTCTTCCTGACCGATCTTGAGATACGAATTGATCGTGTTCAGCTGCTCCCTGGAATTAATGGCGCCAATATCGGTGTTTTTGTCCATTGGATCACCCACGATCAGTGTCTCCATTCTGTCCTTGAGCTTCTGGATAACGGTGGCGGACACCGACTCCTGTACGAATAACCTGGATCCGGCACAACAAACGTGACCCTGATTAAAGAATATGCCGTTCACGATGCCTTCAACCGCCTCATCGATCGCTGCGTCCGCGAAAATGATGTTGGCCGCTTTGCCGCCAAGTTCGAGCGTGTACTTCTTATCCGTTCCCGCAAGCGCTTTTTGAATATTGCGACCGACGTTGGTTGAACCGGTAAATGCAATTTTGTCCACGCCCGGATGATTAACGATTGCGGCCCCGGTTTCCCCTGCTCCGGTAATGATATTGACCACGCCCGGCGGTAGCCCGGCATCAGCGATCACCTCGGCCAGCTTCATCGCAGTCAGCGGTGTGGTTTCTGCAGGTTTGATCACCACCGTATTACCACAAGCTAGCGCAGGCGCAATTTTCCACGACGCCATCAGCAGCGGAAAATTCCACGGAATGATCTGGCCGGCAACCCCGAGCGGCTTGACGTTGCGGCCCGGGAAAGCGTATTCGAGTTTGTCCGCCCAACCCGCATAATAGAAAAAGTGCGCTGCGGCCAGCGGAATGTCGACGTCGCGCGATTCCCGAATCGGCTTGCCACCGTCCAGCGATTCGATCGCCGCAAATTCTCTGGATCGTTCCTGCAGAATTCTGGCGATGCGATAAATGTATTTGCCACGCTCGGACGCTTGCATTCGCGACCAGGCAGGAAATGCTTTCCGAGCCGCTTTGACAGCTTTGTCGACATCCGCATCGGACGCCATCGCCACTCGGCTCAGCTTTGCTTCGTTGGCCGGATTGATCGTGTCAAAGTACTTGCCCTTTTCCGGCGCAACGAATTCGCCGCCGATAAAAAGATCGTACTTTTTCTTGATATTGACGTGATCGGTGCTCTCCGGTGCCGGCGAGTATTGCCAGCCGTCATCAAATGCCAGTTTATTTTCTGGAGTAGCCATCGTTAGTCCTTCGAAAAATAGTCAGCAGACTGGTAAATACCGGTCGCCTGTTTTTGTAACTGCATAAGCACGTCATTTGCGAGAGAGCTTGCACCGAAGCGAAACCATTCGGGGCTCATCCATGCGTTACCCAGGGTTTCTCGCAGCATGACCAGATAATGCACCGCCAGCTTGGACGTGGAAATGCCGCCCGCCGGTTTCATGCCGACCATTCGTCCGGTTGCATAATAGTAGTCGCGAATAGCCTGCAGCATCACCAACGTCACTTGCATTGTTGCAGCGGGTTGAATTTTACCGGTCGAGGTTTTGATAAAATCTGCACCGGCGTGCATCGCGAGCTCACTGGCACGACGCACCCGGTCAAGCGTTCCAAGCTCGCCTGTTTCAAGTATGACTTTTAAATGCGCATCGCCACAGGCTTCCTTAACCGCCACGATCTCGTCAAAGACCATGCCGTAGTTGCCCGACAGGAATTCGCCACGGGAAATCACCATGTCGATTTCGTTCGCGCCTTCAGCAACGGCCATATGGGTATCGTCCAGCTTGACGGACAAAGGGGCTTGTCCGCTCGGAAACGCAGTAGCCACTGAAGCGACCTTGATATCGAGGTCACCGAGCGCTTTTCTGGCGATACCAACCATGGTCGGATAGACGCAAACAGCCGCGACGTGCGGCAGACCTGGCATCGCGTCATGTAGGTGAATCGCTTTTTGACACAACTGTTGCACTTTGCCCGGCGTGTCCTGGCCCTCGAGCGTCGTCAGGTCGATCATCGACAGGATCAGCTTGAGCGCTTCGATTTTCGAAGCCGTCTTGATGCTGCGCGTCTGAAACCGGGCAACGCGCTCGTTGACGCCAACTTCATCGACGGCTGGGACTTTGCTGAGATCAGGCAACTTCTGGCGCACCAATTCCATCTCAGGCGACTACCGTTTCCAACGCGACGAGGATCATCTCATCGAAGGTTGTTTGGCGTTCTTCGGCTGACAATGCGTCGCCAGTGACTATGTCATCGCTGACTGTGCATATCGCCAGCGCCTCAACATCGTGCTCAGCGGCGATCGCATAAATTCCTGCCGCCTCCATTTCTACGCCAAACACGTTGTATTTGGCCATGGTTTCGAACATGCCAGGATCCGGCGTGTAAAACAGGTCCGCAGAGAAAATATTACCGACGTGATAACGCACCTTGCTCTGCTCCGCCGCCGCTACCGCTTTTCGCACCAGGTCATACGTCGCAATTGCAGCATAGTCGTAGCCGCCAAAGCGCATGCGATTACAATTTGAGTCTGTTGACGCGCCCATCGCGATAATGATGTCACGGAGTTTGACGTCCGGGTGGCTGGTGCCGCAGCTGCCGACACGAATCATCCGCTTAACACCGTAGTCAGTGACGAGTTCTGTGCAATAAATCGACACGGACGGAATTCCCATACCGTGTGCCATGACCGAAACCGGTGCGCCTTTGTAGGTTCCGGTAAAGCCCCACATATTGCGAACGTCGGTTACGCGGCGCACACCTTCGAGGTAAGTATCCGCAATGTATTGCGCGCGTAACGGGTCGCCTGGCATCAGCACCGTTTCGGCAAAGTCGCCGGGTGCTGCGTTCATGTGTTTGGTCGCCATAACTCTCGCTTCTGATGTGGGTCTGCGCCACACTTAATCTGTGCTAACAACAATACCCCGGAGCGTGTTGTGCGTCTATTGATCTGTGCCCCGTTGTTGCTTGCTGCCTGCTCTGCCGGCAGCGATGACGCACGCCCAGCTTCTCTTATCCAGGTGGTCGGCCATATCGAGAACAAGGATTTGAACGAGGCCAGCGGACTGGCGCGGTCAAATCACAAATCCAATGTGTACTGGGCAGTAAATGATGACGGACCGGCGGCTATTCACGCGCTCGATGCCAGTGGCGCGAATCTCGGCCTCGTCCATATTGCAGGTGCAAAAAACAGGGACTGGGAAGATATCGCCTCCTTTACCTATAAAGGCAACGCCTATCTCGCGGTCGCCGATATTGGTGACAATGACAGCAAACACCCGCAGGTGAGCGTCTACGTTGTTGCAGAACCGGACCCGGATGACAAGAAGGCAGACATCGCCTGGCGCATCGACTATGCCTATCCGGATGGCCCGCGCGATGCCGAGTCGCTCGCCGTGGATGCTGTTGGTGAGGACATTTATGTTCTAAGCAAACGCACGATTCCGGCTGTCCTGTATCGCCTGCCACTGTTTTCGGAATCAGATGCTGTCGTTGTCGCAACGCGCGTTGATGCAATTGACCGCCTGCCCCAGCCCAGCCAGCGTGAAGTACGCAATGCGGCGGGCAGCGGCTGGAGCTGGCAGCCGACGGGCATGGATTTCGCCCCGGATGGCAGCAGCGCGCTCATTCTGACCTACGCCGGCGTCAACTACTTTTCGCGAAGCGCTGAACAAACCTGGGCCGCAGCGCTGCAGGGTCCGGCGCTGCAGCTCAAGCTCGGCAAATACAAGAATGCGGAGTCCATCACGTACGCAGACGACAGCAAGGCAGCACTCGTTACGGTTGAAAAGAAGCACGCGCCGATATTGCGTATCGGTCCGCTGTTGCAAAATGACAACAAAAAGATTTCGCGCTGAAGGCATGCAAATTTGCGCGTAGATCGGCGCTGCGGCACAGAGCGAATTGGTATGACGGCTGCGCATGGCAGGAAGTCTGGTCGCTGCAATGCAACTGCAATTATGTCGAATCAACCATAAAACAATGGCTTGTAAGGGTTTCGTCACTTGCCTTCTAGTGGGGCGGCGCGCTGCGGCATCGCTGCATTGCTACAATTCGTGAAAACACGCGCAAACCCTTATTGCACCTGACTTTTCTCTGCGTTAGATTGTCCGAACTTCATCTGTTCTGTCGACCTTTGCAGCCCGCAAATTGAGCTGTCATTGCCGCCAGGACTGGCGACGTCAAAATCTCACGAACACCTTTTTTGACTCTCGCCTTCTAATTTAACTCGGGGATACAAAATGAAAAGTACGCATCGATTACATCGAGCAACCCGGACACAGTTCCTGCAAAAAGGACTTATGGCCATACTGGCTGTGGGGCTTTTAGCTGTGTCTGTTGTAACAAACGCACAAGAAATTACGACCGTCGTACGCGGCACCGTGCATACCCCGGACGGCCAGCCCGCCGCCGGTGAACTCATCACGGTAACCGATACCCGGACCCAAACCCGCCGTACGACTACCACGGCTGCAGACGGGTCGTTTACCGTTCGCGGTCTGGGAGTTGGCGGCCCGTTTACCATTCGCGTTGATTCCAATGAATACCAAGACGCATTGGTTACCGACGTAATGACCAACCTTTCGACGGCAGCATCATTCGATATCACCCTGAGTGTTGCGGACGCCTCTATTGAAGAAATTGTGGTCCTGGCATCCCAGGTCGCCACGATCGACCTGGCGATTGGACCAGGCACCGCGTTCTCTTTAGAAGATCTGGAGTCAATGCCGAGCATCGCTCGTCAGGTCCGTGACGTCATCCGCATCGATCCACGCGTGAGCATTGCTCGCGCAGACGGCGGTGCCGGATCCGGCATCAATTGTCTTGGCGGCTCGTCACGCTCAAATGCGTTCTCTATTGATGGCGCAATTGCCAACGACGGTTTCGGCCTGAACGAAGGCACCGGTACATCGGCGCGCTTCGCATTCCCGGTTCCTTTCGATACGATCGCTTCCACGTCGGTTGAGTTTGCACCACTGGACGTGCAGTACAGCCAGTTCACCGGTTGCGCCATCAACGTCGTCACCAAGCCGGGCTCGAATGAGTTCCACGGCTCAGCTTTCTATTTGTATAACGACGAAGGCCTGACCGGCAAAAAACTCGAAGGGGACACGGTCATTTCAGACCCGTTCGAAGACAAGAACTTCGGTGTCAATTTCAGCGGTCCGCTCATCAAGGACAAGTTGTTCTTCACCGTTGCTTATGAAGAGACCGATGACAACTCCGTTCAGAACACGGGCCCGATCGGTGCCGGCTTTGCAAATGAGGACTTTTTGACGGTCCAGGAAGCCGAAGACATCAGGAACACGCTGATCACTCAGTACGGCCGTGATCCGGGCAATATCGTCCGCACCCTGCCGCAGACCAGTGAGCGCATCTTTGTTCGTTTGGACTGGAACATCAACGACAGCCATCGTGCGGAAATGACCTACACCGACCTCGAAGAATTCAATCTGGATCCGGACGATATGGGTTTTGATGGATTTACGTTCTCTGACAACTTTGAGATCGAAGGCATCGAGCAGGATACGATTTCAGCGCGCCTGTTCTCAAACTGGACCGACAACTTCTCTACCGAATTCCGGTATTCGAAATTTGATGTACTGGACATTCAGGGCCCGCTCGGCGGTGGCGAGGCGCAGTTTGAAAATATCACTCGCATCACCGTTGAAGATGGCGGTGGCGATGCGGCGTTAACCAGTGGACCGGGCACCTTCCGCTCGGCCAACGATCTCAAGTACGACATTGAGCAAATCAAGCTGGCAGCAGACTGGACGCTCAACGATCACACCCTGACCTTTGGCGTGGAACGCGAAACTCGCGATGTCTTTAACCTGTTTATCCCGAATGCAACCGGCACGTTAGTATTTGCTGATATCGCCGCTCTACAGGCGGGCGACGCCACTTCTGTGTCGAAGGGTGGCTCGTTTTCTGGCGACCCAACGGACGCCTCGGCGACGTTCAAACGCAGCATCCAAAGTGTGTACTTGCAGGACGAATGGCGGATTACCGAGGCAGTGACGATTATTGCCGGTCTTCGATTTGATGAATACACGTCGAGCGACAAGCCGACAGCAAACCCGGTATTCGCGTCGCGTTATGGCTTTACAAACACGCAGACTTTCGACGGTCTGGAACTGGTGCAGCCACGCGTTGGCCTGACCTGGGACCTGCCGACCAGTGCCCTGGGCTCAACTCAGTTAAGCGTCGGTTTTGGCGTGTTCGGTGGCGGTGACCCGACCGTGCATTTTGCGAACGCGTACCAGAACTTCGGTGGCGCAATCGGCGCGGCAAGCTTTGGCTCCGGGCCGTTCGATGCAATGGACCCGCCGTGTACTCAGGCTGACCTGCAGGTTACCGATGGCTCAGGCCAGTTCACCGGTCTGCCGGACTGTATTAACCAGGCCGCAGCGCTGATTGCGAATTCCAACACCGGACCGGTCGCGGCAGTAGATCCAAACTTTGACCTGCCGTCGAACGAGCGCTGGAATATTGGCATGAATCACCTGTTCTCATCCTCCAATGGATTCCTGGACGGCTGGGAAATTCGTGCCGACTTCATTCACACCGACCACAAGAACGCGGTTGACTGGGTTGACCTGCGACTGACACCGAACGGCGTTACCCTACCCGACGGCCGGCCGCAGTTCTTCGAAGTTGATCCTTTACAGGCTGGTTGTCTCGCGACATTCAATGGCATTCGTCAGGGCTTCTCCAATGCCGGCACGAATGGTGGCCCTTGCGATGACACGGGCAACGAGAATCAGGACGTCCTGATGACCAACGGTGTTGAAGGTTCTACCGATTCCTTCGCGATTCAGTTTGCCAAGGACTTCGATTTCTCCGACAGAACCTCGCTGAACTTCAACTTCGGTTACGCCTGGCTCGACGCAAGTGTCGGCAACCCGGTGAACAGCTCAACCGCAGGTTCCAGCTACGAAGAAGTGGCTGTGAAAGTCCTCAATGACGTCAAATTGGGACCCGCTTTGTGGGCCAACGAGCACAACATCACATTACGTGCCACGTTACGTCACGACTGGGCCGAAGGCTGGCCGTTCACAGTAAGCGCATTCTTCCAACGCCGGTCGGGTCGCCCATTCAGCTACACCTATGAAGATGACACGGTTGAAGATCTGTTCGGCGATTCAGACGATGAAGAACGCGTCCTGATCTACGTACCGACAGGGCCCGCTGATCCACTGATGGACTTCTCGGGCATGGACCCGGCTGACGTTGACGAGTTTTTCGCATTCCTGCAACGCTCTGGCCTGAACAAGTATGCCGGCGGAATCGCACCGAAGAACGGCTTCAACAGCTCCTGGAGTACTGATCTGGATCTGCGTCTTTCACAGAAAATGCCACTGCCCTGGGCAAACAATTCGATTGAGATCTTTCTTGATATCGAAAATGCATTGAATCTGATCCTCGGCGACGACGAGAACATCAAGCGTTACGCGGACACCGGCGACATTCAGGAAGGAGTTCGAGTCATCCAAGCAGATGCGGGTAACACAGCCGTATACGAAGTTGAAGACTTCTTCTACGAAGGCTCCAACCGCGATGTTGACGATTCTGTCTATCGCATTCAGCTCGGATTCCGCTACCAGTTCTAAACTGGCAAGCGGTTCAGCACTACCAGAGGCGGCCCTGCGAAGGGCCGCCTTTTTTTATGTCTGGCTTATTACCAGCACTCCTGGCGCTCGGGCCCCAAAACTACGTAGCGTGGATTGTCCGGGTCAACGTGCGCACCAACACCCTTGCTCAAAAACTGCGCTTTGACGATCGAATCGACCACCAGGTATTTGAGCTCCGGCCCCGGGAGTGATGCGCTGGCGCGTGCGGCAGCCGGCATCACATAGCCGTCGCGGTCACCGAAAATAAAGTCCGGGAGAATCAACGAGTAGTCTTTCCCGTCGTCAATCTCTGTCCAGCTATCTTTACTTTCCACTTGCAGACTAACGATTCGCTCGTAGTTCGGCTTGCCCCGGTCGACACACACGCGGAACCCGGACACCTGCGGAAAGTAACCCTCGCTGCGACCCGCGCCGCGATACCCGGCTTCCATCATCACTTTGAATTCGGTACCGCTGACTTCGACGCGTCGCAGCTGCGACGGAAAACCGAAGGTGCGTGCGACATCTTCGTAGGTAATGTCGCCGGCAATGTAGTCGTCGATACGAATCGATCCACTATTGATAAATGCCAGATCGGCTACTGGCTCACCGAACGCAGACCGCGCAACATCGACGACGAAGTTGCCCCAGGCGCTTTCCTCGTTGCGCACTGTTTCTTCAGTCACATCGAAGCGCACGTTTGCCGCACCTAACTTGGCATCGATGATTGGATAGAGTCGCAACAATTCTTCGCGCCACTGGTCTTCCAGTACCTGGTAACTCGTGTCTTTCGCAACCCTGCTGTCCAGTGCCAATGCGCTGGCCTGAATCGAAGCGTCGCCGGTCGCATCAAAATCCACATCGATGCGCCAGATAACCCGCGCATTGGACGAACCTTTGAAAATCGCGGCTGAGCCTGCACTTTGCACACGACTGATCATCTCGTGGTCATGCCCACCGACAATAAACTCGAGCTTCGGGTGTTGCTCGCGCAAAGTGGCCAGCTCGATGTCATCTTTCATATACAGGTGCGTCAAGCCGATGATCATGTCAACGTCCTGTGATTCCAGCTCGGCGATAACACGGCGCGCTGTCGCCATGTAGTCGCGATCATATTCTACGTAGCCACGCGCCGTACCGCCGTCCTCTGGATGCAGCGTGACAGCGAACACGCCGATTGTCTTGCCGCCAGCCACAAACGTGAATCCCGCTTCGAGTTTCGAGTCCGCAACGTCATCCCCGGTCCTGAACCGGTAGTTGTCACCCACCCAGTCGAACTCCGACGATCTCAATGCATTCACAAAATAAGCCAGGTCACCGTCGCGAATATCAAACTCGTGATTGCCCGCCACGATATATGCAGGCGCAAGTTCGTCGATGAAATTCAGTGCCTGCACCATCTGACCGCCATACCAGATCTGGCTCTCGAGCGACGGCGACAACAGGTCACCGCCATGTAGCACGTGCACTTCCCTGCCCTCCGCCTGCAGCTCACGAATAATTGTCGTTACACGACCGAGGCCGCCGCGAGTGCCGTCTTCCACGTCCGCCACACGATAGGTGTCATTCATGTGAATGAGCGTGAGTCCGCTCGATTTGTTCGCAGCAGGCTCGGGCGTCGTCGCACATGCTGTCAGCAACAGCGGCAGCAGGAGAAGTCTGAGGTCCAATCGCTTCATTGTTGTATCAACCAGGTTACCAATATCGTTGCTGCCAGCTTACTGGGTACGGACAAACTGTAATAGTCGATATTCACGATGCGGGCGATGAAATTGCCGTTAAAAAAGCGTATCCTGAAGGTCAATAAAAACTCGATAACACCTTGATAATAAGATGAATTGTTCAGCAGGGGGCAGCATGGCAAAAGTAAAGTGTGGTCTGATTCAGATGGGTCTGAAAGGCGACGGCTCAATGTCGCCGGATGAAATTCGCGATCGCATGATCGAAGCGCACATCCCTTTTATCGAGGCAGCCGCAAAGCAAAAGGTTCAGGTGCTGTGTTTCCAGGAAGTCTTTACGCAACCGTACTTTTGTCCGGGGCAGGACCGGAAGTGGTACGCAGCGGCTGAAGCCATCCCTGACGGTTACACCACCAAGCTCATGCAGGAATATGCGAAAAAACACAGCATGGTGATTGTGGTACCTATCTACGAAGAAGCCATGACCGGGGTCTACTACAACACTGCGGCTGTTATTGACGCCGACGGCACTTACCTCGGCAAGTATCGAAAAACACACATTCCGCAGGTCGACCCGGGTTTCTATGAGAAGTTTTTCTTTAAGCCCGGGAACCTGGGCTATCCGGTCTTCGAGACAGCCTATCTGAAGCTCGGCGTTTACATTTGTTATGACCGTCACTTTCCCGAAGGCTGGCGCGCATTGTCGCTAAACGGTGCTGAGTACATTGTAAATCCGTCGGCGACTGTCGCTGGACTTAGCAAGTATTTGTGGGAACTGGAACAACCGGCATCCGCAGCCGCGAACGGCGTGTTCATCGGCGCGATTAATCGCGTCGGCAGCGAAGAGCCGTGGGCAACGACGCACAACATGGGCGAATTTTACGGTTCGAGCTATATCGTGAACCCACGCGGCGAAATTGAAGCCCAGGCCAGCTACGGCGATGATGAATTACTCGTACACGAGATCGATCTCGACATGATCCGTACCGTGCGCGACACCTGGCAGTTCTTCCGTGATCGTCGGCCGGACGCGTACGGCAAATTGACCGAATGAGTAACGCCGTCAGCCAATTGCGGACGGTCGGCGAACACGTCGAACTCGATGTCGGTGACGACATCGCAAGCAGCCCACGTTACAACGAAGACATAGCGCCGACAAAAGCCTCGCAGCGCACCTGGACCAAATGGAATGTCGCATCCCTGTGGGTTGGCATGGCGATTTGTGTTCCGACCTACACTCTCGGTGGCGTGCTGACAGCTTACTTCGGCTTGTCGGTCGCAGAAGCGCTGTGGACGATTCTGATCGCGAATCTGGTCGTGCTAATTCCGCTGACACTGAATGCGTTTCCGGGTACGCGCTACGGCATACCCTGCCCGGTCGTTTTGCGCGCATCGTTCGGCATTATTGGCTCCAACGTACCGTCGTTGGTCCGTGCGATCGTGGCGTGCGGCTGGTTCGGGGTGCAAACCCTGTTCGGTGGCATCGCAATCCACCTGTTCCTGTCCGCGATGTTTCCGGCATGGGCTGCGCTGGGTGGCACCGGCGAAGTTTTCGGTTTTTTCATTTTTTGGGTCGCTAACATTGCCGTCGTCATACGCGGCTCGGAGTCGATCAAACATCTCGAGACACTTGCGGCACCTTTGCTTTTGGTGGTCGCGTTAGGACTGATGTTCTGGGCACTGCCAAAGATTTCCGTCGCCGAGTTGCTCGCAGTACCGGCAAGTCGGCCCGAAGGCGCGCCGTTGTTTGGCTACTTCATGGCCGGTCTTACCGCCATGGTCGGGTTTTGGGCGACTCTATCCCTGAATATTCCGGACTTCAGTCGCTTTGCAGAGTCACAACGTGCGCAAGTGGTGGGCCAGATCATCGGGCTGCCGCTGACGATGTTCTTGTTCGCCGGCCTCGGCGTTGTGCTGACGGCCGCATCGTTTGAACTCGTCGGTGAGACTATTTCGGACCCGGTGAACCTGATCGGCAGGATCGACAGCCCATTGTGGGTGACTTTATCCATGGCGATGATCATCCTCGCGACGATATCGACCAACACCGCGGCGAATATCGTATCGCCCACCAATGTTTTTCAGAATGTTGCGCCTAAACTGATCAATGAGAATCGTGGTGTTATCCTGACCGGCATTATCGGCATTCTTCTGATGAGCTGGGAGCTCTTGAAGAAGCTTGGCTGGCTGGAAACCGACGTAAGTCTCGAGAGTCTCTATTCCAATTGGCTGATCGGCTACTCCAGTTTGCTCGGACCAATTGCCGGCATCATGATCGTTGACTATTTCCTGATCAAGAAGCAGTCCTATGACGTTATCGCATTGTATAAAGATGGCGCTGGTTATCCGGCCTGGAATTCTGCGGGGTTCATTGCCTTTCTGACCCCCGTTGGCTTGACTATCGCCGCCATTATTGGTGACAGGATGGACATTGAGGCATTGGACAAAAGTTTGTCTTGGTTTTACACCTATGGCTGGTTCACAGGATCAATTCTGGGCGGCCTGATCTATTACATCGTCGCCAGGAAGGCTTAAGGAGTTATTTATGACCGTACTCATTAAAGGTGGCACCGTCATCAATGCTGACCGCTCGTTTCGAGCCGATGTGTTGTGCCAGGACGGCCAGATTACCGCAGTCGGTACTGACCTCGATGCTCCAGGTGCAGCGCAAGTTGTCGACGCCGCAGGGCAGTACGTCATGCCGGGCGGCATCGACCCGCACACGCACATGCAACTGCCGTTCATGGGCACAGTTGCCAGCGACGACTTCTATTCCGGTACGGCGGCAGGCCTGGCCGGCGGCACGACGATGATCATCGACTTTGTAATCCCCGCGCCACAGACCAGCATCCTTGGCGCCTACCAGCAGTGGCGCGAATGGGCGGAAAAGTCGGTTGCCGACTATTCGTTCCACGTTGCCATCACCTGGTGGGACGAGACGGTGCATGCTGACATGGGAACGTTGGTTGCGGAACACGGCGTCAACAGCTTCAAGCACTTCATGGCGTACAAAAACGCGATCATGTGCGACGACGAGACGTTGGTGAATAGCTTTACGCGGGTGCGCGAGCTCGGCGCCATCGCAACTGTGCACGCCGAAAATGGCGATCTCGTGTTTCGATTGCAGAAAGACGTCTTCGAAAAAGGCATCACTGGGCCGGAAGGGCATCCATTGTCACGCCCACCCGAAGTCGAAGGCGAGGCAGCCAACCGCGCGATTCGAATTGCGGAAGTTCTCAAAGTGCCGTTGTATGTCGTGCACAACTCGTGTCGGCAGTCGCTGGAAGCCATTACTCGAGCGCGCAATGAAGGCCAGCGCGTCTACGGTGAAGTGCTTGCCGGTCACTTGCTCATCGATGACAGCGTCTATCAGAACACGGATTTTGAAGCCGCCGCAGCGCATGTGATGAGCCCGCCGTTTCGCTCGAAGGAACACCAGGACGCCCTTTGGCGCGGTCTGCAATCGGGCAATCTGCAAACTACTGCGACAGATCATTGTTGCTTCTGCGCCGATCAAAAAGCAGCCGGTAAGGACGATTTTCGACTGATTCCGAATGGTACGGGTGGTGTTGAGAATCGCCTGGAGGTGCTCTGGCACCACGGTGTGCGTACGGGCAAGTTGACGATGAATGAATTCGTGCGTGTGACCTCGACCAACGCAGCACAGATTTTCAACATCTACCCTCGTAAGGGCAGCGTCTCGGTCGGTGCGGACGCCGATATCGTGGTGTGGGACCCCGAAGCGAGCAAGACGATCTCTGCGAAAACCCACAAACAGAATGTTGACTACAATATTTTCGAGGGTATGACGGTTACAGGCTGTGCGTCGCATACGATCAGTCAGGGCAAGGTCGTTTTTGCAGACGGCGAACTCAATGTCGAACGCGGCGCTGGCCGTTACATCGATCGTCCGGCATACGCATCCTATTACGAAGCGCTAAAGCTGCAGTCGCAACAGGCTGAGCCGGTTGCGGTCAAACGCTGATACAGGCCACTCAAATGAACAAACCAGATAACTCTCATGGAATTCGCTCCAAGCGCTTGGATAAGTCCGAAATTGACCGTAATTTCAGCGACTTACATCCGCCGCTTTCGCGTTCTGAGGCGCTCATCGAAGCCGACCGTTGCTACTTTTGCTACGACGCGCCGTGCACCACCGCCTGTCCGACTGACATCGATATTCCAGGCTTCATTCAAAAAATTCGCAGCGACAATATTCGCGGTTCGGCGCAGACGATTTTCCGCGAGAACATTATGGGCGGGATGTGCGCCAGAGTTTGCCCCACGGAAATATTGTGTGAGGAAGCTTGTGTAAGAAATACGCACGAAGAAAAGCCGGTCAACATCGGACTGCTGCAACGCTATGCAACCGACCCGATTCTTGACGACAACGCGCAACTTTTTACCCGCGCACCCGGCAGCGGCAAAACAATTGCCGTCGTTGGCGGTGGCCCCGCCGGGCTGTCATGTGCACATCGACTGGCAATGTTGGGCCACGATGTGGTCGTCTACGAGCGCAACAGCAAACTCGGCGGTCTCAATGAGTACGGCATCGCCGCCTATAAGACCGTCGACGACTTCGCGCAACGCGAAGTTGACTACATACTCGCAATCGGCGGCATTGAGGTGAAGAACAACATGGCGCTTGGCACAGACTTTTCTCTTAGCGAATTGCGTAACAAATATGACGCAGTATTCATTGGCCTCGGACTCGGTGCGGTCAACGAGCTTGGCATCGGGAACGAGGACCTCGACGGTGTTGAGAGCGCCATCGATTATATTGCTGAACTCCGCCAAGCGGATGACCTGAGCGCTTTGCCGGTCGGCCGCAATGTCGTCGTCGTCGGTGGCGGCATGACCGCTATTGATATCGCGGTGCAAAGCAAGCGACTCGGCGCGGAGAACGTAAGCATTGCGTATCGACGCGGCCCTGAGCAAATGGGTGCCAGCGAGTTTGAACAGCAACTGGCAAAAACCGACGGTGTCAGCATTCATCATTGGGTCGTTCCAGCATCTCTGCGCAATGGCGACGGTGCAATCTCGATAGAGTTAGCGAAAACCGAACTTGATAGTAACGGTCGTCTCAAGACCACAGGTGAGTTGCTAACCCTGGAAGCAGATGTCGTATTCAAGGCGATCGGACAAAAACTGGAAGATCAGGATCTGAACGAATTACAGTTAGAAAGTGGCCGTATCGTCGTCGACGAATCGCAGGCGACAACGCTTGAAAAGGTCTGGGCCGGTGGAGACTGCGTCGTTGGCGGCGAAGACTTGACCGTTTCAGCAGTGCAGCATGGCAAAGTCGCGGCGATCGCGATCGACAGGAGCCTGTCCAATGGCTGATTTGAAATCGGAATTTCTGGGCATTAGCTCACCCAATCCATTCTGGCTTGCGTCTGCTCCACCGACCGACAAAGCCTATAACGTCAATCGTGCGTTCGAGGCGGGCTGGGGTGGCGTCGTTTGGAAAACGCTGGGCGAAGATCCGCCAATCGTTAATGTTAATGGTCCGCGATATAGCGCGCTGCACAGCAACGAACGCCGCGTGATTGGCTTTAACAATATCGAACTCATTACCGATCGGCCATTACAGACGAACCTGGATGAGATGCGTCAGATCAAACGCGACTGGCCGGATCGTGCCCTCATTGCCTCGGTTATGTTGCCAATGAATGCGGCGAGCTGGTCGAAATTTGTGCCTATGATAGAGGACACCGGCGCCGATGCGTTCGAACTCAATTTTGGTTGCCCGCACGGCATGTCGGAACGCGGGATGGGCGCCGCGGTTGGTCAGGTTCCCGAGTACATCCAGATGGCAACCGAGTGGTGCAAGCAAGCGGCATCCGTTCCGGTCATCGTCAAACTGACTCCCAACGTCACCAATATTGTGCCGCCCGCTAAAGCCGCAATGGACGGCGGCGGCGACGCTGTTTCCCTGATCAACACCATCAACTCGATCATGCGCGTCAACTACGACACATTGACGATGTTCCCGACTACGGATGGTATGGGAACGCATGGTGGCTATTGCGGTGAAGCCGTAAAACCGATCGCTCTGAACATGGTTGCCGAGATTGCCCGCAACCCGGCAACAGCGAAACTGCCGATCTCCGGAATCGGCGGAATTACGGACTGGCGCGATGCGGTCGATTTCCTGGCCCTGGGCGCATCCAACGTGCAGGTTTGTACGGCGGCGATGGTTTACGGCTTCAAGATTATTGATGACCTTACCGATGGCCTGAGTGTATTTCTCGATGAGAAAGGGATGACTTGCGTCGCTGAGCTGGTTGGCAAGGCCACGCCAAGCGTTACCGATTGGCAGTACCTGAACCTCAATCATGTGTCGAAAGCCGTCATCAACCAGGATTTGTGTATCAAGTGTGGGCGTTGTCACATCGTCTGTGAGGATACTTCGCATCAGGCGATTACCAATACGGTCAATGGCGAACGTTTCTTTGAGGTTATCGACGACGAGTGTGTTGGTTGTAACCTCTGTGTCAGCGTCTGCCCCGTCGACAACTGCATTACGATGGAGCCAATGACCGACGGCATCGATGCGCGCACCGGCAAGCCGATTTCGAATGTAGTCGCAAACTGGACGACACACCCGAACAATCCGATGCGCAAGCAGGACTGAGGCGATGAACGACGAGCAATTGCTTGACGCAGCACGCGCCGTGCGGGAGATGGCTTATTGCCCGCATTCGAAGTTTCAGGTGGGCGCAGCCATCATCGACGAGAATGGCAGTGTGCATGTCGGCTGCAATGTAGAGAACGCGGCTTATCCGCTCGGCAGCTGCGCCGAAGCCGGTGCGATTTCAGCGATGGTCGCTGCGGGCGGTCAGCGTATCGTGACGATTGCCGTCGCTGGCGGTGCCGGCAAGACCCGGGCATGCCCGCCTTGCGGTGGATGTCGCGAGCGCATCCACGAATTCTCGGATAAAAAGACGCGAATCATTTTCAAGGATAACGACGCCGAGTGGCACACCTTCAAGATGGACGAGTTACTGCCCTCATCATTTCAACTGTAGCGCGAGCACTTCTTCGCGAGTAGGCAGCGATGGTTGCGCCCCCATCCGGGTCGCTGCAACTGCACCGGCGGCGCAGGCGAAGTTAAGCGCAGCTTCGGGACTCTGGCCTTCCACCAGCGCCACGGTCAGTGCAGCTGAGAAAGTATCCCCCGCAGCAACAGTATCGATGGCGTCGACGCGCGGCGGCTTCACACGGGCCAGATCCTCGCCGTTCTTGCTAAGGACCGCGCCCGCTGCACCAAAAGTAGTCGCAATCATGCCGTGACAAGCGGACAGGCTGTCGCCATACCAGGCTGACTCTGTCTCGTTCACGATGACCAGATCGGCGCGTTGCAAAACAGTGACGTCTACGTGCATCGCGGGGGCGAGATTCACGCAAAAGAAACCGTCGAAATTTGCTGCGGCGTGAGCGATCGTTTCCGTTGGTACTTCGAGTTGGCAAAGCAATGCATCGGCAGCCGGAATATTCAGCGAGTCGGGCGTGAGGGTGCGATTCGCGCCGGGCGCAACGACGATCTGGTTTTCGCCGGAACTGGCAACCGTAATCAGAGCGACGCCAGTAGGCGCGCTGGCGACAGCTTTGCAGCCGTCAAGGTCAACGCCAGCCGCGCGCAACAATGCCAGCGCTTCATCCGCTTCGGGGTCCTGACCAACGTGTGCTAACAGGAAGACATCTGCACCCAGACGCGCAGCCGCCAATGCCTGGTTGGCACCCTTCCCTCCCGGGTAATGATGCAATTCGGCACCCGTGACCGTTTCGCCTGGCGCCGGCAATCGATCGGCGACCGCCACAATGTCGAGATTGACCGAGCCTATGACAACCACGGATGTCATTCAGAGTCTCCGTAGCGAGAGAGGCGCTCAATCAGCAGATCGTAAAACCCGTCGGCATCCACGGCGTAAATCCAGGTTGCGTTGATCGGTTTGTCAGTGACATGCCAGAAATCCACAGCCGTATGTCCCAGGGTCAGCTCGGATTCTGTTTCAATCGTGATATTGCAGTCCTTGCCTGTAAACAGCTCCGGTTTGAGCAACCAGGCCACCGTGCAAGGATCGTGCAGCGGCGCGCCTTTGGATGTGTACTTGACCGTGTCATAGCGATCGAAAAAACTGAGCATTGCGGCTGTCGCTACCGCCACCGTATTGCCAAGCGCCTTGATACGCTCTACCCGCTCTGCCGTTGACAGGACCTGATGGGTCAGGTCAAGACCCATCGATGTAATCGGTCGGCCGCAACGAAACACAATGTCGGCGGCATGTGGATCCACCAGTATATTAAACTCGGCCGACGGTGTTTGATTGCCACCTTCGCGCATTGCGCCACCCATGATCACGATCTCTTCCACCCGCGAGAGAATCGCAGGCTCGCGGCTAATGGCCGTCGCGATGTTGGTGAGCGGCCCGGTCGGCACAAGCGTTACTGATGCTTCGTCCGCGGCCAACAGCGTTGCGATAATGAAATCGACAGCGTGTTCAGGCTGCAACGGCGTCTTGGGATCAAATACATCGATGCCGTTGATGCCGGTTTGACCGTGAATAGCCTCGGCCGTAATCAATGCCCGTTGCATTGGCTCTGCACAGCCGGCGTGCACCGGCACGTCCTGTTTACCGGCGAGATCACACATCATGCGTGCATTACGTTGCGTCAGGTGCAGCGGCACATTGCCACCGACCGCCGTGACACCGAGCACCTCAAGTTCTTGCGGTGAAGCGAACGCCAGCAGTAAAGCGACAGCATCGTCCTGCCCAGGGTCACAGTCGAGAATAATTTTGCGAGCCATTTCTCAGAACGTCAACAGCAGTCCGGCGAGCGCCGCACTCATAAGATTTGACAAGGAGGCAGCCAGTACACATTTCATGCCGAACCGGCCGATCAGCTCTTTTTTCTCCGGGACGAGCACGCCGAGCCCACCCAATAGAATCGCTATGGAAGAAAGGTTTGCGAATCCGCATAAGGAAAACGTGACCACGGCGATGGTTCTCGGGCTCATTCCATCGAGATATGCGTTCAGGTGCGAGAACGCGACGAACTCATTGAGGATTAGTTTTTCGCCGAACAGAGCACCCGCTGCCTCGGCTTCGGCCCATGGCACGCTTAGCAAGTACATCAACGGCTGGAATACTTTGCCTAGAATTAACTGCAAGGTAACGCCGTCGATACCGGCCAGACTAAAAAGCCCGCCGATAAGACCATTGAATAATGCGATCAGGGCAACGAACGCGATCAGCATTGCGCCGATGTTAACAGCAAGTCGCAAGCCGTCGGAGGTGCCGGAAGCAGCGGCAAGAATCACATTACCGTGTTGGCTACGCTCCATGACGAGTTTTTCATGACCACCCTTGGGGACCGGCTCTGTGTCCGGCATGATTATCTTTGCCATCAGCAGACCGCCCGGCGCCGCCATGAAAGCCGCCGCGAGCAAATACGTGATATTCGCGCCCATGAGCACGTAGCCGGCGAGAACGGTACCGGCGATTGAGGCCAGCCCGGACACCATTACCGCAAAGAATTGCGGTTCGGTCAGCCCCCTGAGATACGGTTTTACAACCAGCGGCGCCTCGGTCTGACCCACGAAAATATTGGCTGCCGCATTCATCGACTCAACCGCGCCGGTACCGATGATCCGGCGCAGCGCACCGCCGACTATTTTGACTATCCATTCCATGACCCGCAGGTGGTAGAGAACGGACATCAGTGCGGCAAAAAAGATAATGATCGGCAGGACATTGATGGCAAAGCTAAACGCGACCATGCCTTCGCCGGCTGCCACAGTCGACTCCGAACCATACTCCCCCGCCAGCAAATCACGGGTTGGCATAAAAATGTCGGCCAGCGGACCGAAAACCATATCGATACCGGCTC
>JBBKWL010000182.1:0-13053 GCA_037968975.1 Woeseiaceae bacterium | reverse complement strand
GGCTCGGGCAATCCGCGCTCGCGTTCGCGAGCAAGTCACCTTCGGCTACGAGCCCGAGCGGCCGGCACGGCGCCCCAGGCAAGGTTCGCCGCGACTCGCCGCCGAAAACGCGAATGGCGACGGACCACTTGCGAGCGATGGCGACCGGATCAACACCGGACTTTCCCAGCTATTCGACGGGAACGGATATCGGGCTCAGGCCCTTAGAAAAGGAACATGGAAATGCAGAATATCTCAGCCGGTCTTGTCGCTGGGTTCGTCGCAACGCTCGTACTGTCAGCGATGATGATTGCGAAAGGCATGATGGGTGTGATGCCCGAACTTGATGTCGCGGCCATGATCGGCATGATGATGGGCGCGTCCGTCGCAGTTGGGTGGATCATCCACTTCATGATTGGCACGATTGCCTGGGGCGGCGGCTTTGCTCTGCTTTACGATAAGATCCCCGGCAGCAACGCCGTCATAAAGGGCATCATCTTTGGCGTGGCCGCATGGCTTGGCATGATGATCGTGATAATGCCGATGGCGGGTGCCGGCCTGTTCGGCATGAACCTCGGCATCATGGCACCGGTAATGACGCTGGTGCTGCACATCGTATTCGGCGCCGTTCTGGGCGCTGTTTACCAGATGCGTGCAAGCCCCGCACTTGCGCATTGAAAACACCACCGGCGCCATGCGGAGAATTCCTCGTGGCACCAGTTCACACTCTGGCAGGCGGCGTCACGCAACGTGACGCATCACCACCTGACAATGCCGGTTCAGCCCATGTTGTCGGGTAGTTTTGACGGAGTTTCACATGGAATGCATCGACGTTGCAATCATTGGCGCGGGATCTGCAGGGTTAAGCGCCCGCAGCGAAGTCGCGAAAATGACTGACAGTTATCGCGTGTTCGACCCCGGCCCGTTGGGGACTACATGCGCCCGCGTCGGCTGTATGCCGTCCAAGGCGTTCATCCAGTCGGCCAATAGTTTTCACCGCCGCGCGGACTTTGATGCGCTTGGAATTCGTGGTGGCGACGGCCTTACGGTGGACACAGCGGCTGTGATGGAAAAAATGCGCAGGCTGCGCGACCGGTTTGTCGATCATGTTATCGACGGGATGGACGACTGGCGCGAGGACCATCTGGTGCAGGCCGCGCCGCGGTTTAATGGCGATGGCGATCTAGTGACGGACGAAGGCGTTTTTCGGCCGAATCGTACGGTGATTGCCACGGGCACCAGCCCGATCATTCCCAAAGACTGGCGCGACCGGTTTGGTTCCCGGATCATCGACACCGACGGATTCTTTGATCTTGATACCCTGCCGGACAGCATGGCGGTCATCGGTCTTGGGCCAATCGGGCTCGAACTTGGTCAGGCGCTGTCGCGGCTTGGGGTCAGAATCATCGCATTTGACACCAATCGCGGGCTCGGCGGTCTGACGGACCCCGATTTGAAGGACCTTGCGGTGCAAATGATGGGCGATGAATTTGACATTGTGATCGGCCAAGCGGAGCTGGAGGAAACAAACGGTGCAAAGGTCCGCTGCGTCTGGGACGGGGGCACGCGAGACGTCGATGCGGTGCTTGTGGCCGTTGGGCGAAAGCCCAATCTGGAGGGATTGGGGCTGGACGCGCTCGGCGTCGAAATGGGCGAAAACGGCGTGCCGTCGTATGATTTGCGCTCGCTGCGCATCGATGGAGGCGATCTCTATATCGCAGGTGACGTCAATGGCGACCGTCCGGTGCTACACGAAGCCAGCGACGAGGGGCGGATGGCCGGGTATAACGCGGTGCGTGACAGCGACATCCGGTTTTACCGCCGCGCTGCGACGCTGATCACGTTCAGCGACCCTGAAATCGCATTGATCGGGGAAACCCATGCGGAACTGACGGCGCGGAACGCCGATTTCGTCACTGGGGAGGCGTCATTTGAAAATCAGGGCCGCGCGCTGGTGGCGCGGCAATGCGGTGGTGGCTTGCGCATTTATGCCAATCGCGCCGATGGCTGCCTGCTTGGCGCAGAAATGTTCGCGCCGCATTCGGAACATTTCGCCCATATGCTGACTCGAACGATCGAGGCCGTGCTGCCCGTTCACGACGCTCTGTTAATGCCGTTTTACCATCCGGTGTTCGAGGAGGGCGTTCGCACGGCGTTACGCGGGGCGGCTGAACAATGCGACATTGCGGTGAACGGGATCGAGGCGATGCGGTGCTGCGATGCGCTTGTGGAGAGTGAATAGGGAGAACGACATGACGCACACATTGGCACACAAGCTGATCAAGGCGCATTTATGCGATGGCGAGATGACGGCGGGCACGAGCATTACGCTGAAGATCGACCAGACGCTGACGCAGGACGCGACCGGCACGCTGGTCATGCTGGCGCTTGAGGCGATGGAGATCGACCGGGTGCAAACCGAGGTGTCAGTCCAGTACGTCGATCACAACCTGCTGCAAACCGACAACAAGAACCCCGACGATCACCTGTTTCTGGACTCGGCCTGCAAGCGGTTCGGGGTCTGGTACAGCCGGCCCGGAAACGGCGTTAGCCATCCGCTGCACATGAATTATTTCGGCAAACCGGGCAAGACGCTGCTTGGGTCTGATAGCCACACGCCTGCCGCTGGCGCGCTTGGCATGCTGGCAATCGGGGCAGGGGGGATCGATGTGGCGCTGGCGATGGCAGGGGTGCCGTTCACCATCAAAGCACCAGAAATCTGGGGTGTGAAACTCACCGGCGAACTGCCGGACTGGGTCAGCGCCAAGGATGTCATCCTCGAAATGTTGCGCCGTCACGGGGTGCAAAAGGGCAGGGGCCGGATCATCGAATATCACGGCCCTGGCGTCGATGCGCTGTCGGTCATGGGCCGCCATGTGATTGCCAACATGGGCACCGAGTTGGGCGCGACGTCCACGGTGTTCCCGTCTGACAATGCGGTCAAGGCGTTCCTGCGCCGCCATGGGCGCGAGAACGATTGGAGCAAACAGGCCGCCGATGACGGCTGCACGTATGACCACGATGAGGAAATCGACCTGTCGTCGCTGGAACCGCTGATCGCCAAACCGTCGAGCCCCGGCAACGTCGTGCCCGTCACCGAGTTGGAGGGCGAAGCGGTTTATCAGTGCTACGTCGGTTCCTCGGCCAACCCCGGCTATAGCGATTTCGCGGTGGTTGCGGATATCATGAAAGGCAAGACGGCGGCAGGTGGACTGTCGCTGGACATCAACCCGACGTCCCGCGACATTTTGCAGGATTTGGTCAAGACCGGAAAGATCGCATCGCTGCTGGAAACCGGCGCGCGGCTGCATCAGGCCGGTTGCAACGGTTGCATCGGCATGGGGCAGGCCCCCGCCACGGGCCGCAACAGCCTACGCACGGTTCCGCGCAACTTCCCGGACCGGTCCGGTACGCCGGAGGACAGCGTGTTTTTGTGTTCGCCGGAAACCGCCGCAGCCTCGGCGCTTTCCGGCAAGATCACCGATCCGCGCACGCTGGATATGGACTACCCCCGGATTGATCCGCTGGACGAGCCGACCGTGAACAAGGACGTCTTCATTGCGCCGCTAGAGGAGGAGGACGCAAGAAAGATCGAGCTGGTGAAAGGCCCGAACGTGGATTCCATGCCTGTCTTTGACGGGTTGCCGGATGAGTTGACCCTGCCGATCCTGCTGAAGGTGGGCGATGATATTTCCACCGACGAAATCATGCCCGCCGGGGCGGAGATTTTACCTTACCGCAGCAATATCCCCGAGATCGCGGAATTCGTGTACCGTGCGGTCGATCCGGACTATCCCAAACGCGCCAAGGACGTGCGCAGTGACGACGGCCATGCGATCGTCGGCGGGGAAAACTACGGGCAGGGTTCAAGCCGTGAACATGCTGCCGCGGCACCGCGATGTTTGGGATTGCGGGCGGTGCTGGTCAAATCCTTTGCCCGCATCCACCTGCAAAACCTGATCAACTACGGCATTCTGCCGCTGATCTTCAGGTCGCCGGAGGATTTCGACAGGCTCGAACAGGACGCCACCATCACGATCAAGGGGATCAAAGTCGCGATGGAGGACGGCGCGGCCCTGACAGCGCAGATCGACGGCGGGGGCGAGATTTCGTTCCAGAACGATTTCAGCCAGCGACAGCGCGACATATTGGCCGTGGGCGGTACCGTCAGCTGGTGCCGATCCGGCAACTGCAGCTGACGGGAACCAACCCGCGTATCTTACGTTGGGTCAACAGAGAGGACGCCACCGATGGGGAATTTCCGGCGCGACCACATCACCAAGCCGATTTTCAAATGGGCGAAAGGTGCACTTCCCTCGCTTTCAGACACCGAACGCGCCGCGTTAGAAGCAGGTGAGGTGTGGTGGGACGCGGAGTTGTTTTCCGGTTCGCCCGATTGGTCCAAGTTGCTGAACACCAAGAAGCCGCAGCTGAGCGAGGAGGAACAATCGTTCCTCGAAAACCAGTGCGAAGAACTGTGTTCGATGGTCAAGGACTGGGACATCAACTGGGAACATGGCGACCTTCCGGCGGAGGTGTGGGATTTCCTGCGCCGCGAGAAATTCTTCGGCATGATCATATCAAAGGACTACGGCGGACTTGGGTTTTCGGCGTTCGGGCATTCGGAAATCATTCGCAAGATATCGACGAAATCCATTGCGCTCGGAGTCACGACGATGGTGCCCAATTCGCTTGGACCAGGTGAATTGCTGCATATGTTCGGCACCAAAGAGCAGCAGGACTATTGGCTGCCGCGATTGGCGGACGGCACGGAAATTCCGGCCTTTGCCCTCACGAGTGAGGAAGCAGGGTCCGACGCCTCCGCGATGGTCGATACCGGGATCGTCTGCAAGGGTGATTGGGAGGGTGAAGAAGTTCTGGGGCTGCGGTTGAACTGGTCGAAACGCTATATCACGCTTGGGCCCGTTGCGACGGTTCTGGGCCTCGCGTTCAAGATGCGCGACCCGGATGGGTTGCTGGGTGACGCAGAAAATATCGGTATCACCTGCGCGCTGGTGCCGACCGACCTGTCTGGGGTCGAGATCGGGCGCCGTCATATCCCCAGCGGCCAGATGTTCCAGAATGGGCCGAACCAGGGACATGACGTTTTCGTCCCGCTCGACCACATCATCGGCGGGGTGGACTATGCCGGCAAGGGCTGGACCATGCTGATGTCTGCGCTTGCCGTCGGGCGGGGCATTTCACTGCCCTCGCTCGCAGCGGCGGCCACAGCGCTGTCGGCACACACGACGGGCGCCTATGCGCGGGTCCGTCAGCAATTCGGTATCCCCATTGGCAAATTCGGTGGCGTGCAGCGTCGGCTCGGGCGGCTCGCGGCAGAGGCTTACGTGCTCGACGCAGGGCGCAAGCTCACCTGCGCCGGGTTGGATGAAGGACGCGCGCTCGCGGTAATTTCCGGCATCATGAAATCAAACGCCACCTACCGCATGCGCGAGGCCGTGGATGATGCGATGGACGTGCACGCAGGCAAGGCCGTGATCGACGGGCCAAAAAATTACCTCGGAAACATGCACCGCGCGGTGCCTGTGGGCATCACGGTCGAGGGGGCCAATATCCTGACCCGCAACATGATCATTTTCGGGCAGGGCGCGATCCGTTGTCATCCGCATATTCTGGATGAAATACTGGCGCTGCAGACCGAAGATCAGGATGAGGCGCTGGACGCTTTTGACAAGGCCTTTTGGGCCCATGTTAGCCACACCACGAAGAACCTGTTCAAGGCATGGTTTCGCGCCTGGACGGGCGGCATTTTCGCCCCTGCTCCGGATGCTGGCAAGGCGACAAAGCACTATCGCCAGCTGTCCCGCTGGGCTGCAGCGTTCGCGCTGACGGCGGATATGGCGCTGCTGACGCTGGGCGGCAGCCTGAAGCGACGTGAGATGTTGTCGGCGCGTATGGGCGACGTGCTGTCGGAACTTTACCTGCTGTCCGCCGCCCTGAAACGCTGGGAGGACGAAGGCAGACAGGACGCCGACCTGCCCGTGTTGAACTACGCCGCAGAAGATGGGTTTTCCCGCATACGGCGCAGTCTTGACGAAGTGCTCGCCAACATGCCGTCGCGGTTCGCGGCGGGGGTCGTGCGGCTCCTGACCTTACCCGGCGGGTCGAACCGCGGGCCGTCTGACGAGCTCACGAAGGAATGTGCAGAGCTTCTTTACGAACCTTCTGCCACGCGAGAACGTTTGACCGAAAACGTCTATTGCGGCTGTGGCACAGACGGGATCGTTGATTTGAACGACGCCTTTGAAAAGGTCTGCAAGACCGAAGGATTGCGCAAGAAGCTCAGGGACGCGGGCAAGACGCTGGCGCAGGCGGACGCCGGTGGGCCGCTGACTGAGGATGAAATCGAGCAGTTGAAGGCTGCCGACGCCGCCGTCGCCAAGGTCATCGCCGTGGACGATTTCGCTCCCGAAGAAATCACCGACAGGCTCGGCCCCCGCATGAAATTCGATCAAACCGATAAGGAGGCCGCCGAATGACCAAAGTCCCTGCCCGAAAAGGTGCGAACGCCAAGGCATCGCAAGGCCACAAGGTCTATATCGTGGATGGTGCACGCACGCCGTTCCTCAAGGCGCGCGGGGGTCCCGGCCCGTTCACGCCCGTCGATCTGGCGGTGCAATGCGGGCGGCCGTTGCTGCTGCGTCAGCCGTTTGCGCCCGATGCCTTCGATCAGGTCATTCTGGGATGCGTCAACGTCGTCGCCGATGAAATGAACCCCGCTCGCGTCGCGGCATTGCGGCTGGGAATGGGCGACGCGATGGTCGCGTTCACCGTGCAGATCAACTGCGGGTCCGGCATGCAGTCCATTGACACGGCCTACAAATACATCCGTCAGGGCGAAAGCGATCTGATCCTCGCGGGCGGCACGGAATCGCTCAGCCATGCGCCGCTGGTCATGCGCGAAGAGGCAGTGGAATGGTACGCGGACATGGCGCAGGCCAAGGGCCCGCTGGACAAAGCCCGCGCCATGAGCGGCGTGCGCCCCGACTTTTTCAAACCTATCATCGGGCTGGAACGCGGGCTGACGGACCCGATCACCACGCTGAACATGGGCCAGACCGCCGAAGTGCTGGCGCATCGTTTCGGAATCAGCCGTGCGCAGGCAGATGAATATGCGGTGCAAAGCCAGCACCGCCTTGCCCGCGCTCAGAAAGAAGGCTGGCTGGAAGGTGAGATTGAACCGGCATTCGATCGCGACGGCAACGTCTATGAAACCGATGACGGGGTGCGGCCGGATTCGTCCGAGGAGAAACTGTCGGGCCTCAATCCGGTGTTCGAGAAGCCCTATGGCAAGGTAACGGCGGGCAATTCGTCCCAAATTACAGACGGTGCGTGCTGGATCGTTCTGGCGTCCGAAAAGGCCGTTAAGGAACACGGGCTGACGCCACTGGCCGAAATCAAGGACAGCGAATGGGCGGCGCTTGATCCGAGCATCATGGGGCTGGGTCCGGTCATGGCCGCCACGCCGATGATGCAGCGGAACGGGCTGGGCAACGGCGACATTGACCTGTGGGAGCTGAACGAGGCGTTCGCCGCACAAGTGCTGGCCTGTCTTGCCGCCTGGCAGGATGCGGCGTTCTGCAAGGAAGTGTTGGGCCTGAAAACCGCATTCGGCGCGATTGGACGCGACAGGCTGAACGTCGATGGTGGGGCGATTTCGCTGGGGCATCCGGTGGGCACCAGCGGCAACCGGATCGTCCTGCACTTGGCCAATGCGCTGAGACGACTGGATAAAAAGCGCGGCATCGCCACGGAATGTATCGGTGGCGGTCAGGGCGGCGCGATGCTGCTGGAATCGGTATAAGGGGCGCGTGATGGGACATGTTTTGGACTTCCTGCAGGACAAGGCAAAGACGCTCGGCCCGGCGGGGTCTCCGGCCAAAGGGGAGCATTGGGCACTCGCCACGGATGAGAGCGGCATCGCCTGGCTGGTGCTGGACAAGCAAGGCGCGTCGGCCAACACGCTGTCGCGCGACGTGCTGACGGAACTGGACGAAAAGCTGGAGCGGATCGAGGATGAAAAGCCCAAGGCGCTGGTCATCCGGTCGGCCAAACGCAGCGGTTTCATCGCGGGCGCGGACATCACCGAATTTCGCGGCGTTACCACGCCGGATGAGGTGCGCGAACATCTGGAAAAGGGTCACGCGATCCTTGACCGGATCGAGGCGCTGGACTGCCCGACCATCGCGGTGGTGCACGGCTACGCGCTCGGCGGCGGATTTGAACTGGCGCTGGCGTGCGAGTATCGCATCGCCATCGAGGGCGCGACTTTTGGCTTTCCGGAGGTCAATCTCGGCCTGCATCCCGGCCTTGGCGGGACGTTCCGCCTGACCGGGTTGATCGACCCGACCGAGGCGATGACATTGATGTTGACCGGCAAGTCCGCGCACACAGCCCGCGCCAAAAAGCTGGGAATTGTTGATCTGGTGGTCAAGGAACGCCACCTTGAGGCCGCCATTGCTGCGGTCGTTTCGAGCGATATCGAAAAGCATGAGCACGGGTTCATGGGGAAAGCGTTTTCGCTGCGCCCCGCGCGTGCGCTCGCGGCGCGGCAGATGCGGTCCAAGGTGCAGGACAAGGCCCCGCAGGAACATTACCCCGCACCCTACGCGCTGATCGATATGTGGGAGTCCCACGGCGACGACCGCGCGGAAATGCAAAGGCGTGAGATCGCGTCCTTTGCGCATCTTTTGACGACCGAAACGGCGCAAAATCTGATCCGTGTTTATTTCCTGCGCGAGAACCTCAAAAAGCTGGGCGACGGGGACCATGGCATCAAGCACGTCCATGTTATCGGCGCCGGATCGATGGGCGGCGATATTGCTGGCTGGTGCGCTGTCAAAGGGTTCCGCGTGACGCTGGGCGATGTGAAAAACGAACCCATCGCCAAGGCGATCAAGGCGGCGGCGAAACTGTGTGACGACAGGCACCTTTCGGGCATCGAAAAGCGCGACGCGCTGGATCGGTTGATCCCCGATCCCAGAGGCCACGGCATCGCTGCGGCAGATTTGGTTATCGAGGCTGTGCCGGAAGACGCTGATCTGAAAAAGAAGATCTACAAGGCGATTGAACCGCAGATGAAGGACGACGCGATCCTGGCGTCCAACACGTCGAGCCTTGAACTGGGCGATCTGACGGGTGCGCTCAAAAGACCGGGCCGCTTTGCCGGGCTGCATTTCTTTAATCCGGTGTCGAAGCTGGAACTGGTCGAAGTGGTGCATCACGCAAAAACCGGCAAAAAAGTGCTGGAGCGTTTGAGGGCCTTTACGGGCGCGATTTCGCGCTTGCCCGCGCCGGTGAAAAGCTACCCCGGCTTTCTGGTGAACCGCGCCTTGATGCCTTATCTGATGGAGGCGCTGGTGTTGATGGATGAAGGCGTCGACAAGGTGGTGATCGATCGAGCAGCGGAAAAGTTCGGTATGCCGATGGGCCCGATTGAGGTGGCCGATCAGGTCGGGCTCGACGTTTGCCTGCACGTCGCCGAAAGCCTGCGTGAAAATATCGACAAGCCGATGCCGGACATCCCTGACTCGTTTCGCCGGATGGTCGAAAAGGGTGATCTGGGCCGCAAAACCGGCAAAGGGTTTTACGACTGGAAAGACGGCAAGGCGCACAAAACGGACGCGCCCGATGACGCCAAGGAACCCCACGATCTTCAGGATCGGTTGATCCTGCCAATGCTGGACGCCTGCATGGAATGTCTGCGCCGCGATGTTGTTGACGATGAGGATATCGTGGATGGCGCGATGATTTTCGCCACTGGATTTGCGCCCTTCCGCGGCGGGCCGATGCATCATGCCCATGACCGCGGGATCGAGGATGTTGTCGAAACGCTGAGAATACTGGCGCAGAAGCATGGCCCGCGATTTGAACCGGATGAAGGGTGGTCCGCGTCAAAACCATCGTCTTGACCCACAGTCCCGTAGGGGAGACCCGCGTTGCAAACATTCCGCGATCCTGCCGACATAGCCCGCCACATTATTGAGCGGACCGGGAGTGAAATTCGTCTGGCGCTGCCGCTTGGACTGGGCAAGGCGAACACCATTGTCAATTCGCTGACGGATGCGGCGATTGCGGATCCGTCGATTAAGCTTGAGATTTTCACCGCGCTCACGTTGGAACGGCCGGTCCCGAACAGCGAACTGGAACGGCGGTTTTTGACACCCGCGATGGATCGCCTGTTCGGAAATTACCCAGCGTTGAAATATGCCGAACTGCTGCACCAGGGCAGCCTGCCGGACAACATCGACGTCAATGAATTCTTCCTGCTGGCCGGTCGGTGGCGCGGGGTTGAGCGGGTGCAGCAGAACTATATCAGCGCCAATTACACTCATGCTTATGACTATCTCGCCGCGCGCAAACCGAACGTCGTGGCGCAGCTTTTGGCGCGCCACGACGGACGGTATAGCCTGTCGTCCAACACCGATATTTCAGCGGACCTGATCGCGGATCGTGCGGCGGGAAAGATGGATTTCCTGCTGGCAGGGGAGGTGAACAGCCAACTGCCATTTATGGAAGGCGCATCCGCTGAGATCAGTGAGGCAGAGGTCGGGTGCCTGCTGGACAATGCGGAGAGCGATTTTGAACTATTCTCATCCGTGAAACAGCCCGTTGGCGATGTGGAGATGGCGATTGGCCTGCATGTTTCACGTCTGATCGAGGATGGTGGCACGATCCAGATCGGAATTGGTTCCATTGGCGACGCAATCGCGCAGGCGCTCCTGATGCGCCACAGCCGCACGGATGTCTGGCAGAAGTGCCAGCAGGAAAACCCGTTCGACGCCACGGATGTTGCGGGTCTTGGTCCCTTTGACGCCGGACTATATGCGGCAACCGAGATGCTGGTGGATGGGTTAATGCAACTGTTCCTCGGTGGCGTGCTGAAACGCGAGGTCGAGGGCGCGACGGCGCATGCGGGCTTCTTCGTTGAATCGCGCAGTTTCTATCAAACGCTGCGCGAGATGCCGGCAGACCAGCGCGCCAAAATCCAGATGCGGCCGGTGTCATTCACCAACCAGCTTTATGGCGACGAACGGGCGAAACGTGCCGCACGGGTGAAGGCCCGGTTCGTCAATAATGCGATGCTGGCGACGCTGCTGGGCGCGGTCACGTCCGATGGCACCGGCGACGGGCAAGTGATCAGCGGCGTCGGCGGGCAGTTCAATTTTGTCAGCCAGGCCTTTGCGCTGAAGGACGCGCGGTCGATCATCACGGTCAAGGCGGCACGGCAGAGCGGTGGTAAGACCGTATCGAACATCGTCTGGAACTATCCGCACACGACGATCCCGCGGCACCTGAAGGACATCATTGTCACCGAATACGGCATCGCCGATCTGCGTGGAAAGTCGGACGCGGATACGATTGCCGCACTGCTGGCCGTCACCGACAGCCGCTTTCAGAACGATCTGCTGACGCGGGCGAAAAAGGAGGGCAAGCTGCCGTCCGGCTTTGCCATATCCGAGGCACACCGTCTCAATACGCCGCAACGATTGAGGGAATGGCTGAAACAGTACCGGGATGGGGGCGATCTGCCACAATTCCCCTTTGGTACGGATTTTACCGAGACCGAGCAGATTTTGCTGCCCGCGCTGGGGAGGTTGAAGAAAGCGCAAGTGTCCAAGGCGCAGCTTGCGGGGCTTGCCTGGACCGGGTTCGGCGGGGGCGCCGCGGATAAAGAACGGTCGTGTCTGGAACGGATGGGACTGGATGCACCGACTGGCATCAAGGAGCACGTATACGCGGCGCTGCTACGCGGGGCCTTGCGCAGGAGTGCGACACCATGACCTGTTCGCCGTCAAAGATCGGCCTCGTGTTGCAGGGCGGCGGGGCACGTGGTGCCTATCAAATCGGCGTGTTGAAAGCTGTAGCTGAGATTTGGGGCCAGAAACCCAGCCCGTTTCCAATTGTTACCGGTGCATCCGTCGGCGCAATCAATGCGGCGCAGGTCGCGGCGGCATCGACGGATTTTCAGCGCGGGATGGCGCGGTTAGAAAAGCTCTGGCGCGGGCTGACCTGTGACGCTATCTACGAAACCAGCCCCTCGGCCATAGCCGCGTCCAGCGCGCGCTGGCTTTGGTCGATTGTTGCGGGCGGCCTTGGCTGGGGCGATCCGTGTTCGCTGCTGGACAACAGACCACTGGGAAAGCTACTCGACTCAACTTTCCGGCCCAATCGGATTTCACGCGCGATACAGTTGGGCGCGCTGGACGCACTTTGCATAACCGCGTCCAGCTATGGCGATGGGTCCGCAATCACCTTCCTGGAATCCAGAGGGGGCATCGAAGATTGGTCCAGAGTTCGGCGAAAGAGCCTTCGCACTCGAATTGAATCGGAGCATCTGATGGCGTCGTCGGCGCTGCCATATGTGTTTCCGGCAATCCGAGTCGGTGATCGTTATTTCGGGGACGGTGCTTTGCGCCTGACTGCGCCATTGTCTCCGGCTATTCGCTGCGGCGCTGAAAAACTGCTCGTCATTGGGGCACGGGACAACCATCCGGGCGGGTCGGGGGGCAGCGGAACCGAAACCTATCCCAGCATCGGCGATATGAGCGGTCATGCCCTTGATATCATGTTCAACGACAATCTTGAATCGGATTGCGAAAGGCTCGAACGGGTAAACCGGACCGTGAAACTGTTGACGCCGGAGGCGCGGGAGAAGACCCGCTTGCGGCAGATTGAATTTCGCTCGTTGCAACCCTCGCAGGACCTGCGGGATATCGCGGCGGATCATAGATCTGAAATGCCGCGTACGATCCAACTTCTGCTCAAGAGTCTTGGCGCGTGGGGCGAGGATGCACGCCTGATCAGCTACCTGCTGTTTGAACCGGGGTTTATCGGCGCGCTGATCGATCTGGCCTACGATGACACGATGGCGCGCAGCAATGAGATTGCGGATTTCTTGAAACCTGATTCGACGTCGAGTTCTTAAACGGCCGGCCTTGTTGCAGGGATCGTCCCACGGCTGATATCGATGCGGTCTGTACCCTTCAGGATGTTGTAAATGCCGCACAAGTTCAACGCCGATCGTCGTGACAAGATCCGGAAGCAAAGGCA
>JBBKWL010000181.1:0-3009 GCA_037968975.1 Woeseiaceae bacterium | reverse complement strand
GGAATTCATCACAGATGACTGTGAATACCACGCATCGGTCGGTCCCGAGCCCGGCGAACGATTTATTGGCAAGGACGAGGTGAGACGCGGATTTCAAATCTTGCTGGACCACGATGCGGGTACGAAACCTTTACCCGGAAAATTGTACGTTTATGGTGACCGTGGTGTCGCGGAATGGTCCTATGCGAGCACCGACGAATCCGGTCAATCAACTGTCGTCAGAGGTTGCGACCTGTTTGAATTTGACGGTGATAGAATCAAACTCAAGAACGCGTTCAGAAAGTGCCGGTCATGATAACCCAGACTACATCCGCAATGATCGCGATCGCGTCGGTGGCGACCTACCACGTATTTATAAAATCGATTCCGAATGACCTCAATCCGATAAGTGCCCTGGTGACATTCTATGTTACTGCGCTCATTTGCACGCTCGTTGCTGCGAAGTTTGTGCCAGTTACCACGCCGGGTTGGTCGATGGCCGAGTTTTCCTGGGCGGCAGTGGCGGTCGGTGTTGCCATTGTCGGCATTGAATTGGGCTTTCTGCTGATGTATCGGACTGGCTGGCATTTGTCCGTCGCGCCGCTGGCGACGATGGGCGCAGCGACTGTAGTGCTGGCGCCGATTGCTGTTTTTGTCTTCCGGCAACCCTTTTCGGCACGATATTTTTTTGGCCTGGCGCTGTGTTTATATGGTCTCTACCTGCTAGCGCCACAAGAGCAATGATTGCTTACTAACAAGCGACAACGTGCAATAGATGAACAACCGGCTGCTTTCGTCAAACAGCCGTCGTCCAGCATTCCCAAGGTAGTATGCCGCTTACTGACCCATTGCTGGCACTCAAATGGTTGACTTCGCGAAAGCCGATGTTCGCTCCAGGCTCCTGAAGCTCCGGCAAGATCTGGAGTCTCTGGAGGCAACGAGTGACCAGTCGTCGCAGGTCGTTGTGCTGGACCAGGCACGTGTCGGACGACTATCGCGCATGGACGCATTGCAGGCGCAGGCGATGTCTGTGGAGTCGGGTCGGCGGCGCAAGGTCATGTTGCGGAGAATCGACCTTGCACTGGCACGCGTTGATAGCGGTGAATACGGCCTTTGTCAGTCGTGCGGGGAACCGATACATCACAAGCGTCTGGACTTCGACCCCGCTGCTCTTTCGTGCATTGCGTGTGCGGAGAAAGCGGAAAAGTGAGAATAGCGGCTTCTGGCCAAACGGTGACGGTCGCCAGTAACTGATGGAGATGTCTCCTTGTGAATCTGGGCAGTCACTCACTTTCAGAATAGATTTAATTACAAAGGCAACGGGAATCTAATTATGGAGATTGCTCAGTTCAGGATCGGGAAAATACAAAAGAGACGGTGCAGCATTTTTGCCGCGCTTTTATTTGTCTTACCCACAGTTGGGTCCGCTGAATCGGATGGACCGGAGACTTCCAGCACACCGAGCGCAGTGGAGCAAGCGGCGCTCGACAAGGTTGCGCAGAGGATAGCAGGGTACAATTCACACGACATCGATGCTTTCCTGGCTGCTCACGCTGAAGAAGTGCAAATCTACGAGTATCCGGACCGAAAAATCGGGGTCGGCCGTGAGCATCTGCAGCGCATTTTTGGGCCACAATTTGCACTGGGTCAGGGTCATGTGGAAGTGCAGCAACAGATCGCGATCGGCAATCGAGTGATCAGCTATGAGTACGCCACGATTGATCAGGAAGTCGAACGACTCGTCGTGGTTTATACAGTCGAGAACGGGGAAATTACGTCATTCCGACTGATTGAGTCCGTCGAGTAGCATTCATAGCCACTCTTTTGGCCTACGCTCATAATGACAGTCTCCCACCCAACAACAGGACAGATCGCTATGACATATTTCCCGGTTTATTCAACGGTACTGCTGCTGACAGCCTTGGCCGCGTGTAATCCGAGTCCTGAAACTGAGGCAACTGATACTGCGGCGGAAGCGCTTGCCATCACTCAACTGGAGACCGAATGGTCCGACATGTTCGGTACTCGAGATCTGGACGGAGTCGTTGCACTAATGGCAAAAAATACCGTTCTGATAATGCCGGGATCGGAACCCATTGTTGGTGCAGATAACGTTCGGACAGCGACCGAGGAAATGTTCAAGTCCGATGACGAGGTATCCTGGGTTTCCGACTTTGCGTTTGTCGCCCACAGCGGTGACATGGCATATGACTATGGAACGGCCACGACGAAGCTTGCGGATGGCTCGATTGTGAACGGGCAATACCTGGTGGTATGGGTTAAAGAACAGGGTCAGTGGAAAGTAGCTGCCGATATGTTCAACTAGATAACGCGTTCCCTCGGCATTCAACAAGAAGTTTGCCGATTACTCGAAGCAGTCGATGCTATGCCGCCGACTGGCTGCTCTTAGAATCTGAGGCACAACATTCACTATCGAAATCGCAACACGCCCGAATATCGGGGTGATCACCACAACAATTTTTTAGCAGATAGCCAATGAGTTTGCCGACGCGTTCAAAATTTGCGCGGTAGATAATGTTGCGGGAGACGCGTTGCGAACGAATCAACCCGGCATTCTCCAGCGTCGTTAGATGAAACGACAGTCGCGATGCGGTGGCGTCAACGGCTTCGCCGATATCCCCCGCCGCTCGGCCCTCGGGACCCGCTTGAACGAGAAATCTGAGGACCCGCAAGCGCGTCTCTTGTGAGAGCGCGCCCAGGCCATTTAAAACTTGTTGTTCAGTCATAGTTCAATTACTCTTGAGATATTGAAATATACCGGAGACGACGCATGTCTGCAACATTACAGTCCTTCTTGTCGACGTTAGCTAAAAGACCGGATGCCCCCTTACTGTTTCAGTCAGACGGCGTTCCAATTCAGCCGAATTACCATGTAACCGAGGTCAAGCTGGCGCACGTCCGCAGTTTAGACTGCGGCAGTGTCGTTTCTGAGTGGGACGAGACCATCGTCCAGCTCCTGGACGGTCCCGCTTCCGATGGTGATTCGCACATGTCAGCAGGCAAGTTTTC
>JBBKWL010000180.1:0-2676 GCA_037968975.1 Woeseiaceae bacterium | reverse complement strand
GTGGGTCGCAATCGCCGAGATTATTTCGGCCGTGGTGGTCGTCCTTTCCCTTATCTACGTGGGACTCGAAATACGACGAACTACAGTCGAATCCGACGCGGACATCCAAGCGGAACTCTTAACCTATACACATCAACGGAGAATCTTAGCTATTGAGAGCGATGACCTCTCACATATATTGATCAAGGGTTATGGCGACGTGAGTAGCCTAACTGCTGAAGAGTTGCTCCGATTTCAGTACTACGTGGACCTTCATTTCGTCGCCTGGGAGCGTGCTTACATGGCGACGCAAGCGGGTGTTTTTTCAGAAGAACTGTATGACGGGTGGAAAGATTGGTTTGTATCCGTTGCAAAGCGCGACCCCGATTTCGTGTGGCCAATGGTGCGCGACTCGCAGTCGTGGCCCGAGTCTTTCGTGCGAGAGGTTGATGAGAGTCTGGTGAGCTTGAATTAAGCTGACTCTTAGATTCTCGACGTTTTCAATGACCGCTCTTGGCCGTTCTGAGACGCTCGTCAGGTAACCGATCGAGGGGCTGCTTCACTTCGCACAGCAGCCGCTCGAAAGATCTGAGGTAATATGACGGCTTGTGACCCAAAGCAGACGTTTTCCGCTTTTGATGATTGGACCCTCTCATGGCACAAAAAGAATTCACCCCGGCGGCAGGATTCCATTTCCTAACTCCTGTTTACGACGTTGGCGTTGGCTTGTTGACGCGTGAAAGTACTTGGCGAGGCGAACTCCTGAAGTCTGTGGACCCAAGACCCGGCGACACAATTCTGGATGTCGGGTGTGGCACAGGTTCCTTTATTACTAGAATGGCGGCGTCCGAACCGGGCGCGACACTTATTGGCATCGACCCGGATCCCCGCGCACAAGATATCGCTCGGCGTAAGTTTGACAATGCAGGGGCCAGCGCAACGCTGATTAACGGTTTTCTAGACGATGATGCGGTAAAGAGCATAGGCCTCGTCACGAAAGTCGTGTCGAGCTTAGTATTCCATCAGACACCAATTGATGAAAAGGCAAATATCTTGTCATCGATGCGATCTGTTTTGAGTGAGGGCGGAAGTTTGCACATTGCTGACTATGGTCTTCAACGGACAAAACTCATGCGAGCACTTTTCCGAGCGACAGTTCAGAGTTTTGATGGCGTGTCCGATACGCAGCCAAACGCCGATGGCTGCCTCCCGGAGTTGATCGAGGCTGCAGGATTCAACAACGTAAGAGAGACAAACGTGACCCCCACTCTGACAGGCTCCATTTCTCTGTACCGAGCCATGGCTGTCTGACTGCTTTTGGCCGGAAGGAGCCCGTCGAGTGATAAACTACCGACAGGCGGCTCCAAGAATAATTTCTCCTTGCCAACACCGAATAGGCATGGGGTTAGCAGCAAGTCGCCAATTTGATGATCAAATACAGTTACTACCCCCCTAAGGAGATCCCGATGATTGGATATGTTGTTCTTGGTACCAATGACCTCGCTCGCGCCACATCGTTTTACGATGAATTGCTTGCGGAAATGGGCGTTACTCGCATGATGGAATTTGGCGAGCGAGGCTATGCATGGGCCGCAGCAATGGACAAACCAATGCTCTGCATAATGAAGCCCTACGATGGTCAACCGGCAGCGGTGGGTAATGGCGTGATGGCCGGAATTGCGGCCGATTCGCACGACCAGGTCGATCGGCTCTATAAGAAGGCAATTGAACTGGGCGGCTCCGACGAAGGCCCTCCTGGCTTACGTGCCGAAGGTGGCGACGGCTTCTACGCGGCGTACTTCCGTGACTTGGATGGTAACAAACTCGATGTGTTCAGCTATGGCTGAGAAATTGCACATCCCGACCTGTTGGGATGTGTATTTATAGGTGTTACCGTTAGCTCGCTCGACTTATAGACGACTGAACGTCCGCTCTTGGCCGGAAGGAGTCCGTCGAGTGATAAACTGCTGGTAGGCTGCTGCTGACCCATAGCAGACGGTCGAGTTAACAAACTAATTGCCTATGCGTTACGTCTTATCAATGGTCGTTTTCCTGCTCCCTGCAATGGGATATGCATGTTCGTGCGCCAGGCAAGCCGCCTCGGAGTGGTTCGTTCTTGATCAACTATGTGCCGCCGACGCCGTCTTTGTTGGCGAAGTCGAAAGCGAGTTGACAGTTCGCGATTACATTTTTGAGTACAAAATCTGGCCAAGAGAATCGTTCAAAGGACAATTGAATAGCCCAACGTTCGCTGTGTCGGAAACCGGCGGTGCTTGCGGTTATCGCTTCAATGTTCAGGGTCGCTACCTTGTTTTTACCAGTCGCCGCGAAGGTACCAACTACTTGTCGGCGTCGATATGCGGCCTAACCAGGCCGATCGGCCCTGATGACGATGTATATAAGGTTCTGGCTGCAAACAAAGACGCTCTTGACGAGGTTTGCGGGGAAGAAGCCGTCGAAACCCGTCGATTGGAACGGCTGCGGGAGAAGGACCAAGAACGAGAAGACCTCCTGGACGCAACTCGTGAACATCTGGATCAAGATGAGTGACAGTTTGGTGTTGCTCACCGGCTGCTTCTGGCCGATAGCTTCCTGTCACAGCATCATTACATTAGTAGTCTGAATGACTGCTCCGGTTTAAAACGGCCGGCGAGATTTCGCCTGCCGATACAAGGGTAAGGTCAATAAAGGTATTGA
>JBBKWL010000179.1:0-6899 GCA_037968975.1 Woeseiaceae bacterium | reverse complement strand
CCTCACGGGTTTTTCACCTACACGATCCACTGACTTTTCCCACATAATGGATGTCCTGATCTTTTCGCTAGGCGGAAGACAACGAACAAAAAATTATGAAAATCCAGATCAACATATTTAGAATGACCGAATGAGCCATACTACCGCCGACCAGATGGTCGAAATGCTAAAATCCGCCGGTATTCAGCGAATTTATGGCGTCACCGGCGACAGTCTCAATTTCTTTAACGATGCTTTGCGACGCGATGGCACTATCGATTGGATTCATGTGCGACATGAAGAAGCCGGCGCCTATGCTGCGATGGCTGAAGGTGTGCTGGGCGGACTGGCTTGTTGCGCCGGCAGTTCCGGACCTGGCCATGTACATCTGATCAACGGGCTCTACGATGCCCATCGCTGGGGAGCACCACTACTGGCCATACCCTCGACCATTACCTCGGAAGATTTTGGCACCGAAAGTTTTCAATCAACCGACCTGGGTATGTTCGACGGATGTAGTTATTACAACGAGGTAGCGTTAACACCAAAGCAACTGCCACGCATGCTGCAGCAGGCACTTCAACATGCGTGGAGTCGTAAAGGCGTAGGCGTATGTGCATTCCCCGGCGATCTGATGACACAGGATGCTGATGACGATGCCCTGTGCGCGAATCTTTACCGCGCCCGACCGGTGACACGGCCCTGTGATGCAGAGATACAACAGCTGGCCGATCTGATCAACGAAACTGAAGACATTGGTATTTTTGGTGGAATAGGCTGTGCCGATGCTCGAAGCGAGGTGCTCGATCTAGCCGGCATGCTCAAGGCACCAGTCGCCTACACCCTCAAGGCCAAGATGATTCTGGAGCACGATAATCCTCACGCAGTAGGACTGACCGGACTGCTCGGCAGCAAGGCCGGTGCACGTGCCGTTACGGGGGGCAAGCTGTTGCTGATGCTCGGCAGTGATTTTCCCTGGAAGGAATTTCTCGATAGCTCAATAAAGATTGTTCAAATCGACACCACACCTGAACGACTAGGCCGAAGGGTTGCCCTGCATACTGGTCTATGCGGAGATATTGGCCCGACCCTGCAAGCACTGCTGCCCTTGATCAAACCCAAAACCAATAACGATTTTCTTAACGCCTGTCTGTCCGATTACGACGACATACAGGCCGATCATAAGGCGCATGCTGAAGATCCTGGCGAGGAAAACCTGATCAAGCCTGAATTCCTCGCAGCTATGATCGACCGCCTCGCGAATGACGATGCCATCTTTACCGCCGATACCGGCATGAGTACAGTATGGGCCGCACGTTATTTGCGCAGTACGGGCAAACGTACATTGATGGGTAGTTTCTCGCACGGTTCAATGGCGAATGCCATGCCGCAATCTATTGGTGCTGCCCTGCACTCACCCGAGCGGCAGGTTATCGCATTCTGTGGAGACGGCGGCATCTCGATGCTCATGGGTGATCTGATGACCATCGCTCAATACCAGCTGCCGGTAAAACTGGTCGTGTTTAACAATCGCACGCTGGGCATGGTGGAACTGGAGATGCAGGTCGCGGGAATTCCCGACTGGCAGACCAAAATGGTCAATCCGGACTTTGCCGGTGTCGCTGAAGCCTGCGGTATTCGAGGCTATAACGTGACCGATCCAGCCAAACTTGAGAACACACTCAAAAAGGCATTGATGCATGATAGCCCGGCACTGATCAATGTATTCACAAATCCACATGTGCCGACCCTGCCCCCGCATACCTCAATCGGTGTGATGTCACGCTATGTCGAGTCGCAGGCCAAGATGGCGCTGGGCGGGCGGATGGGCGAAGTCTGGGAAGCGTTCAAGACCAACCTCAAATATATACGCGACCTGTAAGATCGATAATTCGATAATGGTTATTTTCGCCCAAACCGCCGAAAAGGTGCAGTAGTAGAATGACGTTGTTGATTTGCACCCAATAGTGACCCGGTATTTGCATTGAAAATTAGCCCGGCAAAACGCACAGAAACCCAGTGCATGTCGGCGCCCAGTGCCGACCAGAGGGATCAATCGTCGATACAAATTGGCGCCGAAATTGGATCAAATTTCAGTGCAAATCAACAGCGAGCGTGAATATGCCGAGCTGAACGCCTACTTGGACTGGTATTCGACCAACGTATCCGGAATTGATCCCGCTGACCCAATACACCCGACCAACGTCGGAAAGCGCATAGTCGCCGAATACGGAAAATCGAAGGCTCTTGATGGCCTGAAGCAAGCCGCTAATGACACTGTGGAGGATCTTGTTGATCAGCCTCCGGATTATATTGAAAATCTTGATGTATCTCTGCGGGAAGCCGGGCTGCTAACGTTCTCGGAGGTACGACGACGCTATGCCTCCTCGTACAAGCGAATATTGAAACGGGAGTCGATCAAGAATGACACTGAGTACTATTTGATCGCCGGAGTATTGGCGGACTTTACGACTTCAGCAGACGATGGCGAGCGTACAATCCTCGGGCGGCTCGTTTCGGAATATGAGGGCAGTGTCGAGCCAAGCGAATGACTGGTTCTGACCGGAGTGAGACGGTCTACGATTCTCTTGCTTGGTGGCTGCTTCGGGTGCGAGCAACCACTCCACGTTACCGCGGAAACATCTTCTAGAATTCACTTTAGGATTCGCTTATAACTAACGCCCGCGGGATAATCACCGGCTGCAAAGAATGACACAGCAGCCGCTCGAAAAATCTGAGGTAATATGACGGCTTGTGACCCACTATAGATAGTCAGTCTCTCCCTCAGTGATACTAAGAGACAGCCGGCAGGTATCTGTCGGTGAGGGGGACATGCACCCGTAGGCTACGGATATAGTGACCCAAACACGCGATGTTTATCGCTTTGGTTTCGAGCCTACAGGTGCGCTTGAGCTCGATAACGAATACTCAGGGATCGCCGCGTAACCGGCTCACCTATATTGCCTTCGCAGAGCTCATGCATGCATGTCCCGAGTGCCTAACTTACCACTTTGGAGACGAGTTATGCAGACCGATCTTTCGCAGTTCACGGCCGTTATTGGTATCGACTGGGCCGACAAGAAACACGATATTTGTATCCAGGATATGGCAACAGGTCGCCGCCGAGCCAGCCAGGTTCGGCACCGCGCCGAGGACCTTGATGAGTGGGCCCGCTCGTTACATCGCCGCTTCGGTGGTCGGATCGCGATTGCGGTGGAACTTTCGAAGGGGCCGATCATCAACGCGCTGCAGAAGTATGACTTCTTTGTCATCAAGAAGCGTTGTGTGCATCTAAGATCGCTTGAGGATCAGGTCTTACTGACTCGTCGTTTATGTCGTCCTCATAAGCCGGTTGTCCCGCTATTTCAGCTGCTGCCTGTTTGCGGGCTAGCTTCATTCGGTAACCAAAGTCCGATCCTCGCGTTCGAAGTAACTCTTGAGTTCGAATATCAATTCTTTCCTGCAGATTTTGATTAATCAGCTGGGCTGAAGCCTGTTCTATCCGTCATTCGCCTGTTTCTGCACGTCCCATTGCATCCAAATTGCGTCGAGAATCATCTTGAAGGCATTGCTATGATTAATCGTCTTTCTGGACGGAGGGACCAGGCGAATGTCATCACAAACTTACGTAAAGCAAGAGGTGCCGGCTATGGGTAGCAGGCTTCGCAGCCCGCAGGACGGCCGCCTGCGGGCAGGCTGGCGAATACTGTCTTTTCTGGCGATCTTTTACGGTATCGCGTTGCCGGCTTTATTTGGTCTCCGCGCCTTACTTGCGTTTCCAAAGTCGTCGCCGCTAGTCATTGTGATCATCGCATTGACAGCGACGCCCGCGGTTTACATTGCACGACGGTGGATCGACAAGAAGGACTTCACGTCACTTGGACTGAAGATTAGCTGGCGGGGCGCAGCAGACGTACTCTTTGGGTTTGCGTTGAGTGGCATCATGATGGCGGCTGTCTTTGGGGTCATGTTAGCGCTCGGCTACATCAGCAATGTCCAAATGACCGTGATGGACTGGTCGACGGCAGCCCTGTTGGCGGGTTCTCTGCTCACGATGGCGCTGGTCGGTTTTTGGGAGGAACTCGTATTTCGCGGATACATTCTCCAGAACATGTCGGAAGGAATGGGTATGACTACTGCGGTGCTCATCTCCTGCATTGTGTATGGTCTGGTGCATTCGGCAAACCCAAACGCCGGATTCCTGTCGACCGGGATTATTATCCTGTTCGGCTACTTACGCATATACGGATACCTGAGTACGGGCCAGCTGTGGCTTTCGATAGGCATGCACACGGGCTGGAATTTCTTTCAGGCAACTGTTTTCGGATTTGCCGCGAGCGGTCACGCCGAAAATCGGACTCTCATTACACACGATTCGCTGGCGTCCGACTGGCTGACGGGTGGCGGTTTTGGTCCTGAGGCGAGTGTCATTACTATTCCCGTTGTCCTCATTGCGTTATTCGCCATGAGGGCGTGGTCGCGCCGCTAGGATCCGGCTACTCTTTCTTGCCGGCCTAGGTAGATGCTGCGCGCCGCCGCGCATTCTGAATTGCTTCCGCCATGCTCGGGTGATGTTGTGCGTAGTGTTTTCCGAGCCAGTCTTCGCCGTAGTCGTTGGACGGGTCTATGAGCAGCGTCCACCCCAACCCGAGCGGTAATTGGTGCAATATCAATAATGTTTTCAAACCTGCCCATACATAATGCTCATGAGCAAGATGTGATATGAGGTCCAGGCCTCGGGCGAGAGGATCAGCATGCGTTTGAAACTGTGCCTCGAATGAACGCATACTTCACTTCATTTCCTTCGCGAAGTACTGGCTGGCTTTTTTTAAAATCTCTTTTTCCATCCGCAGCTGGCGGACTTCCTTACGCAGCCGCTTCAGTTCTTCTTTCTCATCGCCGCTGAGCCGTGCGCCGGATGCTTCTTCCTCAAACTGTCGGCGCCACCGACCAATCAAATTGGCGCCAACATCCAGGCTCCTGGCTGCTTCGGAAATCTTGTAACCCTGTTCTGTTACCAACGCTACTGCTTCACGCTTGAAGTCTTCAGTGTAATTGCTGCGCTTTCTCTTTTCTGTTGTCATCGTTCACCTCGTCTTGGTATTTTACAACCTTAACTCGGTGTCCGGATTTAGTAGACCACTTCACAACCCGTTTATGTGTGGCAGCGAACAGTCCCGGCGCAATGCCAGGGGTACTCTTACCAGACATACTCAAAGACAGCGAATCAAATGGAGTATGAAAGGTGAAAAAATAATGGAAAGTAACAAATTTATGAACGCAGACGTCTTCGCCCAAGACGAAAAAATTGGCACAGTTAAAGAAATAGGAATAGACCCAGAAAATTGGCAGTTAACTCATCTTGAACTCAAATTGACCAGAGATGTAGCTGAATCTGTGCTTGGGGCAAAAAAGTATGGAGTGCGCAACATGCTAGCTGTTTCAGCACTAAAGGACGGAGGTGCTCGCTGGACTGAAAAGGGACTGAACATAAAAGTCTCAAAAGCATAACTTCATATGTATTTAAAACCAGTAGAAGACGACGAATAAAAGTGCAATCGATCGTTTAAAAGGAGAAATCTCATGTTATGGACCATCATTGTTATTTTAATTATCCTGTGGCTTATCGGCTTTCTCGGTTCGAATATCAGCCCAAAGTTCCCGAAAACGGGTGGTTGGATTCATGCTCTGATCGTGATCGCCGTCATCCTCATCATTTTGAACCTGCTTGGGGTAGTAAACCTCTAGCGATTTATTGAATAGGTCAGACAGTCGAAGCATCGTAAGCAATGGGATGGACTCCTCCTCACACTAGCGGCGCGAATGCGCGAGAGTGGTCGGTATGCGCCAACCACTCAGAAGGTGAGGAGAAGCCCGAGATGAAGATTACGCGAGCTGGGATCGATATCGCAAAGTCCGTGTTCCACGTTTACGCAGGTAAGGGATAGCGTTTTCCTTTGAGCCTCGCCGACCCTATGGCTGAGCTGGCTTTGGCTGGGAAAGCGTGGATCGAGATCGGTGTCATGAACCGCTCCGGTTTTCCCGGAGGCTCCTAACCTTGAGAGGATGGAGCGATGGGAAGACAAGGAAGGTACTCACCAGAGGTACGTGAGTGAGCGGTTCGGATGGTCTTCGACCAGGAGGTGCACCACAGCTCGCAGTGGTCGGCCATCCAGTCGATTGCCTCGAAGATCGGCTGCACGTCTGAGACTCTTCGCAAGTGGGTCAGGCAGGCCGAGCGTGATGCGGGTCGCCGGCCTGGTCTGACGGAGCGACGCGAAGGTCACGGGCTCCTCGGGGCGCCGGCCGCCGAAGTCCAAACAAGTAAAGCAGACGATCGATGTGCGCGAGCATGACTTCGCTTTGTTGTCCTTAGGCAGTATCGTTGCCGATCATTCTTTTGGCACAAACGATGAACCCGCTCAATTTCCGCCTAACCAGCGACCTGGCGAACGCAGTGGCTCTTGGTGTTAAATTGCACTGAATATTGATCCGATTATGGTAGTTATTTGCATTGAAATATGAACCACGCAGTGATGCGTATTCCCTTGTCGTAATCGACTTTACATCAATTATGGTGGATCAGTTTTATGTGCAAAGAGCGGATCAAAATAAGATGCAAATCAACAGCCTCACACTACTGCAGATTTTCGGCGGTTTGGGCCAAGAACCCCTATCCAGGAATGCGAACTCCGGTGCGTCATCCGGGCGTGCATCGGAGAAGCTACTTCGCAATTCCATATCCCCAGGCATTAGCTCAACTCCCCCGAAGCAATTAGCACCCATCTGGCATCGCATAACTACTAACGGGTGAGTCCGCCACATCGCCGCAACGACGAACCCACCTGAAACCCACTCTCGACTAAGTTACTGGCGCACGCGTCTCACTACGGTGGCTAGACCGGCGAACAACATGCCAA
>JBBKWL010000178.1:0-12426 GCA_037968975.1 Woeseiaceae bacterium | reverse complement strand
CGCGTGGGTGCTTAAAAAAAGCAACCTTTAGCAAATTCAATGGACCTAGGTTCCAACGTGGAAAGGCGACGTGCCAAAATTATGTGGGCGATATTCCGGCGATTGAAAAACTATCAACGTTTATCAATCATTTCGGAGGTAGGTTTTAATCAAGCCCTTTCGACCACCGAGCCGCGACCAGTCGGCAGAGCCGCCGCGCTCATTCTGTTCTAAATTGGCTGCTGTACAGTCGCAGCAATGGCTATGCGATCTATCTGATTCTTGCTCGAAAACGATAAGTGAAATTAGATGCGCCATTTACCGCCATGGTCCCTTTTGGCGAAAAACATATGTGCCTAATAGCTGGGTCGTATCCTGACGCTGGCGTGTAATTACACGCAGCAAAACTTGTTGGGCGAACTGCACTATTCGAGAATCGTAAATCTGTTGCAGGGTTGAAGGTCAGCGCAGGAGCGGTTGAGACAAATTCAACTGCCGACGTTCCGGCGGCGGCGCCGTTAAAATCGCCATTAAAGAACTCTAATTGCAGAGGGAGGCTGTCCACGACGAATAACGAGTTTGTATCAGGAGGCCCCAATCCCGAATTGCTCGTTGTGATCGTATAAACCACATCGTTTCCGGGCACAGCAAGAAGGCCTGCTCCTGCGGGATCATAAACTATTGAAATTTTTGAAGTCATGACATTGGGTAGGCCCCAGATCGTCACGGCGTAATCTTCAACTTCGCCGTTCGGCGCGACACCGGTTGAGCCGATGTTCATTGCATCCGACCATCGAAATCTTGCGAATGTTTGCGTCAGGACAGCAGTTGCTGGCGGCGAGACGGAAACTCCAATGACTCCCGTCGCGGGATTGGTGTCGCCCGGACCGTTGTCCACCAGATTGAGAGCGATCTGTTCTCCGCTTTCGCCGAAACTGCCGTTTCCGTTGTAGTCAATCCATGCTTGCAGGCGTCCGAGGGTGCCGGTTACCTGCAGATTGATGGTTGCCGGAGTTGACCGTCGCAATTGCGGGATGGTGACTCCATCATCGCCGGCATCGCCATCGGCATTCGGGCTGTTGTAACGGGCAATCTCGGAGGTATTGGTGGGGCCGAGGCGGAAGGTTGATACGATGTCATGTACAGGGTTGCCATAGGCAGACGGGGCATCGCCGAAGTCTTGCGGTACGATTGTAGTTTGCGTCGGAATGGGCAAGAGAGGGCAACTGAAATCCAAAGAAGTCAGTCGGGTTGTGGCTCCACTTCCAAGAGATCCAATCCTGTAGTTAAAAGTACTAGTCGTCGAATACAATACGGAAACGATGTTTTGTTTCGCATTCGGGTCAATACCGGGTGCAGTAAATGTTGTTCTTGACTCAAAGCGCGTATAACTCGGATTAGTAGGACCTGACGCGTTCACATCCAGGTTCGTGTTGCTGTCGAGAACATACGCGGTAATGGGGCCTGCAAATTCGGAATACTCACGAAGATTTGAGCTGTCTCCGTCAATATCTATTCCAGACGCTGCAAATGAAATAGGCGACGGTGTTGTCGTCCCCGCTGTGACAAATGTAATCGTGAAATCGATGGAGCCCGGTGCCCCACCAACGAGTTCAGGCTGAAAATTTTGGATAAGACCAGAGTCGCGGTCCATAATGCCGAGCGTGGCATTGTTGATCGAGTTGATCCTCACGCGAGCATCGATGCCAGACGAAACATTACTAAATCTATAGATGGCGCCGACACTCAAGGCAGTCCCAGAAACGAGCACGGGGTTCCGAAAGTCCAAGGTCGTGATGGGTCGCCCATAGCAAGTGGTGGTTTGGGCGTGCGCCGGCTGCGGAGCGGCAGCGCTTGCAAGCACCACAAGCATTAGTGCCACGAGACATATCTGGATCGTGCCAAGCGATTGGCGCAGGACCCGTGTCCATACTGGGGAGACCGGCGTTCTCATCGGGCGAGCCCCAGGAAGCTGAATGTATCGGCGTCAAATTTCAAGCGCACGGCCGCGTAGATACCTTCGTCTGTATTGCGGCTTGCAGAGAAATCGGGATCGCTGAATCCGGCAATGTTATAACCCACGGTAAGAAGCACGCCTTCCACTGGCACAAAACCGACGTTCGGACCAATGGCATAACTGGTCGGTCCACCAGCAAGATCGGTTCGCACCGTCGCGCTGGTCCCTATCTCGAAACGCTCACCTATACCGATGCGTGCATCTGCACCCAGGAGCAGCGTCGTAGTACCAAGATCGAACCCGTCGAAACGGTCGAAATTATGCCGGATGCCAACAAAGCCTCCGAATTCGCTGCGCCGCGCAAGTCTGTCTTCGCTACCGTCATCATTGGTATTGGCTTCATCAAAATCGCGGGGCGACCAATTTGCCGACAGGCTTGCGATCACACGGCTGGAACGGGCGTCGCCGTCTATCAGAAGGGCAGTCTGCCCGGCTGCTCCGGCTTCGCCAGCTACGGCATTTGTCACTGCATCACTGCGATATTCAATCTTGCTCAATAACTGCAATTCGGAGTCTGCCGGTCGGTGCGCCATGGCTATGGCAGCATCGAATATCTCGGTTTCTGCGCCGTTTTCGGCGGTTGCCTGCGTCCACGTGACGCCAGAGCCGAGCACCCGGCCTTCGCCCAGTTGACGAATGAGCCCGGCGGTGACGCCCGTCCGGTTCGCAAATTCGCCGTCCCGATATTCGCCGCGTGCCGTCGCGCTCCAGCGGTCGCGGCGCCATGCTGCGCCCAGCGTAACTGCGGTAAATTCCTCGAACAGGCTGCCGCCGGGTCCGAATTGACCTCCACTTGAAAGCGGCTGCAGTGGGTTGACGAGGTCTTCCGCCGCAGGCGTTCCGTCAAGCGTCCAGTTGCTGTCAAAAGTCACATCCACGCTGAATTCCGGGTTGATTTGCACTGTCTGCGAGACGCCGAACGCGGCAAAGCTGCGTGTGCCTAGTTCGGAAATTTCCTGTTCGCCGATATTGGCGCTGACAAGGCCACCTCGCCATGGAGTTACTTCCAATCCGCCGCGCAGGGTGGAGGAAGTATATTCGTCACCGTTGGCGATCTCATATAGGCCCACGACGCGAATATCGTCGGTCAGCGCGTAGCGCGCTCCCAACCGATGGCGCGTGGGAAGATCGACAGATTCCGCCTCATCAAGGGCGATACTCGTACTGGCGCTGACCTCGAGACGGTTGTTCATCATCCGTCGCGTGACGCCGCCTTCAAGCACGGTGGAGCTGTTGTTGTTGCCATCGGGCAGGCGATCCGAGAAGTGGGCGATTCCGAGACGTAGATCGGTGGCTTGCGTCTTATAGCCGAGTTCGATTTGCGCTGCCCGACGCCGGGCATCGTCGGTCAGGCTATCATCTTGCCAAAGACTGCCAAGCACCGAGAGCTGATCGGAAAGTCGAACGCGGCCGTCAATGCCGAACTTGCGGCGACCCAACTCAACGCCGTTTTGTTGTCCGACTCCGAATTCGGCATCGGTCGAGCGGGCATAGGCAATCACATCGAGTGAGCCGGTCTGGTGCTGCGCTTCTACCAGCCAACCTGTCGCCGTTTTTCCTTCGCGGCGGCTGGCGGCGAACTCGGCGCGAAGTTCGGTTGCTTCGTCAATGCGAGCGCGGAGGTCGACGCCAACCAAGTTGGTACGAGCGGCGTCGCTGCGGTCGGTGATCGCGTTGGCGCCGATGCGGATCGTGCCGTCAGTGCTTTCCCATTCGGCACGGAGTCCAGCATTGAGTTCGCCATCTGCCAGCGTGTCGATTTCGTAGTTGATTACTATAAATTGCGGGTTGAGGTCGAAATCGCGGCTTAAGACAGGCTCGCTGAACGTAATCGTACCGGCAAGTGGATCGATGTCGTAGTCGGCAAACCGCGTAAGCGTCCGTTCTTCGACAACAATTTCGGAGCGGAAACGGTCGCGAACTTCCAGCGAAACAGTCTCGCTGTTCGGCACGATCGCGCGGCTGGAAAGCCTGTAAGGGCCGGAAATTCCCTGACCCTGGATTTCGTCGCGGCGAAAGCGCGTACCGATTTCGGCACCGAATGCGCGCACCTGCACCTCGCCGAGCTGCGCTTCGGCCAGCACGCCGGTTGCGACACGGTGATAGCGCGTTAGATTGGTTTCGTCGAAGCCGGTTTCGAAATCGCCATACAGGGCGCGAAAGCTGGCGGTTTCGATACGGACGTAAAGCTTTTTCCGCGAAGCAGCATCAAATCGGCGGCTCGAACCATCGGCATAGACCGTGTAGTATGCATTTGGATCGATCGTACCCAGCAGGCGCGCGTCGTATTCCTGCGATGCACTGTCATAAGCAATGGTGACCAGATAGCGACCGAGGACGCGCCCCTTGGCATAAAGCGCCACCCGGGCATCGTCGCCGAGATCGCTGTCGAAGCTGCCCGTACGTTCCATATTGGCGGCTACCGAGCGCGCACCGATTGTGCCTTCGGCAAGGCCGATAACCGTCCATTCGATATCGCCTGGTACAATCCAGCCGTCGAGCTGCTGTTCACGTGCAATCTGCCCATCGTCGAAACGAAAATCGAGTTGTAGCGCCCCGCTGACCATGGTTGGGGCGAGTTCGATAAGGGCGATCCCGTCACTGCCGCTCACGGTCCAGCGAGCGGAAGACGGGCCCCGTCGGGTCAGCTGATCGAGCTGCTGCTGTGCTACTTGCGAGGCGCTTTCGTACGGCGCGCTGACCTTGAATTCACCCGATATACCCTCGCGCATTGGGCGACCTGCGGCGTCCAACACGCGGATTGCGACTACCGGAGCGGTGCGACCGTCAGCCACGAGGTTGGATTGTCCGGGCACCATCTCGACGCGCGCCGGAATGGTGGTGAAGAAAACTTCGCGCTCGAGCTGCGCCACGACCGCACCCGCTCCGCTCAATACTTCGGCGGTGAGCACGGTGCGCGAACTCCGCAGGGGAACGCCGCGCCAGTGGCTGACTTCCCAGCGACCCTCCGCAGGACGTAACACGCCCTCGAACGCTAACGGACCAGCCCGTTCACCGTTCATGTACAGCACGACCGTCTGGCCGCGACGGTGGCGGATAGCAACGCGGATAGAAGGCGCGCGCGGGTTCGCATCGATGGCGGGGGCGATCCAGCCGATATCACCGTCACCGTAGGCTAGCCAATCATATGCGGGGTCTTCGACGAGGCGCGCAGGGCCCGCGGCGGCGGTGTTTTCCGGCAGCAGGGCGGTTTGGTTCCCGCCTCGCGCAAGTGTGTCGGAAGGACTGGCTTGCTCGCGAATTGTTGCCAGCGCATCAGCGCCGACCACTGCGTGAAAATCGACCACGGCGAGCGAACCACCTTGGCCGGTAACGAGACGCGTGATCGCGCTGCCCTGACTGCGGCTTGACCGCGTGCAGTCCACGAATTCACCACCTTCCGGCAGTGTCATGCGTGCGGCCTGCACCACGTGGGTGCCCGGGATGACGCCATCAAAGTGATATCGACCATCGAGATCGGTGATGGCGAAGCTGCCATCCTCCATCATTACACGCACGCCGGGTATGCCGAGGCGCTCAGCGTCATTATCGAGAGTGCACGGACCAGCGGTCACGCGACCTACGATTGTCATGCGCCCCGCGATGGTGTCGCGGAGGATCTCGATCGACGCGCTGGTCTCCACGATGCGGTCGAGCGAATCCACCACAATAGCGCGATTAACGGCATGGCCTGGAGGCGCATCGGGGGAAATTGTCGTCGCATAGGTGACGCGGCGTAGGCCGCCACCAGCGATCGTGCCGAGATCGAAGCGGATCGTGCGGCCATCGTCAGAGACCGTTACAGCATCAGGAGCGGAAACGCCATCGATGCGGATCGACTCTTGCCGCAGGCGCAACCAGCGCGAGGCAACATCTGTTAGGACGACATCGTTCTTCGCGCGGTCGGTGTCCGGATTGCGGACGGTAATTGTGTAGAAGACTGCATCTCCGGGCTGTGCTTGCGCGCGCGAGGCAATCTTACTCAGCGTAACGGTCGAACCGGGCCTGTCGAGAGGAATGTCCACCTGCACCGGGGTCGGGTCGGTCAGTTCGAAAGCTGCGCCATAGGAAGCGTCTAGTATTACGAAAGCGCGACCATCGGGGCGGCTGAGAAGCTCGATCTGCTCGGGTGTGACAACCGAAGGTGCGGAGTAGGGCGCGGGTGGAGTGATTTCGAGACGATAGGTGCCAAGGACTGTCAGCGGAAACCAGAACTCGCCGGCATCCATTTGTGTAACCTCGCCAGCGGCGTCGGTAACCGGAGCCCCCGAGATGACCGTCGCGGGCCAAGGTGTCACGCCGTCCTCAGCAAAGACGATTGCAGGTTGTCCGGTCAATGCGTTAACCAGCGACACTGTGGCGCCGTTGACTGGTTCACCCGTCTCACTGTCGAATACTACGCCAAAAGGATCAGCAAGGACATCGACTGTGGTGCTGAGCACGCTGGAGGTGCCATCGCGGCTCAATGCATCGATGACAACTTCGTTGCCGTCTTCAAGGCTCAGAATGCAGTCGGAACGTGTGGGGCTGGGAGGCATGCGCCTGGTTGCTATGCTCCCGATAAATCGGCCCGAATTTGCTTCGGTTTCATAGATAGTTAGCTGTTCTCGGTCGCCGGAATCCGAGGTCAATACAACTTCGATGGAATCTACTGCCGCCGGATCTGCATTGGCTATTACCAGTTCGATCGCGAAATACAGGTTGCGGCCAGCATGAAGCGTGCTGCTTTCGATTGCATTGGTGTTCGTTGTGCTGCCGCCGCCAGCCGGTGGCGTCTGGCCAGATGCAGAGCAAAAGGTCTGGCGATGGGTAATCGTATTGCCGGTGCCCGTTACATAGGTGCGGATCGTCGAACGTTGCTGCTCAACCTGCAATTGGACAAGGTTGGACCGACCGGTGAATGAGCGTCCTGCATGGTCCCAGCGCGCTTCAGCCGTATTGGTAATGGTCTGTGCCTGGGCGTGGTCGGTCTGCACGACAAGCGACAGCAGCACTCCGAAGAGCGCTGCTGCCATCTGTAGCATCAAGGACCGTATGCAAGTCACGTTGGTATCCGGTCAGTCCAGATCAGACTGGATCACCGGATCGTGACCGTAAAATAGAGCGTGCGCGTCTGGCCGCCGGAAATGTCCGACAGGCTTTCGTTCACGTTCGTATCGGCTGCACTGTAACCATTCACTTCGGTTCCGCCGGTGCAAAGACCACCGGTAAGCGCCCCATTGACCATCACGTCACCCGTGGTGCCGTAGGCATTCGGATAGAACTCCACTTCTACGGGGAGGGTGTCGTCCACGACGACGCTGGTGGCCGGACGTGAACCCGAAGCATTGGTTACTGCGATGCAATACTGCACGCGGGCGCCCGGGATGGCTTTTGGTTCGCTGGCCAGATTCACCGGATCCCACATAACGGTACTGAATTTGCTGACGCTCATGGCGGCTGCATTCACAATAGCTGTATGGCTGGCAGCGTGATCGCCTGCATATTGGGCGTCGACACCGGCGATGCCGACTGCGTCGGCAAGTACCGTTTGGATCGTGCTCGGATCGTTGGGACCGGATGTCGCCATGATTTCAGCGCCGATAGCACCCGTGCCTGCTTCATGAGCGTTGGCGACGAGAATGATGTCGGTCGAATCGGTATTTGTGGCGTTAGTTGGCACGTCGAATGCCACCCACACGTTCACGAGTTGGTCTTCCGCGAGGGAATCGAGGAAAGTAATTTCCTCGCCTATGTCATAGGCGCCGTTAGCGTTGACATCGTTGAAGATGGTCACATTTTGCGGAATATAATCTCCACCCGTGGCGCCGAATGCAGTCAGCGCAAAGCCGACGGTCGCATTCGAACCATTGGTAACGGAAAATTGCCGCACGACGCCTGTTGCCCCGGCGGAGACATTCGGCGAAGCGCCGACTGCCGCGACCGTGACGTTGACCTTGCGGTCCACGACAAATGTGTCGGAATCCATCACGGCGGTCTGGTCAACATTTCCTACCTGGAAACTGACAGTCACCGTATTCGTTATCGGATCGCCAGCAGATGTCCCTTCGGCCATCGCTGGCGTTGCCGAGAATCCGACAAGCGCAATTGCGCTCACCGTTCCCAGCATTTGCCTAGTTCTCTTCATTATCTTGGTCCTTGATGTTGGCTCGCGAAAATTCCGCCCGCGAGCCGTGACGGTTATGCTACGCGGATCAGCGAATGATGGCGGGGTATTCGAGGCGACCGGACTCGCCGGGGGCGACCACGGTGAGGGTCCATCTAATATGCGTTACGTCATGATGTTCAGCGGGACGGGAGGTCAGGTCCTCTGCCGTCACCGAAAGATCGGACAGTCGGCCCCATGAGGTGCCGCCGTCCACGGAAACAACCAGTTCCGGATCAGCATCGGGTGCGAGGCGCACCGGACCGGGAAGTGGGTTGGTCATGACGAAGTTTTCGACGGGCTCGGAGCCGGTATTGGCGTAGTTGGTCCCGAAGATAAGCCGGTCGCCCGGGACAATGATGCCAGGCTCTGTCAGTTCGACCTGCGGATCACCATTTTCGCCAACCGTCTCAACAACTGCCAAAACGTCACCTTGCAGCGAAATCGGCTGTTCCTGCGCCTGCACGGCGGGTGCCGCGGCAAAAAGTGCTACGGAGCAAAATATCTCAAGAAACTTCATCTTTGCAAACCCTTGCTTACGGAAATTCAGTTTGAATCTATTTTTACGTCGAACGTAATCGAGCGCCTTGTCCCTCCGGGAACGGTGCCCAGACCCACGCTGATTCCGGAGGCATCAGCCTGACCAGCATCGTCGCCTGAGGCATCCGTTAAGGGGCTGCCTTCGAGAGTGATCGTTTCGACGTTGTAGGTGGTGCCAGTCGGGAATGTGTCGGTCACGGTCAGATCATCGACCGAGCCACTGCCCGAAACTATGGCGGTGATTGTGTAGGTCACGACCGCACCGGGAACCGAAGACGTGCCACCAAATGGATCGGCGACGCTCTGGCTCTTCACGAGATCGACCGTGGTGATGCCCGCGATCATCGAGCCGATTGCAGTTGCAGAAGCGCCAGTGTTGCCGACAACGGCATCAACTCCATCGACGCCTTTGCCAGCGAATAAGGTGCCTGGCGTGCCTGTGCCGGTCACCGCTTCTGCGAGCAATTCGACATCGCTTTGGTCACCATCTGAAACAGTGGCGGGCACGGTTACGTTTACGAAAACTGTGACGGCCTGTTCGGGAGCAAGCTCGGCAGTCGTTTCGGGACCTGTAAGGATCTCATCGACCCCAGGATCAAAGACACCGTTGCCATTGGTGTCGATCGCAATGCTCTCAACCGTGGTATCAAAATCGTTTCCGGCCACTGCCGGATTAGCCGTCAACCGGAAGGCTTCCGGACCATTGCCGGTATTGGTCACTTCGAATGTGAGTGTGGCCGTGCCGGACGAGGCGCCAACGGGAGAACCGTCGAGCGAGGTAACCGCCACATCAAGCAGCTCGTCAACCGCCAACTGGACAGTGTTGGACGTTATCGTGGTTGGACCGTCGACGGTGTCATATGTCGCGCGTGCCGTGTTTTCGATAATCGTCCCCGCGTCCACGCTTTGCGCGTGAGCGGGAAGTGTCACTCCAACGGCGATGAGGGTCGCAAAGATGAGACCCATTGATTTGCAAGTGTGTGTCATGCCCAATCATTAGGCGTAACCCCGTAATTATTTAGTTAATGGGGCGGTATTGCCTCGAGAATGCTCTGTTGTGTTCGATCTGCATTTACGATTTTACGACGTGAAGCGCCTGATAGAAAATCGATCCACTAGACCAAGGCAATCGAAGAATGATTATTATGTTTCACACATAACTGATTGTTATCAATTAGAAATCAATATTACGCGATTAAGCAAAAAATCAAAAAAAATGCGATCGTTCGAGTTGCAATTCCTCGCAAGGCAAAAAAGGGAGATCAAGCAAGTAAAAAACTTATCGCTGGGTTCGACAAAATTGATTTTTGAATGACGGTGTTTACCTTCTAGATTAACTAGATAGAGGTCACCTCATTAATGCTGCACCCGATATCTTCGGGGAGACAAGACGTATAGCTACATAGCGAAGTTCGCGACGTGCGCCTCTAGAAAACCGCGTAACTGGTTACGATGAAAAAGGAGAACAAGTAGAGGGCATTCGCTCTTGAAGCACATTAATTTAATTTATAATCAATTGATTAGTTGGTATTTCGTGATTTCATCTTAACTACAGTGAAGTAACACTTCATTGCAATCCGCTCGCAATCCGCCGGGATCCCTGTGCTCACACGCAAAATGCTCGAAGCCTGCAGTTCCCATTTTCCAAAAGCAGTACTGCGTGGCGACTGGCTAGCCGGCAGCCTTTGCCCGCGCTCGCGCTCGGTGCAGCACTGGCTCGGTGTAGCCTGAAGGCTGGTGCGTGCCTGTGATGATGAGCTCGCGTGCGGCTGCCAGAGCAATTGAGTTGCGCGGATCCTTTGCCATCGGGCAGTAGGCCGGGTCGCCAGCGTTCTGCGCATCGACGATGGCCGCCATTTCATGCAGCGCAGCGTCAATATCGAGCCGGTTTACAATCCCGTGCTGGAGCCAGTTGGCGATATGCTGGCTGGCGATGCGCAGCGTGGCGCGGTCCTCCATCAAGCCAACATCGTGAATGTCGGGAACCTTGGAACAGCCGACGCCTTGGTCAATCCAACGCACCATATAGCCGAGGATGCCCTGCACATTGTTGCGCAATTCCTCCTGGATCTCGGTGTCCGTCCAATCCGGCGATACCGCCAGCGGAACAGTAAGCAGTTTGTCCAGCGAGGCGACAGGTTCGCAGGTTCGCTCTTGCTGGCGCTTGGCGACATTGCAGGCGTGGTAATGCGTCGCATGGAGCACGGCCGCTGTAGGCGAGGGGACCCAAGCTGTGCTGGCGCCGCTCGCGGGATGGCCAGCCTTCTCGCTCAACATCTGGTGCATCCGATCGGGTGCGGCCCACATGCCCTTGCCGATCTGCGCGCGTCCGGCAAAGCCGCAGGCAAGGCCGATCTGGACATTGCGATTTTCGTAGGCGGCAATCCAGCCAGCTTGCTTAATCTGTGCCTTGGGCAGCATGGGGCCGGCCAGCATCGAGGTGTGGATTTCATCACCTGTGCGATCCAGGAAGCCGGTGTTGATGAAGAACACACGATCTTTGACCGAATGGATGCAGGCGGCAAGGTTCGCGCTGGTGCGGCGCTCCTCGTCCATCACGCCAACCTTCACCGTGTTGCGCGGCAGGCCGAGCATATCTTCCACGGCATCGAACAGGTCGTTGGTAAAGGCGCATTCTTCGGGGCCGTGCATCTTGGGCTTCACAACATAGATGCTGCCTGCGCGGCTGTTGCACAATGGACCAAGACCCTTGAGGTCATGGATGCCGATTGCGACGGTAATCGCTGCGTCGAGCAGGCCTTCAGGAATTTCCGCGTCGCCGTCGAGCAAGACTGCGGGCGTGGTCATCAGATGGCCAACATTGCGCACCAGCAGCAGGCTGCGCGCATGCAACTCATGGTCAGATCCGGCCATATCGCGAAAGCTTTGGTCGGGGTTGGCGCTGCGGGAAACTGTCTTGCCGCCCTTGCTAAAGGTCGCTTCCAGATCACCGCGCATTGCGCCGAGCCAGTTGCGATAGGCTGCGACTTTGTCAGCGGCATCTACGGCGGCAACCGAATCTTCGAGATCGACGATGGTCGATAGAGCCGCCTCGAGCCGGATGTCGGCGATATGAGCGGGATCGCTGCTGCCGATGGGATGGTCCGCGTCGATTACCAACTCGATGTGGAGGCCATTGTGGGCAAGCAGCCAATTATCGCCAATCGTGCCGACAAGTTGTGCTGGATCGGCGAGGGCTGGAATGCCTCCGGTCCAGTCGGCCCATGATCCCTCGGACAGAGGGACCGTCTCGTCGAGAAACGCCTTGGCCCGCGCCACGACTTGTGCGCCGCGCTGCGTATCGAATGCTCCGGAAGGCGGCGATGTGCCGTCCAGCGCGTCAGTGCCGTAAAAAGCGTCATACATGCTTCCCCAACGCGCGTTGATCGCGTTGAGCAAGAAGCGTGCATTGAGTACCGGTACCACCAGTTGCGGTCCGGCAATCTGCGCGATTTCGTCATCGACATTTTGTGTGGCGATGGTGAAGGGAGCTGGCTCCGGGATCAGATAGCCAATCTCACGAAGGAAGGCCTCTGGCGCTCCGCTAGACGCGTCTGGATGACTGCGGTGCCAATCGTCAATCGCCGCCTGCAACTGCGACCGCTTTTCGAGCAAGGCTCGATTGCGCGGTACGAAATCGGCGGCAAGCTTAGCGAGACCCTGCCAGAAATCTGCGGCGTCGAGGTCGGTGCCCGGAAGCACCTCCTGCTCGACGAAGGACGCCAGTTCGGTCGCAACACGCAAA
>JBBKWL010000177.1:0-24573 GCA_037968975.1 Woeseiaceae bacterium | reverse complement strand
AAACTTGATAATGCTCATTTAATGACTGAATATTTCGTTTCACTGAAACAATCTGCTGCGCGGAGCCGAATGTGGATAGCGAGTTTCTATTGGATAGGATTCGCGATGGTTTCCGTTCCGACCGTCGTTGTATTCTGCCAGGTACTAGTGGTCGCGACCAAGTCTCTAGTTAGGGCCGTTGCGTATTGAATCAATCCAGTTTTCACGTGTAGTATCGGCTGCCGCCTGTTTATTTTAGATGGCTGCAAACGATTTATTTACCTCTACTCGCAAGTGTTCTTACAAATGAAGCGCGGTTCAGGATGTTACTCTTAAGTCTTGCAAGTGGATGAATAGTTTGATGACGTGCAGTACGTAGTAGACAGCAACATGCTCGAGTCCGACGTCCTTCGAGACTTTCTGTCCGTTTCGCCGCAAAACCAAGTCGTGTTGACGGACTACGCGTCTATGGAAGCCTATAACGGTGATTCTCTAACGAACATCTTTAAGTCCTCGGAAATAATTGCCGCATTTCCGGAGCAGGTGATTATTCTTAAGGGCACCCAAGCAATTGGCGCTGGGCGAGCGTGACCTGAGCTGGATGCACATTTCCATTCCTGGCCTGCCGTGTATGCCCACGGCACAGGAGCGATATCACCGTCGCAGTTTGTTTATCGGGCGGGACGAGCCATCAGGAGACGATGGCGGTGTGATGGCAGAGCTACAGGGGCTAATGAATTAGCAATCAAAATGGGTCTTACAAGTTTGGCATAGGTAGTAGCTCCAGCGCCGCCCTTGGACATTACTATTCTTTATTTGAAGGCGAATCAATTTCTCATTGGCGTCATGGCATTGTGGACAATATGGTCCCTCGCGCTCCTCACCTTCCATCTTCCAATAGATGCCCCGTTCAAATACGACTGTGTTCTTAAGTTGGGCTTGCTCTCTAAGTGCAGCATTCTCTTGCGCCAATTCAAGATTCCGTTCTTGCAACGCCATGACTTCCTCACGCAAGCTCATGATCGCTTCCTGTAGTTCAATCGTCGCACCTTTCTTGGCGAGTTCGTATGCGGTCTTTAGCGAATCAATTGCAGACATTCTGTTCCCCGAGAGTATCGCCTCGATATTCTATCACTTGTGATCTATCCAGAATCACGGTATCGATCGAATACCTCTAACAGGAGGTATGACAATGATTATCAAGATACTGGAAACGCCGACGTATAAGAAAGGCTCAGCCCGCGCTAAGTGGTTCACGGCAATCAAGCGTTACGATGGAAAGGAGTTGGACGCTTTTCTCACCGCCACCACTAACAAGCCCCCGGTCCTCAAAAAGAACGGCGATCCGGAAGCGCCCAACGGCTGGGTCCGTTATTTTGAACGGGAGGAAGTGATAGGATTATTTGACTAATAGGAGGCACGTAATGGCGCGACTGAGACCCTGTAAAGATTGTGGCCACGAAGTCAGTAAGTCGGCCGAAGCCTGCCCGAACTGTGGCAGGCGGTACAGGCGACGCTGGAACGAGATAGGACCATTTACCAAGTCGCTCCTTTGGTTCGTGCTTATCCTTTTCGTCGTCGCAATCTTTGTTGGTTGCGCGGGCTCCTAATCACGATTGCATCGAATAACACTAATATTTAGGGGTACCCATTAATAAGGTGCTCCTTTTTTATTGCATCGATGGCGCTCTCACGTAGCGTCCAATCGTCGTAAAGCGCGATATACTGAGAGCGATGACGCAACCAACAGCACAAGAAATAGAAAAACTATGCGACGAATGGTGCGACGCGATAACAGGCCCAACAGGAGGAATCTTGATGCGCCCGAGCGACGACAAATACAGGTTATTTGCCAACGGCGTTGTATTCCACAAGTTGAACTATGAGCAACTGGTTGCATCTCTGCTAGGGCTCTCCAAAACTTTATACCACCCGACTGGTTCGCAAATGCCCTCCATGGAACATCGATATTTTTGGGCATGGTGTGGTGAGTTAATTCTGAGCTCTAAGGGCAGATTTTTGCTAAGACCGAAGCCGATTCGCGAAGCTCCTGAAGAGGATGACTATGAAGCGCTATTCTCAGCAGTGATTCACTGCGCGTTAGCCGGTTCAAAATTCTCGCCCAAAACAATGATGGAGGCGCGCCGCGAAGACATAATTGAGAGCTTGCATCCATACCATGATCGTCACTTAGTCAGAGAATCAATGTTGCTCTTGAGTTACATGATCTTTCCATTGCTTGATGTAACATTGAAAAGACTCTGCAGTAATTTTGTGGACATAGGTGGAAACGTGGTCGGAGATTTTGAAGTTCCCGACCGTCGCCACGTATCAACCCAAAAATATGGACCGAAGAATGGGAAAAATCGTTGCAGCAGCGTCCGCGATCTACTGTACCTTTTTACACGAGAGAATAAAGATACGGATCTTGAGGTTGCTCTAGAAAAATTCATAGACCATGTGAGTGTGGTAACTGGAGATCCCAAGCCATACGACTGCATTGGCAATTGGAGGAACATCTCGTTACACGGCCAAAAAATGCAGTTGACGATTGGTGGTATCTTGTTGAATCTATGTTTGCTCTTATCGCTAGCACGGCTTAAGCCCACTTTTGACAGCCACAAGAATGAAGTAATTCGGAGCCGGAGCCAATTTCCGGCGGTGGCCGCTCGCAATTATGATCCTTGGACCTACTATCCGCCGGTAGAGGACCCTTGGTTCGACTTTTCATAGGTGTAATCTAGAGCTCGTCCAACTGTCTACCAAAATTAGATACCAACCCCACGCCGCTAGTTCATCGTCAATCACACCTTCATCCCACACCCCCCATATCTCGTCTGCCAGTTCGGAATCGATCAACAGCGCTTCAATGGGTATTGACAAGTTAAGTAGAGTTAAAGCGTAATTGTTGAATGAGCAGATCAACAAGACTATACAAACGTCACCGATTTCCGCCGGAAATTATTCAATATGCCGTCTGGCTCTATCATCGTTTTAGCCTGAGTCATAGAGACATCGAAGACTTACTAGCTGAGCGTGGAATCAGCGTTAGCTATGAATCGATTCGGCTATGGTGCAACAAGTTCGGACCGAAATACGCTTGTCGTTTGAAGAAAAATCACCAAGGCTATGGAGATACATTTTTCATTGATGAAGTATTCGTGAAGATTGATGGCAAACAGCACTATTTGTGGCGAGCCGTCGATCAGGACGGAGAAGTCGTGGATGTCTTTCTGCAGCGCCGGCGCGACGGCAATGCTGCTAAGCGCTTCTTCAAACGATTACTGAAGATACATCGTGATGAACCCCGGAAGATCGTGACAGACAAGTTGAGAAGCTACGGCGTCGCGCATCGAGAGCTCATCCCGGAATCGATTCACGACACCAGCCAATATGCCAATAACCGGGCAGAACTTTCACATCAGCCAACGCGAGTTCGAGAGCGGGTCATGCGCCGGTTTAAATCAATGCAGCAGGCGCAGCGATTCCTGACTGTGCATGCTGCGGTTTGCAATTTATTCAATCTTGGCCGTCACCTTGTTTCAGCCAAGAACTACCGGTTTTTCCGAATGCGCGCTTTTGCGTCTTGGAAATGCGCTACAGCGTGACAGACCGTATCAGTTCAAATTAGCTTGTGTTGAGTAATTAACTTGTCAATATCCAACGATGAGTTTTATCATGGTTAACCTTTCTCGTACATTTGATGGTCGCCGAGTCGAACAATCAGAATGTCGCTGGCGATATGGTCAATTACTCGTTCCGCGGTGCTACCGATGATCATTCTCTTTAATCCCCAACGTGCCAACACGCCCATTACGACAAGCCCGGCATTTTGACTTCGGGCAAACGCAGGCAATACTTCTTCCGCTCGTCCTGGCAGCTGGTGTGTGTGCTCTAAATCGATCCCATTGATCTCTGCCAATACATCCAGCGCATTGCGATGTTCACTTTTGATGCGCGCATCAATCTCATCAATAGGCAACTTGCCCGACTTGAATGCCATACCAGCGGCAGCCCCGATGCCTGCCAGCCGCGCATATGTATGTAATAGGTGCACGTCGCCCTCCGTACACTGAGCGATCGCCTTGGCGGTGCGAACGATTTCATAATCTAGCGCTGCAGGTTTGTCGTGAGCATTGCTTGGATCGACTGCCGCTATAATGAGCGGGCTCTCCGCCATATTGTCAGCCTTGACCAACCAAAGCGGGTAAGGACAGGCGCGCATGAGTTGCCAGTCGGAGTCGAGCAACGTGCCGCGTTCTGCGGCGCTATGGAACAGAGTCGCCTTGACAATGAGTTTGGGTTTCATCGCCGTGAAGTTTTTCAATATGCCGTCGCCGAGCGGGCGCTGCTGCAATACAGACGTCGTTACATCGATGTGGGCGTCGCGCAGTTGGTTCGCATAATTCTCAACCAGTTCTGTCTGCGCCTGCTCTATGTCCTGTCGAATTTGACGAACTTCGCTAGATACGGAGAATCTGCCGAGCAGCGCTAAACTGTTCGGTTCAAACAATATAAGATGCACTCGGTAGTCACACTTGCGAGCAATCCAAGCGGCTCGAGCGATCAGTGTATCTGGAATACAGTCTAATTCGAGAATCGCGAGCAGGGTGTCCTTTACGGCTGCAGTATTTGTCATCGCTCCAAGCTCAATTGAAATCAGGTGCCAGACTACGATTGTGGGTTTTGCGGGACGCAGATCCAATTAGTGGAACTAGCGTGCCGCATTCGGTATGCGCGTATGGCAATTACATCAAGTTTCATTATATAAACGGGAAACGCTTGGCGACGAAAATCCACGGAGACTAAATTTGTCCACAAAAGTTGACGACACGATCGACCCGAATCGCGACGATTTTCTTGGTAATTCTCTCGGCCGGCGAAGCAAGCGGCTGTTCCACGCAACGCGGCCAAAGTTCTTCCCCGCATCAGTTTTGCCGGTTCTCGCCGGTACCGCCTATGGCGTGCACGCTGGCGCTGGTTTCGATGGGCTGCTCTTCTTCCTTGCCTTGTTGGCAACGGTCTGTGTGCATGCTGGCAGCAATGTCCTGAATGATGTAAGCGATGAGTCGATTGGCACCGATCGCATAAACGAGAAGCGCATTTATCCCTATACGGGCGGCTCGCGCTTCATTCAAACCAAAATTCTCGACATTCGCGCGATGGCGAATCTCGGCATAGCACTGTTGGCAATAGCAGTTGTTTGCGGTCTTTTCCTAATGCTCCTGAAGGGCACGCTGGTGCTGTATTTCGGTATCGCTGGTGTGGCCCTCGGCGTGTTTTACTCGCTCGGGCCAGCCAAACTGAGTTCGCTTGGGCTTGGCGAGGCGGCGGTCGGAGTGGCCTTCGGTGTTTTGCCTGTAGCCGGTGCCGCGTGGCTGCAAGGCGCCAGTCTGGATAGCAGTCTCTTGCTGTTCTCCATACCCATTAGTATCTGGGTGGCCGCCATACTGCAGATCAATGGGGTACCCGATATCGACGCGGATCGGGCTACCGGTAAACGTACCCTGGCGGTACGTTTAGGGCTGGATGGGACAGCAATTGTCTATGCGTTGATCCATCTTGCGGCGTTTTTAGCCATCGTCGTTTTGACGGTTCAGGAAACGCTGCCAATGCTCGCGCCATTGTTGCCGTTTGGCCTGCTCCTGCTGGCGGGCAAGGCGGCGCAAAGCATTCGGCGTGGTATAGACGACCGCCAAGGTATGACCAAGGCGATCGAAGCGACACTTGCTATACACATGCTAGGGTCGCTGTGGCTGACGGCCTGCATACTTTTCGTTTTCTTTTGGCCTGCGCCTTGATGCGCCGGATCGCGATAGCCGGCCTGAATTAAGCAGCATGCAAATAAAAATAAAAAAAGGCCTGGACATACCACTCGCCGGCGAGCCAGAGCAAAGCGTATCCCCGGGAAATGAAGTACGTTCGGTCGCGGTGCTCGGTCCCGATTACATCGGCCTGAAAGTTGGCATGGAAGTCCGTGAGGGCGAGCGTGTGCGTCTCGGGCAAGGATTGTTTCGCGACAAACAGAACGAAGGTGTTGTGTTTACATCTCCCGGCGCAGGCGTCGTCACGGCGATTAACCGCGGCGAGCGACGTGTATTGCAGTCTGTGGTGGTAGAGCTTGACGGCGATGACGAGCAAGAATTCGAATCGTTTACGAGTGACCGAGTCCGCGAAGGATTACTCGTGTCGGGACTCTGGACAGCATTTAGAACCCGCCCTTATAGTCGCATTCCCGCGCCCGGCGCTGTGCCTGCTGCGATATTCGTTACGGCAATCGACACCAATCCGCTCGCCCCGGATCCGGGTGTCGTCATCGCGCGCGATACTCAGGCCTTCGACCAGGGGCTAAGACTGTTGTCGCAGCTCGGCGATGGCCCCGTTTTCGTTTGTACGGCACCTGACGCGCCGATCGCCTGTCCGGCTGAAGGGCCATTTCGAGCCACCACATTCGCAGGGCCGCATCCGGCGGGACTTGCAGGGACACATATACATTTTCTACATCCAGTTAGTGAAACGACCAGCGTCTGGCACATCGGCTATCAGGACGTAACTGCGATCGGCAAATTCTTTTCCAATGGTCGTCTATGTATGGATCGTGTTGTCGCGCTGTGTGGCCCTAAAGTCTTGTCGCCACGGCTCGTCACCACCAGGGTGGGTGCGAATACGAGTGATCTGCTGCGCGGAGAAATTGAAGCCGGCGATAATCGAGTTGTTTCCGGCTCGGTTCTGTCCGGCCATCGCGCCTCCGGATGGGGTGCGTATCTTGGCCGTTACCACAACCAGGTTTCAGTGCTTGCCGAAGGTAGCCCGCGAGAGTTTCTGGAATGGATGCGGCCCGGCCTGGACAAGTATTCTGCTGTGCGTGCGTATGCAGGCCATCTATTCCGACGAAAATACAAACTCACTACGTCGCAGAATGGCAGTCCTCGCGCGATGGTATCGATCGGCAGTTTCGAAGACGTAATGCCGCTCGACGTATTGGCTACCCCATTGCTCAAGGCGCTACTGGTAGGTGATACCGAGAGCGCCCGTGCGCTGGGTTGTCTTGAACTCGATGAGGAGGACCTCGCGCTGTGCACATTCGTATGTAATGGCAAATATGAGTACGGTCCGTACCTGCGCGAGAGCCTCCACGACATTGAGGTAAACGGATAATGCAAAGCTTGCGGCGTTTTCTGGATCGACTCGAGCCAGAATTTAGCAAGGGCGGACGGTTCGAACGTTTACATGCGCTATTCGAAATGGTCGATACGCTGTTCTATTCGCCGCCCGATGTGACCCGTGGCTCACCACATGTGCGCGATGCGCTGGATTTAAAACGTGTCATGATCCTGGTGGTGTTTGCGGTCACGCCTTGTGTGCTTGTGGGCATGTGGAATACCGGTTATCAGGCAAATACCGCACTCGCGAGTCTCGGTCTCACGAGCGTGGAGGGCTGGCGCGGCGCTGTGCTTATCTTCCTGGGTGCTGGATATGATGCGAGCAGTACATACGACTGCATGCTGCATGGTTTCTTGTACTTCTTCCCAATCTATGCGGTCACGATGGCGGCGGGCGGATTTTGGGAAATTCTGTTCTCCGGTGTTCGCAACCATGAGATCAACGAAGGCTTTTTCGTCACCTCGATGCTCTATACCCTGATCCTGCCGGCTTCGATTCCGCTATGGCAGGTCGCGATCGGTATTAGCTTCGGTGTGGTGATCGGCAAAGAAGTGTTCGGTGGCACCGGCAAGAACTTCCTAAATCCGGCGTTGGTCGGGCGGGCCTTCCTCTATTTTGCGTATCCTGCCTACATCTCAGGTGACGCGGTGTGGACGCCGGTTGACGGATTCAGCGGCGCAACCGCACTCGGCAGCAGTGCAATCGATGGAATGGCGGGCTTGCTCGCGAGTGGCCTGACCTGGAGTCAGGCATTTTTTGGTCAGATGCAGGGCTCGCTTGGCGAGACCTCGACGCTGGCATGCCTGCTCGGTGCGGGTCTGCTCATTTATACGCGTATCGCTTCATGGCGAATTATTGTCGCCGTATTCGCCGGGCTTATTATTCCATCGCTGTTGTTTGTAAGCGCCGACAGCAGCAACGTCATGCTGACCATGGCCTGGCATTGGCACGTCGTTGTGGGCGGCTTCGCATTCGGCGCAATTTTCATGGCGACCGACCCGGTTAGTGCCGCGCAAACCAATGCAGGCAAGTGGGTCTTCGGACTACTCATCGGATTCATGACCTGGTTGATTCGTGTCATCAATCCAGCGTTTCCGGAAGGCATCATGCTGGCCATACTTTTTGCGAACATCTTCGCGCCCGTTATCGACTACGTCGTCGTGCAGGCCAATGTTCGGCGGAGGATAAAACGCAGTGTCTGATTCTTCGCGTGACAGTATTCGCAACACTCTGCTCGTCGCGGTCAGCGTAAGTTTCGTGTGCTCAATTCTGGTGGCCGCGACAGCGGTAGCTTTAAAGCCTGTGCAACAGCGTAACGAAGATGAGTACCGGCAACGCATTATCCTCGAAGTGGCTGGTCTGATGGAGCCGGGTGTAAGTATTGAGACGCTGTTTGCGGCCATTGAGACGCGCATGGTCGAAATTGACAGTGGCGACTATGTTAGCGAACTCGCAGCAAGCGACACCGAGCTCAATATTGCGATTCCTGCAGAGCTCGATATAGCCAACATTCGGCAACGCGCTGTCTATTTACCCGTTTACCTCGTCAAAGAGGAAGGCGAGTTGCAACAAATTATCTTGCCCGTGTACGGCTCGGGCTTATGGTCGACCATGTATGGCTATCTCTCGGTCGCGACGGATGGCAGCACGGTCAATGGCCTGCGTTTTTACAGTCACGCTGAAACACCGGGTCTTGGCGATCAGATCGACAAACCGGATTGGCGTGCGCAGTGGGTCGGCAAACAACTTTTCGACGACAACGGTGTAGTACGCATCGAGGTGGTTCGCGGCGCCGCCCTGGATCGCGATTCACGCTACGAGATTGATGGCTTGTCCGGCGCCACGCTAACTGGCCGCGGTGTAAGTCAGTTGGTGCGATTCTGGGTCGGGCCGCAAGGCTTTGGACCGTATTTGCAGAAAATCCAATCGCAGGAAGGTGAGAGCCCATGAGTGGCACTCGCAAGGTATTGATCGATCCGCTTATCGACAACAATCCGGTTACGCTGCAAGTGCTCGGTATTTGTTCAGCGTTGGCCGTTACCACGTCATTGCTGCCAGCCCTGCTCATGTGTGTTGCCTTAACCAGCGTCGCTGCACTCTCTAATGCCGCGATCAGCAGTATTCGAAAACGCATACCGAACAGTATTCGCATTATTGTCCAAATGACGATTATTGCGTCGCTGGTCATACTGGCGGACCAGATTCTGCGCGCGTACGCATTTGAGACCAGCAAACAGCTATCGGTGTTTGTCGGCCTGATCATTACCAACTGCATCGTGCTTGGGCGCGCCGAAGCATTCGCGATGAAAAATACGGTGGGATTAAGCTTTCTTGATGGCATCGGAAACGGTCTTGGCTACAGTGCAATCCTGCTGACAGTCGCGACAATCCGAGAGCTGTTCGGTGCAGGCACGCTGCTCGGCTACCGAATCTTGCCGTTGGTCTCCGATGGTGGCTGGTACGAAGCGAACGGCATGATGTTGTTGCCGCCCAGCGCATTTTTTATCATCGGCCTTCTCATCTGGGCGATACGTAGTTGGAAGCGTGACCAGGTCGAACGCGCTGACTATCAGATTCACGAAGTCCATCGGACCGGAATCTACTGATGGCCGACTATTTCAACTTGTTTATTCGTGCGGCATTCGTCGAGAATCTTGCACTCTCTTTCTTCCTTGGCATGTGCACATTTCTTGCTATTTCGAAACGCGTGGAAACGGCAATAGGCCTTGGTCTTGCGGTTGTCGCAGTGCAGACGATTACGGTGCCGGTCAATTACCTGATCTTCGCGTTCTTGCTCGACGATGGTGCACTCGCATGGGCGGGCTTGCCTGACGTTGATCTGCGCTTCCTCGGCCTGGTCAGTTACATCGGCGTGATTGCTGCGCTTGTGCAGATCCTCGAGATGGCGCTGGATCGCTATGTACCCGCGCTCTACAACGCGCTCGGCATCTTCCTGCCTCTGATCACCGTTAACTGTGCAATTCTCGGAGGCACGCTATTCATGGTCGAGCGTCAATACGACTTTGGTCAGAGCGTTGTATATGGAGTTGGTAGTGGTGCCGGCTGGGCGCTCGCACTCATTGCCCTCGCCGGTATTCGTGAAAAGCTGCGTTACAGCGACGTGCCCGATGGACTGCAGGGTCTCGGCATCACGTTCATCATCGTCGGCCTGATGTCGCTGGGCTTCATGGGCTTTTCGGGGATTCAGCTTTGATCGCCGAAGTACTTCTTGGCGTTGGGCTGTTTACAGCGATAATTCTTTCGCTGGTGCTGCTTATACTCACGGCACGCTCGCGACTCGTGGCAAGCGGCGAAGTTGATGTTGTCATCAACGATCACCGCGAGCTGCATTTGCCAGTCGGAGTTAAACTCATGCAGGGCCTGGCTGATGCAGATATTTTTGTTGCATCCGCGTGTGGCGGTGGCGGTACCTGTGGTCAGTGTAAGGTGCGTGTGCTGGAAGGTGGCGGTGCGATCCTGGCAACAGAAACGTCACTTATTAACCGACGCGATGCCGCACAGCACTACCGTTTGTCGTGCCAGGTTACTGTCAAACAGGATATGCGAGTTCGTGTTCCCGACGAGATTTTCGGCGTGCGGCGTATCGCCTGTGAAGTTGTTTCCAATAACAATGTTGCGAGCTTCATCAAGGAACTGGTTTTGGCTCTGCCGGACGGCGAAGAGCTCGAGTTCAAAGCGGGCGGATACATCCAGATAGACTGTCCACCGCATCAACTCAGCTATTCGGATTTTGATATTGATGCCCGTTTTCGCGACGAGTGGGATCGCTACAACTTTTGGCGCTACAAGTCTGATGTTCGGAAGCCAGAATCGCGAGCGTATTCGATGGCCAATTATCCGCTGGAAAAAGGCGTCGTTAAACTCAACGTGCGTATTGCTACGCCGCCTCCCGGTGCCGCCGACAGCGTACCGCCGGGCATCATGTCGTCATTTATTTTTAACCTGAAGCCGGGCGATCGGGTAACGATAACCGGGCCGTACGGAGAGTTTTTCGCAAGAGAAACCGACAACGAAATGGTGTTTATCGGGGGTGGTGCCGGTATGGCGCCGATGCGCGCACATATTTTCGACCAATTGTTGCGCCGGGAGACAAAGCGCAAGATGTCATTTTGGTACGGTGCTCGCAGTTTGAAAGAAGTTTTCTATCAAGACGAATTCGATCGTCTCGCCGCTGACAACGCTAATTTCGAATGGCACCTGGCAATGTCCGAGCCGCAGGCGGAAGACAACTGGAGCGGCTACACAGGCTTTATCCATCGCGTCCTGATCGACGAGTATCTCGCGGCTCATGACGCGCCTGAGGATTGTGAATACTACATATGTGGCCCACCAATGATGAATACGTCAGTCATCAAGATGCTGGATGATCTTGGTGTGCCGGGTGAAAACATTTTGCTTGACGATTTCGGAGGCTGAGTGAGCACCGCACTAGTTACTTTCTTGATGAGTTTTGTGCTGCTGCTGCTGGTCATTGCGGGCATGAGCATCGGCGTAATGAACGGCCGTAAGCCAATCAGCGGTAGCTGTGGCGGATTAAACAACGGGCGTTGCGAACTCTGCAGTGGTAGCTGCCGCGAGCGGCGAGGAGAAGACTGATGACACTGAAGTCCTGTCTGGTCAAAGATTACATGGCGCGCACTCTGATCGCGTTCAAGCCGCATACAGATGTGCTTGACGCTGTACATACGCTGGTTGATAAAAGAATCGCCGGTGCTCCGGTGGTCGATGATGAAGGCAGTCTCATCGGAATGTTGTCAGAACTCGATTGCATGCGGGTTGTGCTCGGCGCCAGCTATCACGGCATTGCGGGTGGTCCGGTACGCGACTACATGACGACCGACACACAGACGGTCGATGCACAAATGAATATCGTTGATTTGGCGCAGGTGTTCATTGACACGGGTTATCGACGTTTTCCCGTGCTTGAAGACAATCGCCTGGTTGGCCAGATCAGTCGGCGTGATGTGCTGCGCGCGCTGCAGGCGATTGCCCGCAACTAGTTAGCTGTCGGTCTGCCGCGAGAGTCCGTTTGCCAGCATGCGGCGCCGCAAGTAGGCATGTATCTCGAGTAATGGCAGCTCTTTCGGGCATACGTCCTCACAGGCCATCATGCCGATGCAGCCGAAGACACCTGCATCGCTGGAGACCACATCAAACCATTCGGATTCCTCGCGTGCGTCTCTGGGGTCAAGCATGAATCTCGCGATTCGATTTAGGCCCGCGGCGGCGAAAAAGTCCTGGTTGATGTTTGCAACGCCACAGGAGGCGACGCAACAGCCGCACTCGATGCAGCGGTCGCTGGCGTAGATCTTCTGCGCTACCTCGTCGCTCATAGGTTCTTCCCGCGCGCCGGGTTCAAACTGCAAACGCTGATGTACCCAGGCTTCTGTGCGTTCGGCCATCTGCCGAAACCACGTGCCGGTATCCACCGACAAGTCGCCAACAAGCTGAAACACGGGCAGTGGGTGCAGTTTGATGGTGCTTGGCAACTGTGAGGTTAGCGTGCGACAGGCGAGCGACGGACGCCCGTTCACCAACATTCCGCAGGACCCGCAAATTGCGGAACGGCATGAAAAATCGAACTGCAGACCGGGTTCCTGTTCCTCACGGATGCGATTGAGCGCAATGTACAGCGTCATGTACGCCGATTCTTCAAGTTCGAATCGATCAATGTGTGGCAGCGAATCTGGATCCTGCGGATTGTAGCGAAACACTTCAAACGTCAGTTGTCTGCTCATTGCACAATGTCCTCTGGCAAGCCCTCGCCAAATGGTTGTTCACTGGGTGGGCGGCCGGCAGCAGTTTGCTGCTCCAGTACGGTCGCGTTATAGGAATCCATCGTCATGCGCATCGGTATTTGTTCGCCGACACCGTAACCGCGGTTGCCGGGCGGCAATGCCATCTGGCCTGCAGGCTCGTAAGTGAAGGTGGGTTCGGCGTCATCCTGCCCCCATCGAACCAGCGTTCGATTTAGCCAGTGTTCGTCATCGCGTGCCGGGAAGTCAGTGCGGCAATGCGCACCACGACTTTCGGTGCGGGCCAGCGCACCCATGGCGATGGTGCTGGCAAGACGCAACATGCCTTGCAGTCGTAGGGCGAATGTAAGTTCCGGATTCATGCCGGGCTGGTGTGTCCGCAGTACGGCGGTCGCACATTGCTCACGCAGAACTCGCAACTCGCTGACGGCCTCTGCAAGTTCCTCTGCATTACGAAATATGCCGACCTTGTTCATCATGATCTCGCCCATCGCATCGCGGATCGCATAGACGCTCGGGCCCGACCCCTTGCGTGTCAGCCAAGCGTTTGCTTTCTCCTCAGCGGCTGCCAGCGCGTCGAACGCTGTACCGGTGTTTGCCCGCAATTCGGTCGCGGCGGCGAACTCTGAGACGTGCCGGCCGACCAGTCGGCCCATGACGATAGTTTCGGCGAGGCTGTTACCACCGAGGCGATTAAAGCCATGCAAATCCCAGCAGGCAGCTTCGCCAACTGCGAATAATCCGGCCATTCCGTATGCGGCGCCGTCTTTATTGACGCGAATTCCACCCATCGAGTAATGCTGTGTCGGCCGCACGGGGATGAGGCCGTTTGCTGGATTAACGCCGGCAAAGTCATGACAGATATCAGATACTTCCCGGAGCTTGGTGCGTAAATGCTCTTCACCAAGGTGGCGCAGGTCGAGCCAGAGATGGGGCCCGTCAACGCTGTCTACGCCATAGCCGTCGCGAATGCGCTGTGCCATGTGACGTGACACGACATCGCGACTCGCGAGTTCCTGCTTTTCCGGTTCGGCGTCAACCATAAAACGATGCTGATTCTTGTCCAGTAAATAGCCGCCGTCGCCGCGAGCGCCTTCAGTTATCAGGATGTTGCTTGGCGCCAGCGCAGTTGGATGAAACTGCACGGCCTCCATATTACCGAGTGGTACAACGCCCGTGTCGAGTGCCAGCACGGCGCCGCTGCCCTCGTTGATTGTTGCATTGGTTGTGTACTTGCCATAGACACGACCATAACCACCGGTCGCGATAACGGTCGCTCGCGCTAATATCGGGAATTGACGGCCACTGCGCAGGCAACGGGCAACAGCCCCAATGCAGCGACTGGCATCGTGGATCAGCCGCATCGCTTCAACACGATCACGTACCGCGATACCCATTCGCACAACTTCGCTGTCGAGTGCATACAAGGCTGCATGCCCTGTTCCGGCACCGGCGTAGCACGCGCGCCATTTCGCGGTACCGCCAAAATCGCGATGCATGATCAAGCCATCGTTTTCGGCGGCTTCATTAATCGCGACCTTCTCACCCTTTATGAAATAGTGATTCTCACCGGCGCGAACGCGGGTCCACGGCATGCCGAAATGTGCCAGCTCGCGAACCGCAACCGGTGCTTGCGTAGTAAAGATACTGGCGACCTCCTGATCGGCGCCCCAGTCCGAGCCACGCACCGTGTCCAGAAAATGCAGCATCGGGCTATCGGCTTGCGCCATCACGCAATTGCCAAGCGCCGCCTGCATACCGCCTTGTGCGGCGCAGCTGTGGCTGCGGCGCGGTGGTACTAATGACAGGATCAAGGCGCTAAGACCTGCTGTGGCGGCTTCAATCGCGCAACGCTCGCCGGCCAATCCGCCGCCGATTATCAGCACGTCCGTTGTGACCAGACCTTCGTTCAATTTGACACCGGCTCAATCAGGAATGCGAGTGGCGGATCGAGTACCCCGGCGAGGACCATTAAGGTCACGGTGCCGAATACGAGAATTAGCCAAAACAGAACCCGTTCAATGTATGACAGCGTGCGTCGCGACAGTGTTTGGCCAGCACCCCATTTGACAGCAAGCCGATACAGACCGACGCTCGCATGAAACTCGACACAAAGCAGCAGTACGGCGTACGGCAGCCACAATCCCGCAGCGACGCGCGCGAGCGTTGTCTCCGATTCTATGCCCACATGATCTCCATACAGCGGAGTAAATACATCGACTCCGAGGAGGATGATATGAAAGCTGCCGAGAACAAGAATGACCATCCCGGTTCGGACCTGCCAGATCCAAAGTAAGGAGTCGATGTGTGGCTCCCAGGATCGATGCAGGTCTTTGGACAAAGCAATCACTTGCTGTCGCTCCCTGAGTTTTGCCGGAATTTTACGACTTGCGAAAACGGCGTGAACAATAAATATCGCGAAAATGGCAAGAACGGTGGGCTGAGCGATGTAATAGTGTTCAAGTTGCAGTGCCATCCAGTCAAAGCCACGATTACCCAGCAGAATCGAGCCAACGAGAAGCATGTGTCCCCACATGAATATGGCCAGAACCGCGCCACTGACACCGGAAATCAATTCATGAATCAGTTGCGAGCGGGCCGCTCTCAATCGATTGCCTGGTTGGCACCGTTCGCGCTCATCTCGGCGTCTATGCGTTCCAGGATGTCGGCTGCGTTCTCCGGCTCCACATGGACGATACCGTAGTGGCAGTCGATACAGGTTTCACCCCGCGACTCGGCCTTTGAATGACGCCGCGCCGTCTGCCGCTCCTGTTCTTCGAGGTTCATTGCATCGATGCTGTGGCAGCTGCGACAAAATGCGGAATCGTTTTCCTTGAATTCGCGCCACACGGATTCGGCCATTTCGGCACGGTGCGCTTCGAACTTCTCGGCAGTCCCCAATTTGCCTGCGAGTTCCGGAATTATGTCCAGAGATACGACTGCTTTGGTCCAGACGAGATCGAACCAGTTGTCATGTGGCAGGTGGCAGTCGGCACACTCGGCACGCACGCCGGCTTTGTTCATGAAGTGGCTCGAAGCCTCATACTCGGGCTTGATGAACATTTCATGGGAATGACAGGTGTAGCAGAATTCCGTTGTGCTGGTCGCATGCAGTACGTAATTGGTGGTGCCAAGTGCCGCCGCGCCAAGGCCAAACGCCAGCAGCGCACCGAGCGGAATGCCCAGGCGCCATTTAGCCTGAGGCCGCGCCCAGAGTTTCGACAACTTACTGTTCGATTTATCTTTCATCACCTCAGCACACTGTAGCTAGACCGGCCTATCATCAATAGTGGATAACCGAAGCTCGGTCGCAATGTCATGCCGCATTTCTTCGCGCAAATTATTAACGCCGGTGAAAAACTCGCGCATCATGATTACCCATAAATAATAACCGCGTTCGGTCAAATGCAAAATATCGCCGTCGCGTCGAACGGCGCCGAGCAACCTTAGCGCCGCCAGTTCAGAGCGCAGTTCGCGACGAAATGCACCGTCAAAGTGAGCGTCGGCAGCGCTCAGTTTGAGCGAACCGGAAAACATATGGGTCAGCAGGTAATAGCGCATGTGATCAACGCGGCTCAGCGCGCGGCGTCGAGCAATGCCCGTTTTTCCAGCATTCGCCAGCCGGATGTAATGGTTGATCGAGAATGTGCTGGCGAAAATACTACCGTCAAGAAAACTGAAAGCGCCACTGCCGAGGCCGAGATATTCATCCTGCTCAGTGATGTACTCATCAATCATGCTTTTCTCGCGCGAAAAGCACCAGGCGGAGGAACGTGTATACCCCGCAGCGAGCATATGACGCACGATTAGCTGATACAGGGTCTTTTCCCGGTGATGATCGACAATACCCATTTCGCGAAGCATTGCTTTGCGCGTGCTGCCGGTCGTCATCAGCGGGTAAAAGGATACCTGGTCAGCGCAAACGTCCTGCGTCAGGATCTCGAGATCTGCAAGCAGGGATGCGTCTGTCTGGTGTGGCAGATTGAAAATCATATCGATATTCAAGGTGTCGAAGATCCCGGCAATAGACTTAAGGCGCTCTCTGATTTGCTCGCCGCTGCCGTACTTGTCGTAGCGCTGCATTTCTTTGAGCAGCGTATTGTCGAAACTTTGTACGCCGACGGAGAGCCGGTTTACGCCAGCATCCTCGAGGCGCGCGAGCCCGGCGTCGCCAATATCATCTGGGTTGGTTTCAATCGATACGCATGCAATAGGGTGCAGTTCGCGAAGCAGTGCAAGAGTTGCTACAAGTTCGTCCGGAAGGACGGTCGGCGTGCCACCGCCAAAATAGACTTCTTTGAACCGGTAGCCTGCGTCCGTCACCGTATGAATTTCCTGTCGCAAGGCCGCAAAATATTCACGCGCGCGATCTTCCTTGAATTCGACACGATGGAACGAACAGAACGGGCAGAGCACGACACAAAAGGGAATGTGCAAGTACAGCAAATAACCGCGACTGGTATCCGGCTCCGGCAATGCGATGTCGTGTGGCGTGTCGCCGAAACTCAAGTAGCGACGACTCATGTCGCGAACAATACTCGCGATGAGGACATCAGAAATCATGCTGCTACTAGTCCACGTACAGTGGGCCGATATCGATATAGATCTTGTACTCAGCGATACGCTGATCGGCGTATTCGAAAACATCGACAAAAGGAATCAAAACTTCCCTGCCATCAAGCCGCGTATACATGACCGTGCCTTCGCAGATCAGAGTGCTACCTTCGGCAACGAGGTTGCTGATCGTATGTAGGGAGCTTTTGATACTGGCAAAAAAATCATTCAACACAGGACGCATCGCGGCGCGCCCTTGAATTGTGGGAGCCGAGCCGAAGCGAAATGTGCCGTCCTCGGTCAGATACTCGAGAAAAGCATCCGTATCTTTGCTGTCAATGCACGCAAACAGCGCGTCGACACTGTGACGCTCCTGCGGCAATTCGTTCATTGCTGGCTGGCGTAGAAATGCAGCAGCGCTTCGATATCGTCTGCGGATAAGCCGTCAACCGCTTCTTTCATTTTCTCCGGCTGGTAACGAGACTCTGCGGCATATTCCTTGAATGCTTTGCGCAGATAGCCCATCTGTTGGCCGCCGAGCATGCCGGCTTCATCTTCAGGATCCATGCCGGCCTTGGAATGACAGCGATCGCAGCCCTTGTCGTGTACTGCTTTTCCGGCAGCTACCTGGCTCGCGTCAAAATCCTGCGTCGCCGGAACATAAGGTAGCTTCGCGTAAGCTGCGGCCAGCGCATCGATCTGATCGTCGCTCAACTTGGCTGCCAGCGCGCACATATTCGTCTCGGCTCTACTGGTATCGCCCTGTCGGTACGCGGAGTCGGTGCAGCGGCGTTCTTCGTCACGATAGATGTACAGCGCATCGGCGTGCACGAATTCGGCCAACGCGGCGATCGTCGGTACGTCGCTCCACTGGCTGATACCCTGATCGCCATGACAGTCGTTGCATTCATCAATCAACGCCTGAACCCCTTCGGCGCTGCCAGAATTTGCCGCAAGTAACAGGCAGGTCATTAATACAAAGCTCAGGTTTCGATTCATCATGGTCGCTCATCACATGTTTGGCGTATTCACAAGTCATAAGACTATCGTAAAACATAGACGTGATGGCAATGCGGATAGCCGCTTGTTCATAAGTACAACCCGCAATGCCTCTTAGGAGCCATGTTTGTTAGAAAGGGTAGATAGCCAAGAAAAGTTTTCGGCAGAGAATCCTTTTGCGTCTATCGGGGGGCTTGTCGCGAATCAGAAGAAACGTCAGGGGCAAAGTATGAACTCAGCGTTGGTCAAAGCCGCAAAACTCACAATCTTATTGGTTGCTGCTACATTTTTGATCGCCTGCGAGGGCGACAATGGCGCGGATGGCGCTGCAGGTCCGCCGGGCCCGGCAGGACCGGCAGGACCGCCTGGTGGAACCGGCTCTCCCGGCGGTGTTCCTGTTGATAGCGCAGACAGAATCAATATCGCAGTAAACAGTGTGACCGTTCCAGCAGGGGGTGGTCGGCCTGTTGTTGAGCTTTCTCTGAGTAACGATTTGACCCTGGGTCTGACCGGACTTCCGGCGGGCGACATTCGTTTCGTGCTTTCGCAGCTATCCTCGGCTGTTACGGGCAGCGGAGAATCGAGTGAGTGGCAAAGCTATGTGACGCGTTCCAGCAACGGCGTCCCGAATGCCCAGGCAAATACCGAAACCGCGACTAGAGGCGATTTTGTAGACAATGGCGATGGTACCTATCAGTACACATTCGAGATGGCGCTGACTGCGTATCCGGGCGGCCCGACTTATGATGAATCGAAATCACATCGGCTTGGCGTCGAGATTCGCGGCCAGGCACCCAATTCTTCCAATGGTATCTATAACTTTGTACCAACCGGCGGTGCGCCGCTGTTTACACGCGACATCGTCGATAACGATACCTGTAACGCCTGTCACGACGTACTGAGTTTTCACGGCGGACCACGCACTGATGTGGCGTATTGTGTGACCTGTCACAACCCGTCGTCGACAGATGAAGATTCCGGATTCACGGTGGATATGAAGGCGCTGATTCATAACATTCATCGTGGCCGTGACGGCTACGCCATCATCGGTTTTGGCGGCTCCGTGCATGACTACACAGGTATTGAATTCCCTCAGGACATACGCAACTGCCAGACTTGTCACCAGGAAAGCGACCCGGATACACCAGAAGCCAGCAACTGGAGAATGGTGGCGAATCGCGCGTCCTGCGGCACTTGCCATTACGACGATGGTGATGCTGCCAACGGCGAAAATGAGTACGCGATCGAAGACGGCGTGCACCCGGGTGGCTTCGTCTTTATTGACGATACGCAGTGTCTGGACTGCCATGGCCCAGGGGGGACCGTTACCAATGCAGATGGTGATCTCGTGCGCGTTGAGGAGATTCATCGCATCGCGTCGCTTGAGGCCAGCGAAAACTTTGTATTCAACATAGTGGACGTCCGTAACGTTGTTGCCGGCGGTGCGCCAATTCAGGTGGACTATTCAGTAACCGATGCTGCAGGCGTCGCTTATAATCTGGATTCCGACCCGGAATTCACGGTTTGTGGCAACGGCACAAGCCGTCTTGTAATTGATATTGGTTGGACGACTGACGACTACACCAACACTGGCAGCGGAATTGGCAACGCATCGCCGGTGGGAATAAACGCGCTTGGTGTTGCATGCGGTGGCGCGGGTACTGATCTCGATGGTGACGGCATTTATACAGCGGTTGCTGCGGCTGGTTTACCTGCCGGCCTTAGCGGCTCGATTGCGGTGGCGCTCGAAGGTCACCCGGCCGGTGATCTCGACAATGATGGCGTATTTAGTGACCGTATCGCTGTTACCAACGCCGTAGAGTACTTTGGTGTCGACGGTGCTGCGGCATCGCCACGACGCAACGCGGTGGCGATCGAAAAATGCGATGACTGCCATAAACAACTCTCGCTGCATGGCAACAATCGTACTGACAAACCGGAAGTCTGCGCGCTCTGCCACAACCCGAACGCGACTGACATTAACCGTCGTGTGGCCGGCAGTGCCTGTGTGAATACGCTCGGGGCTGACGATCAGGCAATCGACCTGAAGAGCATGATTCACGGCATCCATGCCGGCAATATCGGGGTCTGTGGATTTGGCAATTCAGCGCATCCGTACACTGATGTGGTGTATCCCGGCAGGTTGAATAACTGCGAAGGATGCCATGTGGCCGGTAGCTACTATCCGGTTGAACCGGGCGAGATTCTCGGTACGACGGTCGACGCGAACAACCCTGCGATTGTTACGGATGATGTCGTTGTCTCACCGAATACAGCCGTCTGTTCAGCTTGTCATGAGAGCGCACTGGCATTGGCACATATGAAACAGAACGGTGGCGATTTTGCAGCGACCAAGGCTGCGGATAGCACACTGATTTCAGCGGGTGTCGAAACCTGCTCGCTTTGTCATGGACCCGGGCGATCAGCAGACGTTGCCGAGGTACATGGCGTCGGCGAGTTTGACGCCAACTGAATGGCGGAATGATTCCGCAATCGCAAATTCTGCGTGGGCTGGCGCGTCTGGCAATTCTGGGCGCGCTCAGTTTCTCGCTATCTGCCATGGCGCAGTCAGACGAAGATGAGCCGGACTATAGCCGCAAAGGCGCCGATTCCTGTTTCGCCTGTCATGATGATCAGGCGACGCTGGCCGTATTTCGTGGCAAGCACGCTGTGCGCGAAGATGCGCGTACGCCATTCGGGCACGGGCAGTTGCAATGCGAGTCTTGTCACGGCCCTGGCGGCGATCACGCCGGTCGTGTTCGACGCGGCGATGAGCGGCCACCAATAACCGCATTCGGTGCCAATAGCGTCACCTCAATTCTAGAGCAGAACGGCTACTGCACCGATTGTCACCAGAATGACCTGGGAATTGCCTGGCATGGTGGGGAGCACGATATGCAGGAGGTTGTCTGCTCAGGCTGCCACGCCAGCCACACTGCAGAAGACCCGGTACTCGTTGCGTCGACCGAGCCCGAGGTGTGTTTTGATTGTCATCAGCAGCAACGTACGCAGGCGATGAAGCCATACGCGCACCCGGTTCTCGATGGCAAGATGGGCTGCAGCAGTTGTCACAGCGCGCACGGAGAAACTGGTGATGGTCAGTTTGTGCGGCAAACCGCGAATGACACTTGCTATGGCTGCCATGCGGAGCAGCGCGGACCGTATCTTTGGGAACATGCGCCGGTCAGCGAAAACTGTGGCGACTGCCATGACCCACATGGCTCAAATTATCCAGGGATGTTGGCTCTGCGTGGCCCGATGTTGTGCCAGGGATGCCACTCGCAGAGCGGCCACCCAAGTATCGCGCAGGATGCCAGTGGATTGCCCGGCGGCTCGCCGTCGCCGTACCTGCTCGGACAAAACTGCCTGAATTGTCATTCTCAGGTGCATGGCTCAAATCATCCGTCCGGCTCCAACTTGAATAGGTAGGGTTTGCGATGAGGCGGAAAATAGCACCCACACTATTGTTGCTACTGGCCATACCGCTTACCGGCTGGACGCAGGTCGATACCAGTGAGTGGTTGTGCGAGTCGTGTCCGTTTGAAGACGGCCATCGAGGAAACTACGACGTTGGTACCACATACGTCAGTGACGACGCTGTGCGCTACGGCAATTCCACTGGATACGACAGCGAGGGGTTCTACCTGAACGTCGATGGTGATGGCGCTTATAGCGGCGACGGCTATCGAATGAACTGGCGGCTTGAGGATCTCGGTCTGGATTCGCGCGTGCTCAGTATGGATGCAGGACGACAGGGTGTTTACGGCTTGCACCTGGGTTACAGCGAGTTGCCGTACCGTCGATTCGATTCGACGCAAACGATATTCAATCAATCGTCCGGCATTCTGGAACTGCCGCCGACCTGGGTAGCGGCCGGTACTACCAGCGGGTTTACCGAGCTTGCGACAGCGCTGAAAACACAAAATATTGCAAGTGATCGGCAGCTGGCGGAGATCGGTGGATACTGGTTCGCGACGAACGCAATTCGCGTCTATGCCGATTATTCTCAACAAACGCGTGACGGCATCGATATCAAGGGCGGGCCCGCGTTTTCACAATCTTCGCTACTGCCACGTCGCATCGACTTCGCTACCGATCAGGTGGATCTCGGAATTCGCTATCTGGGTAAGAAAGGAAGTCTGACGCTTGCCTATTTTGGTTCGTATTTCGACAATCGCAACTCCGCGCTGACCTGGGAAACTCCGTTCACCGCTGCGCCCGGCGCAGAGCAGCTGACGATGGCCGAGGAGCCAGACAACAGTTATCAACAGTTGTCCTTATCAGGCGCCTGGCATGCCGATTTCTGGAATACGGTTCTTGCATTCTCTTTGGCGCAAGGCCAGGGAGAGCAGAACGATGCGTTACTTCCCTACACGAGCAATCCGAACGTAGCGACTGCTGCGCTGCCTGTGAATTCATTGCGCGGCCAGGTCGACACCGGCAATTATTCGATCAGCGTTACGGCGCATCCGATACCGCGTGCACGAATTCGGTTTTCCTATCGCTACGACGAGCGAGATAACACGACCGCGATCAACGACTGGTCGAGGGTCATTGCTGACACTTTTCCCTCCGGTGACCTAGAGCAAAACGTACCGTACAGCTTTGAGCGTGAACGCCTGAGCATTGCAGCCGATGTGCGCGTTCTAAAGTCGGTGCGGATCGCAGCGGGCTACGAGAGCACGGCGCTGGACCGGGATTTTCAGGAGGTTGCAGAGCAGACCGAAGACACTGGTTGGGGCCAGGTCCGCTGGCGACCACTCAATTGGCTCGACCTGCGCGCAAAAGGCGGTGCGTCCAAGCGCGATATCGATCGATATGATGAAGCGATAGCCGTCAGTCTTGGGCAGAATCCGTTGCTGCGCAAACACAACCTTGCCTACCGTTATCGTGAATACGGCGAATTGACCGCCGCGTTGTCGCCGGGAGAAGCACCGATATCACTGACGGCCACGGTGTATGCGGCTGAGGATAGCTACTCAGATTCGAAACTCGGCATGACGAACGGTGAGGAACTGCGTTTCACGGCGGACGTCAGCTGGGCCATTACGGAGATGGCGTCGACGTATCTGATATTTGGCAGTGAGTCGTTCGACGCCGATCAGCTTGGCAGTGCGCAGGGCGGAGTCGCCGACTGGCAGGCATCACACGAAGACAGTTTTGATCATTGGGGCGTCGGGTTTCGCTGGCGCGAGCCGGACGGCAAATTTGATTTACGGCTGGACTATTCCATGGGTGACGGCGAAACGCGCATCAATGTTGACGACGGTAGTCCGGATAATACGTTTCCGCAGTTGTTATCGACACTGGATTCGTTGCGCTTTAGAGCGGCCTATCGCTGGTCGGACAGGGTGGACTTGACCATTGATGCGCGCTACGAAAGTTTTGCTACGGATGATTGGGCGCTTGCTGACGTCGCGCCGGATACCTTGCCAACGGTATTGACGCTAGGGGCTGCGCCGTATGACTACGATCTCTGGGCCATCGGCGTTGGCTTTCGCTTTTACTTTGCCGGTCGGGACGTTCAGCTTACTAATTAGCGCCTTCAGTCCGGATGGTTTCGAATCCGTCTGGCGTTCGCAGCAGAAAAAAAGCGCTTATCCCTAGCTTCTTGGCAAGCGCGGGTCCGTCCACGGGTCCGAGTACAAGCAACGCGGTGGCAAGGCCATCCGCATCCGCTGCGAATTCGTCAATGACGGTCACCGAAGCGAGCTCATGCGTAATCGGCCTGCCGTTGCGCGGATCGATGGTATGCGAGTAGCGCAGCCCATCGTGCTCGAAGTAATTGCGATAGTCGCCCGACGTCGCCAGGCCAGTATTGGTCATGCGTAGAATCGACTGCACTTCACGATCATCCGTAATCGGTTTCTCAATCGCGATTGCCCACTCCTTGCTCTCGGCATTCAGTCCCTGAACACGCAATTCGCCGCCGACCTCAACCAGAAAATTTGCGACGCCCATGTCGATAAGAACAGTCGCGAGTTCGTCGACTGCGAATCCCTTCGCCCAGCCGGACAGATCAGCGTAAAGATTTGCATGCTGTTTGCGCAGTGCGGGAAGCTCGCAATTCGCCTGCAATTTTTCGAATCCGACCTGAGCC
>JBBKWL010000176.1:0-16465 GCA_037968975.1 Woeseiaceae bacterium | reverse complement strand
CGCACCGGCAAACGGACAATCGAACGGAGCAGAGAAAGTGACGGACTGGAAAGATGATATTGGACGATTTGCCAGCCGAATGAAATTCTCTGAGCCTCGCCAGATTATGGCCTACGCGGGCTATGCCAATAATGACTATGTCTGGGTGCAAGGCCGGGTACTGGCGAACAAGCCGATTCGCTCGCCGCAGGAGGATGACAGCTGGTGGGATAATCTGCGTTCGACCTATGAACGCTGGGAAACCGACGAAGTGGAAGGCGCCAGGGTTGAGTTGCTGTACGGCTCACAAAGCCGCGTAGTCGAGTCTGATGATGAAGGCTACTACGAGGCGCGCTTCGACCTCGACACCGAGTACCCGAGGGATGCGGTCGTTATTGCCCGGATACAATCGAAAGACGGCGTCATAGTTGGTCAGCACCCGCTGACTCTCGTCGATCCGGATGCAGAATATCTCGTCATCAGCGATATGGACGATACCGTCATACATACCGGTATCACCGACAAGTTGCTGGCTGCTCGCCTAACCTTCCTGAATAACGCCAAGACGCGCAAGCCGCTGGCCGGCGTGGCGGGCCTCTATCGTGCGCTGGCGGCAGGTCGTAACGGGACAGCGAACAATCCGGTCTTTTATGTTTCGAATTCGGGTTGGAATATGTACGACCTGCTACGCGACTTTGTTGATCTCAACGACATACCTCGCGGGCCCCTGCTGCTACGTGACCTCGGCAACCGTTCCGGCGATCGGGACACCAGCAACCACAAGGCGGAAACTTTTCGGGCGCTGATGAGCCGTTTCGAGGCGCTTCCGGTGGTGTTGATTGGCGACTCCGGCCAACACGACGCGAGCCTGTACGCCAGCGTGGCTCGCGAGTTTCCTGATCGAGTGCGCGGAATATACATCCGTGATGTTGATCCCGACCATGCTTCCAATTACGACGCCGATGTCGATGCCATCATCCAGGATGGTGCAGGCACGGTTCCGATGTTGCTGGGGAAAAATAGCGATGTCTTTGCCGAGCATATGCAGTCGCTCGGCCTGCTGCCAAAAAATGCCGGACCGCAGGTGGCCGCAAGTGTTGAGCGTGACCAGTCGCGGGAGAAACTTACGGAAATTCCTACAATTGATTTGCAATAAATGCTGGAACAAACGCCTACCGCCGCTTTACACGGCTGCAAACCGGCGACGAACTGAGTTGGCACGGGTCTTGCTTTACAGCTACTGCAGGTTTTAATAACAGACGCTGGCGACCTGCTGCCAGCAAGGGAGAATCTAATGAAAAATTTCGTATTGTTTTTGGCACTACTGGCGGCTTTTTCACTGTCTGCTTGCAACACCACGCGTGGCCTTGGTGAAGATGTGGAAGCAACAGGCGAAGGCATTCAAAACGCTGCTGAAGAAGCCAGCGAAGAGATCGACGAAGCATTCGATTGATTTCCGGCGGAAATAAGCAAAGCGGGAGCATGCCGATATGCTGCTCCCGCTTTGTATTTCCATTACTAACAAGTATGAATACCAACGCAGCAGGGCAAGCGCATGGCAGATAACGCGATCAGGCAACCGGCTCCGGCCATGCAAAAAATCGCGTTAACAGGGCTTTTCGTGTTGGCGGTGGGTTATACGCTGAACTTTGCGGCCAGCCTGCTCGTACCAATCGCATTTGCGATATTCCTGAACATCCTCTTGTCACCGGCGGTCAGGCGGATGGAGCGCTACGGCGTTAATCGCGCCGTCTCGGCAGCAGTCATAATACTGTCCATCGTCGCTGTCACGGTCGTTTCTGTCGGGTTTCTTGCAGGTCCTGCTGAACAATGGCTGGCAGACGCACCGACCACCGTGCGTGAGCTGAAATCACAAATCCTGGATGCCAAGGGGCATCTGGAAGATATCCAGGAACTGGCCGAAGAGGTCGAAGAGATTACGTCTGTACAAAAGCCGGATACCGGCCCGCAACCAGTCGTTGTCGAAGGCCCGGGTATGCTCGAAGGTTTCCTCGGTGGCTTGCCCGGTATCATTATGGGTGCAGTTATTGTTATTTTCCTGACCTTTTTTCTGCTTGCATCCGGCGATAGTATGTTGCGCCGCCTCACGGGCTGCGCGCGAACGTGGACGGGCCGGCGAAAAATTGTAACCGTAGCCCGGGAAATTCAAAGCGACCTGTCGCGATACCTTGCAACGGTCACGATCATCAATATCGCGCTCGCCGGAGCAATCGCGACCGCGATGCATTTGCTCGGAGTGCCCAATCCGTTGCTGTGGGGAACGATGGTCGGTGCCCTGAATTTTGCGCCCTACGTGGGATCACTGGTCTCGTTGGTGATCCTGACGATTGTCGGGCTGACAACTTTTCCTACACTGAGCGAAGGTTTGTTGGTGCCCGCTGTGGCTCTGTTGCTGACGTCCCTGGAGGGCCATGTGCTTACACCCTCCGTACTGGGTCGCCGCATGTCGCTTAACCCGACCGTTATTTTCCTGTCGACACTGTTCTGGGGCTGGTTGTGGGGCGTAGCCGGTGCCCTGATGGCGGTGCCGATTATGACGAGCCTGAAAGTCTTGATTGATCACCTACCTGCACAAAAACACTTAGCAGCGTTCCTGCGGCCGAATAACTGGAGCGCAAAGTCACTTAGCGATTGTTCGGAGATCCAACTGTCGTCGGCGCAATCCAGTCTGCAACCCCAAGGAGAAGAAGCATGAGCAACACTAACAACCAAGGCGAAGGTAACCGAGAGGCTGACCGTCGGTATCGAGAAGGCGTTCAGGAGACGGTCGAAAAAACCACCGCGGAAGAACGTGCCGAAAAGGCTCGCGACTTGTCGGAAGAAGAGCTGCAGGAAGCGCAGAAGGCTGCTGAAAAAGGTCGGTCCGCGGCAAAATCCTGATTCGCAGAAAAGCGAAGACTGGTTAGCGCTGCCGCTCTAGGTTGCAGGCGCGCCGAGTATCTTGATCAGGTCGTCGATGTCCGCTGGTTTGACCAGATGTTGGTCAAATCCTGCATCGAGGGCCCGCTTGCAGTCGGATGCCTGTCCGTATCCGGTCAGCGCCACTAAGGTCATACTCGACATTCCGGGGTCCTCGCGCACTGACCGCGCGACCTCGTAACCGTCGATGACTGGCAGCCCTATATCGATCAATGCAACATCGGGCCGCGCATCGGTAATAACGTCCAGGGCCTCCTGGCCATTTGCGGCGGATAACACTTCGTGGCCCCATAACTGCAATATTCGGCACAGGCCTTCGCGGGCGTTCTCGTTGTCTTCTACGACCAGTACCTTCTTTGGTGACGACTCCGCCGAAGTGTGCGTCCAGCTCGCAGCTTGTTTCACGGCATTAACGTCCCCACGCGGTATTGTCAGAGTGAACTGACTGCCCAGGCCCTTGCCGTCGCTACTGGCTGACACATTACCGCCATGCATTTCGGTGAATCGTTTGACGAGCGCAAGGCCAAGCCCGAGTCCACTATTGCTGCGTGCGATCGATTTGTCGGACTGAACAAACGGATCGAAAATTGTTTCCAGGAGCGCGGGTTCGATACCCAGGCCGGCATCTGAAACTGTGAGCCTGAGGCAGGTGGAATCGGCGCTGATGCGCACTGTGATCTCATCGCCGGCTTGCGAATACTTAACGGCATTATTCACCAGGTTATGGACGGACTGGCTAAGGCGTGAACGATCCCCCGACATTTGCCCCAGGTCGTCTTGTACCTCAAAGGCAATATCGCGATCCGGATAAATGGTACGCGTGGCCGCGATCAATTCAGCGAAAAACTCATCGACCGAAAACAGTTCCTTTCTTAGCTGCAGTTTGCCGCGACTAAGTCGGGAGAGATCGAGTAAATCGTCGAGAATCCGCTTTAGTAACCGCGATTCGGCGAGGATAATCTTCAACAAGGAGCCAGCGGATTGCCCTACCAGGTCACCGTTTTCCATCGCAAGGGCCGCATTGGTAATGGCGCCTAACGGATTGCGCAGCTCGTGCCCCAGCATGGCCAGGAATTCGTCCTTGGCCTGGTCCCGGGATTCGGCCTCCACCCGAGCCGACTTCTCCCTGCCCAGCATTTCCTTGAGTAATTCCTGTGAACGGAATCGTTCTATGACGGTACTGGCGATGTGAGCGCTATTCGAGATCAGGCGCAATTCATCGTCGGTCGGTAGTCGCGGCGTACGAAAATACATTGCCAGCGTGCCCAGCACCGCTCCGTTGGATGCCATGATCGGCGACGACCAACACGCGCGCAGGCCCGCCGTAGCCGCGGTGTCCCGAAAATCGACCCACCTGTGATCGGTGTTTACATCCGAGACGATAACCGTCGCGCCGCTGTAAGCCGCCGTGCCGCAGGAACCCACGTCTGGACCGACGGCGATACCATCGATAACGCTAACGTAGTCGTCAGGGAGACTGGGCGCGACTGCGTGCCGCAGACAATTATTGTCATCGACCAGCAGTATCGACATCAGCATGCCGTTACTGTGCGCTTCGACGGCACGCGCAAGAATTCCCAGCGCATCGAACAGCGGTTGCCCTTCAAAAACGCTCGACATAGTCCGCTTTTCCGCGTCCAGGAGCGCCTCAATGCGGTGGCGAGACTTTATCTCTTGCTGCAACTCCCCGATCGTCCGGTTTAGGGCCTTGAAACGAATACCGCGACTGGATGACGATTTTTCTTCGAAATACAAACCGACATTTCCCGGATCGCCGGACTTTAACGAGGTGCCGCGAACGGCATATCGAACGCAATTTCCATCCGCACCTGCAAAAGAGAATACCGTCGGCACCGCTTCCCGGGTTCCGCGGCACATTCGCAAATATTTTTCCACCCGCGAGCAGGGCTCAGCCAAAACGTCGGATAAGGCAATATTGTCCGTGATCTCCGGACAACCAAGCATCGACCAACCCTCCGGATTTGCGCTGATGATCCTGTCTTCAGCGTCGATGACGAGCATAGCGCCCGGCAGCAACGCTCCAATATCGGACAAACGGATTTGTGTCTCTGCCACCAGCTGTTATCTCGCGAGGTACTCGCGGCCGCTCGCCTCCGCAGTGTTCGCATTATCCTGCAGATAAACCACTACCCGGCAGCCTGACGCCCCCGCGCTGATGGTTTCCTCGAGCGACACTTTCGCGTAGCCCAGGTTTTGGGCCGCAATATGACCGAAGACGTTGGAGGTCATCATGCACATCGATGGTCGGCCGATCACTTTGTCGCCAAATGGACAGCGATGATTGCCAAGGACGATTTTTTCCTCGGTTTCTTCGATGATAAAAAACTTCCCGTTGATGCGCCGCTTGAGGTCAACAAGAACATCGCCAACCTGCTCACGGTTCAGGGTGTCGACCGACAACGCGTTCCTATAGCTGGAGTCGATTTTCTCACCGATCAATTGGCCGACAACACTGATGTAGCCTGAGGCATCCTCGAGCCCGACTACATCTTCCAATGTTCCGGCGAGCTCGCGAATTAAATCGCGCATGAAATCGTCCTGCGAAAGCGGGATGTCCACTTTGCTGGCGGCTGATTTCGATCGAGTGTCTTCTTGCATGTTGCTGTAAATCTCCTTTCGTCAACTCGGTAATTGAGTGCCGACCGTGGAATTATAACCGCAAAACTGTCGACTCACTTCGGATAAGTGGGAACTGCGCCGGAAAAGCATGTGCTGGCATGAATCATGCATTTTTCTACAGGGAGGCGGTGCCAGACGCTGCCGTTCACGCAAAATTACCTATCGAGGAGAAAATCATGCATTTATCAGCAAGCTCACTGTCAGGCAATAAGGTGGTCAACCACAAGGAAGAGGATCTCGGCAAGATCGAAGACTTAATGATCGATACGGGCCGCGGCGTTATTGATTATGCCGTTTTATCCTTCGGCGGTGTTATGGGCATTGGCGACAAGCTGTTCGCGATCCCGATGTCCGAGATCAGTATTGATACCGAGAATGAGCGCTGTGTGCTCAAGATCGAAAAAGATCGACTCAAGGATGCGCCCGGTTTCGACAAAGACGCCTGGCCGAACACCGCCGATCCGAAATGGCAATCCAGCGTACGCGACTATTACCGTGCTTAAGCTTTAAGATACGCGGTTCTGTCACAACAACTGCCAACTCAGGGCGGGCTGTACCGACACGGCGCAGCCCGCCCTTTATTTGTTGGGATGACAGTTGGTGGAATGACCAGATACTAGCCGCCCTGTGACTCGTTTTTCTTGCGTGAATCGAACTCTTTCCCAAGTTCCTTAGCTCGCGAGTCTGAGATGATCTTTCTGGCTATTGGAAAGACTTCATTCTCTTCTTCGTCGAGGTGATGCACGACGGCTTCTCGCAGTTTCTTGAACGTCTGCAGCCAGGAACTGCTGCTCATATCGGTGTCTTCAAGCTTCTCCAGCAGGTCCGCAGCGGTCTTGTGTTCCGCGACACTATGACGAGCCTTTTCCTGCCCGTCCGGGCTGGCGATCAGTTCAGCGTAAAATGTCTGTTCCTCCGCAGCCGCATGTGCCTCGAGTTCGTTCTTGAATGCCTGAAAAAGGCGCTGCCGCTCCGAACTGTCCCCCTCTGTGTCGGCCAGCCCTGCGGCCATGCCACGTTGTTTGCCATGGTCCTCGATCAATCGTGCGTAGATAGTCATGTGTCGCTCTCCTGAAAGTGTTTGAGTTGTCAGATTTCACTTAGAGCGATGCAAATATCAGGCCAATATCAAAGCTTGAAAATCTTACACGTCATTGTAATCAGGGCCGGTGCCTGGCCCGGCAACCGGCGTCAGCCCCTTATTTCAGGGCCCTCCAGACTTGGCACGCCTCTTGCTTAACTAACTAGTGAACAGAGCCTGTTTGGAAAGATCGTCCGCAAGGTCGCCAGCAGGCCCTATTTTTCATTCAATTACGAGGAGCAGGATATGAACTTCAAAGCAATGATCACAGTAGCCACTGCATCGTCAGTACTGGCGCTGAGCGGTTGTGAAATCGAGAAGACCGAAGACGGCTCAATGCCGGATGTGGACGTTACCGGTGATGCCGGACAGATGCCGAAATACGACGTCGATGTACGCAAAACGCAAGAAGGTCGCATGCCAGACGTCGATGTTGATATCGAAGGCGGCAACTTGCCGGAATACGACGTGAAAGGGCCTGATATTCACGTTGGTACCAAGGAAACGAACGTTAAAGTTCCAGACGTTGATGTTTCCATGAAAGAGAAAACGATAACAGTTCCGGACGTTGATATTGATCTTCCGGAAGATGAAGACGACGAATAAATGCTTATCGCACGAAGCACCGGTCTGGAGGCGGCGTATCCAGTACAACGTCACCAGCCGGTGCTAGTGCCTGAGCACGTTGGCAGGGAATTATTGCCAGAACGACAGGACGCTAAAGTTAAGGAAGACCAGCATGACACAGGGCAACACTGATTCCGCGCGGCTATTAATAGTCGAGGATCATCCGCAGTTACGTGCGGCTCTGCAGCTCTTTTTCGAGATTCGTGGTTATGAAGTGGCGGCAGCCGACAGCTACGAAACAGCGATCGAAGCGGCAGAGCAAAACGCGCCAGACATCGCTATTTGTGATTGGGATATCGGCGGCTCCAGAAGTGGCGCAGACGTTGCCAGGAAATTGCAAAAATTGTTTCGCTCTAAAATCGTCTTTGTCACCGGCGCCTCGGTCGAGGAGCTGTGTCGCCGCACCCAGGATATCTCTGTAATTCAGTATTTCAAGAAACCGGTCGCCCCCGATAAGATCGCCGCGGCGATCGGGGCATGCGCCTGATTCCACCTATACCTGCCACTCACACCTACAGCACACGAAAAAATGCCGGACTTCATCGAGAAGCCCGGCATTCTTTCTTTCGCTGTCATATCCTGGCGCCGCGTCCTTTGATGAAGAAAAAGACGGCAAGAATAAGGCCGACAACAAACAGGATGCCCGCGATTTCCATCGACATTCCTGCAATTCCGGTGAAACCGAGCACTGCAGCAATCAAAGCAACAACCAAAAATGTTAACGCCAAATTTATCATTTCAATCTCCTTAAATGGCTAGAAAGTAGCGAAATAGTGATCGCACATATGGGTAGAGCAAGTACCGTGCCAGAAAGGCTAATCCTCTCGGAAATGCACGTTTTACCGCATATACAGGGCTGTGCCCTGGACCAGGCCGCGCTGAGTTCAGGCTAAAACGGTCAGGCAACTGTAAAACTTTCAATTCCTGTGCAAGTTCGTCAAAAAAATCGCTCAACAACGGCGATTTTTATGGCGTTTCAGCTTGGCACAGTTCATGCATTGGTAATGATTGAACGGCTCGATAAAATTATTGGGCAAAACTTTTAGGCAATTGATCATTACAGGAGATCAAAATGACAACAACGACACAAACGAAGCACGGCCGGTCGCGCAGCACTACAGCACGCGTTGCAACCAATGGTCCCGACATGGCTATCGACACTCAGCCAGCAACCGAGCGAGTGACCCAGGCTGCGCACGACGCAATCGATTCGATCAAGGAACCTGCCGCCGAAGCCGAACGCAAACTCCGCGACCTCGGCTCGAAAGCTGAACGGCAGGTTCGTGAGAAGAAGGAATACGCACGTACGCGTACGGACGAGTTGCTTTCTGAAGCCAAAGATTACGCTCAGCGACAGCCGCTGGCCGCTGCGGGCATCGCATTTGCTGCAGGTATTCTGGTTTCACGAATCATCCGCAGCTAGTAATGCGCGAAATAAACCGCAGCAACACCCCCGGCGAAGTGGACCAGCCGGCGCCGACGACCTCGGCGCCGGCCGGTTTCCTGGACTCAGCCCAAGAACTTGCGACTGACTCCGGGGCGTTTCTTTCCGGACTCACCGCGACTCTGCGTGCCGAGGGGCAGCTCAATGCTGAACTTGTCAAAACCGTTGTGCTCTCCCGCATTGCGGAGATAGTCGGCTGGAGCCTTACATGGGCGCTGCTGTTAATCTTCGCCGGCTACGCAATCGCTGCGCACACAGGGAGTGTTCCGGCCGCGTTTGCAGCCGTAGCGATACTGCACCTGGTCGCGCTGGCATCGCTGGCTCGCTTGCGTCGTAAACACCAGCAGAAGATCGGTTTTTCCCGCACGCGCGCGCTGCTTACCGGTAACAAGTGATGAGCAGAATCCGAACTCTCGAGAAGAACTGTGGCCGCAGCTACGCTGCGACGCGCGCAGTGCGCGAGCGAGTCGTGACCAAGGCGGCGATCGCAAAATCCAGGACCGAAGAAATTTTCCACTCGCCGACGGCATTGATCGGCGCGTTCTCCGCCGGCGTCATCGTGGACCAGCTTCGGCAGCAGCGCCACACCGCAGACGGTAGTGAGTCTGGTCAGAAAACTCGCGAAGACTCGCAGCAGGCGAAAACCGGTGTCCTGTTGACACCATTACTTATCCGCCTGGCGGCCCCCTACATTGCCGAGGGCTTTATGGCATCCTCGCCGCCGCGCAAGTAAACGGTCTGCGTCGGGAACGCAAACTCGATCCCCGCTTCACTAAACTTTCGAATCAAATTCAGATTGAATTTCGAGTCATATTCCCGTGCCTCCCAGAAGTCGGCAGGCGAGAAGTGATACTCGATCATTAACTGCAGGCTGTATTCGCCAAACTCCTCCAGAACGACTTTGGCCGGCTTATTGTCTGGCTGGGCGTCGTTGCGCTCCATCAGGTCCCTGATGATCTCCATCGCTGTTTCAATTTTGTCCGGAGAAGTGTCGTAGGTCAGTCCTATGCGAAACCGGCGGCGAATGCTCGGGCGGGCGCTGACATTACGAATCGCCTCGGCAATCATGTTTGCGTTGGGAATGGTTATCAGGTGACCGTCCAGGGTCCGAAAGCGGGTCGATCGAAAGCCGATATCTTCTATGGTCCCCAATTGCTCCTCATAGATCAGGAGGTCGCCAACTCGAAACGGCTTGTCCCCGAAAATTGTAAATGACGCTGCGATATTCTCGAACGAGCTGCGAAGGAGCAGCGACAAGGCAACGCCGAGGACACCCAGCCCGGCGATGAAGCCAGTCAGATTTGAGTCGAGGACCTGCCTGACTAATATGAGAAGGAATATGACGACAAGAACAAACCGCAACACTCGCGACACCAGCAGTACTACGTGCCGGTCGGGTTTTGCGTGGTAGGTCTTGCCAAGCAACCAGGAGATTCCCCGGGCAACACTCGAGCAGGCGCGCCATAAGAACCAGAATAGCGCGGCACAAATCCCCGCATAGACAAACTGAGCCACTGCGCCACTCGCAACGCCCGGAATCCAGAGCCGCCCGATCGCCCAATTCACCGTCACTACCATGATGGCGAGGTACAGCGGGCCCGTGGTTGCTTCCGTAAGATCCGCCAGTTGGCGTCGGCCGCGGCGAATGGCCTTCGCGCAGCGCCCGCAGGGTGGTCCTGAGTGAGTCCAGGTGCTCCTGCCGCAGGCTGTCAAGCTCGCGCGTTACCTCATCAGCCTGAAGAACACCGTCCCCTTTGAGTTCGTCGATGGTTACCGACAATTGTTCACGATAGGCAGCACGAACCGCGGCGCCAACCGCGGCAACCTGCTCAGCCGAGATTTCCGCGGAATCCAGTTCACGCCGCAGCGTCGCGTCAAATGCCTCTTGGGCATTCGTACGGACTTCGGTTTCATCAACCGACGCTGTGACACCGGTACTGCCTTGTGCGCCGACGGCTGTCTACGCCACCACGGCGCCACCGATCGGCAACAGACACAACAATACAGTAGCGAAAAAACAGCTGGAGGCGGCCTGGGCGGCCCGGTAGAACCGTGCTTGCCCGAGTGCGACGTCCATTGTCAGCGCGACCCCTCAATAATGACGGGCGCGCCCGGCGACAGACCGGATTACATCTGTCGCCGGGCAGCGCTCGTTTCTAGATCGCTGCAGTGGCGCGACCACGTGGTCCGGCAAAAAACCAGATCAACAGGCCGACAACTGGCAACAGCAGTACTAAAAGGCTCCAGCCGATCTTTGCGCCGGTGCTCGCGCTGCTCGCTACAATCTGAAAAATCGCGTAAATGTCGAGTACGAGAACAATCAATCCCAATATGCTTTCCATCATCTGTCTCCTAAAGTTGTTTTAATGTTTTGACTCATCGCCTGAGCTGGCGATTTTTTCAGCCTCAATGAGACATAAGCAGAATTCGTGCCAACCTTGAGTTTCGCGTAAAAACAGGCCGCGACGTGCGAATTTCCGGTGGGCAGTGGCAAAATCTACGCATCGATGTGCGTTTTTACACGGGCATCCGGAAGACGGCCCGCATGCCGGGCAAGAATTGGCGAAACGATCTGGTACGGTACGTGCATGACAACAGGCATGCAGCAGTTATCAAACATGTACGTCGTAGAGCGGAGACAACAATCCGGCATTCGAACAGCGGGGCGCTACCTGCTGCTGTCGGTATTGGCATTTGTGTTGGGTTGTTCTGCGGATCCCGAATCGGAAAAAGTTACTCCTCAGGCTGCAACAATTACCGCATCTGAGGATGGCTCGCTGCCTGACTCGGCCCCTCCCGCTTACATTGCGGAAAATCGCGCTGTTTCCGGCAACAACGTGGAATTACTCCTGGATGGGCCTGAGACATATGCGAAAATGTTCCGTTCCATCGCTGCAGCGCGCGATCATATTAACCTGGAAACATTCATCCTCATGGATGATGTCATCGGACTGAAACTGGCGGACGCACTGATCGAACGCGCACAGAACGGCGTGGTCGTTAACGTAATCTACGATGCGATCGGCAGCATGTCGGCGGACGCCGCGTTTTTTGAGAACCTCAGCGCTCAGGGAATCAGTTTGCTGGCATTCCGGCCCTTACTCGATACGGAGCCGGCTGACTGGATTAACCGCAATCATCGAAAAATTCTGGTCGTTGATGGGCGGATCGGCTACACCGGCGGGCTCAACTTCACTAAAGAATACCGCTCCGCACCGAAACTTGGCGATCGCGAGTCCGACTTTGCTGAAGGTTGGCGCGATACACATCTGAAAATCGAGGGGCCGGCGGTCGAAGTTCTACAGCGCGAGTTTCTCCGCGTCTGGCACGACTTTAACGATGAACAGCCACTCGCCAACGCAAATTATTTTCCTGGTGCGAGCAAAAAAGGTTCGCATGCCGTAGTAATCGCAACCGCGGTCGGTGACGGGGAGCAATCGTCCTCGATAATTGAATACTACCTACAAGCGATGGGCGCGGCGTATTCGCGAATATGGATAACGCAGGCCTATTTTTCGCCGACTGACGAGTTTATCGAAAGTCTCAAGAATGCCGCCCAAAGAGGCGTCGATGTGCGCCTGCTGCTCCCCGGCGAATCCGACGTTAAACTCGCCGAACTGGCGGCACGCGCGTACTACGGTGAATTACTGGAAGCGGGTGTCCGGATCTACCAGTTTGCGGAAGGAGTCCTGCATGCGAAGACGGCGCTGGTCGACTATCAATGGAGCACGGTCGGTTCCAGCAATCTCGACCTGCTCAGCATCGAGTACAACAATGAGTTGAACGCAATCGTGCTCGATCAGCAGTTCACGCATCAGTTAGCAGAAACTTTCCAACTCGATCTGCAAAGAGCCGACGAGGTGACGATCGACGACTGGAATAACCGCAGTATCTGGGCCAAGGCGAAACACGCCTTTGCGAAGCTTTTACAAGTTGGAATGTAAGCGGCACCACTTCGATATGGTGCTGCCTTGGGAGTACGGGTGAGAGTTTTGACCGCAGACATTATGCATCCGCAGCCGGCGACGAAGAGCGAGCCAAAGAAGAACACGATTCTCACGATCGCAGCCGTTGTGGCGATACCGCTGGCTCTGGTACTGCTGTGGAAAATACTGCCGATGGAGGAGTACATTCGCGAGGCGATTCGCTTTATCGAGTCGACTGGCCCGAAAGGCGTCATCGCCTTTTATCTGATTTATATCGTATGCGGACTAATCGGAATTCCGAGGACGCTCTTTAATGTGGCGGCAAGCGCTCATATCCTTACATTTATAATCGCACGAACATTCGCAAGAGAATGGGTATTGAACCGCATTACAAAGTTGCCCAACGTCGAACGGATGCTGGAACTGGTCGAGGAAGAAGGCTTCAAGCTGGTGTTCCTGCTGCGATTGAACCCCTTCATCCCGGGTGTCCTGAAGGGCTACGGTCTCGGAACGACGCGGATATCGTTCTTCAAGTACGTGACCGCGAGTTTCCTGGGATTCCTGCCAATTGCGCTTGCGCATGTCTATCTCGGCTGGGTTGGTGGAGAAGCAATGCTGGAATCAGATAGCAGCCCCACGCAACTGCAGCGCTGGCTCTTATATGGCGGAGTTGCTGCAAGCGTGATTCTCGTCGTGCTCGTATACGCCTATGGGCGACGTGCCATGAACCGACGTTTTGGAGACTGAGAAATGACGACCCTGTTTGTAAAGAACCCATATTGCCGAAACGGAGACGCGGATACCGCCGCGGTAGAAGCGGTATTGCGTCGTAGCGGCGCAGTAGAAACTTTTTCAGTCGGCAGCGCAGCTACCCTGGAAGAGCGTATCGAAGCACTCCAGGGCACCCTTAAACGGGTGGTTCTTGCCGGCGGGGACGGCACGCTGAATGCTGCCTTGCCTGCAATTTTGAAATTCGGTTTACCGATGGGCGTCATTCCATCCGGTACAGCCAATGACTTTGCCCGATCGTTAAATCTACCTGACGATCCGGTCGCAGCGGCAGAAGCAATCGAGGAAAACTGCACGCGGCAAGTAGACGTCGGCGTCGCCAACGGTCACTACTTCCTCAACGCCATCGGAATTGGCCTGGGACCGCAGCTGACCAAGCGCCTCGATCGTGAGAAAAAGAAACGCCTCGGCGTGCTGGCCTATCTGACAAGTCTCGTAGAAGTTATCGGCGAACGTCGCCGGCGCTTCGCGGCGATATCAGTCGACGGGGAAGAAGAGCGATATCCGTTTCTGCAGATTACCGTCGCGAACGGACGTCACTATGGTGGCGGAATGACGGTTTGCGAAGATGTTGAAATGGACGACGGACTGTTGCACATGCTGTGTGTGCGGCCGTTGAATCCGGCGCAATTATTCCTGCGCGGTTTGCGCATCAAGTACGGTGCGGTTAAAGATGACCAGAAATTGGTGTATCGAAAGGGGCAGACGGTGGAAATCAAAACCCGGACATTGAATGAAGTCACTGCTGATGGGGAACTGGTCACGTCGACGCCGATCAACTGCAAACTCCTTCCCAAAGCGCTTGACGTGTTCGTCGCGCGGGAAGAAGCAGTAATTACTGAAGCCGACAGTGATTTGTTTGTGCGTCCGGCGGCAGCTTGTGGCGGTGGCAATGCAGCCGGCTAATTTAGCGCGGTCCGGTGTTCTGGCGCCGAATCGCGCGGTATTCGTACTACGAAGCTGCTGCCCTTGCCGGGTCCATTGCTACTGACTTCGATACGGCCATCATGCGCTTTGACCAGCGATGCGACGATAGACAACCCGACGCCCAGTCCTGGCTGATGCGAAGTTGCCCGCCAGAACGGTTCAAAAACCTGCGCGATCTCTTCTGGCAATAAACCTTTACCGGAATCGCTGACAGAGAGCACAATGTCACGCCCGTCTGCGCGCAACTCTACAGCGATGTGGCCGCCCGAGGGTGTGTACTTATGCGCATTCGTCACGAGGTTACGGGTGATCTGCTGCACACGGAGAGGGTCGACGACGGCACTGTAATCATGCGCCTGAACCTTGAAATCCAGTTCTTTATCTTCCTCAATAACCGGTCGAAGCTCTTCGACTGCCATCCGAACCTGTTCTGCGAAGTTTACGGCTACCGACTCCAGCTGTACGCCGGTTGACGCGAAGCGGGTCACGTCAACCAGGTCATCAACGAGCCGCGACTGTGATTCGATACTGTTCGCGACCACCTGCATACCTTTTACGCGAGTCTCGATGCTGTCGTCCATTTCCATCAGGCGGACCCAGGTCAGGGCGGAATTTAGAGGGGTTCGAAGCTCATGACTGATCAGGCGCACGAAGGTGTTTCGCATGCTGTTGGCAGACCGCGCTTCCGCAAGTGCATTTTCCAACTGCTCTTCCTGCATTTTCTTGTCAGTAAATTCGTCAATGATGCCAACGTAATGCGTCACAGTGCCGTCATTGTTGACCACCGGTGCCAGGCCAAGCCGATTCCAGAAAATGCTGCGGTCTTTGCGTCGATTGACCAGTTCGAACGTACCGATCTCAGCATTCCTGATGCAGTCTCGCAGCGCTTGCATTACTTCGGGCGGGTTTTCACCGGCATAGTTCAGAAATCGACAGTTCTTGCCGATACATTCATCCCTACTGTAGCCGGTGATTTCAGTGAACGCCGTGTTGACGAACGATATCTTCTGATCGCTGTCCCGGTGGTCGGTAATAATGACGCCGTTGGTTGCCGCCGCAATGGCTCTATCCCTGACAGACAAAGTATCTTGTCCGCGTTTCTGCATAATGATTGAAACAATCGCCACCAGACCGGCAGCGACAACGGAGCTCAATGCGGCCAGTGCAATCGCGAAAGGGCCATCGTAAAATCGACCGTATCCTGCGGCGACCGCGGCGCCGGTGAGAAGTGGTGTGCCGACAACCATCACCAAGAGGGCGCGTAGGTGAGTGCCGGCCGCGGATTCCTCAATGAGCATGGCCGGAAAGCCGGAGTCGTGGCGCATCCAGATGGCACCCACTCCCAGCAGCAGGAATAGAATCGCTGACTGCAATGACATTGCAGTACTGCCTTCGATACCGAGGTAAAGCTGGGGTGCGCCATACGCGTACCCCAGCAGCGACGCGACTGTGGTCAACATTAGTATCGTGGCGAAAATACGGCTCCATGCCCTTGCGACGGTGGATTGCCAATGATCGATAGTGACCGCGAGCGCGAACAGGATGAAACATATTGCGGTCGTTGGTGCCATGCGGCCGGGCGAAGATGTAAGCACCCAGTCGCTGGGGGCCGCTACGATAATTTCATCGATTCCGAGATTGACGTTCCAAATATTCTGCGCGAGGGTCAAAAGTGCTAGAAGCACCAGCGGTGTTAACAATGCAAATCGAAGCACGCTTCGCAACACTGCTGGTCGCATCGACCCGACCAGCAGCAGGAGGCCTGATAGCGTGAAACCGGCCGCCGTATTGGCCTTCATCGAGACCTGATCGCGGCCGAGCGTGTGCAGCGCCGGAATGTCCAGCAACCAACCGGCCAGAGCCGCGCCCGCAGCAAGCACAGTCACAGTTCCCGCAATAGCAGCTATCCGTGCAGCCAGCTTGTTTCCTGTTGCGCTATTTCTGTCTGGCATTGGCGAGGTTCCGGCGCTGCGGTAGAGGAGAAGGTCTGGGTCGCAATTGTCGCTAACATTGTGCTTTACAAACGCATATCAGACAATACGGTTCGATTCCCCCTGTTATGTCGCGAGCAAAATATGGCGCATGTACTGATCGTTGATGATGAGCCCAGCT
>JBBKWL010000175.1:0-23129 GCA_037968975.1 Woeseiaceae bacterium | reverse complement strand
GGAGCATCGTCGCGCTATTGAGTCCAGCGACGGTCCAGTGTTGGGTTATTGCCGATCGGGGCAACGCTCTATGGTTATCTGGCAGGCAGGTTTGTAAATAGCAATCGTTCTTCGGCGTATACTCGGCGCCCTATGCCCAATTCCACTGCATTCAATAGCCTCAGGCTGAAGCCGGAGTTGCTTAGCAATCTTGCCGACATAGGTTTCTCGGAGATGACTTTGGTGCAGGCTAAGGCCTTGCCGGGATTGCTCGAAGGCAAGGACGTACTGGCGCGAGCGAAAACCGGTAGTGGCAAGACCGCGGCGTTCGGACTGACGCTGCTTAATAAGCTGGATGCGACCTCATTTCAAGTGCAGGCATTAGTGCTTTGTCCAACCCGCGAGTTGGCCGATCAGGTAGCGAAGGAGATTCGAAGACTCGCCCGGGCGATTCCCAATGTAAAGATTCTCAGCTTGTGCGGCGGCGTGCCGCTCGGCCCACAGACAGCATCGTTGCAACACAGTCCGCACATCATCGTTGGTACGCCGGGGCGAGTGCTCAAACATCTTGGCAAAGGCACCGTGGCTCTCGACACTTTGCAGACGTTTGTACTCGATGAAGCGGATCGCATGCTGGATATGGGGTTTGCGGACGAGCTGGATGCGATCCTCAAGTACGTACCTTCCGACCGGCAAACCCTGCTATTCAGCGCGACCTACCCGCAAGCGATAGCTGCAATCAGCAGGCGGGTACAACGCGCTCCAACGACAGTCGATGTCACGGAAGATGAAGCGCCTGCACTAATCACTCAGCACTGGTGTTCGGTGACGCGGGAAAATCGCTGCGGCGAACTGGTCAGAGCACTACAAGCGTGGGGCGGTGACCTCAATCTTGTGTTCTGCAATACGAAGAACGATTGTGCAGAAGTAGCGGCGTATCTGCAGGCGCAAAAAATTGTCGCTCTCGCGCTGCACGGTGATCTGGACCAGATCGAGCGTACGCAAGTGCTGGTCCGGTTTGCGAACAGAAGTGCAAGTGTATTGATTGCTACCGACGTCGCAGCCCGTGGTCTGGATGTCGATGACCTGGACGCTGTTTTTAACTTTGAATTACCCAAGCAGTCTGACGTTTACGTCCACCGAATCGGTCGTACTGGACGTGCAGGTAAACAGGGGATCGCTGTAAGCCTGGTGGAAGAGCGGGAAGAGTGGCGATTGCAGGACATCGAATCGCTGTTGCCCGCCGCGACGCTCAAGCATCGCGGCATTCCTGATGCCAAGTCCTCGACGCACTTGCTTGTCCCGGCGATGACCACGATTCAAATTGGTGGCGGACGCAAGAATAAACTGCGGCCCGGCGACTTGCTGGGGGCGCTGACCGCGAACGGCGGTGTGCCCGGAGATGCGGTTGGCTCGATCGATCTGTTCGATACGTATAGCTACGTCGCGGTGCGTTCCGGGCAGGTCAAAAAGGCGCTACAACAGTTGGTCGAACGGCCGATCAAGGGCCGGAAGTTTCGGGCGCGCGTGAAAACGACCTGAGTGACTCCATATGCGGTGCATAATTTAACGAGCAACGGCGGATGAATTCCTGGATTTCGTCGACTTTCACGCGTTGACTGCCCAGGCCGTTCGCCTGCAACCCTTCTTTGGGTGGGTAGATACCATAACCACCCAACAGGCAGTGCCATGAAATGCTCGGATAGAAATGACCGATATTCTGTCGCTTGAGTTCGTCGCCAAGATTCTTGCTGTCAGTCCAGGTCGAGATGACATCGTAAAGTGACCGCGACAGCTTGTCGTGGTTAGCATTGTCCCGCCAGTAGTCAGTGTCTGTGCGCGAATTCATGAGGTAGTGCGCGACAATGTAGTCTCGCACTCCATCGAAGCGCCCGTTGATGTCAGCATTAAAGTCGTCACGATGATCCGCCGTGAAGTTGCCACTTTCCAGCGCCCGGATGAACCCTTGAATGGTATCGAACACCAGCTGCAATGCAGTTGCTTCAAGCGGCTCAATAAAACCTTGCGAAAGACCGACCGCAACACAATTTGCGTGCCAATGACTGGCCACCCGACCCACCTTCATTTTGAGGTGGCGTGCCTCCACCTCGCTGGCCGCACCGACGCCCGTGAACTCACGTAGCTCCTGCTCCGCAGCGTCGGCAGAAGTGTATGCGGAGCTGTAAACGTAGCCGTTGCCAATGCGTGAAGTCAGCGGGATAGTCCACGCCCAGCCATTTTTGAGAGTGGTCGACACTGTCTGTGGTGCGACTTCGTCAGGACGCGGCGTTGGAAAAACGACAGCGGCATCGTTGAACAGATTTTCAGCGAATGAAACGAAAGGTACTTGCAGCGCATCCTGCAAAAGCGCCGAACGAAAGCCGGTGCAATCGACGAAGTAGTCTGCCGCGAAGCTGCGGCCGTCAGCGTCGAGCAGCATTTCAATCTGGCCGTCCGCGCCGACCTTCGTATCCGTGACCCTGGCCTGAACGTGTTGCACGCCACGCTGCCGTGCGACTTGACCGAGATACTGACCGAGCAACCCCGAATCGAAGTGATAACCGTACAGCACCGTGAACGGGAAACTTTCTGCAGCGAAGGGGCTGCGCTTCTGTTCAGCCAGCCGCGAATTCAGGAAGAAATGATCGGGGTGCCCGTCGACATCGTGACCTCTGCGCCGCGCCAGACTGTTGTAGAGGAATGCTGGCGACGTGTAGTCGTCAACCTGAGCCGGAAATGGATGGAAATAACTCGGGAACCCGGGCTTTGTTGACCAGCCGTCGAAGCGGATGCCGAGTTTGTAGGTTGCGTTGCAAGCCGGCATCCAGTCCTGTTCTGCAAGACCGATCGAGTCCATAAAGGTCTTCAGAGTTGGGGTCGACCCTTCGCCGACACCGACGATGCCGATATCGGGCGATTCGATCAGGGTGATCTCGAAGCCATGCTGTCCCCAGGCCTTAACCATCAGGTTGGCGGCCATCCAGCCGGCCGTACCGCCGCCCAGGATCACAATTTTCTTCGCTTCAATTCTACCGGTCACCGTGCTGCTCAATTACAGGTTTGACGTCGGCCCAGGCCGTTCTTCGATTTAGCATATTCGCAATCCAACATTGCAGGGCTTGTGAGAAGCTACCACGCGAGCGACACTTGCGCATGCCTCAGATCGAAGCACATTTGCGCGTCGGCGCAACCGGGAATAACTCAGTGGATCTGTTGCAGGCTGCCACTGGACTTTCCAGGCAAAGAATCAAGCTCGCGATGACTCTTGGGGCAGTCTGGCTTACGCACGGAAGCAACACGCAGCGCTTGCGACGCGCGCAACGCGCTTTACAGGTGGGTGACGAATTACACCTGTACTACGACGCAAAAATACTGGGACAGATACCGCCGAAGCCAGCGCTGATAGCAGATCTCGGTGCCTACTCGGTATGGGACAAGCCTTACGGTTTGCGTTCCCAGGGTTCCAAGTGGGGTGATCATTGCACGCTGGTGCGTTGGGCGGAGCGCAATCTGCGACCTGAACGTTCTGCGTTCACGGTGCATCGTCTTGACCGCGCCGCCACCGGGCTCATGCTGGTCGCGCATTCGAAAAGTACAGCTGCAGCTTTGTCGTCACTCTTCAAAGAGCGCACCGTTGAGAAGCGCTACCGGGTACTGGTGACGGGCGACTGGTCGGGACAACCAGATCCACTTCGGGTGCAGCAGCCTATCGACGAAAAAGATGCGCTTAGCGAGTTTACCCTTTTACAGGTCGGCGACGGTGGCGCGCAATCACTGCTTGATGTACGGATCGCAACCGGGCGCAAACATCAGATTCGCCGCCACCTGTCCGCGCTGGGGTATCCGATCGTGGGTGATCGTCTGTACGGCAAGGGTGTCGAAGACGGTGTTGACCTGCAGTTGACTGCATATCTGTTGGCTTTTCATTGCCCCGTAACAAATGAGCCGGTGGAGTACCGACTGCCGATCGAAGGCATAATGAATGGCTTAGCGGAGAATTATTGATATGGAAAGCAATGCAACACCCGCCGTCGTTCTACGCAATGGCTTACTCATCGACGGCTCGAGCCCAAATGCAAGCAACCAGGTCGACGTGCTCGTTGAGAACGGCAGGATTACTGCTGTATCGGGTGACCCTATCGAGCAGGATGGTGCCGCCGTTTTCGATCTCAAGGGCAAGTCGATCATGCCGGGCCTGATTGACTGTCACATGCATCCATTTCTGACAAACATGAACCTCATGCAGCTCGAGGACACACCTGTTTCACTGGTTACAGCGCAAGCGAGCGTGGTGCTTAATCGGCTGCTCGACCGGGGCTTCACGACAATACGCGATGCAGCCGGCGGCGATTGGGGATTGAAACAGGCGGTGGACGATGGCCTGATCGCAGGACCGCGATTGTTTATTTCCGGCAGGGCGTTAAGCCAGACCGGCGGGCACGGCGATTTCCGTCGCCGCACCGACGATTCGACGCCGTGCAGTTGCAGCAGTGCGCTGCACCTCACGTCACGCATTGCCGACGGAGTTGATCAGGTTCGGCATGCGGTGCGAGATGAGCTGCGCAAGGGCGCGGACCAGATCAAGATCATGGTGTCTGGCGGTGTGTCGTCGCCTTTCGACCCGCTAGAGGGCTGCCAGTTTTCCATGAGCGAAATCGAGGCTGCGGTAGACGAGGCGACCCGCGCCGGGACCTACGTTCTCGCCCACGCGTATTCTGCCGAGGCGATTACCCGGGCGCTAAAAGCGGGCGTTCGCACGATTGAGCACGCCAATCTGATCGATGTTGCGGCGGCCGAACTGGCAGCGAAGAAAGGTGCCTTTGTCGTGCCGACGCTGGTCGCCTACGAAGCAGGCGCGCGGCATGCGCAAAGCGCAGGATATTCGGATGCGATGCTCGACAAGCTCAAGCGAGTGCGGGAATCCGGAGTACGTTCTCTGGAAATTTGCAAGGCCGCCGGCGTGAAGATGGGCTTCGGCACTGACATCATTGGCGATCAGGAATTACACACGCAGGAATTCCTGTTGCGTGCAGAAATATTGCCGACACATGAGATTATTGCGTCAGCGACGCGCATAGGTGCCGAAATACTGCGCCGCGAAAGCGACCTGGGTGTAATTGCGCCCGGTGCGATTGCGGACATATTGGTTATCGATGGAAATCCTTTGGAAGATATTTCCCTGCTGGCCGGTCACGGCGAGCATCTGCTGGCCATCATGAAAGACGGACGGTTCCACAAGAACAACTTGTAAAATCTCTCGGGGGCAAAGTGAAAATTTCTGCGATTCGTGTTTACCAGGTCGACCTGCCACTTATAGAAGGTCGATACTCCTGGTCGGAAGGGAAGTATGTCGAGGTCTTCGACAGTACCGTCGTTGAGCTTCTCACCGACGACGGTATGTCCGGTTACGGCGAAGTATGTCCGCTCGGACCGTTTTATCTGCCGGCATTCGGCGCCGGGGCCCGTGCCGGCATTGGTGAGCTCGCTGCAACAATAATCGGCCAGGATCCAACGGCTCTAGGGCCGCTAAACCAGCGCATGGATCGGGCGTTACTCGGCCACCCTTACGTCAAATCGGCTATCGATATGGCCTGCTGGGATTTGCTGGGCAAGACGACCGGGAAGTCCGTCTGTGATCTGATGGGCGGCAAGTTTGGTGCCAGCATTGCGTTGTATCGCGCGATCAGCCAGCGGCCTGCCGATGAAATGGCCCAGAACGTCGCCGGCCATCGTGCCGACGGCTACACCAAGTTTCAGCTCAAGGTCGGCGGCGTCCCAAGTGATGACATTGATCGAATACATGCGGCGGCGGACATACTCACTGACGGCGAAGTATTAGTCGCTGACGCCAATACAGGTTGGCGTGTTGACGATGCGGCGCGAGTGGTCAACGCTGTTCGCGATCGTGATGTGTACATTGAGCAGCCATGCCGCTCCTACGAGCATTGCCTGACTATTCGCAAGCGGACCTCATTGCCATTCATTCTGGATGAAAACATTGACGGCATCGCAGCGCTCCTGCGCGGTCATCAGGACGGTGCGATGGACGTAATCAACCTGAAGATCTCGAAAGTCGGTGGCTTAAGCAAGGCGCGGCAGATTCGCGATCTGTGTGTGTCTCTCAATATCCCGATGACGATTGAGGACAGCTGGGGCGGCGACATCATCACCGCTGCGATCGCCCATCTGGCCCACTCAACACCCGAGGCGATGCGTTTCTCTGCAACGGACTTCAACAGTTATGTCAGCGTGCAGAATGCGAGCGGTGCGCCGCAACGCGAGGCCGGCCATATGCAGGCGTCGGATACACCGGGGCTTGGCATTGCGCCAAACATGGACGCTCTTGGTCGAGCTGCAGCGGAGTACAAATAGTGAATCACACAAAATGCTTTGTTCTCGTGGTCTGCTTTGCAGCGACATTGACCGTTCCGGCGCTTTCGGCCGAGAGCAAAACGCCCCTCAGCATCGATCAAATTTTTCACGACGAAGAATTCAAGATCAATGAGAAAGTGGCCAGCAAATGGCTGCACGGTGGCGAGAGTTACACCACCATCGAAGCATCTGCTGCAACGGCCGAGGGATTTGACATCGTGCGTCACGATCCGGCAACGGGTGAGCAAACGATTCTTGTCAGCGCAGGTCAACTGGTTCCCAAGGGCGCAAAGCAGCCGCTTGAGATCAAGGACTACAGTTGGTCCGAAGACGGTCGCTTTGTTCTGATCAATACGAATACAGTGAAGTTTCGGCGCAACGAGTCTTTGGGCGACTACTGGTTGTTGAATCTGGCTGACTCGGACCTGCGCAAGGTCGGCGCGGACGCCGAGCCCGCGTCGCTGATGTACGCGAAGTTTTCTCCGGACAGTGCCCACATTGCGTACCTGTACCGCAACAACCTGTATATCGAAAGTATTGATGGTCGGCGCAAAAAACAGCTAACCCACGATGGCTCCGACCTGATCGTCAACGGTACCGGCGATTGGGTTAACGAAGAAGAATTTTCCCTGCGCGATGGCTTTACCTGGAGCCCGGATTCGAAGCGCTTGTGTTACTGGCAGTTCGACACGGAAGGGGTCGGTACCTTTTACATGATGAAAAATACCGACGCCGTTTACTCGCAACCCATCCCGCTGCAATACCCGAAGGTAGGCACGACGAATTCAGCAACCCGGGTTGGTATTGTGGATATTGAGACGGCCAACACGGTCTGGGTGCAGCTGGACGGTGATCCGCGCCAGAACTACGTACCCGAAATGGATTGGGCAGCCAGCTCTGAGCAAGTCATTATCCAGTACGTCAATCGACTGCAGAACGAGAACAAAGTCTATCTGGCAAACGTTAAAGATGGATCAGTACAGCATATTTTTACTGACCAGGACGATGCCTGGCTCGACCCCAACGAAGACTTGAAATGGCTGCAAGGTGGCCAGTCCTTCACCTGGCTCAGCGAGCGTGATGGCTGGCGACATTTGTATATCGTTTCAAGAGACGGCAAAGCGGTGCGCCTGGTCACTCCAGGAGACTTCGACATTCTCAAGGTCGATCACATTGATACCGACAATGGCTACGTCTACTACACGGCATCGCCGCAAGATAACGCGGCGCGGTATTTGTACCGATCGCCTTTATTGGGCGAGCCGCAAGTCGAACGCCTGACACCTTCCAGCGAATCCGGTTTCCATGTCTATGACATCGCACCGAACTCAAAATGGGCGTTGCATACTTTCTCAACGCTGAACAAACCGCCGTACATCGACGTCGTTTCGCTGCCCGACCATGCGACCCAACGCATCGTAGTGGAGAATGATCACGTCGAGAGTCTGTTGCAGGCAACGGCGCGCGGGGAGACGGAGTTTTTCAGCATCGATATCGGTGACGGCATAGAACTCGACGCCTGGATGATGCGGCCACCCGATTTCGACCCGAGTCGAAAGTATCCGCTCCTTATATACGTGTATGGCGAGCCGGCGAATCAGACCGTTGTTCAGAACTGGCGCACGGACCGACATCTCTGGCACATGTTACTCACCCAACAGGGCTATATCGTTACCAGTATTGATCCTCGCGGGACGCCGGCTCCGAAAGGGCGCGCCTGGAGAAAATCGATCTACGGGCAGGTCGGAATTCAGGCGGCGGCCGATGAAGCCAGGGCCGTGCAGGCATTGCTGGCAGAGCGACCCTATCTGGATGCGGAGCGGGTGGGCAGCTGGGGCTGGAGTGGTGGCGGGCAAATGACTCTGAATGCAATGTTCCGTTACCCGGAGATTTATCGTACGGGCATCGCCATTTCGTTCGTTAGCGATCAGCGACTTTACGACACCATTTACCAGGAACGTTATATGGGGCTCCCTGACGGCAACGCTGAAGGGTACCGACAGGGCTCGCCGATAACGCACGCCGACGGCCTGGCGGGAAATTTATTGCTCGTTCATGGCACGGCCGACGACAACGTTCACTACCAGAGCACTGAACAGTTAGTCGACAGACTAATCGCACTTAACAAGACGTTCAGCCTGATGATCTATCCCGATCGCAGTCATTCGATCGACGAGAAGGACAATACCCGGCGCCATCTGTTTACATTGATGACCAACTTCCTGAACGAGCACCTTCCTCTGCAGGTTGAGGCAGAGCAGTAAGCATGGCGGCTGGCAACGATGTATTCAGAGGCTGCATGCCCGCACTGATGACGCCGTGCGATGCGGCCGGTGTTCCGGATTTTGATGCACTGGCCGGCAAGGGCCGAGAATTGATCGACGCCGGCATGCAGGCCGTTGTTTATTGTGGCTCGATGGGCGACTGGCCCCTGCTCAGTGAAGTGCAACGTGAACACGGCGTCGCGGCCCTGCTCGAAGCCGGCGTGCCGGTTGTTGTCGGAACCGGTGCGCAAAATACTGCCCGTGCCGTGCGCTTGGTTCGACATGCACGAGACAGCGGCGCAGCGGCGCTAATGGTGATACCCAGAGTGCTTTCGCGCGGCACGTCGGCGGCGGCACAGCGAGCGCATTTTCTGGCAATCCTCGATGCTGCAGGCGGCTTGCCCGCCGTTATCTACAACAGTCCGTACTACGGATTTGAAACCAAAGCAGAGCTGTTCTTCGAACTACGCAACAAATACGAGAATCTGGTCGGCTTCAAAGAATTTGGTGGTGCCGCGGGACTTACATACGCAGCGGCAAACATAACAGGCCCGAATCCCGACCTCACTTTGATGGTCGGTGTCGATACCCAGGTTGTGCATGGGTATGTGCGCTGTGGTGCAAAAGGGGCTATCACCGGCGTTGGCAATGCGTTGCCGGGGGAAATCTTGCGGTTGATCGAGCTGTGTCAGCTTGCTGCCGACGGCGACTCCAATGCACTGGAGCTTGCTATTGAGCTCGACCAGGCCCTCATGCCGTTGGCAGCGTTTGATGAAGGTCCTGACCTCGTTCTTTTTTACAAACATCTCATGGTTCTCGAAGGCAATCCGGAATACGCAAACCACATCAATTCAAGTGACAAGCTGGAGCCGGCACAGCGGGCATTCCTTGAAACCGAGTGGCGGCGATTTCGCGATTGGTGGAGCGACTGGGGCGGCGCATAAATTGTTCGCATTTATAAGAGACAATTTCCGTTGGATTGCCGGCGGCTTCACGCTGACATTTTTCTCCAGCTTTGGGCAAACCTACTTAATCTCCGCATCAGTTGCAGAATGGCAGGCGGCGTTCGACTTGAGTCACGGCGAGTTTGGCCGGCTCTACATGTTCGCTACGCTGGCAAGCGCCATGTGCCTGCCGTTTGTGGGCCGGCTGGTCGATGTCATCCGGGCCGATCGCATGATCGCGCTGGTGGTACCGATTCTGGCGGTCGCTGCGTTGCTGGCGGGATACGCGACGTCGATCCCCGTGCTGGTGCTCGCCATATTCCTGTTGCGACTCTTTGGCCAGGGCATGATGACGCACATGGCGCTAACTGCGACAGGCCGATGGTTTATCGCTGCGCGAGGACGGGCCGTATCGCTGGTCGTACTGGGCCATCAGGGTGGTGAGGCGATACTGCCATTAGCGATAGCGGCAATAACGATCGGCTACGGCTACCGCATGAGCTGGATTGCTTCCGCAGCCGCACTACTCCTCATAGGCCTGCCATTCGCTTACTGGTGTTACAACAGGCCGCGTGTTCCGCACGGGCAGGTGTCAACAGAGACCTCGGCCGGACCTGCGGTGCGTAACTGGACCCGACGGGAAGTATTGCGGGATCCGGTTTTCTGGGTTCTCCTGGTGGGTATATTGGCACCACCATTCATCGGCACGACCATTTTTTATCATCAGAATTATCTGACCGCGTTGCATGATTGGCCGCCGCACCTGTATGCATCGTCACTGCTGGTCATGGCGTTGACCACCGTTACCTTCGCTCTGTTGGTGGGTGCAGTTATTGATCGTTTCAGCGCGAAGTCGTTATTGCCATATTTCCTATTGCCATTGGCAGCGGCTTGCTTTGCTCTGGCATTGAGCGGACCGGCGTATTCGCTATTTATCGTGATGGTTCTACTTGGCGTCAGTTATGGCATTTCATCAACGCTGTTTGGCGCCTTGTGGCCAGAGGTTTACGGCGTTGCCAATCTGGGTGCGATTCGATCAGTGACAGTTTCTGCCGCTGTTTTTGCAACGGCCGCCGGGCCTGGTTTAACCGGAACATTAATCGACAAAGGCATGGGTTTGCCTTCGCAAATGCTGTATCTCGGAGTTTATTGTTTGCTGGCGACAGGGGCAGTGACGATTGCGTACTTGTACTTGCAACGGCGTTCCTGAAGCAAGAATGCATTATGGAAAAAGGTAGCTTGTGCGTAAGTGCTTGAAACTTAGAGGCGCGTTGCAATGCCCGGATATCGGGAGTAGGTTTTGTGAAATAAGAAGAAAGCATAAGGGGATCAGCATGCGACCAGTCCGTGGTCTGGCAGTTCTCGTTTCATTCGTTTTCTTCCTGTTACTCTCAGCCGTTGCTGAAGCACCGAAATCAGATGGTGTTCAGAACTGATGCTTGACACCGGCGGCGCCGCGAAAATTCGTGTCGATGCCACAACCGGTCATGCACGTTTCGTTGAGTTATCCGGTCGCAGCATGCGCGACCACAATGGTAAATCCCATACTGTTCTTGCTCAGAGCTACGAGGGCGTTCCGGTCTTCGGCGGAGAGTTACGGGCACACTTCAATCGAGACGGCGAGCTGACTGTCGCGAATGGAATGTTCGTCGCGGGCCTGAAAGTGAATACGACACCGACATTGGCTGCGGACGTCGCTGAAGGGCGAGCGATACGCGCAGTGATCCTCGAGGAGGCAAGAAAGATTCACGCCAGCCGTCGCGCCGACGACTTGTTCAGCACCTTTGACGAGAGCCGTTACAGCGATCTGAATGTGTACGCACGAGACTTACTGATTTTCCGCGAAGGATTGGTTCGCGGTACCCCGGGCGCTGACCATCTGGCCTACAGAGTCGAAGTTCGCGATGCACGCGGCAGTATTCGTGAATTTGTTTTCGTTGATGCACACAGCGGTAAAGTAATTGATCAGATTACCGGCATTTACGATGCAGAAGGTCAACCACATCCGGGTCCAAACTATCCGGCGACGCCATTTTGGGTGGAAGGTCAGGCGCTGCCGACAACAGACGTTGAAGCAGACAACATGATTTACGCGTCGGGTGAGACCTACGACTTGTTTGCAATGGCCTTTGGCCGCGATTCTTTCGACGGCCTCGGCGCAAGGATGGACGCAATTTTCAATCGTGGTCATGAGTGGGGCCACGCTTACACGCAATACACTAATAACCTGAATTACCAGTGGCAGTCTGGCGCGCTGAGCGAGAGTCTTCCGTCACAGCCATGAAGCCAATCTCGAGATCCGTTTCGGCAACGAACGCAGACTGGCCGACGCCTAATTCGAAGTCGGAATCGAGCGAAATTTTTAGCGCATTATCGGAGCTCGCTGCACACCCTGCGGCGAGGACCAGGCAAGGAAAAAGGGATCGCATGTAATTTGGTTTGACTGACATTTGCTGGCACCGCGCGGAAATGAGTCCTGCAAATATACCGTAGCAAAGCATCCGGCGGGGAATGTCTGCATAATCGAGGACCGCTATTGAACACCAGGGATGACTACTTGAAGAACAAGCACCGAACCACGCTCCTGAGCTTTCTCGCTTACTTCATCATGTCGGGAATGCTTACGCCGATGGGAATAATTTCCGGTTCGATGTCAGAGTACTTCGGTGTGCCGGTGACAGAAATTACCGCAGGGTTCAGCTGGCTCACTTTTGGCGTGCTCGCCGGTGCGGTCATTGCATTGTTCATTTTCGACCTGTTCAAGCTGAAGCAACTCCTGCTGGTCGTGTACGGCGTCATTCTCGCGGCGCTGGTGTCTCTCATGTTCACTGACAGCCTGGTGTCTGTTGCTGCGGCTATGGGAATTGTCGGTGTGTGTTGTGCCATCGGGCTTGCCGGTGCAGCGCTGGTCATATCCCGTACCTATGACACTGAGCAACGCGCATCCATGCTGGTCATTACAGACGGCTCGTTCAGCGTCGCCGGCATTGTATGTTCGTGGATTGCTATTTTCCTGATCGGCCACGAGTACCACTGGGCAGGCGTCTATCAGTTTGTTGCGCTGATCACTGCAGTTGTCATATTTCTGAGCCTGGGCGCGACATTTCCTGCAACGGAGACCGAGACGAGCGACGTGACCACCAGGGAGAAATGGCCGCTCGGCGTCTGGCTGTGCATCGTCGGATTGTTCCTTTACACACTGGGCCAGTGGAGCTTCCTGTTGTGGTTGCCGACCTACGTCGAAACAGAATTGGGTGTTCCGGCCGAAAAAGGCGGCCAGCTCGTTGGCCAGTTCTGGACGGGCATGTTTCTCGCCCAGCTCTTCGTTGCCTGGTGGGTTTTGAAAGTTGGCGTGGCGCGGCTGGTCATGATCGCCGGCGTAACGACAAGTCTGTTCTCAATCCCGCTGTGGATCGTTACAGACATCAACGTATTGATTGTGCTGTCTGCATTCTGGGGGTTCGCCAACCTGGGGCTACTAAAGGTTGCCTTGTCGTTCGCGACCCAAATGGTGCGTCGACCAACAGCGAGGCTCGTTTCCACTTTGATTCTGGGTGCTACGTTGGGTACCGCGTGTGGGCCGTGGGTGACGAGCACTATTGTTGCTGCGACCAACACCCATTTCGTCCTGCAGTTTGGATCTGCATGCTACCTCGCTCTTACCGTATTATTGCTATCTGCGAGTTACCTGTATCGGAAGAATACGCCGCATGAGCATTAGAACAGTTGATTACGAAGACGACGGTGCCGGACGCGAGTTCGTCCGCTCGCTGCACGAAACCGGTTTCGCCGTTCTGAGGAACCACCCGATTTCAGGAAAACTTCTGGATAGTATTTATCGTGGCTGGGGCAGTTTCTTTAATAGTGATGAGAAGCAGGACTACCTGTTTGATCCCGAGAATCGCGATGGCACGCAGCAGGGGTTTCATCCCATCGAAATGTCGGAGACAGCGGTCGGTCACACCGTCAAGGACCTGAAAGAATATTTTCACGTTGTCCCGGACTGTCGCGTGCCACCTTCTTTAGAGCGCGAGATCTTCGGGTATCGAGCTGCGGCGTTCGAGCTAGGCAAACAACTGGTCGGCTGGCTGCAGGACTATGCGCCGGATGCAGTGACGGCAGACTTTCCGGAGCCGTTGACCGATATGCTGTGCAGCCGGGCGAGCTTGTTGCGGCTGCTGCACTACCCGCCGCTAACCGGTGGCGAAGAGCCGAATGCCGAGCGGGCGGCCGCACATGAAGACATCAATATGATGACGATATTGCCGGTAGCGGAACAACCCGGACTACAGGTGCAGGACAAACAGGACAATTGGGTTGATGTTGCGAGTGTGCGTGGCGAACTGGTTGTGAACAGTGGCGACATGTTGCAGGAAATGACCTCCGGATTTTATCCGTCGACCACGCATCGTGTGATCAACCCGGTTGGCAATGGTAGTTTCGCGAACGTCTCACGAATCTCAATCCCTTTTTTTCTGACTCCGCGTCCGGAAGTAGTCCTTTCCGCCCGCTACACGTCAGCCAGCTATCTGGAAGAACGACTTAGCCTACTGACCCGCTAGGGCGAGCGTTGCCGCATACAGCGCGAGCACCTTTTCGGAGTCGACGCCGATACAGATCTGACACGCAGGCCGGTCCTTCCACGCATCGGACTCGTAGTCGGCATTCGGGTCACCGGCGATTGTCTGGCCAATAGCGATACCCTCGGTAACTACGCGAACTGCTGCGGTTTTGGTTTCATACAGCGCTGGATTGAGAAGGTAAGCGACCGCGCTGGAGTCGTGTACCGGACATTCGAAGGCTGCGGTGACCTGCTTGTGAAAGTCGAGATAAAAACGGCTGCTGCGATAGATGAAATCCCCGGCTTTACCTGCTGTGGTACGCAGTGATTCGAAAAAATCATCTCGCGCGATTGTTTCATGGGTGACATCGAGCCCCACGATGGTCACCGGCCAATGACTGGTGAGCACCTTGTCAGCAGCCTCCGGGTCTCCTGCGATATTGGCTTCGGCGACCGGTGAGACATTCCCGCCGTGGCCATTGTGACCAAAAGTGCCACCCATGATCACGACTTCCTTAACCATGCCAGGTAGCTCTGGGCACAAGTCGAGCGCCAGCGCGAGATTGGTCAAGCGGCCGACGGCCACAATGCTGATCTCATGCGGATTTTTCTTCACGATTTCGACGATTGCAGCCGGGCCGGGCAGGGCTTCAGCAGTTGCGACGGGTGGCTCGATCTCGATATCGCCGAGCCCGTTGCGGCCATGCACGAAATCCGGATAGCCGCTGCCAAGCCGTGCGCCGACAGGCTCGCCGGCGCCGCGATAGACTGGCGCGTCGATGTCGAAATACTCTTTCATGTAGAGCGCGTTTCTGGTCGTCGTCGCGATGTCCGCGTTACCGAAGCCGCTGACGATCGCCTGCAACTCAACGTCCGGCGAATAGTGCAAAAACAGCAGCGCCATCGCGTCGTCGATGCCGATATCCGTGTCGAAGAGGACTTTTTTCATTGCTGTACGCGCTCCGCGAGTTGCATTGCCAGTTCCTGATGTCGCGCTCGCAGCCGCAGTACATCGACCCCGACCAACTCACCATTGCTGACACGAAATTCACCGCCAATCATCATATGCCGGACTTTGTGCGCACCGCACAGCACCAGTGCCGCGACCGGATCGCCGCTACCTGAGAAGCGCAGCTCGTCCAGGTCGAACATTGCCATGTCCGCCATTTTACCGGGTTCCAGCGTGCCGAGATCGGGTCGATGCAAAACGTGCGCGCCACCATTCGTACCCCAGCGCAGTGCGTCTGCATGAGAAATCTTGGCCGAGCCGTAGCGTATTCGTTGCAGCAGGAACGCCTGCCGAAGCTCCTGCATCATGTTCGAGCTATCGTTTGATGCGGAGCCGTCGACGCCTAATCCCAGCGGCGCGCCTGCAGCCTCCAGTTCCTTCGCCCGACAAATACCCGAGCCAAGCAACATATTGGAAGTAGGGCAATGTGAAATGCCCACGCCAGCCTTCCCGAGTCGTTCAACTTCGCTGTCGTCGAAGCACACGCCATGAGCAAGCCAGACATCATCTGCCAACCAACTGACCTCGTCGAGGAGATCCAGCGGGCGTTTGCCGAATTTTGCCATGCAGTATTCGTTCTCGTCCTCGGTTTCGCCCAGATGCGTATGCAACAGCACTCCGTATTTTCTCGCCAGGATTGCACTATCTCGCAGCAACTCCGGCGTTACAGAAAACGGGGAACAGGGAGCGAGCGCTATTTGTACATGGGCTCCTGCGGCACTGTCGTGGTAGGTCTGGATCAGGCGTTCGCTTTCGGCGAGAATGACATCCTCATCCTGCACCACCTGGTCTGGCGGTAAGCCACCATCTTTCTTGCTAAGGCTCATTGAGCCGCGGGTGAGAACGGCACGTGCTCCCATTTTTCTGACCGCCTCGACCTGGATATCGATCGCGTCCGGAATCTGGTCCGTGAATAAATAGTGGTGGTCGGATGCTGTGCTGCACCCGGACAGCATCAATTCTGCCAGCGCCAGTTCAGTGGACAGCGCGATACTTTCCTCAGCAAGTCCCGCCCAAACCGGGTATAGCGAGATTAGCCAGTCGAACAGTTCCTTGTTCAGAGCCTCCGGATAGGCACGCGTCAAAGTCTGATAAAAGTGATGGTGACAATTGACCAGCCCGGGAATGATGACAAGGCCGCTTGCATCGAATTCGCGATCCGCTGGTGCGGACGGTTCGCCGCCGGCCGGAACAAGCTCCGCGATGGTGCTGCCATCGATCACGATGCCGCCTGAGCCATCCGCTTTTGTACCAGTCCAAACGGCGAGCGGGTTCTTGATCCAGGTTCGCATTACTCGCTTGTATGGTCCCAGACCGACGGCATCAGCATGCGGACAAAATAGGCGTATTCCAGGGCAGTGCGCATTGCGAGCTGTTCCTGATTTGCAGTGCCGCCAAGGCCGCCTTCGATGTTCTCGTAGTAAAAGAAATCCTGATCCAGGTCGTCCATTTTGGCCGCCATTTTGCGGGCGTGGCCAGGGTGGACCCGATCATCGAGCGTAGAGGTATAGAAAAGTACTTTCGGGTACTCCTGATCTTCTCGCAGGTTTTGATACGGTGAATACGCCTGAATGAATTCTCGATCCTCCGCAACGTCCGGGTTGCCGTACTCGCCCATCCAGCTCGCTCCCGCCAGTAACTTGTTGTATCGGAGCATGTCGAGCAGTGGCACGCCGATGTCGAGCGCAGCAAAAAGATCGGGGCGTTGAGTCAACGCGACTCCCAATAGCAGGCCGCCATTCGATCGCCCGAGCGCCCCGAGACGATCCGGTGCCGTGACGCCGCTGCTGATAAGATCTTCAGCAATCGCGTAGTAGTCGTCGTAGGTGCGTTGTCGGTTCTCGCGCAGGGCGGACTGATGCCAACGTGGGCCGTACTCGCCGCCGCCACGCATATTACCCAGCGCAAGGACTCCGCCGCGCGAGATCCACATGCGCCCGGCGAGCGCACCATGCTGCGGTCGCGAAGGGTTCTCGTAATAGACGGGCAGGGTCGCAACTTCAAAGCCACCGTAGCCGTACAGGATGGTCGGCGCGCCGCCTTTTTCGAGCACGTCCGCATGTCCGATCAGAAAGTAAGGTACCGACTGACCATCTTTGCTGGTTGCGAACTTCTGCTGAATGACGACACCCGTTGCATCATAGAGGTCGGGCAGGGCAGCGACAGGTATGGCTTTGTTGTCAGTACCCACATAATAAAGAGTTGTCGGCTGAACAGAGCTTTCGTAAGTGACGAGTAGATCGTCACGATCGCTACCGGATGATACGATTTTGACAACACCATTGTCGGGCAGACCAATGTTGACATCCTGCCAGCCTGACTCGGTTCGGCTAACACGTTTGACGCGCCCGACAACGTCATCGAGCAAAGCGATGAATAAACCCGATGCACCTGCTTCAACCTTGTTCACGGCCTGTTTATCAGTCGGCGAAAATACCAACTCCGTTTTGCCGGACTCGAGGTCGTACGCGATGATGTCACCGCTGTGGTAATTCGCGCCGTCCCTTTGCCAGTCTTGTTCGATGTTGAAAATTATCCGGCCATCGAGCGCGCCCAACAGATCTGAACGTAGCGGCCAGTCCATGGTCGCGCCGGCTGCGCCATTTTCAACCCGAACAAACTGATGTTCGTTCCAGTCAGCGAAGTAGCGACTGATGAAAGCATAGTCTGTGCCGCTATTACTCACGACCTCCGGCGCCACGAGCGTATCTGCGACCTCGCCCTTAAACAGGGGCTTGCTTTCGAACAACGGCGTGCCGCGTTTCCAAAGCCGAACATCAAGCGGGTAGCCTGAATTCGTGAGGCTCTCGCCCCAATCTGTTGCTACCAAAAGGGCATCCTCGCCAAGCCAGGCTACGAAGGACTTCGCTTCCGGCACCACAAATCCATCGCGGACAAACGACTGTGTCTGCAATGAAAATTCACGGAAGAACGACTCGTCTTTGCCGCCGAGGGACAATTCAATGAGGCAACGGTCGCTGTCACCGCTGACACAGGTATGCGTCTTGTATACCCAGTTCTCACCCTCGTCTTCCGTAAGCGCATCGATATTGAGAACGATTTGCCATTCGGGCTGTGCTGCGAGAAATTTGTCGAGCGGACTGCGGCGCCAGATTCCACCGATGTGAACATCGTCTTGCCAAAAGTTGTAGTAATGATCGCCAATAATCTTACCGTCGGGGATGCGCGCGTCCGAGGTCATGATCTGAAATGCTTCCTCGTAGAGTTGCCGATAGACGGCACTGTCCCGCAGTTCAGTGAAGGTGCGATTGTTCTGCTCGCGAGCCCAGGCAAGGGCTTTTTCGTTGTGTACGTCCTCGAGCCACAGGTACGGGTCGTCTTCGGCGAATGCTACGGAAACACACAGTGCTAGCATTAGGAAAGCTGTGCTTTGACGGATCATTGGCGGGTCCACGGATGGCGTTCGAAATTGGAAAGTCTACCGTATCGCCGGCCTCGCATAAGCGGTAGATTTTCGCCGACCAACGGTAACTAAACGACGAACGGTTGTTTTGATCCGACGGGGGACGCTGCCGTACCCGCCCCCCGGGCGTAGGATGGTCTTGTTCCAGACAGGCAAGGAAGTCTACTTATGTCAACTAATACAACAACATCGAAAGCCCCGCTCAGCCGTGCTCCGGACGACCGCTTCAAGAGTGCAGTCAGCGCGAGCGACCAGAGCTCTGTGCTGAACAGAATTGACGTCAATTCGTTTGAGCTTGACGAATCCTTCGACGACAACAGCGATCCGTATAACAGTACCGGACGTTTTCTTACAACGCAGCACTTTGCACCAGATTGGCGCCGCAAATAATCGCTGTGATCAAAAATGGGGCACGCGCATGGGCGCGCTGGAATCTGCATCGACCTGATTGGCCGGCAATCAGGCACTTACAACCGCAATAGCTTAGCAGGCGACTCTGGCATGGTTCGTGCAGCAATTTCGCATGCCATCGAAAAACAATAAGACGTCGCTGCGTGGTCTACGCGCTTTCTGTGTTGCCGCTGACGCCATGAGCTTTCGTGAGGCAGCCGCAAATTTGTACATCACAGCCTCAGCGGTTAGTCACCAGATCAGGAACCTGGAACAAGAGCTTGGGCAGAAGCTGTTCAATCGGGATGGTGGATCGCTGACGTTGACTGAGGCGGGCAGATCACTCTACACCGACCTGGATCCGCTGATCTCGCAACTGGACGAAGTGGCTTCGCGTCATAAAAAGTCAGTGTCCCGAAGAACGCTGCGAATTTCGGTGCAACCGTTTTTCGCAAGTGAGCTGTTCATTCCCCGCCTGGCGGAGTTCACTGCCAAACATCGGGGGTATGATATCAAGGTCGATACAAGCGACGAATCGACCGAGAAGCACCCGGGCCATGCGGACGCATCTATTCGAGTCTTCAAGTCGCCGCCGAAAGAGCTCGAGTCAGAGCGATTGCTGCAATTGAACCTGATTCCAGTATCGTCTGCCGAATTTCGTGACTCTCTGCAGATCAAAGCAAACAAGGTGCTCAGCAACTTTCCCCGAATCGTCCACGAAAGCCGACCCAAGGCTTGGCTGCACTGGCAGCGATCGTCAGGAGTTGAACTGCCCTCGGAGTCAAGTTCCGTAAGATTAGACTCAATGATTGCCGTGGTCAGAGCCGCGCAACGCGGGCTGGGCGCTGCCTTGGTGCCATCTGAGCTTTGCGACACAATGTTCGATTCCGGAACCCTGGTACGACTCTTCGAGCATCAACTGGAAACCACTGACGCCTATTATTTTGCCTGCGGCAATCAGGACGCAGAAGACGAAGACATAAGCATGTTGCGTGATTGGGCGGTTGCGACGTTCGTTAAAGCAAGTTGAATGTTTTTCATCTACGGGAAGAGTTTTTCGCGTTTGTCAGCGCCATGCCAGTGCCTTATCGTTTCGTCAGTGACACCTACCCCGGAGACGAAAACATGAAACATGAAACGACGACAATTTTCAAACACACGCTGCCACGATTAATCTCGGTGCTGATTGCCATGAGCAGTTTTCTTGCAACGGCGGTTTATGCCGATAAACCGGCCTACACGATGACAACGATTATCGATTCGGCCTATGGCGAGCAAGTCGTGGCCGGCAACTATGAGCAGGCGATCGAAAATATTTCGACAGCAGGTAGCAGCGAAGACCCGTTCTACAAGGCGACAAATCTTTGTGTTGCGTACACCAAGATAGGAAACCTCGTCGACGCTGCCTCAGCTTGCGACGCCGCGGTCGAACACGCGCAGAAAATGGACGTTGATCGGCACGGCTCTTTCTCGAAAAGATTTATGGTTGCAACGAGCAGAACCTATCTCGCGTTGTCGTTGACGAACCGTGGCGTTCTGCGCGCCGTAACGGGCGACGTTGCACTCGCACATAAAGATTTCGTCCACGCATTAGACACCAAAGGAAATTCAAAGGTTGCGAAAATCAATCTGGCAAGGCTTGCCGATTTTTCCAATCAAGCCTGAACGTGCACGGCGGTCATCGATCCCCCCAGGACGAGCTTGTCCTGCGATGATCAAAAGGCGGTCCGTCACCTCTGGCGGGCCGCCTTTTTCTTGATTTTAAGCGATTTTCCGGTCTCGGCCGGTTCGTGTTTTTGTGACGGAATCGAGGTGATTCTCTGTGACCTGTGTCGATACTACGCACTGATTTTATTCGTATTTATTTAATTAACCAGTTGCAAAATATTTGAAGAGGTTTCGCCATGATTGAACGCAATATTCGCACCAGACTAACCGCATCGTTGTTTGGCCTGCTCGTCTTCGGCACAAGCCCGGCGGTATTTGCCGACTCGGGGTTTTACCTGGGCGGCAGCGTTGGCAACGCGACGGTATCTGCAGAGATTCCGGATCCGGGTTTCGGCAACGACATAAACTTTGATGAAAGCGACTTTGCCTGGAAAGCCTATGGTGGTTTCGTCTTTGATCTGCCGGTAATCGAACTCGCTGTCGAAGCGGGATATTTTGACCTCGGCTCGCCGTCAACCGACGTTGCGGGTGAGACCGCGGAAATCGACATTTCCGGTTTGTCGGCGTTCGGTGTGGCTGGACTTGATATCGGGCCGGTCGGTGTTTTCCTGAAGTACGGCTTGGTTTCGTGGGATGCCGACCTGCGTATCGAGAATCTGCGCGGCAGCGAGGACGGCACTGCTCCGGCGTACGGCGCCGGCTTGCGATTCATGCTCGGCTCAGCTGAGATCCGTGGCGAGTACGAAGTCCTGGATGTCGACGATACCGACGACGTCTACATGCTTTCAGCCGGATTGGTCTGGCGGTTCTAGGTCGTCCGTCGCAACACTTTTCCAGAAGCAAACAGAAACGTCCCGCAAGGGGCGTTTTTTTTGGCTGGTCAACTACCTGTCCTGCGCAGGTGAGTTTTCTTCGCTGCAGTCGGAAAACGTTTAGCGATTAAAGTCACTGGCTTTAAACATGTCTCGCACATCATTGCGATCAGCGCAGCGCCACTCTTCTATTTCGCAGTTAACTTCAATGCAAAGGGCAACTTCGTCTGAAGTACAGCCTATGAGCTTCGCGACTTCCGCCGCAGTCGGTTCCGGCGTGCGAGAATTTGGCTCGGTACTGGCGCAAGCGACCAAACTGGCGGCAAAAATAATGAGCAGACACTTACGGATAACACGCTCGGCCTTGCAGGCCATGAAGTATCTGGCGGTCGGACTTTCCGGTGCGCTTATCAGTGCGGTCATTGCCTGTGTCCTGGTTGTGGACAGTCGAGCAGATCTGTCCGGCTGGCATGTCGTAAATCGGGATCAAGAGTATAGCGCCGATTTCGACATATCGACTTTCACGGAGTATCTGGCCCTGGAAAAAGGACACTAATGGAAAACATCAAGAAAGCGATAGCGCTGGCGATAGAGCAGGAGCCGCGGAAGTGGCACCAGTTTCTAGCGGAGTGCGCCGTCCGTGATCCACTGTTCTACCGCAGCAATCTCTGCGGGCGTGAGCATGCCCGTCGGAGGCATAACGCCGCCAACAGTCGCGATTCCCTGCAACTTGTGCACCAGGTAGCTGTTGGCAGGCTGCATGGGTACGACTCGAATGAAGTTTCCGTCCTGCGCACTCGTCACATTGCGAAGTGTATTGAACGCGGCATCCGCATTTGTTAAATCCATATCCGGAATGCCGCTGGTGCTGCCAGCGCCGGAGTGACAGCTGGAACATCTCGGCGTGAAAATAATTGCCTGAATCTGATCCAGTGTCGGACCGAGTACAATCGGCGTGGTGATGCTGAACTGAGTGATGAAGTCACCGCCGGCTGTGCCATCGCCGCTCGGCAATGCACCGGGGAGTTCTCCATCGAGCGCATTCGCATCCGTGTCCATGATCAGGTTTGCGCCTGCGCCGAATAACGTAACCTGATAAGTGTCATCAGCCAGTACGACGCCCGCGAGACTGAATACAGCGCTCGCAGGGTTTGCTCCGACACCAATACTGGTCGCGGTAATCTGGGTTTCATTGCCGCTGTTAAAGTCGCCGTCGCCACCGCTGGCAGTCAAAGTGAACGTCAGTGCATTAACGGTTGATGCATCCAGGTCACGTGAGAAGCCTGCGACGATCTGTCCCGGCGCCGCAATCAATGCTGCTCCCGGAGACGGTGAAAGTGATGTAACTCGAATCGGGGCGAGCGGAACAACAGTGTCGTCGATCGCGCCGTCTGTAATCCACTGGCGCACCATATCGATATCGGGTTGTGGAATGCCCCCGCTGGGTGGCATGACATTGCCCGTGGCCGCAGAACCTTCGAGTTTGTCGATCAGGTAGCTGGCGTTCGGGTTACCGGGATTAACCAGTTGGATCGCTGCATCCTGTGAGCTCGCAATGCCTACGAGGCTCGCATAACTGCTGGCGGCTTCCAGATTGAGTCCGGCCGACGGTGCAGCTCCGCCATGGCAGCCGGAACACGTCGGCGTGAACAGACCGGCCTGGATCTCCGAGAACGTCGGGCCGAACGAAGCGCCCGGTGGAGGTG